>NZ_CVTB01000302.1 GCF_001050015.1 Mycolicibacterium malmesburyense
CAGCGCGCCCGCCGTCGATGGGTCGACGCGGGGAGCGATGCTCGGCATCCCGGGCGCCCCCGATGCGATCGGCGCACCGCTGACGGGTGACGAATCGAAATGGTTGGTGTGCGAGGACGATTCGAAACTAACGACGGTAATTGTGGGATCGGCCGGCGATCTCCACGGTGCCGAGCGCACGGTACTGATCGAGTCGACCGGCGAGGGTGCGGCGGCGACGTATCTGCTCTACGACGGATCGCGGGCGAGGGTGGATCTGCGCAACCCGGCCGTCGTCCGCGCGCTCGCGCTCGACGGCGTTGCGCCGCGGCCGGTTACGCGCACCTTGCTCGACACGGTGCCCGAGGTGCCCGAGATCGCGCCGCCGGTCATCCACGACGCCGGTGTGCCCGCACCGGCACCGCTGTACGGATTGCGGATCGGCGCCGTCATCCGCGTTCCGCGCGCCGATTCCGTCGAACATTACGTGGTGCTGCGGACGGGAGTGCAGCGGATCGGCGCCGTGGCCGCCGATCTCATCCGGTTCGCCCGACCGCAGCATGCACGCGAGATCGTCACGGTCGAGCCCGGCGCGATCGGCACCGTTCCCGTTGTCGATGACCTGCCCGTCGGACGATTCCCCGAGCGCGCCGAACCGGCGGACGATCCGGTGGTGTGCGCGCAGTGGCAGTGGTCGACAAGCTCGAAGTCCGTTGTCACGGAGACCATCACCGTCGACGCGCTACGCGACCTGCGTCCGGTGCGGTTGAGCCAAGCCGACGCCGCAGGCGCCGCGGTCGACGGCTTCGCGATGAGCGGAGGCCGCAGCGCGTACGTGCGCGCCGCGGGTGTGAGCGGTGACGGCGCCCGCAACGGGACGCTGTTCCTGGTGAACGACGCCGGCGTGGTCTTCGGTATCCGCGACCAGGAGGCGGCCGAGCGTCTCGGGCTGACCGAAGATCCGGTGCCCGCGCCGTGGCCTCTGCTGGCGCGGCTCCCACGTGGGCCGGAGCTGAGTGTCGAGGCCGCGTCAGTCGCGCGTGCCGAGGCGTCGTGAGCGGAGCGTCATCGCGAAAACCGCGGCGATGACCGCCAGGCAGATCGCGGCACCGCGAACGGCGATGCCCGCCGAGTGTCTGTCGGCTGGGACATGCGTCGGCGGCGACACCGCTGCCGGACGGCCACCGGTCGTGGTGGGGGTGGCGCCACCGGTCACCGCGGCCAGGGCGTCGACGACGCCGTGGCCCACCAGCGGATTCCAGCCTGCGGCGGGACGCCGTGCCGTGTCCTCGATGCGGCGCATGACTTCGCGGGCGGTCAGCTGCGGCGAGCGTGACCGCAGGAGCGCGACGACGCCGGCGACAACCGGCGCGGCATAACTGGTTCCCGCGAGCGGCTTTTCACCCAGAGTGGCGACGAAACCGTCACCGTCGCGATCGAGTGACACCACCCGCTCTCCGGGCGCGGCGACGTCGACCCAGGGACCCGCGAGGGTGAAAGTAGAGGGCGCCCCATCCGGCCCGATCGACCCGACCGTCAGCACATGGTCGTCGTACCACGCGGGGCTCACGACGACCTCGACGCCATTCCAGTCGGGGTCTTTCGGATGTACCGGGTTCTGCTGCTCACACTGACCCGGCGCGCCGACGTTGCCCGCGGCCGCCACGATGACGACGTTCTTGACGTCGACCGCGTAAGCGAGTGCCGCGCCCAGTGGACCGTCGTCGAGTGCCGTTCCCGCCGGGACGCAGGCGACGGTGGAGACGTTGATCACGGTGGCGCCCATGTCCGCCGCGGTGCGCACCGCGCGCGCCAACGTGTCGACATCGCCGAAACCGGATCCCGCACCGGCGTCTTGGGCGCTGAACTTGGCACTCGACTGCCGGATTCCGATGATCGTCGCGTCGGGCGCGATGCCGCTGAACGCACCGGTGCTGTCGGGATCGGCTGTGGCGCCGATGATCCCCGCGACGATGGTGCCGTGTCCGTCGCAGTCGTCGGTGCCGTCGCCTCTCGACACGTAGTCACCGCCCGGAACCAGGTGTGGGAGCAGGCGATGGCGCGACACTCCGGTGTCGATCACCGCGACGGTCTGACCGGCGCCCCGGGTGAGCGGCCACAGCGACCGCAGGTCCAGGTCGTCGAGTTGACCGCCGACATCATCGCCGAGCGACACGTTCCGAGCGGCCGCGCAGGCATCCGTCTGTTCAGTGGGTTGCGGCGGCGTCGGCGACTGCGGGTGTGGGAGCAGCGCATCATCGACGGCCGGCGGGGTTATCGCGGCAGCGGGCGGAGCGCCGCTCAGCGAAGCCGATAGGAACGCGACCGAGAGGACGACACGCAGTGTGCGGGTCACGTCAGCGCCAGACCGCGCACGAGACCGAAGATTCCTGCGATCCAGCAGGCCAACGGGATGATCGCCGCCAGCGCCGCATACTCGGCCAGTTCGGCGGCGCGGCGTGCGGCCAGGCCGGACGTGAAGCCCAGGAGCGGGAGCAGACAGCCCGTGCCCGCGACGGCGGCCAGGGCGCCGAACCAGTGTGCGTGCCGTGGCGCGGCTGCCACCAGAACGGCGAATCCCGCTGAGATCGCGAGGAATCCGCATATCGCAAGCGCGCACCGACGGACGACGCCGATATGGGTGCGGATGCGGAGCACCAGTGCGGCGCCGACGACGCCGTCGAACACGGCGATCGGGAAGGTGGCCGTCGCAGTCCCCGCCACGAGGACGGCGGCGATCGCCGCGGCGGTCGACGCGCCGGTGATCATCCCGGTCAGCAGGTCGTGGGCGCGCGCGGCGTGGCGCTCGTCCGGTGGTTCGGGGCCGATGCGGGTCAGCGCGATGGCCAGTCTCGGGGCCGAACCGAGCACTGCCAGCGCGATCGTCGCGAGCAACGCGCCGCAGGCCGCACCGTCGAGATCCCACCCGACCGATACCGCCGAGGCCGCGGTACACAGCAGAGACGCGGTCGCGGTCGCGGTCAGCGGGATGAGTCCGCGGCCGGTAAGGCGCAACGAGACCACCGCGGCGGTCGAGGCCGCTGCCGACGCCAGCACTAGATGCGCGGCGAGCGGGCCCGACGGCACCACGACGGCGCCGGTCACTGCCGCCGAAATCGCCGCCAGCACGCCGAACGTGATGCACGGCAATGGTTCCGAGCCGGTGCGACGCGCGAGGACTGCCGCGATGATCGCGGCCACGGTCAGGGTGACGCCGAGGAGAGCCGCAACGGTTCGACCGGCCGATTCGGCCGACCACAGGATCGCACCCCCGCCGACACCGGCGGCGGCCACGCTTCCGCCAACACAGACCAAGCGCGGAATGTCGCCGTGGGCCGGTCGCATCCTGGCCACGGCGTCGCCGGCATCCCGGTCGACGATGACCGGGTCGGGAACCTCGTCGGCGCTGAGCCAGAGCAGTTCACCATCGTGAATGGCATTGTCGGACAACGTCAGCGACTCGTCGAGCGTCGCTCCGCCGATGCGACGGAGCCGCCAACGCACACCAGGCCCGGGGCGGATCAGGTCGACGATCGACGGAAGCATGTCGCCGACGCACGCCCGGCGAGGCAGCGTCAAGTCGACGGTTTGTGTCTGGTGTGGCTCTTCGACGTGAACCGTGACCCGGCACAGTGAATCGGGCATCGCACCCCCTATGACGCCGTGTGGGCCACCGTAACGCGTCCGACGATGCGGGCGCCGCACAAGTCTTGACGCCTGTGGATGGAACCGAGCGGGCACCGTCCGCGTCCCATTCATCGATGGAGTTCTCGAGTGGCCCGCCCGAATTCGTGGTGAAATCTCCGCCGGCGCTGCCGAAGGTGGCTTCGGTCAACCCCGTTGCGCGCCTGTTGCCGCTGGCCATGCTCGTCGCGGCCGTCGGCATGATGGCGGTCTACTTCACGTCCGGCATGTCCGTGAACCGGGCACCGATGTTCGCGTTCTTCCCGGTGATGATGCTCGTGTCGGTTCTTGGCACCCTGGTGTACGGCGCCCGCGGCGGGGCAGAGCGAACGGTCGAGATCGAACAGAACCGGCGAAGCTATCTGCGCTACCTCGACGAGCTCGACGACGAGATCGTGGTGGCCACGATCGCTCAACGCCGAGAACAGCATTCGCGCCACCCGCCGCCCGAGTCCTTGTGGTCGGTGGCGAACAGGCTCCACGCGGCCCCACGAAGGACCGACGACGAGGACTTCTGTCGGGTTCGGATAGGCCTCGGCGGGCAGACGATGGACCCACCTTTGGCGGGGCCAGGCCTTCCCGAGGCCGACGATCGCGATCCGGTGACGGTGTCCGCGGTGCGCACGCTGATTCGGAAGCGGTCGATCCTTGCCGAAATGCCGGTCGCTCTACCGCTGCACCGGCATCCGGTGGTCGCGGTGACCGGCGATGACCAGCATGCCCGCGGCCTGGTACGCGCGATGGTGTGTCAACTCGCAACCCACCACGCGAGCGACGCGGTCGAGATCGCGGCCATCACCGACACCGAGACCTGTGTCGAGTGGGATTGGCTGAAATGGCTGCCCCACTACCAGCATTCGCTGCACGGTCACGGCCATGCGGCGAGCCGGCATCTCGTGGTCGTCGCCGACGGAACAGCCGGTGGCGAAATGTCGTCGACGGGCAATGTGACCGTGCTCAAGATCGGGGCCGGGCAAGACGACGACGCACTGTCCCTGCATGTCGCCGATCGTTTGACCATCGACGGGCGTGAAACGGATTGCCGACCGGACTTCATGTCCCTGGCGCAGGCGACGGTATGCGCCCGCCAGTTGGCCAGACGTGGATCCGACACCGCACGGGCCAGCGGAGGCTGGCTCGAACTGATGAACATCGAAAGCCTCACCGGGCTCGTCCCCGAGAGGCTCTGGGCGCGGAGCCATCGGGTGCGAAAGGTGCCCATCGGTGTCGCCGAGGACGGCACCCCGGTCACGATCGACATCAATGAGGCCGCCCGAAACGGCATCGGCCCGCACGGGCTGTGTGTCGGCGCCACTGGCTCCGGAAAGTCCGAGCTGTTGCGCACCTTGGTTCTGGGAATGATCGCGACCCATCCGCCGGACGTGCTCAACCTCGTGCTCGTCGACTTCAAAGGCGGCGCGACGTTCCTCGGCTTGGACCGCGCGCGGCATGTGGCCGCCGTGATCACGAACCTGGCCGACGAGGCTCACCTCGTCGCGAGGATGAACGACGCGCTTGCCGGTGAGGTTCACCGCAGACAGGAGTTGCTGCGCGCGGCGGGCAATCACGCCAACATCGCCGATTACGCCAAGGCCCGGTCACGCGGCGCCCCGCTCCCGCCCCTGCCTGCGCTGTTCGTCGTCGTCGACGAATTCTCCGAGCTGCTCAGCCAGCATCCCGACTTCGCCGAACTGTTCGTCGCCATCGGCAGGTTGGGCCGGTCACTGGGAATCCATCTGCTGTTGGCCAGCCAACGACTCGACGAGGGCAGGCTGCGCGGCCTGGACACCCACCTCTCGTATCGGATCTGCCTCAAGACCTTCTCCGCCGGCGAATCGCGGGCCGTGCTGGGCGTCGCCGACGCGCACACCCTGCCCGGATCTCCGGGCGCGGCGCTGTTGAAGACGGCCGCCGGTGACCTCATCAAGTTCCAGACGGCGTTCGTCTCCGGCCCGTGTTCCGAATCCCGTTACGCGGCCGAGGAGCCCGGGCCGATGATCTTCACCCCGGCAGCGGCACCGGCCCGCGACGACCCACATGCCCGAACGATCTTGGACGCGGTGCTGGACCGGGTCGATGGTCGCGGGACGCCGGCACATCCGGTGTGGTTGCCACCGCTGAGCGCGCCTCCGACGCTCGACGCCATCGTGCCGCCAGGAGACCGACCTGCTCTCGCTGCTCCTCTCGGTGTCGTGGACAGTCCGTTTCATCAGCGCCGTGACCTACTCGTCGCGCAGATGGCCGCCGGACATGCCGCGATCGTCGGTGCACCCCAGTCGGGCAAGTCGACTGCCGTGCGCACGCTGATCCTCGCGCTCGCGGAGACGCACAGCCCCGACGAGATCGCCTTCTACTGCCTGGATTTCGGTGGCGGGGCGCTGGCCGGCCTCGCCGAACTCCCGCACGTCGGCGCGGTGTCGGGCCAACCCGATGTCGAGCTGTGCCGTCGCACCGTCGCCGTCCTCGAGGCGCTGATCCGAGACAGGGAGAACCTGTTTCGGACAAGCGGAATCGGCTCGATGGCCGAGTATCGCGCACGCCGTGCCGAAGGTCACCCGGCGACGGCGGCCGACCACCACGGCGACGTGTTCCTCGTCGTGGACGGGTGGGCCCAGCTGCGCAGGCACCTCGAGCCGATGGAGGCTTCGATCACCGCCATCGCCGCACAGGGTCTCGCATACGGCGTGCATGTGGTGATCACTGTCTCGCGATGGCCCGACCTGCGGCCGGCGCTCAAGGATCAGATCGCGAACCGCATCGAACTGCGGCTCGGCGATCCGGCGGAGTCCGAGATGGACCGCCGTCGGGCCCGCTCACTGACCAACGCTCCGCCGGGTAGGGGCATCACCGCCGACGGTCGCGAGACGGTCATAGCACTGCCGCGCTGGGACGGCGTATCGAGAACCGAGGATCTCGGGGAGGCGATGGCGGCGACCGTCGAGCGGGCAAAGCAGCGGTGGCACGGCCGGCGCGCACCGCGCATCGAACTGCTCCCGGCGCTGGTGCGACATTCCGAACTCGTCGAAAGCGAACACCGGATGGTGCTCGGCCTCGGCGAGCACGAAATGCGGCCGGTGTGCCTCGACCTCACGGAGCAGTCGCATCTGTTGGTGCTGGGGGAGGGCGGTTGCGGCAAGACGTCGCTGCTTCGGCTGCTGTGTCATGAGATCGTCCGAACCCACAGCACCGATGAGGCCCGGATGGAGATCGTCGATCTGCGACGCTCGCTGCTCGGCGCCGTCGAAACCGAGCATCTCGCTGGATACTCCGCTTCGCCTGCGGCACTGACGACAAGAATGCCCAAACTGCTCGCGATGCTCGAAGACCGCATGCCGGGCGAGGACGTGACGCAGCAGCAGTTGCGCGACCGGTCCTGGTGGACCGGACCCGAGATCTTCTTGGTGATAGACGATTACGACCTGGTGGCCGCGGCGACGGGAAATCCGCTCGCCCCACTCGCCGACGTCCTGCCGCACTCGACCGACCTCGGCCTGCACGTCATCGTCGCCCGCCGATCGGGCGGTGCGGCGCGGGCGATGTTCGATCCCCTCCTCGCGCGGATGCGGGAGATCGGATGCCTCGGCGTGATGATGAGCGCCGGACCCGACGACGGTGTGCTGCTGGGCTCGGTCCGGCCCTCGCCCCAACCGCCCGGGCGGGGCACCTTGGTCACCCGGGCCGAAGGTGAGCGCCTCATCCAGATCGGCTGGGTGGAGCCGCCGCCGTGACCCGAGCCGTCGTCGAGGTAGGGCCGACATCGATTCACGGGGCCAATCCGGTTGACGCCGGGCTGGTTTGGACGGCGTTTGAAGCCATTGACGACGATCTCGCTCTGGTCGGGGAGGCCGCGGTGCCCGTACCGGAACTCTGGATCGAACTGATGCGCTCCGCCGTGGGTGACGCCGACACCGTCCTGATGGTCTGCCCGACGTGGTGGCCGCGCACCCGACTCGACCGTGTACGCGAAGCGACGGCGGCGTCGGCCGTCGAGGTGATCGGGCGTACCACCTTGCTTCAGCGACGGGATCCGGTGACCGTCGTCGAGATCGCACCGGAAATGATACTGGTCACCCGGCCCGGCGCCCGTTCGGTCGTCATCACCGACGTGGGCGACGATGTGGTGGACAAGGTGGTCGCAGTGGCCGGACCGACGGGGCCGGTGCTCGTCGATGCGCCCGCTACGGCCGTAGTGGCCGAAGCAATCGTCAATCGGCTGCGCGACAAGAGGATTCAGGCACGCCTTGTCGACGAGAGCGACGTCCGGCGGGCCGCGGAGACGTCCCCTGACGATACGTCCGCCCCCGCTGTCGCTGCGCACCGGTCGCGACGGACGGCGGTGCTGAGCGGCGTCGTCGCGGCGACGGTCGCGGTGTGCGGCGGGTTGGCGTTGCGCGGCGGTGATGCCCCAGCGGCGACCACCGCGTCGACCCTGTTGGTGGAGGGGCGAGTCCAGGTGACGGTACCGGCATCGTGGGCGGTGGAACACATCACCACCGGACCGGGATCGGCCCGGGCGCAGATCACCTCACCGTCGGGCGACGCCGCGCTCCACGTGACCCAGTCGGTGGGTCCGCCGGATGCAGACCTGGCGCAGACCGCCGCTTCGCTGCACGCCGCGCTTTCCGATGAGCCGCACGATGTTTTCGTCGACTTCGACCCGGCGGACTTCCCGGCGGGCAGAGTCGCCGTCACCTACCGGGAACTCCGTCCCGACCGTCACGTGGCGTGGGCCGTGGTTGTCGACGACGGCGTTCGCATCGCGATCGGTTGTCAGAGCACACCCGGCCACGAGTCCACGGTCCGCGAGGTGTGCGATCAGGCGATCAGGTCCGCGCACGCGATCTCGTGAAATTCGGTGGAACCGGACCGCCACACGGTGCGTCGTATCAATCAGAAGCCGAGGAAAGGATGCCCATGACGACACCGCAAGGTGGTTCGCTCAACACCGATTTCGACATGATGGCCGCGGTCGCCCATCAGACCGACGTCCATAACGACGAGATCCGCGCGATGCTGCAGTCCTTCATCGGCCGGATGGGCGCCGTGCCGCCGTCGGTCTGGGGCGGCGTCGCGGCGACCCGCTTCCGCGACGTCGTCGACCGGTGGAATGCCGAAGCGCTCAAACTGCACGCGTCGCTGCAGCGCATCGCAGAGACCATCCGGCTCAACCAGCAGACGCTGCAAGAAGTCAACGAGAGCCACTCACAGCGCATCGGCGCGGTCGCCAACCATCTGTAAGGGAGCCGTCATGGATCACGTGTTGTCGTACAACTTCGACGAGATCGAGTACACCGTCCGTCAGGAGATCCACGCCACCTCCGCGCGGTTCAACAACGCGCTCGAGGAGCTGCGGGCGCAGATCGCGCCGCTACAAGAGGTGTGGACCCGCCAGGCGGCCGACGCATACCGGATTGAACAGGCCCGGTGGGAGCAGGCGGCCGGCGCGCTCAACGAGATCTTGTTCAGCCTTGGCAACGCGGTTCGAGACGGCGCCGACGATGTGGCCGCGACCGACCGCAGCGCCGCCGGCGCGTGGGGTCTCTGACATCCGAGAGGTTTGTGCGGTTCCGGCTGGAGGGGAGTCAGCGGGCCGCGCGGTGCGCGCCACCGTGGTCGAGGAGAGCGGCCGCGGTGGCGCATCACCGTCGACTACTCGCAGGCGACGCCGTCGCCGTCGCGGTCCAGGTGCTCTGCGTAGCCGTCCTGGCCCACCAGGATCGGCGTGACGCCGGCCTCGCGGGCGGCGCTGCAGTTCTTGTAATAGGTGTCCGCGGACGCGGTGGCGGCCCCGGCGGCGGTTGCCATGACAATCGGATGTGAGACTGCGGGTTTGCTGTCCCCCCGGCGACGACGCTAAGGCGGCGGGACCGAAAAGGAATCAGGGATTTCCCTATCCTTTGGCGGGGGCGGCCGAAGCACCGTTTTGACCTGCGAGGACGCGTCCAGGTAAGCTGCGTCGTTGGCGTGCGGTAAGCACGGGTCCTCGGGTCAACGTCGGTCGCCGAGATCAACCCACCGGATACGCCTGACCGGCACCCGGGTCACCGGGACTCGAAACCCGATAGAGGAGAGGTAGCGCTGTGCCTACGTACACGCCGAAGGCGGGTGACACCACACGTTCGTGGTATGTCATCGACGCCACCGACGTGGTGCTCGGCCGGCTCGCCGTGGCGGCAGCCAATCTGCTGCGCGGCAAGCACAAGCCGACATACACGCCGAATGTCGACGGTGGTGACTTCGTCATCATCATCAACGCCGAGAAAATCGCCATCGCCGGTAACAAGGCGGACCGCACGTTCTTCTACCGCCACTCGGGTTATCCCGGCGGTCTGCGCAAGCGTTCGCTCGCCCAGGAGATGGAGAAGCACGCCGACCGGGTCGTCGAGAAGGCGATCCTGGGCATGATTCCCCACACCAAGCTCGGCCGTCAGGTCAAGAAAAAGCTGCGTGTCTATGTCGGGCCGGATCATCCGCACACCGCCCAGCAGCCGATTCCGTACGAGATCAAGCAGGTGGCCCAGTGACTCAGCCAGTGACCGAGACCGACGCCAACACTGATGCCGTGACCGAGGCCGCCGCCGAGGCGACCCCCCGCGAGCCCGTCTTCATCGACCGCCCGATCCAGACCGTCGGCCGCCGCAAGGAGGCCGTCGTGCGGGTGCGGTTGGTGCCCGGAACGGGCCAGTTCAACCTTGACGGCCGCAGCCTCGAGGACTACTTCCCGAACAAGGTCCACCAGCAGCTCATCAAGGCTCCGCTGGTCACCGTCGATCGGCTGGAGAGCTTCGACATCTACGCCCACCTCGACGGTGGGGGCCCGTCCGGCCAGGCCGGCGCGCTGCGCCTGGCGATCGCCCGGGCGTTGATCCTGGTGCAGCCCGAGGACCGGCCCGCGCTGAAGAAGGCCGGCTTCCTGACCCGCGACCCGCGGGCCATCGAGCGCAAGAAGTACGGCCTCAAGAAGGCCCGTAAGGCGCCTCAGTACAGCAAGCGCTGATCGATCTGCGGAACCGCCGGGTGTGCACTGCACGCCCGGCGGTTTTGCATTCAAGGCCGTATGCGGCCTATCTCACAATCGAGGGATTTCGGTTTCGCGCGCCGAGGTGTCGTAAACCCAGCGGGGTTGGAGGCGGCGGCGTTGCATGCGCGGCAGACCGCAACTGCCACCGGCACGAACCAGTCTGGGACCGGATCGTCGCCTCCGGACCGAAAAGGAGTGATGGATGCAGAACGCGAAGAAACTGACCGCAGGCGCCGTGATGGGCGGATCGTTGCTCTTCACCGCCGGCGTGGGTGTGGCCATGGCTCAGCCGGACACGGCTCCAGACAGCCGAGTCAACATCTCGTTCGGTAACGCCGGTGTCCTCGAGGACGTCGACGTGACCGCCGCGGCGCAGATCGCCGCCGATGTGTGCCACACCGACGTGAGCTCGGTCAACGCGTTGGCGCAGGCCGCCGACACCGAGGGCACCGACCAGACGGTGTGCACCAACACCCTCGGCACGGTCGCGCTCCAGCAGAACGGCCCCGGTCACTCCGAGAACGCACCGGGTCAGAACGGTCAGAACGAGGCAACGCCGACGTCCGAGGCGCCGACGACCTCTCCGACGACCGCCCCTACCGCCGAAAACGACGGCAGCTAGAACCGCAAACCTCACCGCCCGCATCCGTCCGGATGCGGGCGGTGAGTCGCGTCTGGGTACCGATTCGGCGACGGCACGGCCCCCGACACGCGCGGTTGGCTCTGCGGCGGGCATTTGTGAGAAGTTTGTCGGCATGGCTCGACTGTTCGGCACCGACGGGGTGCGCGGCGTCGCCAACCAGGATCTGACCGCCGAGCTGGCGTTGGCTCTCGGTTCGGCCGCGGCGCGCCGGTTGGCGACCGCCGGGGGACACGCCAGGCGGGTCGCCGTCGTCGGCCGTGATCCGCGGGCCAGCGGGGAGATGCTCGAGGCCGCGGTGATCGCGGGAGTGACCAGCGAAGGCGTCGACGCCCTGCGTGTGGGCATTCTGCCGACCCCCGCCGTCGCCTATCTGACCAGCGCGTACGACGCCGACTTCGGCGTGATGATCAGCGCCTCGCATAACCCGATGCCCGACAACGGCATCAAGATCTTCGGGCCCGGCGGCCACAAGCTCGACGACGCTACCGAGGACCGAATCGAAGAACTCGTCAGCCAGGGGCCCGGGGACCGCCCCACCGGCGCCCGCATCGGGCGGGTGGTCGACGCCGAGGATGCGCTGGATCGCTATTTGCGGCACGTCGGCAAGGCCGTGACCACCCGGTTGGACGAGCTCACCGTCGTCGTCGACTGCGCCAACGGCGCCGCTTCGGCGGCCGCGCCGCAGGCCTACCGTGCCGCGGGCGCCAACGTCATCACGATCAACGCCGCGCCCGATGGATTGAACATCAACGACGGCTGCGGCTCGACGCACATGGAGAGCCTGCGGTCCGCGGTCGTGTCCTACCGGGCCGACCTGGGCCTCGCCCACGACGGCGACGCCGACCGGTGCCTGGCCGTCGATGCGCAGGGGCGTGTGATCGACGGCGACGCGATCATGGTGATCCTCGCCCTGGCCATGCAGGAGAACGGCGAGCTGGCGTCGAACACCCTGGTGACGACCGTGATGAGCAACCTCGGCCTGCATCTGGCCATGCGGGCGGCCGGGGTCGAGGTCTGCACCACGAGTGTGGGGGACCGCTACGTCCTCGAGGAACTGCGCGCCGGCGGCTACGCGCTCGGCGGCGAGCAGTCGGGGCACATCGTCATGCCGGCGTGGGGCACGACGGGCGACGGCATCGTCACCGGGCTGCGGTTGATGTCGCGGATGGCGCAGACGAGGTCCCCGCTCGGGGTGCTTGCCGAGCCGATGCGAACGCTGCCGCAGGTGCTGATCAACGTTGCGGTGGCGGACAAGGCGACGGTCGCCGATGCGCCGTCGGTCCGCACCGCCGTCGCCGAGGTGGAGGCCGAACTCGGCGATACCGGCCGAATCCTGTTGCGCCCCTCGGGAACAGAACAAGTGGTGCGTGTGATGGTGGAGGCGGCCGACGAGGACACCGCGCGGCAGCTCGCGGTGCGGGTGGCCGAACAGGTCAGCGCGCAACGCTGAGACGGAACCGGTCGCCGTCGTCGTGCGTCCAACCCATACATGAACGCATCTCGTGTCGACGCCGCCGCGTTGTTGAGCGTCGCGCGGCAGTATGAGGCCGCCGCCGACATGATCGACGCCGCCGTGCGAGCGCATCTGAGTCGGTTGGCGTTCGACGGGGCCGGCGCGGGCCGGTCGTACGTCGCGCACGGGGATGCCGTTCGGTCCGCGGTGGACCACGTCGTGGACCAGTTATGGCGATGGTCGCGTGCGTCGGCGGAGATCGCCACCGCGCTCCGAGTTTCCGTCGAGCGTTACGCCGATGCCGATGCCCACGCTGCGGACCGGTTGGGGTGAGATGGCGGAAAGTGTGGACGCCGCAGCGCGTTTGGCGGACGGGATGCCCGGCGTCGCCGATATCGAGCAGTATGTCCTTGCGTGCCAATGCCTCGGCTATCGCCATCCGGACCTGACGGCGCACCCGGCGCAGGTGCGCGACTGGTACGCCGCCGAGGACGGGATGGACCTCGGGGCTCTAGAAGCGGATTGCGCTGGGCTGCAAGCGGTAGCGTCGGCGGCCGAGGATGCGCTCGCACGCCAAGAGGCTCAGCTGGATGCGCTGACGACGGCCTGGCAGGGGTTGGGCGCGAACATGTCCCGGGAGTTCCTGCACCGGCACGGTGAAGCCGCCGTGGTCACCGCGACCGCCGTCCGGAGGGCCGCGTCCGCGCTTGCGGATCTGCGGGAGCGTCTGTGGACATCGGTGGATGGCAAGGTCGCTGAGGCGGTGTCGATCGGGGACGGGGTTGGTGTCCGTCGCGGTGATTGGTTGGCGGCGTCGCAGACCGTCACCACGGGCGCCGGTGATCGAGCGGTGGCCAGCGAACTGGTGGACCTGGAGGTCAAGCCGTTCGTGGACTCGGCGATCGCGGGCGAGTGGCTCGCCGCGATGCGGGCCGCCACCGACGCGATCGTGGCGGCATACGAAACAGCGACGGCCGAGCTGGCGCCACAGGGCGAAGCGGTGTTCGACGTCCCCGGCGAGCTCGGCCCGACATGGATACCGGCAGCGGTCGACGGCACAACGCCTGCACCCGCGCCGGTCACCTCCGCAGGGCCGGCCCAGGCGCCCGCGGCGATGGGAGCGCCACCCGCGTCGGTCGCGCCCGCCGGGTGGTCGGCACCCGCAGCGACACTGTCACCGCCACCGCTACTGGCGCCACCAATGGCGGACCCAGCCGCGCCCGCGGCGGCCCCACCACCGGCCGAACTCCCGCTGGCACCGCCGGCGGCCCCCTCCATGCCCTCCCTTGGCGGAGGACTGCCCGACCTCGGGGGTGGCTTGTCGGGTTTCGGGCAGCAGTTGGGCGACATGCTCGGCGGCCTGCTGGGCGAGGGCGCATTCGACGACGCCGCACTCGATGACCTGACGGCGCCAGAACTCGACGAGCAGGCAGAAGAAGAGGAACCCGAGGAAGAGAAGGCCGAGGAAGACACCGTCGAAGAAGCCGATGACGTGGTGACGGAGCCAGAGGAGCCGGCCGCCGAGCCGCCGTGCGAAGCGGGACCCCCGCCACCGGAGGTCCCCGCGCCGGCCGAAGAGCCGCCGGTCGCTACCGTGCCGCCGGAGCCACTGGCGGTGCAGCCCCAACCATTACCACCGCCTGAGCCGCTCGATACGCCGTGCGAGATCGCCGCCGATGAACTACCGCAGGTCGGCGAGTAGTTACGTCCGTCGGTCCGGTCCGTTCACGAGAAGCCGCACACATTCGGCGGCGATCAACCGGCTGCGGTGATTCGTACCGCAGTGGTCGCACCAGAAGTGGTCGGTCTCGAGACGCGCCAGACTTCGGGACGCCGCGGGGAGTCGCACACAGCGCTCGGCTCTGGTGAGCGGTGGGTAGGTAACCGTTCCCATTGCTGCACCCCCTTCAGGAGTGAATCCCGGATACCCATAGGCTGCACGATCATCACTAAATCTGCGGTCACGGTTCGGTCACCAAAATGGTGACGATCGAGCGGTGACGCAGCGCCCGATTCGGGCCGAAAGTTTGCTGGATACCGCAACTTTCGACGTCGGGGCGGTCAGACGGGTAGCGTCCCTCCGATGAAGTTGCGGCTGCGGGACCTGCTGTTCTTTCTTGCCCTGGGGGCGGCGGCGTCGCTCGTGGGCGACCACAGCCATGTCGTCACCGGAGCAGCCCGATCTGGTTTCCCGTGCTGGTTGCCCTGGCCACGGTGTCGCTGGCCGAGCTGCGCCTTCACCTGCCGTCGCCCCGGACCGACGTCACGGCGCGACAGGGCCTGGCCGGTGTGGCGGGGGTGCTCGGCATCTACGTGACGACCGCGCTGATCCACACCGCGCCCGCGGTTCCGGCCATCGCGCTGATCGTCGCGCTCGCGACCATCACATGGTGTGCCCTGGGCGACGGCCCGTCGGTCGTATGCGGCCTGCTCCGCGGCGGTCATCGGTCCAGTCGTCGAGATCGTCATCGCCGAAGCGGGACTGTTCGCGTATCACGAAGCCAGCGACGGCCTCTTCGGCGTCGCGCCGTGGCTGGTGCCGCTGTACTTCGCGTTCGGGGTCGTGGTGGCGCTGCTCGCCGAGATCGCGGCCAGGCGTTAGGCGTTCGCCGGACGGCGCGACCGCACCGGGCGGCGGCGACGCTGCTGGCGTCCCCTCGTCGGCGCAGGCCTCGTGGGCTCGGGCCGACTGGGGACGATCGGGTCACCGAAAGTCCGGTCGCCGGGGGCGATTTCGTTGAGCACCGGGTGTGACGAGCCGCTGAAGCGGGTGATCGTCGGTTTCACGCCTGCCTTGCGGGTCAACTGCCGCACGTCGGACACCTGCTCATCGAGCATCAACGTCACCACGGTGCCGTCGGCGCCGGCGCGTGCCGTACGACCCGACCGGTGCAGATACGCCTTGTGCTCGACGGGCGGGTCCGCGTGCACGACGAGGCTCACCTCGTCGACGTGGATGCCGCGCGCGGCGATGTCGGTGGCGACCATCACGGTCGCCGACCCGTCGGAGAATGCGGCGAGGTTGCGCGTCCGCGCGTTCTGCGACAGGTTGCCGTGCAGCTCCACTGCGGAAACGCCACGCGAGTTCAGCTGTCGGGCAAGGTTCTTGGCGCCGTGCTTGGTCCGCGCGAACACGATGGTCCGCCCGGGCGACGCCGCGAGGTCGGCCAGCACACCGAGGCGCGACGCCTTGTCGACGTGTAGCACGTGGTGTTCCATCGCGGTCACCGGCGACTGCTCCGAATCGACGCTGTGCACAACGGGATTGGTCAGGTACCGCTTCACCAGCACGTCGACGCCGCCGTCGAGGGTCGCCGAGAACAGCATCCGCTGCCCGTTGCGAGGGGTCTTGTCCAGCAGCCGTTTCACCGGCGGAAGGAAGCCGAGGTCGGCCATGTGGTCGGCCTCGTCGAGCACGGTGATCTCGACCGCGGACAGGTCCGCATGGCGGGACTTGACGTGGTCTTCGAGCCGGCCCGGGCACGCGATCACGATGTCGACGCCCTGGCGCAGCGCCTGGATCTGGGGATTGGGTCCCACACCGCCGATGATCGTCACCGAGCGCAGATTCGTGGCGGCGGCCAATGGCGCCAGTGAGGCGCTGATCTGGGCGGCCAGTTCGCGGGTGGGCGCGAGGATGAGCGCACGCGGGCGGCCGGGGGCACGCTTCGACGGGTTCGCAGTGAGCCTCGTCACCACGGGCAGCAGAAAGGCGTACGTCTTCCCGGATCCGGTGCGACCGCGGCCGAGGACGTCGCGACCGGCCAGCGAGTCGGGCAGCGTCGCGGCCTGGATGGGGAAGGGCGACTCGATGCCGTTGGCGGCGAGAGTGGCGACGACGGCCTTCGGCAAGCCAAGGTCGGCGAAAGTGGGCACGCTTGTGCCACAGGGGTTTTGCACAGACAAGTAAAACTCCGGAAGTTCGGTGTGGTCGTCCTGCCCGGCGCGGATGGTCCGCGGCGCTCGGTGTGACGATCGAGAAGCGGCAAAAGGCAGAACAGAAGATGCCGCGCCACCCACTGTACAGGTGCGACGGAATTCCGCGTAATCGGGCTACGGCAACAGGCCGTGCAGTTCCTCGACGAATCCGAGGATTTCGCCTCGGTCGACCGAAAGTGGTTGCAGCAGAATCGTCGTCGCACCGGCTTCGGCGAACGCGGCCAATCGCTCCTTGACGAACCCGCGCGGCCCGACCAGCGACACGTTGCGCACCAAATCATCCGGCACCGCCGCGATCGCCTCGGCCTTCTTGCCCGCCAGGTAGAGGTCCTGGATCGTGTTCGCGACCTCGCCGTACCCGTAGCGGGTGGCCAGGTTGTGGTAGAAGTTGCGGCCCCGCGCGCCCATACCGCCGATGTACAACGCCAACTGCGGCTTGACCCAGGACAGCCGGTCGTCGACGTCGTCGCCGATGGCCAGGGGAGCGCTGACCATCACGTCGAGCGGGCCCAACGAGGGATCGCGCTTGGCGAAGCCGGCACGCAGCGCGTCACCCCACACGGCGTCGGCCTGCTCCGGATAGAAGAACACCGGCTGCCAGCCCTCGGCGATCTCGGCGGTGAGTTCGACGTTCTTCGGTCCCAACGCGGCGATCGTGACCGGGATACGGTCGCGCACAGGGTGATTGATCAAATGCAGCGGCTTGCCCAGGCCCGTGCCCTGGGCCCCGGGTCCCTCGCTGGGCAGCGGGATCTGGTAGTGCTTGCCGTCGAACTGCACGCGCTCGCGGCGCCACACCTGCCGACAGATCTCGACCACTTCGCGGGTGCGCCCCAGCGGCGCGTCGAACGGCACGCCGTGGAATCCCTCCATCACCTGCGGACCCGATGTGCCGATGCCGAGCCGGAACCGGCCGCCTGAGACGTAGTCCAGCCCGGCGGCCGTCATCGCCAGCAAAGTCGGCGTGCGGATGTAGATCGGCACGACGCCGGTGCCGAGTTCCATGCGCGTGGTCTTGGCGGCCAAAAAGCCGAGCTGGCTGATCGCGTCGTAGGAGTACGCCTCGGCGACCAAGGCGAGATCGACGCCGACCTTCTCGAGCTCGACGACCTGATCGACCGCCTGAAGGAAGCCGTCGGTGTAGTTGAGGAAGATCCCGGTGCGCATCATCGAGTTATACACCCAACCGGTTGGTTGGTCACCTCAGGGCTTCAGCAGCGCGACGACCTTGTTCTCGAGGTCCACCGGGTCGTCGGCGAACGGGTCCACGTTCGGGGCCTTCGGCAGCGGTAGGTCCGGGTCGGCGAAGTCGCGATAGGCCTTGTCCCCCGTCAGCGTGTGCAGCAGGAACCCGGTGATCAGCGCCCGCACCACCTTCTGGGTGCTGCGGTCGGCGCCCGGCAGGCCGACGGCGCGCGCTAGGCGACGGCCCTCGATCAACCCGCCCGGCTTGGCCTTGTTCACCGTCCGCAACGTGGCCGTCTTCCAGACCCGCGCCAGCTCGACCGCGTTCGAGCGCAGTGTCATGGGATCACCCGGGCCGCTGAGGACCAGGCCCGGCACCTCCATCGTCGCCGCCGGCTCCTCGGCGGGCGGCGAGGTCACTGTGGGGAAGATCGCAACGACGGATTTCGGCTTGACGGGCATGCCTGCCGCGGCGAACACCGCCGCCGACCCGCCGAACCCGTGCCCAAGGACACCGAGCTTGTGGCGGTGCACGCTGATCTCACCCGGACCCAGGCGGACGCCGGTGATGATGTCGAGCGTTGTGCCCAGGTCATAGGCGAAGTTGAGCGCCGAGGGGGCCAATCCGGTTTCGGTCGCCGGCGCCGCCGCGACGATGCCCCATGACGCCAGGTGCTCCAGCGTGCCGTGATAGCGGTCGGCTCCGGCAAGCCAGTCGTGGCCGAACGCGACGCCGGGCAGGTTGAACCCGGCTTCGGGGGTGAACACCACACCGGGAAGCCCGGCGAAAGCCAGGTCACCTCGTAAAACGCGGTGCGGGCCGCGCCGGGTCAAGGCCTTGAAGAGCTTCTTCGTGCTGGCCACCAGACGACGGTAGCCCACAGGGTTTCGGGGCGCTCTTGCACTACCCTGAATGCCTATGTGCGGAATCGTCGGCTATGTCGGGCAGCGTCCTGCCTGCGACATCGTCGTCGACGCGCTGCGCCGGATGGAGTACCGCGGCTACGACTCGTCGGGCGTGGCCCTGCTCAACGGCCACGGCGGGCTCACCGTGCGCCGCCGGGCGGGCCGCCTGGCCAACCTCGAGGCCGCGCTGACCGAGACGGACGCGTCAAGCCTCGTAGGCAGCACCGGCCTGGGCCACACTCGCTGGGCCACCCATGGCCGGCCCACCGACCGCAACGCCCACCCGCACCGCGACGCCGCGGGCAAGATCGCGGTCGTCCACAACGGGATCATCGAGAACTACGCCGCGCTGCGGGCCGAACTCGAGAAGACCGGTGTGGAGTTCGCCAGCGACACCGACACCGAGGTCGCGGTTCACCTGGTCGCCTGGCAGTTCCACCACGGCCCCACCGCCGGAGACTTTCCCGCGTCGGTGCTCGCAGTGCTGCGGCGGCTCGAGGGTCACTTCACGCTGGTGTTCGCCAACGCCGACGACCCCGGCACGATCGTCGCGGCCCGCCGGTCTACACCGCTGGTGCTCGGCGTCGGCGACGGTGAGATGTTCGTCGGCTCCGACGTCGCGGCGTTCATCGAGCACACCCGCGACGCGGTGGAGCTCGGTCAGGATCAGGCGGTCGTGGTGACCGCCGACGGGTACCGGATCACCGACTTCGACGGCGTTGACAACACCGCGAGTGCGCGGTCGTTCCACATCGACTGGGACATATCGGCCGCCGAGAAGGGCGGCTACGAGTACTTCATGCTCAAGGAGATCGCCGAGCAACCCGCCGCGGTCTCCGACACGCTGCTGGGCCACTTCGCCGACAACCGCATCGTGCTCGACGAGCAGCGGCTGTCGGATCAGGAGCTGCGCGAGGTCGACAAGGTCTTCGTGGTGGCCTGCGGCACCGCGTATCACTCAGGCCTGCTGGCCAAGTATGCGATCGAGCACTGGACGCGGCTGCCGGTCGAGGCGGAGCTCGCCAGCGAATTCCGTTACCGCGACCCGGTTCTGGACAGCCACACCCTCGTGGTGGCGATCTCGCAGTCCGGTGAGACCGCCGACACCCTGGAGGCGGTGCGCCACGCCAAGGAGCAGAAGGCCAAGGTGCTGGCCATCTGCAACACCAACGGCAGCCAGATCCCGCGCGAATGCGATGCGGTGCTCTACACCCGCGCCGGACCCGAGATCGGGGTGGCGTCGACCAAGACGTTCCTCGCGCAGGTCGCGGCGAATTACCTTGTCGGGCTTGCCCTGGCGCAGGCGCGCGGCACGAAGTACCCCGACGAGGTCGAGCGCGAGTACCGCGAGCTGGAGGCCATGCCCGACCTGGTTGCCCGCGTGCTGGAGACCGTCGAACCGGTCAAGGCGTTGGCGCACCGCTTCGCCCGGTCGCAGACCGTGTTGTTCCTCGGCAGGCACGTCGGATATCCGGTCGCACTCGAAGGCGCGCTCAAGCTCAAGGAGCTGGCGTACATGCACGCCGAGGGGTTTGCGGCCGGTGAACTCAAACACGGTCCGATCGCGCTGATCGAGGACGACCTACCGGTCATCGTGGTGATGCCGTCACCGAAGAACGCCCCGATGCTGCACGCCAAGCTGCTGTCGAACATCCGCGAGATCCAGGCCCGC
The DNA here is from genome assembly GCF_001050015.1 of Mycolicibacterium malmesburyense. The sequence continues at coordinate 20,483 of NZ_CVTB01000302.1, forward strand.
GGTGCGGTCACCATCGTGATCGCCGAGGAGGGCGACGACACCGTCCGCCCGTACGCCGACCACTTGATCGAGATTCCGTCGGTGTCAACGCTTTTACAGCCGCTGCTGTCGACGATCCCGCTGCAGGTGTTCGCGGCGGGTGTGGCGCAGGCTCGCGGTTACGACGTGGACAAGCCCCGCAACCTGGCCAAGTCGGTCACCGTCGAGTAGTGCCGGACCGGGTCGGGGACTTCAAGGACGAACGGGCGCGCGCCCACTACCTCGACGTCTACGGCGCCGCGCTGGCCGAACTGCCCACGGTCGCTGAATCCCTCGATGTGGCAACATCCTTCGGAACAGTGCGGGCATACCGGTTCGAAGGGCCGTCCGACCTGACCCCGGTGATACTGCTGCCCGGACGCAATGCGTCCACCCCGATGTGGCGGGGCAACCTCCCGCATCTGGTGGGCCGCCGGCCGATGATCGGAATCGACCTGCTCGGCGAGGCGGGATTGTCGGTGCAGGAGAAGCCGATCAGCGGCCCCGACGACGAGGCGCAGTGGCTCGACGAGGCCGTCGCTGCGCTGGGGCTAGACCGGATTCACCTGATGGGCGTGTCGATCGGCGGCTGGACGGCGACCAACTACGCCGCCCGCCGTCCCGGTCGGGCGGCCTCGTTGGTGCTGCTCGACCCCGTGTTCACGTTCGCACCGATCTCGGTCAAGGCGGTGCTGGCGTCACCGGCGTTGTTCGTCCCCGGGGTCCCGGAGCGGCTGCGGCGACGCGTACTCCGATGGATCTCGGGCGGCGCCGACGTCGACCACGCGGCAACCGAGGCGGCATTGATCGCTTCGGCCTCAACCGATTACACCTTGCGCAAGGCGATGCCGAAGATGATCACCGACGAACTGCTGCGCTCGCTGGACATCCCGGTGCTGGCCCTGATCGCGGGCCGCAGCGTGATGCACGACGCCGGCAAGGCCGCTGAGCGGGCGCGACGCCTGCTGGCACGGGGTCGCGTCGAAGTGTGGCCCGAGGCCTCGCACGCGATCAACGGTGAGTACGCGACCGAGATCGCCGAACGGGCAGCGGATTTCTGGGCGGACGCAGACAGCCGAAACTGAGCCTCACTGGGCGGTTTGCTACTAACGTGGGCAGCGATGCGGCACTACTACACCGCGGACCAGATCCGTGAGGCTGAAGCGCCGCTGTTGGCGTCCCTGCCCGACGGTGCCCTGATGCGCCGCGCCGCCAACGGCCTCGCCCTCGCGATCGCCCGGGAGCTGATGCTTCGCACCGGCGGGATCTCGGGTCGCCGGGTCTGCGCCGTGGTCGGGTCCGGCGACAACGGCGGCGACGCGCTGTGGGCGGCGACCTTTCTGCGCCGCCGCGGCGCCGGGGCCGCGGCCGTCCTGCTCAACCCCGACCGTGCCCACCGCAAGGCGCTCGCGGCGTTCACCGCCGCCGGCGGTCACGTCGTCGAATCGGTCCCGGCGGGCACCGATCTCGTCATCGACGGCGTGGTCGGGATCTCGGGATCCGGGCCGTTGCGGCCGAACGCCGCCGAGGTGTTCGCGGCCGTCGACGAGACGGGCCTGCCGGTCGTCGCCGTCGACGTTCCCAGCGGTGTCGACGTGCAGACCGGCGCCACCGACGGGCCGAATGTGCGGGCCGCATTGACCGTCACGTTCGGCGGCCTCAAACCCGTTCACGCGCTGGGGGATTGCGGTCACGTCGAACTGGTCGACATCGGGCTGGACCTGCCGACATCGGACATGATGTCGTTCGAGGCCGCCGATGCGGCCGCGCGGTGGCCGGTGCCCGGCGCGAAGGACGACAAGTACACCCAGGGCGTCACCGGGGTCCTCGCGGGGTCGGCCACCTACCCCGGTGCCGCGGTGCTGTGCACCGGGGCGGCGGTCGCGGCGACGTCGGGCATGGTCCGATACGCGGGAACCGCTGGACAGCAGGTGCTTTCGCATTGGCCGGAAGTGATCGCGGCGCCGAGCGCGAGCGCGTCGGGACGGGTGCAGGCGTGGGCCGTGGGACCCGGCCTGGGTACCGACGACGGGGGTGCGGCGGCGCTGTGGTTCGCTCTGGACAGCGGCCTACCGGTGGTGGTCGACGCCGACGCCTTGACGATCCTGGCCGCCCATCCCGACCTGGTCGACGGTCGTGACGCCCCGACGGTGCTGACGCCGCACGCAGGAGAATTCGCACGCCTGGCCGGTTCGCCACCGGGCGACGATCGCGTGGCGGCCGCCCGCAGGCTGGCCGACCGCCTCGGCGTCACCGTGCTGCTGAAGGGCAATATCACCATCGTCGCCGAACCCGGCGGACCCGTGTACCTCAACCCCGCGGGCCAATCATGGGCCGCCACAGCGGGATCCGGCGATGTGCTGACGGGGATCATCGGTGCGTTGCTGGCCGCGGGCCTGCCCGCCGGCGAGGCGGCCGCAGCGGCGGCGTTCGTCCACGCCCGGGCCGCGAACCTGTCCGCGTCCGATCCGGGACCGCGTCCCGCACCGACCTCGGCGTCCCGCATCCTCGCGCACGTCCGAACCGCTATCGCCAGTTTGTAACGAGAGGAATCGTCATGTCGCCCATGCGCAGTCACGCGCCGCAGGTTGCCCCCGCCTACACCGGACGGTTGGCGATGGCGCCGGTGCCGTCGCTGCGGTTGCCCGACGACGCGATGGATCCCGACGCGGCGTACCGGTTCATTCACGACGAGCTGATGCTCGACGGCAGTTCGCGGCTGAACCTGGCCACGTTCGTCACCACCTGGATGGATCCGCAGGCCGAACGGCTGATGGCCGAGACGTTCGACAAGAACATGATCGACAAGGATGAATATCCCGCAACGGCCGCGATCGAGCAGCGTTGTGTGTGCATGGTGGCCGACCTCTTCCACGCCGAAGGGCTGCGCGACGACGACCCCTCGAGCGCCATCGGCGTCTCGACGATCGGTTCGAGTGAGGCGGTGATGCTCGCCGGGCTCGCGATGAAGTGGCGGTGGCGCGACCGCGTCGGCGAGAAGTGGAAGGGTCGCACGCCCAACCTGGTGATGGGCGCGAACGTCCAGGTGGTCTGGGAGAAGTTCTGTCGCTACTTCGACGTCGAGGCGCGATACCTGCCGATGGCAGAGGGGCGCTACGTGATCACCCCCGAACAGGTGCTCGAGAACATCGACGAGGACACCATCGGCGTGGTGGCGATCCTCGGCACCACCTACACCGGCGAGCTGGAACCCATCGGCGAGATTTGCGCGGCGCTGGACAAGCTGGCGGCCGACGGGGGACTGGACATCCCCGTGCACGTCGACGCGGCCAGCGGCGGCTTCGTGGTGCCGTTTCTGCACCCGGACCTGGAGTGGGACTTCCGGCTCCCGCGGGTGGTGTCCATCAACGTCAGCGGCCACAAGTACGGCCTGACCTATCCCGGTATCGGCTTCGTGGTGTGGCGTAGCGCCGAATACCTGCCCGAGGGCCTGGTCTTCCACGTCAACTACCTCGGCGGCGACATGCCGACCTTCACGTTGAACTTCTCCCGGCCCGGCAATCAGGTCGTCGGGCAGTACTACAACTTCCTGAGGCTGGGCCGTGCGGGCTATTCGCAAGTGATGCAGTGCCTTTCGCAGACCGCCCGGTGGCTCGGCGACCAGCTGCGCGAAAGCGAGCACTTCGAGGTCGTCGCCGACGGGTCGGCGATCCCGGTGGTCAGCTTCAAGCTGGCCGGCGACTTCGGCTACACGGAGTTCGACGTCTCGCAGGGCCTGCGCGCCTTCGGCTGGCAGGTGCCCGCGTACACGATGCCGGAGGACGCCACCGACGTCACGATGCTGCGCATCGTCGTGCGCGAGGGATTCTCCGCGGACCTGGCCCGGGCGCTGCACGACGACATGGTCACCGTTCTCTCCCACCTCGACGAGCTCAAGCCGCGGGGGCACTTCAACCACGAGCAGCCCTTCGCCCACTAGCGTCGGGCCGCGGGTTGTCCGTCTGGGACAATCGGCCGTGGTGAGACGACAATGCACACGACCGAGCTGACGACGCCGACCGCGGTCGCGGCCCCCCAGGCGGTGGTCGACCTCGACGCGATCGCCCACAACGTGCGTTTACTGCGCGAGCTCGCGGGCGCCGCGCAGGTCATGGCGGTCGTCAAGGCCGACGGCTACGGGCACGGCGCCACCCAGGTCAGCCGGGTTGCGCTGGCCGCGGGCGCCACCGAACTCGGCGTTGCGACCGTCGGCGAGGCGTTGGCGCTGCGTCACGACGGCATCACCGCCCCGGTGCTCGCATGGTTGCATCCACCGGGCACCGACTTCGCGCCCGCCGTGGCCGCCGACGTACAGATCGCGGTGTCGTCGGTGCGCCAGCTCGGCGACCTGCTCGACGCCGTCACCCGCACCGGGCGCACCGCGTCGGTCACCGTCAAGGCCGACACCGGGCTGAACCGCAACGGCGTGGGGTCGGCCGACTTCCCGGCCATGGTCAGCGCGCTCGAGCGAGCCCAGGGCGACGGGGCGATCAGCGTCCGCGGGCTGATGTCGCACCTCGTGCACGGCGACGACCCCGACAATCCGCTCAACGGCCTGCAGGCGCAGCGGCTCACCGAGATGTGCACGTACGCGGCCGAACACGGCGTGCGGTTAGAGGTCGTCCACCTGAGCAACAGCCCGGCGGCCATGACGCGGCCCGACCTGGGCTTCGACCTCGTGCGTGCGGGGATCGCAGTCTACGGCCAGACACCGATACCCGAGCGCGGGAACATGGGGCTGCGCCCGGCGATGACGGTGAAATGCCCGGTGGCGCTGGTGCGGTCGCTACGGGCGGGCGACGGGGTGTCCTACGGCCACAGCTGGATCGCCGAGCGCGACACCACCGTCGCGCTGCTGCCGGTCGGTTACGCCGACGGGGTGTTCCGCCCGCTGAGCAACCGCATCGACGTTCTGATCAACGGTCGGCGATGCCGCAACGTCGGCCGCATCTGCATGGACCAGTTCGTCGTGGACCTCGGACCGGGCGGCGGGGCCGCGGAAGGCGACGACGCGATCCTGTTCGGGCCCGGCGACCACGGCGAACCGACGGCGCAGGAATGGGCCGATCTGCTCGGCACCATCAACTACGAAGTGGTGACCAGCCCGCGTGGCCGCTTCGTGCGCACCTACACCGGCTCGATGGGCGAGACACGTTGACCGACGCCGGAATTCCGATGCCGCGGGGCCGCCGCAACCCGACCGGGCGATGGCTCGCGGGTGCGGCCGGTCTGACGGCGGTCGGCAGCGCGGCGGGGCTGTCGGCGGCACGCTCGCTGCGGCGCCGACTCGACACCGTCGACCACCACAAGGACGAGGACTTCGAGCTGCTCGATGCCGACCGGAGCTCCGTGATCACCACTCCCGACGGCGTGTCGTTGGCCGTTCGGGAGGTCGGGCCGGAGGACGCGCCGCTGACCGTGGTGTTCGCCCACGGCTTCTGTCTGCGCATGGGCGCCTTTTACTTTCAGCGCGTCCGGCTCACCGAACAGTGGGGTCCGCAGGTCCGCATGGTGTTCTACGACCAGCGCGGCCACGGTCAGTCGGACGAGGCGCCTCCGGAGACCTACACGGTGACGCAGCTCGGGCAGGACTTGGAAGCCGTGCTCGCGGTGGTGGCTCCGCGCGGTCCGGTGGTCCTGGTCGGTCACTCGATGGGCGGGATGACGGTGCTCTCGCACGCCCGGCAGTACCCGCAGCGCTATCCGAAGCGGATAGTCGGCGCGGCGATCATCTCTTCAGCCGCCGAAGGGGTTTCGCGTTCGCCGTTGGGCGAGATCCTCAAGAACCCGGCGCTGGAGGCGGCTCGCTTCGCCGTGCGGTACGCACCGAAGATGGTGCACCGCACCCGCGGCGCGGCGAAGACGGTGATCGCGCCGGTCCTGCGCGCGGCGTCCTACGGCGACGAACGGATCAGCCCGAGCGTCGTGGCGTTCTCGGAACGGATGATGCACGGCACGCCGATCGCGACGCTCGTCGAGTTCCTGCACGCGCTCGAGGTGCACAACGAGATCGACGGGCTGACGACGCTGGCGAAGATCCCGACGCTGATCGCGTGCGGCGACCGCGACCTGTTGACCCCGATGGAGTATTCGCAAGCCATGGCCGCCCTGCTGCCCAAGGCGCAGCTGGTGATCGTCGGCGGCGCAGGCCATCTCGTGCAGCTCGAACAACCCGAGGCGATCAACGAGGCGCTGGTCCGGCTGGTCGAACGCGCGACACCGTCGAAGCTCGTGGCGTTGACCAGGCGGGTGCGTGAAAAGGTTCGCAACGATGGGTGAGCGCGGCGGGGGCACCGCCGAATTGCCGACCGCGGAGGACACCATCGCCCTCGGCGCCGAACTCGGCGAGCAGCTGCGCGCGGGTGACGTCGTCGTCCTCTCCGGGCCGCTCGGCGCGGGAAAAACGGTGCTCGCCAAAGGGATTGCTCAGGCGATGGACGTCGAGGGGCCGGTGATCTCGCCGACATTCGTACTGGCCCGCGTACACCGGGCCCGCCGCCCGGGCGCGCCGGCCATGATCCACGTCGACATGTACCGCCTGCTCGACCACCCGTCGGTCGACCTGCTCGCCGAACTCGACTCGCTGGACCTCGACACCGATCTCGACGACGCCGTCGTGGTCGTCGAATGGGGCGAGGGGCTCGCCGAACGGCTCTCCGACAGCCACCTCGACGTCCGGCTCGAGCGCGCCCGCGACACCGAGGTGCGCACCGCGGTGTGGGAGTGGAGCAAGGCGTGAACGTTCTGGCCATCGACACCGCGACGCCGGCGGTCACCGCCGGCGTGGTCCGCCTCGAGGAATTCGAGGTGCTGTCCGAGCGGGTGACGGTCGACGCGCGGGCGCACGCCGAACAGCTCACGCCGAACGCGGTGCAGGCGCTGGCCGATGCGGGACTCGGCGTCGACGACCTGGGCGCCGTCGTCGTCGGCTGTGGCCCCGGACCGTTCACCGGGCTGCGGGTCGGGATGGCCACCGCCGCCGCCTACGGCCACGCGCTCGGGCTCCCGGTTCACGGGGTCTGCAGCCTCGACGCCATCGGGGTGGACACCGTCGGTGACGTGCTGGTGGTGACCGACGCCCGTCGTCGCGAGGTGTACTGGGCGCGCTACCGCGACGGTGTGCGCATCGACGGACCCGCCGTGTGCGCGCCCGCCGACGTCCCCGCAGGTGCCGAAGCCGTCGCGGGCTCGCCCGAGCACGCCGCGCTGTTCGACCTGCCGCGTCAGAAACCGGTGTATCCGACGGTGTCGGGGCTGGTGCGCGCGGTGGCGGACTGGAACGCCGAGCCGGCGGCGCTGGTGCCGCTGTACCTGCGCCGGCCCGACGCCAAACCCTCGGTGGCCAGGCGATGAGCATCGCCTACGGCCCTTTGAAGCCCTCCGACGCGGCCAGGTGCGCCGAGTTGGAGTCCCAGCTGTTCGACGGCGACGACCCGTGGCCCGAGCGCGCCTTCCTCGCCGAGCTCGCCGCCAAACACATCCGCTACGTCGCCGCGCGCGCGCGGGTTGAATCGCCGGCTTCGCCAACAGGTGACAAGCTCGTCGGCTACGCCGGCATCGCCCGCCTGGGGCGAAAAAAGCCCTACGAGTACGAGATTCACACGATCGGCGTCGATCCGGCGTACCAGGGCCGGGGCATCGGCAAGCGCATGCTGGCCGAGCTGCTCGACCACGCGCAGGGCGGCACGGTGTTCCTCGAGGTCCGCACCGACAACGAGGCCGCGATCAAGATGTACGAGAGCTTCGGTTTCACCAACGTCGGGCTGCGCAGACGCTATTACCGGGCCAGCGGCGCCGACGCCTATACGATGCGGCGAGAAGCGACATGACGATCATCCTGGCCATCGAGAGCTCCTGCGACGAAACCGGCGTCGGCATCGCCGAATTGGGTGCCGACGGTTCGGTGACCCTCCTTGCCGACGAGGTCGCCTCCAGCGTCGACGAACACGCCCGGTTCGGCGGCGTGGTCCCCGAGATCGCCTCGCGGGCGCACCTGGAGGCGTTGGGCCCGATGATGCGCCGCGCGCTACAGGAAGCCGGGGTGGACAAGCCCGACATCGTCGCGGCGACGATCGGCCCGGGGCTGGCCGGCGCGCTGTTGGTGGGAGTGGCTGCGGCCAAGGCCTATTCGGCGGCGTGGCAGGTGCCGTTCTATGCCGTCAACCATTTGGGCGGGCACCTGGCCGCCGACGTCTACGACCACGGTCCGCTGCCGGAGAGCATCGGGCTGCTGGTTTCGGGCGGGCACACGAACCTGCTGCACGTGCGATCGCTGGGTGAGCCGATCGTCGAGCTCGGCAGCACGGTCGACGACGCCGCGGGCGAGGCCTACGACAAGGTGGCGCGGCTGCTGGGCCTGGGCTACCCCGGCGGCCGGGTGCTCGACGAGCTGGCCCGCGAGGGTGACCGGGACGCGATCGTGTTCCCCCGGGGCATGACCGGCCCGCGCGACGACCCGTACGCGTTCAGCTTCTCGGGGCTCAAGACCGCGGTCGCCCGGTACGTCGAAAGCCACCCGGAGGCGTCGACGGCGGATGTGGCGGCCGGATTCCAGGAGGCGGTCGCCGACGTGCTGACTCTCAAGGCTGTGCGGGCGGCCGAGGCGCTCGACGTCTCCACGCTGCTGATCGCCGGCGGCGTGGCGGCGAACTCACGGCTGCGCGAACTGGCCGAGGAGCGGTGCGCCGCCAACGGGCTCACCCTGCGGATTCCGCGACCGCGTCTGTGCACGGACAACGGTGCGATGATCGCCTCGTTCGCGGCCCACCTGATCGCCGCGGGGGCGCGGCCGTCGCCGCTCGACGCGGTCAGCGACCCGGGGCTACCCGTCGTGCAGGCACAAGTCGCCTGATCTTGTCGAGACCCGACCTTGAGTGCTAGCACTCTCATGTATAGAGTGCTAGGTGGCAGGCGACCAACCCCTGCGCCGGCACCCGCGACGACGGTGCGTGGGCACGGACGCCATGCCGAACACCTGGTAACACCGAGATCCGGAACCCCGGATCGACACCCAAACTAGTGGAGGGCTCCATCGTGGCGAGCGTGAATATCAAGCCACTCGAGGACAAGATCCTCGTTCAGGCCAACGAGGCCGAGACCACGACCGCTTCCGGTCTGGTCATCCCCGACACCGCCAAGGAGAAGCCGCAGGAAGGCACCGTCGTCGCAGTTGGCCCCGGCCGCTGGGATGAGGACGGCGAGAAGCGCATCCCGCTGGATGTCTCCGAGGGCGACACCGTCATCTACAGCAAGTACGGCGGCACCGAGATCAAGTACAACGGCGAGGAGTACCTGATCCTCTCGGCACGCGACGTGCTGGCCGTCGTCAACAAGTAAGCACCCGTGTTCCGCCCCGGGAATCCCCGTCCGATCGGGTGATTTCCCGGGGCGGTATGCGTCTCAGCGAAGAAAGACAGCTATGAGCAAGCAGATTGAGTTCAACGAAACTGCGCGCCGCGCAATGGAAGCCGGTGTAGACAAGCTGGCCGACGCGGTGCGGGTGACTCTCGGGCCGCGCGGCCGCCACGTGGTGCTGTCCAAGTCGTGGGGCGGGCCGACCGTCACCAACGACGGTGTGACGATCGCCCGCGAGATCGACCTGGAGGACCCCTTCGAAAACCTCGGCGCACAGCTGCTGAAGTCGGTCGCCACCAAGACCAACGACGTCGCAGGCGATGGCACCACCACCGCGACCGTCCTGGCCCAGGCACTGGTCAAGGGCGGCCTGCGCAACGTGGCCGCCGGCGCCAACCCGATCGCGCTCGGTTCGGGCCTCGCCAAGGCCGCCGACGCGGTGTCCGATGCGCTGCTGGCCGGGGCCACGCCGGTGTCGGACAAGAACGCCATCGCCCAGGTCGCCACGGTCTCGTCCCGCGACGAGAAGGTCGGCGAGCTGGTCGGTGAGGCGATGACGAAGGTCGGCGCCGACGGCGTCGTCTCTGTCGAGGAGTCCTCGACGCTCGAGACCTACCTGGAGATGACCGACGGTGTCGGCTTCGACAAGGGCTACCTCTCGGCATACTTCGTCACCGACTTCGACGCCCAGGAGGCGGTGCTCGAGGACGCCTACGTGCTGCTGCACCGCGAGAAGATCAGCTCCCTGCCGGACCTCCTTCCGCTTCTGGAGAAGGTCGCCGAGGCGGGCAAGCCGCTGCTGATCATCGCCGAAGACGTTGAGGACGAAGCGCTCTCGACGTTGGTGGTCAACGCGATCCGCAAGACGCTCAAGGCCGTGGCGGTCAAGGCGCCGTTCTTCGGCGACCGCCGCAAGGCGTTCCTCGATGACCTGGCCGTCGTCACTGGCGGGCAGGTCGTCAACCCCGACGTCGGCCTGGTGCTGCGCGAGGCGGGTCTCGACGTGCTGGGCACCGCTCGGCGCGTGGTGGTGGACAAGGACAGCACCACGATCGTCGACGGCGGCGGCACCAAGGACGCCATCGAGGCGCGAAAGGCGCAGCTGCGGGCCGAGATCGAGGTCTCCGATTCGGAGTGGGACCGCGAGAAGCTCGAGGAGCGGCTGGCCAAGCTGGCCGGCGGCGTCGCCGTCATCCAGGTCGGTGCCGCGACCGAGACCGACCTGAAGAAGCGCAAGGAAGCCGTTGAGGACGCGGTCGCGGCGGCCAAGGCGGCCGTCGAGGAAGGCGTCATCGCCGGTGGCGGCGCGGCGCTGCTCCAGACGCGCGAGGCGTTGGACAAGCTGCGCGACAGCCTGTCCGGTGACGAGCGCCTCGGCGTCGACCTGTTCTCCGCCGCTCTCGGCGCTCCGCTGTACTGGATCGCCACCAACGCCGGGCTCGACGGCGCGGTCGTGGTGAACAAGGTCACGGAGTCGCCTGCGGGGCACGGCTTCAACGCGGCGACACTGTCGTTCGGTGATCTGGCGGCCGACGGCATCGTCGACCCGGTCAAGGTCACGCGTTCGGCGGTGATGAACGCGGCGTCGGTGGCCCGGATGGTGCTCACCACCGAGACCGCGGTCGTCGACAAGCCGGAGGAGCCGGAGGACGACGGCCACGGCCACGGCCATCACCACCATCACTGAGTATTAATCCGAAACACCCCCGACCCAAGCGGCCGGGGGTGTTTCGTTTTCAGCATGGACCGCATCTGGCATTGGGCATGGGTTCGATGCGGCGCGAGGTACTCATGGGTCTTGTGTGCAGTGTCTGTGATCGTGCCGTTCCCGACTTACCTATTCTTATCGTTCGCCATCGTGGCGTTCGAACAGTCCACTGATTATCTGGAGGCAACTGTCGCCACCGGTGTTGCGATGTTGGGACTTGCATACGGGTTGATACTGCCGGGTCTTGGCCCGCTGCGGCCTGTTGAGCGATGGGCCGCAGGTGACAAAGTCGATCCAGCCCGAGCTTTGAAAGCCACTTACGCGTGGGCTCGGGGAGCAGTCGCTCGGGGACTCGCGGTCACAGCGACTTGTGGGGGCATGTTGGCGGTCGTTGTCGGCGTCATCGCCGAAGCGAGCGGGCTGCGGCTTATCCAGTATGCGGTTCTCGGCGGAATAGTGGGCGCAGGCTCGCATATGATCGGCGTGCACAGTGTCCCAGAAACGCCGATGCGTCCACTGCGAGCCACTCTTGCGGGTGCCACCGGGATCGGCGACTCCTTGCCTCGCTCTCGGCCCACGTTCGCCGTTTGGTCTAACTTGTCGATGCTCGCCGTTGCATTCGTTTTCTCGCTTGCGGGTGCGATGACTCTCTTCTTTGCAGTGCCTATCACCGTCGGCGCTGTGTTCGCGCCTTCGTTGCAGCCGATTCGGGATCTTGACGAGGGCACGAAACGCGTCGCGGCAGGTGATTACAGCCAACGCCTGCCGGTGGTGCAGGACGATGACCTGGGTGCCCTTACAGCGTCCTTTAATCGCATGCAGGCGGGTTTGGCTGAGCGGCAACGACTTCAGACTGCGTTCGGCACCTACGTCGACCCGACCTTGGCGGCGCGACTTCTTGAGCAAGGTGACGATGTCTTCACCGGTGAGCGTCGTGAGGTGACGGTGATGTTTGTCGATGTCCGTGACTTCACGCCGTTTGCGGAGGCTGCCCCCGCTGAGGATGTCGTCGCGCGGCTCAACGCCCTCTTTGAGATCGTGGTGCCTGCGGTTGTCGATTCAGGCGGGCATGTCAACAAGTTCCTCGGCGATGGTGCGCTGGCGGTGTTCGGTGCACCGAATGACGTTGCCGAGCATGCTGATGCGGCGGTGAACGCCGCGGTGTTGATTCATCGACTGGTCACCGAGCGCTTCAAAGGAGAGCTTCGGATAGGTATCGGCATCAACACCGGTGTAGTGATCGCCAGCACGATCGGGGGCGCGGGCAAGCTGGAGTTCACGTTGATCGGTGATGCCGTAAACGTCGCCGCCCGCGTCGAACAGCTCACGAAGACCACCGACGACGCCATCCTCCTCACTGACCACACCGTTGACGCCCTGGCTTCTCGACCACCCGGACTCGTTGACAGAGGGGCACACGCTCTGAAGGGAAAGTCAGCTCCGACCGTGGTCTTCGGCCTTGAGCCCGCGGTGAGTCATTAGCGGCTTACATCCTGCACACCGAGACCGCGGTCGTCGACAAGCCGGAGGAGCCGGAGGACGACGGCCACGGCCACGGGCACGGTCATCACCATCACTGAGTAGCCACGAGATACCCCCGGCCGATTGGCCGGGGGTATTTTCGTCGCAGGGTCCTCTGGAGATCACGCGCGAGCGCACACCCTTGTACGTTCGCGGACCCGGATTTCGTAAGGATGAGCGCTCGGCCGTCGGTTACTCCGCGCACCGCCACTTCTGGGTCTACGCTTTCGAGCACCAGACATGAGGTGGTGAGGACGTATGCCACGTCTTTTCCGCGCGGCGGCCGCGGTCATCGCGGGCGCGATCGCGACCGCGTCACCGGTCGCCGCCGAACCGATGAACCCGATACCCGGCGACGGGTTCTTCCTTGTCGGGCCCGATATCGCGCCGGGTGTCTACAACACGGCCGGCACGGCGTCGACGTGGGGCGTGTGGATCAATGACATTCCGACGCAGGACTCGATGTGCGTGTGGTTCACCTACAGCACACCCGACGCGAACAAGGACAACGTCGTCGCGACGAACATGTCGATCGGCCCGATGAACGCGAACATCAACTCCGAGGTGAAGGCCTTCGAGTCGCGGAACTGCCAGCCCTGGACCCGGCTCACCTGAGTGGCGCTCTTACGCGGCCTCGAGGATGAGATCGGCTGCCCGCCAGGCCATTGCCATCGCCGGGCCGTTGAGGTTGCCCGACACCATCGTCGGCATCACCGAACAGTCGACGACGCGCAGGTTGTCGACCCCGCGTACGCGCAGCGACGTGTCGACGACATCGTCGTCGGCCGGTCCCATCGCGCACGTTCCGATGGCGTGGTATCCGCAGTAGCCTTCGTCGAGCCCGGCGTCGATGATCGCTTGATCGGTAACGACTTTCGCGCCCGGCTGGGTCTCGGTGACCAGTTGTTCGGCGATCGGCGACTGGTCGAACAACCGGCGCATGGTGCGGAACAACGCGACGCCCTTGTCCCGATCGCGCGACGAGGTGAGATAACCGGGGTCGATGTCCAGCGGCGCTTGCGGATCGGCCGAGGTGATGCTCACCGACCCCTCGCTGTCCGGACGCAACACGTATCCGATCGCCTGGATCCCCGGTTCCCGCTCGACGGCCGCCGCTTCGCCCTGCTCGGACGGCGCCAACGAGAACGGCGCCATCAGCACCTGCGCGTCGGGTCGGTCCAATTCGGGGGAGGTCTTGAAGAATCCGATGACGTCGAATGCGGGCCCGGCGAGCGGGCCCCGTTTCGTCGCCAAATACCTTGCGGTGGTGAGTGCTTGGCGTGCCTTGGTGCTCAGGAGACGGTTGTAGCCGATGTCCCGGTTGAGCCGGAACTGGATGACGAAGCACCGGTGTTCCCGCATGCGGCGCCCGACGTTGGGGCTGTCCACGACCGTGTCGATGCCCAGACGGCGGAGCAGCGACGCATCGCCGATACCGGACAGTTGAAGCAACTTCGGCGTGGAGATGCTGCCGAGCGCCAGGATGACCTCACGCCGCGCTGTGACGTCGACCTTCGCGCCGCGATCCGTCGCCGCCTGGACCCCAACCGCCTTGTCGCCCTTGAGATTCACCCGCTCGACCGTGGTGTGCACGGCGACGTGAAGGTTGGGGCGCCGGGTGATCGGATACAGGAACGCGTGCGCCGCACTGACCCGCCGGCCGTCCTTGATGGTGCGCGGCGCGGGTCCGATCCGTTCGCGGTCGCTGGCGTTGACGTCGTCTGTGGGTGACCATCCCAGGCTCTCTCCGGCCGCGATGACGTCCGTGCACAGCCGGGGTAACGCGGTATCCACCGAGACGTCCAGCGGGCCTTCCGAACCCCGCATGGGATCGGGGCCGAGGCCGTGGTTTTCGATCGCGCGATAGACGGGCAGCATCTGGTCCCAGCCCCACGCCGGGTTCCCCAGCGCCGCCATCGCGTCGTAGTCGGGCGCGCCGCCGCGGTTGTAGACCATCCCGTTGACCGAACTCGACCCGCCGAGCGTCTTGCCCCGCACCCAGTGCTCGACGAGCTGGGAGGGGCCGGTCGGGCGGACGGGGAAGTGCCACGTGATCTCCGGGTTGCCGAGGATCTTGCCGACGCCCTTCGGGATGCGGATCATCGGACTTCGATCCTTGCCCCCGGCCTCGACGAGCAGAACGCTCGTGCCCGGATCCTCGGAGAGTCGGTTGGCCAGGACGCATCCGGCCGAACCGGCGCCGACGATGATGTAGTCGAAGATGTAGTCGAAGGTCTTCGAAGGCATCACTGTCAGCGTCGGCGCGGACGGGCGGCGGAGTCAAGGGATTTCCACCCGTGCCCGGGAGCTCGTTTTGGCAAAGATCCGCGTCCCGGTATAACCTGGTCGCCGTGAACATCGCGGTGCGCGCCGGCTATTGGCGCTTTATCGAGGCTCCGGGCGGAGCCGATAAAGCGCAGCGCTAAGCACGCATCCACCCGGAGCCCAGGCAGTGACCAGCAGGTCGCTGCCTTTCGTCATTCAAGGGCCCGGGTCGAACCGGGCGCCCGCAATCCAAGAAAGGCACCCGAGAACATGAACCTGGCGCAGACCGCCACCCCGCCCGCCACGTCCGACCGGCGGGTCCGCGGTTTCAGCGAGATCCCCAGCCCGCACGAAGTGCTCAGCGAGTTCCCGCTCGGTGCCCGGCGCGCGGAGCGGGTGGTGCGTGACCGCGAGGAGATCGCCGACATCGTCGCGGGCCGCGACGACCGGCTGCTCGTGGTCGTCGGGCCGTGCTCGGTGCACGACCCGTCGGCGGCGTTGGATTACGCCAGCCGGCTGGTCAAGGTTGCCGACGAGGTCAACGACCGGCTCAAGATCGTGATGCGGGTGTACTTCGAGAAGCCGCGCACCACGATCGGGTGGAAGGGCCTGATCAACGATCCGGATATGGACGGCACCTTCGACGTCGCCCGCGGCCTGCGCATCGCCCGCCACCTGCTGCTCGACATCGTCGACATCGGGCTGCCCGTGGGGTGCGAGTTCCTCGAGCCGACCAGCCCGCAGTACATCGCCGACGCCGTTGCATGGGGTGCCATCGGCGCCCGCACCACCGAATCCCAGGTGCACCGCCAGCTGGCATCCGGGCTGTCGATGCCCGTCGGGTTCAAGAACGGCACCGACGGCAACATCCAGGTCGCCGTCGACGGCGTGAAGGCCGCCGCCGCCCCGCACGTCTTCTTCGGCATGGACGACCTCGGTCGCGGTGCGCTGGTGAACACCGCGGGCAACGAGGACTGCCACGTGATCCTGCGCGGCGGCACGAACGGGCCGAACTGCGACGCCGAGTCCGTGCAGGCGACCGCCGCCAAGCTGACCGCCGCCGGACTGCCCGGCCGCGTCGTGCTCGATTGCAGCCACGCCAATTCCGGTAAGGATCACGTCCGCCAGGCGCAGGTCGCCTCGGAGGTGGCGCAGCTGGTACGTGACGGCCTACCGGTCAGCGGTGTGATGCTCGAGAGCTTCCTTGTCGCCGGTGCACAGGCCCCCGAAGCCCGTCCCCTGACCTACGGGCAGTCGGTGACCGACAAGTGCATGGACTGGCCGACGACGGATCGGGTGCTCCGGGAGCTCGCGAGCCGCGGCTAGCCGTCCGCAGCCGTCAGGAAGCCCGCCGGATGCCGCGCTTCAGCAACAGCTCGCGCTCGGACTCCGACAGCCCACCCCAGATGCCGTAGGGCTCGCCGACGGCGAGGGCGTGTGCGCGGCACTGGGCGATCACCGGGCATTTCCGGCACATCTCCTTGGCGCGCATCTCGCGTTGCGCGCGAGCGCGGCCGCGCTCGCCGTCGGGGTGAAAGAACATGGAGGAATCGACGCCTCGACAAAGGCCGGCCATCTGCCAATCCCAGACATCGGCATTGGGACCGGGCAGCTGCTGCGGTTGTGGCACTGGAAACCCCTCTCTACACATCCATTTCGGAAACGAACGGATGAGTGAGTTAAAAACCGATTCGAGCTCAAGTCGCCGATGACCACTCGTGGAGACAAAGTATGGGCGCTCGCGAAATCCCGTCAATAGCCTGCACATGTGCTTATTGACATAACCGCAGGCCCAGAATTTACATCACGTTCATCATTGCGACCCACAAGCAACGAGAACGGTGCTACGCGGGCCGATATCGGCCGACCGCGGAACATATTTCTCCAGTTCGCGACAATTGTCGGTGAACGGGCAAATTCCAGGAGCTAACACGCAAGTAACATTGCGACCACCAACTGTTAACCAATGCCGCGGACCAATTGATACCGTCGCCACTCGATGTCCGCAGAGACCGTTCTCGCGAAGGCCGCATTCGGTGACGATCCCGGCCGCTGGCCGCTGCCTGCCGCCGTCACGCCCCACCAGCTGTGGCTGCGAGCCGTCGCCGCAGGCGGGCAGGGACGGTATGCCAGTGCGCGGGTCGACTTGGCCGAGCTGTTACGGGCTACCGGGCCGGAGCGCGCGTTGGCGCACAGCACCGAGGCGTCGTTCCTGCGTCAGCTCGGCTGGCACGCGCGGGCCCGGCGATGGGACGGGCGGGCATTGGCGCTCGCCGGGTCGGATGTCGACGCGGCCGCCGACGCGTTGATCGGTCTGGCCGCCGACGCGTTGGGCGTGGGCCGGTTCACCGCGGCCGCGCGCGCACTCGATCGCGCCTCCGATCTGATGCCGGATTCGCCGCCGCAGCGGTTGCGGGTGCGGCTGTGTTGGGTCTCGGCCGAACTCGCGATGGCGCGCGGAGAAGGCGCGGACGCGGTCGGTCACGCGCAAGACGCCGTCGACGCCGCCGCGGACCTGGGCTCGGTGCGGCACGAGGTGAAGTCGTCGGTCGTGCTCGCCGCCGCGCGGTGCAGCGCCGGTGACCTCGATGGCGCGCGGGCGACGGCCGATGCGGCGCTGGACGAGACGCAGCGCTTCGGAATGGTTCCGCTGCAATGGGCGTTGGCCTGCTTGCTGGCCGACATCGGCAGCATCAAGCATCCGGCGCAAGACATGATGGCGCTGCGCGATGCTTGTGCCGATACAGTGCGTCGGCGGGGCGGCGTGTGGTCGGTGCGGTAACCGGGTCCACGCGGAAGTGAAAGTTATTGTTTAGCTGACCGACCTACCAAGCTCGGTCCTGTTCGTAACGTTGGAGAGATCGCCCACGATGACATTTTCGGGAGAACGTCTCGATGCTGTCGTTGCTGAGGCTGTGGCAGGAAACCGGGACGCGCTCCGGGAGGTGCTGGAGACCATCCGTCCGATCGTTGTTCGGTATTGCCGGGCAAGGGTGGGGGCGACAGAGCGCAGTGGCCTCTCAGCAGACGACGTTGCCCAGGAGGTTTGCTTGGCCGCCATCACGGCGCTGCCACGTTACAAGGATCAGGGACGCCCGTTCCTGGCCTTCGTGTACGGCATTGCCGCCCACAAGGTTGCCGACGCGCATCGCGCGGCAGCCAGGAATCGATCCGACCCGACCGATGTCGTGCCGGAGCGATACTCGCTGGACGCCGGACCCGAGCAGATGGCACTGGACGCCGAGGCATCGGCGCGGATGAAGAAGCTCTTGGCCGTGCTTCCCGAGAAACAGCGCGAGATCCTGATCTTGCGCGTCGTCGTGGGGATGAGTGCCGAGGAGACCGCGGAGGCGGTCGGCAGCACGCCGGGCGCCGTGCGCGTCGCTCAACACCGCGCACTTGCGAAATTGAAGTCCGAGATCGTCGCGACGGGGCGTGACTATGCCTGACTTCGGACGCTGGACTTCGAACGGGGGAGATCCCTCGCTCAACGAGATCAACCGCACCGATCGGTTCCTCGATTCGCTGGCCACCCAGCAGCCGGTGTACTCGACCGATCCCAGCGAGGCGGAACTCGCCCAGCTGCTCGCCGGCTGGCGCGACGAGATCCGCGGCGCGCCTCTGACCGCCACGGTCACGCCGCTCGACGCGGTGCTGGCGCTCGATCGGGCCGCGGCATCGCGGCGCCGCACGCGCACGTCCTTGGCGGTCGTGGGGTCCGCCGCGGCCGCGGTGCTGTGCATCGGCGGCTTCGGTGCGGTGGTGGCCGGCTCGGGTCCGGGCGACTCGCTGTACGGACTGCGCACGATGCTGTTCGGGGAGCGCCAGGACACCCGTGACGACGCGGTCGTACTCGCCGCGCAGACGGAGATGGCCCAGGTGCAGCAGCTGATCGACCAGGGGGATTGGCAAGCCGCACAGGACAAGCTGCAGACGCTGACGACCACCGTTGCGACGGTCAACGACACGCAGCGCAAGGAACAGCTGGTCACCCAGTGGCAGGAACTGACCGTGAAGGTCGAGGCGCAGGACCCGGCCGCGACCATTCCGCCGGGCGCTCCGCCGCCGACCTTCCCCGAGGTCGTCGTGCTCACCCCGGGTGAGGGGACGACGTCGTCGGAAACAACTCCGCCGTCGGAGACCACGTCGCCGTCCGAGACGACGCCGCCGTCGGACACGACCTCGCCTTCGGATGCGACCTCGCCGTCAACGCCGCCGTCGTCGCCGTCACCATCGTCCCCATCGCCGACGACGACGTCGGTGCCGGGAAGCCAGTTACCGCAACCGACTTCGGTGCCGAACACCACGCTGCCGACCACCGCGTTGCCGACCCTGAGCGCCACCCCGCAGCCAACGGCGCTGCCGACACCGACGGCCACGCCGCAACCAACGGCGACCCCGACGGCCGCACCGCAACCGACACCGTCGGCGAGCGCACCGCTACCGACGCCGAGCACACGAGTTGAGATTCCGACGCCGTCGTCAGTGGTCGAGCAGCAAGAGGACGAGCAACCGTCGGCCGAGCCGACGGTCAGGCAACCGGCATCCCCGCCCAAGACGGCGGCCACGACGGTGACCGTGCCGGACGCGGTCGAGGAGTCGGGCTAGCTCAGCGGTAGCCGTCGGATTCCGACGCCGCCTCGTTCAGCGAAGCGTCGGCGTAGCCGCGGCAGTAATCCCACGTGACGTAGGCGTCGGGTTCGGGGTCGTAGGCGGGCTCGTGCGGCCGCACGGTGCCGTCGACCAGCAGCTGCAGCAGGTTGGCGCGCAGCATGTCCCAGTCGTGGTAGTGATCCTGCTGGCATTCGTCGCAGCACACGACCAGGCCGCGGATCCCCCTGTGCGCCAGGAGCGCCTCGTAGACCGCCAGATCGGCGAGATCGGCCTCGACCGCGGTTCGCTCCTGTGGGTCGAGTGGTTGGCCTGGCTCGAGCGCGTCGAGGGCAGCCGAAGGATCGCACGGGTCATCGGCGAACGGGTCCGGTGGCAAACCCGGTGGCAGGTGGTCACGCACGAGTCCACCCTACGCAGCGGGGCGGGGATAGCGCTAGCCGTCACGCCGTCATGGCCCGTGAGATCGGGATGCCGGCCCGCAGCCGATAGGATGGTTCTTTAGCTCGACGACTGTGTTCGGCTGCGTTTTGTATCTGGAGGCCCCCACCATGTCGATCGCCGAAAGCAGCATCCCCATCGCGGTGCCGGTGCCGACCGGCGGGGATGACCCGACGAAAGTCGCCATGCTCGGCTTGACCTTCGACGATGTGCTGTTGCTGCCCGCCGCCTCCGACGTGGTGCCCGCGAGTGCCGACACCTCGAGCCAGCTGACCAGGAAGATCCGGCTCAAGGTGCCGCTGGTGAGTTCGGCGATGGACACCGTCACCGAATCGCGCATGGCGATCGCGATGGCGCGCGCCGGCGGCATGGGTGTGCTGCACCGCAACCTCCCGGTGGCCGAACAGGCCGGCCAGGTCGAGACGGTCAAGCGGTCCGAGGCCGGGATGGTCACCGACCCGGTGACGTGCTCGCCGGACAACACGCTGGCCGAGGTCGACGCGATGTGCGCGCGGTTCCGCATCTCCGGGCTGCCTGTGGTCGACGACACCGGCGAGCTGGTCGGCATCATCACCAACCGCGACATGCGCTTCGAGGTGGACCAGTCCAAGCCGGTCTCCGAGGTGATGACCAAGGCCCCGCTGATCACGGCTCGCGAGGGCGTGTCGGCCGAGGCGGCGCTAGGACTGTTGCGCCGCAACAAGATCGAGAAACTTCCCATCGTCGACGGGCACGGCAAGCTGACCGGGCTGATCACCGTCAAGGACTTCGTCAAGACAGAACAGTTCCCGCTGTCCACCAAGGACAAGGACGGCAGGCTGCTGGTCGGCGCGGCCGTCGGCGTCGGCGACGACGCGTGGACGCGGGCGATGACGCTGGTCGACGCCGGTGTCGACGTGCTGATCGTGGACACCGCGCACGCGCACAACCGCGGTGTGCTGGACATGGTGAGCCGGGTCAAGGTCGCCGTGGGCGAGCGGGTCGAGGTCGTCGGTGGCAACGTGGCGACGCGGGCGGCTGCTTCGGCCCTCGTCCAGGCGGGGGCCGACGCGGTGAAGGTCGGCGTCGGACCCGGCTCGATCTGCACCACCCGCGTGGTCGCCGGTGTCGGTGCACCGCAGATCACCGCGATCATGGAGGCGGTCGCCGCCTGCGCGCCGGCCGGCGTGCCGGTCATCGCCGACGGCGGGCTGCAGTACTCCGGCGACATCGCCAAGGCCCTGGCCGCGGGCGCGTCGACCGCGATGCTCGGCTCGCTGCTGGCGGGCACCGCCGAGTCGCCCGGCGAGCTGATCTTCGTCAACGGCAAGCAGTTCAAGAGTTATCGCGGCATGGGCTCGCTGGGGGCCATGCAGGGCCGCGGCGCCGCCGGGTCGGTGCGCGGTTCGTACTCCAAGGACCGTTATTTCCAGGACGACGTGCTCAGCGAGGACAAGCTGGTGCCCGAGGGCATCGAGGGACGGGTGCCGTACCGGGGTCCGCTGGCGACGGTGATCCACCAGCTCACCGGCGGATTACGCGCCGCGATGGGCTACACCGGGTCGGCGACCATCGAACAGCTGCAGCAGGCGCAGTTCGTCCAGATCACCGCTGCCGGGCTCAAGGAGAGCCATCCGCACGACATCACCATGACCGTCGAGGCCCCGAACTACTACACCCGCTAAGGAGAACTGGGCCGTGCGCGACATGGTTGAAATCGGCATGGGCAGAACCGCCCGCCGCACATACGAACTCGACGACATCAACATCGTCCCGTCGCGGCGCACCCGGTCGTCGCAGGATGTCTCGACCGCCTGGCAACTCGACGCCTACCGGTTCGAGATCCCGGTCGTCGCGCATCCGACCGACGCGCTCGTATCCCCGGAATTCGCAATAGAAATGGGCCGGCTCGGCGGGCTGGCCGTGCTCAACGGGGAAGGCCTGATCGGGCGGCACGCCGACGTCGAAGCCAAGGTCGCCCAGGTCGTCGAGGCGGCGGTGAAAGAGCCCGAACCGACGGCGGCGGTCCGACTGCTGCAGCAGTTGCACGCCGCGCCGTTGGACCCGGATCTGCTGGGAGCGGCCGTCGCGCGGATCCGCGAGGCAGGAGTGACGACGGCCGTGCGGGTCAGCCCCCAGAACGCCCAGGCGCTGACGCCCACGCTGCTCTCCGCCGGCATCGACCTGCTGATCATCCAGGGCACGATCATCTCCGCCGAGCGCGTGGCTTCCAACGGAGAGCCACTGAACCTCAAGACCTTCATCTCCGAACTCGACGTGCCGGTCGTCGCCGGCGGCGTGCTCGATCACCGCACCGCGCTGCACCTGATGCGCACCGGCGCGGCCGGCGTCATCGTCGGCTACGGTTCGACCAGCGGCGTGACCACCAGCGACGAGGTCCTGGGTATCAGCGTGCCGATGGCCACCGCGATCGCCGACGCGGCCGCGGCCCGCCGCGAGTACCTCGACGAGACGGGTGGGCGCTACGTGCACGTGCTGGCCGATGGCGACATGCACACCTCCGGTGACCTGGCCAAGGCCATCGCGTGCGGTGCGGACGCGGTGGTGCTCGGCACCCCGCTGGCCTCGTCGGCCGAAGCGCTCGGCGACGGCTGGTTCTGGCCTGCCGCCGCCGCGCATCCGTCGCTGCCGCGCGGTGCGTTTCTCCAGGTGGCGGAGGGTGATCGCCCGTCACTGCAGCAGGTGCTGA
Organism: Mycolicibacterium malmesburyense; assembly: GCF_001050015.1. The sequence goes on from NZ_CVTB01000302.1 coordinate 43,090, forward strand.
CCGGACCTTCCGACGATCCGTTCGGCTCGCTGAACCTGGTCGGCGGGTTGCGCCGCTCGATGGCCAAGGCGGGCTACTGCGACCTCAAGGAGTTTCAGAAGGTCGGGCTGACGGTCGGCAGCTGAGCCGGCGCATACGCTGGGCGGAGTGTTCTTCTTCCTCTTCAGTTACGGCACCAAACAACAACACCTGGGTGCGGGGGAGGTTCGGACATGCCCACGCTGCAACAACACCACGCAGTGGTCCCGGGTGCGGGAGTTCAAGCAGTTCTCGCTGTTCTTCATCCCGGTGGCGCGGTGGAACCGCCGACAGTTCGAGGTCTGCGGGATCTGCGGCACCGCCGTCGCCGTGTGAGCGGCTAGGAAGTTACCCCTCGGTAACGTCATACTGGACGGATGGAACCTGACTACGACGTCCTGGTGATCGGTTCGGGGTTCGGCGGCAGCGTCACGGCACTGCGACTCACCGAGAAGGGCTATCGCGTCGGCGTGCTCGAGGCGGGCCGACGGTACGCCGACGAGGACTTCGCCAAGACCTCGTGGAACCTGCGCAAGTTCCTGTGGGCTCCGCAGCTCGGCATGTACGGCATCCAGCGGATCCACCTGCTGCGCAACGTCATGATCCTGGCCGGCGCGGGGGTGGGGGGCGGCTCCCTGAACTACGCCAACACCCTGTACGTGCCGCCCGATCCGTTCTTCAACGACCCGCAGTGGAAGGACATCACCGACTGGCGCGCGGAGCTGATGCCGCACTACGACCAGGCGCAACGCATGCTCGGCGTCGTCACCAACCCGACGTTCACCGACGCCGACCGCGTCGTCAAAGAGGTCGCCGAAGAGATGGGCGTCGGCGACACATTCGTGCCGACCCCCGTGGGCGTCTTCTTCGGACCCGACGGCACGAAGGCGCCGGGCAAGACGGTGGCCGACCCGTACTTCGGCGGTGTCGGACCGGCCCGCAAGGGGTGCATCGAGGTCGGTCAATGCATGACCGGCTGCCGGCACAACGGTAAGAACACGCTGGTCAAGAACTACCTGTACCTGGCAGAGAAGTTCGGCGCCGAGATCCACCCGATGACGACGGTCGCCGGCTTCGAGCAGCGCCCGGACGGGCTGTGGAACGTGCACACCGTGCGCACCGGCCGCTGGGTGCGTAAACGCAAACGCACCTTCACCGCGTCGCATGTGGTGCTGGCGGCCGGCACCTACGGCACGCAGCGCCTGCTGTTCAAGATGCGCGACAGCGGCAAGCTGCCGAACCTTTCGGACAAGCTCGGCGTGCTGACCCGGACCAACTCCGAATCCATCGTCGGCGCAGGCAGATTCGAGGTCTCCGACGACCTCGACCTGACGCACGGCGTGGCGATCACGTCGTCGATCCATCCCACCCCGGACACCCACATCGAGCCCGTGCGCTACGGGAAGGGGTCCAACGCCATGGGTCTGCTGCAGACGCTGATGACCGACGGTGACGGCCCCGAAGGCACCGCCGTTCCGCGGTGGAAACAGCTGTTCACCAATGCACGCAACGATCCGCGCGGCACGCTTCGCCTGCTCAACGTCCGGCGGTGGAGCGAGCGCACGCTGATCGCGCTGGTCATGCAGCACCTCGACAATTCGATCACCACGTACACCAAGCGCAACAGGTTGGGGATCAGGCGCTTCTTGAGCAAGCAGGGCCACGGCGCGCCCAACCCGACGTGGATCCCGGTCGGTAACCGGGTCACTCGGCGCATCGCCGAGAAGATCGACGGGGTCGCGGGCGGGACTTGGGGCGAGCTGTTCAACATCCCGCTCACCGCGCACTTCCTCGGCGGGGCGGCCATCGGTGACGACGCTCAACACGGGGTCATCGACCCGTACCACCGGGTGTACGGCTATCCGACGCTCCTGGTGCACGACGGCGCGGCGATCTCGGCGAATCTCGGTGTCAACCCGTCGCTTTCGATCACCGCGCAGGCCGAGCGCGCCGCATCGCTGTGGCCGAACAAGGGTGAGCAGGACCTGCGGCCCGAGCAGGGGCTGCCGTATCGGCGGTTGGAGCCCATCGCGCCGCGGAACCCGGTCGTGCCCGCAAACGCACCGGCGGCACTTCGATGGGTGCCGATCCAACCGATGGTTAAAGACCGTCAAATCGGGTAACTGATTTTCCGCTCAGGGGGGGCTGCGCCTATTGCGAGGGAGGGGTCGCCGATGCGGACGGCTTATCAGGAGCAACTGGCCGCACTGAGCGCCCAGCTCGGCGAGATGTGCGGCCTGGCGATCACCGCGTTGGAGCGCGCCACTCAAGCCCTGCTCGGCGCCGATCTGGCGCTCGCGGAGCAGGTCATCGCCGACCACGAGCACATCATCGCGCTCAACCGGCGGGTCGAGGATGCGGCGCTGCGGATCCTTGCGCTGCAGCAACCCGTCGCGAGCGACCTACGCATGGTGGTCGGTTCCATCCACATCGCCGCCGACATCGACCGGATGGGCGCGCTGGCGGCCCACGTCGCCGGGATCTCGCGGTTGCGGCATCCGGATTGCGCACTGCCCGCCGACGTGCGCGCGAGCTTCGCCGAGATGGGTGCGCGCGCGGTGCAACTCGCGAAGACGGCGCAGGAGGTGCTGCTGTCGCGCGATCCCGACAAGGCGGCACGGCTGCGCGATGAGGACGACGCCGTCGACGCCGAACACCGGCATCTGTTCACGCTGTTGATCGACCACAAGTGGCAGGACGGCGTGTGTTCGGCCGTCGACGTCGCGTTGCTCGGCCGCTACTACGAACGGTTCGCCGACCACGCCGTCGAGATCGGCAAGCGGGTGGTGTTCGAGGCGACCGGCGGGCTGCCCAGCCACAAGCAGATCGGCTAGCGACACCGGCTAGCGGTAACAGCGACGTCGGAAAAGACGCCCTGGCGGATGTCCGGCAGTGTCGATGACCGCCGACGCCCCTGTCGGGGATGGTTTTCACACCAATCCATCACGACAGGGGTGATTTAAATGACCGACCAGAAGACCGTCCACGAGGTGACCTTCGATTTACTCCGGAAGCTGGGGCTGACAACAGTTTTCGGCAACCCGGGCTCGACCGAGCAGACGTTTCTGCAGAACTTTCCGGACGATTTCAAACCCGCGCTGGGACCCGCCGTCGTCAGGAGCGTCGCCGAACGCGTCGCGCCGGACGCCGCGCGGTTGGCCGAGTTCGCCGAGCGGATCAGCGCCGCCGAGCGGCCGATGCTGGTGCTCGGCCCCGAGGTGGACCGCGCCGGCGGCTGGGACGCCGGTATCGCCCGGCCGCTGATCATCAACGGCTGGGTGCGCTCCGGTCACCCGGACGACGAGACGAGCCGACTGGTGGCCGAGATCGCCGATGCGGCAACACGAATCACCGGTATTCCCGCGGCGCGTGTGCTCGTAATCATCGGCAACAGCCCCGCGCGCTTCGCGATCGAGGGCGGGCGGGTCCTGCCCGACCCCGGGCAGGAACAGGCGTGGCTGGCGGCAGGCAGCGTGACCTAGGTCGGGCGCCTGCACACCGGCTCGCGCAACGGCGGTTGCGCAGGCGTCGGCAGCAGTGGCTTGCACCAGCGGACCGGCACGGTGGTCGGCTCCCGAGCGGTGACCTGTAGATCCTCGCCACCATGGCGGATCACCAGCTCACCCTCGGGACCGTCGCGCAGCGTGTAGGTGACGTCCTTGTGATTGGCGTCAACGGTGAGCCGGAAGCTCCTCCAGCGCAACCGGAACCGGAGCCGCGAAATCCCGTCGGGCAGGCGGGGGCTGAGCTCGAGCACCCCTTCGTCGTCGCGCAATCCGCCGAAGCCCGCCACCAGCGCGGTCCACGCGCCCGCCAGTGACGCCATGTGCAGGCCGTCGCGGGTGTTGTGGTGCAGATCGCGCAGGTCGATCATCGCCGCCTCGTATGCGTAGTCGTGGGCGAGCTCGAGATGGCCGACGTCGGCGCACATCACCGCCTGCGTGCACGCCGACAGCGACGAGTCCCGGGTGGTGCGACGTTCGTAGTAGTCGACGTTGTGCGCCTTCTGTTCGGCGGTGAACGCGTGGCCCTGCCAGTGCATGGCCAGCACCAGATCGGCCTGTTTGACCACCTGCGCCGGGTAGAGCCGGACGTACGGTTCGTTCAGCAGCAGGGGGTAGATCGTGTTGGTGTCGAAGTCCCACTCGCGCAGCGTCGTGAAGCCTTCGCACTGTGGGTGCACGCCGAGTTCCTCGTCGAACGGGATGTTGGCGGTGTCGGCGGCGTGGCGCCACGCGGCCATCTCCTCGGTGGAGACGCCGGCCGCCTGGGCGGCATCGAGGTGGCGCTCGCAGGCGTCGGCGGCCGCCCGAAGGTTCGCCGCCGCCATCAGATTCGTGAACACGTTGTCGCGCACGATGGCGGTGTACTCGTCCGGCCCGGTGACCCCGTCGACGTGCCACACCCCGTGACGATCGTGATGCCCCAGCGATGTCCACAATCGCGCGGTGTCGATGAGCACCTGGAGCCCGCACTCCGACTCGAGCGAGTGATCGCCGGTGACGACGCGGTAGCGCTCGAACGCGATCGCGATCGTGGCGTTGATGTGAAACGCCGCCGTGCCCGCCGGCCAGTAGGCCGAGCACTCCTCGCCGCGGATCGTGCGCCAAGGGTATGCGGCACCGTCGAGGTCCAGCTGCGTGGCCCGCTCTCTGGCCAGCGGCAGAATCGATGCGCGCCAACGCAATGCGTCGGCCGCCGCGGAGGGATGGGTGTAGGTCAGCACCGGTAGCACGAAGCCCTCGGTGTCCCAGAAGGCGTGGCCGTCATAGCCCGTTCCGGTCAGGCCCTTGCTGGGAATGGCGCGGCGCTCGGCGCGGGCACTGGCCTGCAGGACGTGAAAAAGACCGAACCGCACCGCCTGCTGGCAGTCGGGATCGCCCTCCACCTCGACGTCCGCGCCGTCCCAGAAATCGTCGAGGTACGCCCGCTGCGCGTCGAGCAGGCCCTGCCAACCCGTGTAGCGCGCACTGCTGAGCGCCGCCGCCGCCTGGTCGCGCAGCGCTGGGCGCGAGCGCAGGCTCGACCATCCGTATGCGAGGTACTTGACGATTCGCAGGCGCTGGCCGGGACGCAGCCCGCAGATGATCGTCGTGTTGGCCCAGTCGGCGCCCGCCCCGGTCTCGACCTCGACGCGGCCGGGCACGTCGATGTCGTGGTCCATGGCGGCGGCCATCATCAGATTGCTGCCGCGGGTGCGGTGCAGCAGGATCGCGCCGCGTTCGGAATTTTCGTGCTGAACCGGCTCGAGCGGCTTCTCCAGCACGGCCGACACCCGCGGATCCTTGGTCGACGGCGGTAACTCCTCGTTGGCCACCAGTTCGGATTGCACGGTGACGCGCACGAATTCGTCCTGCGCCTCGACGACGTACTCGATGGCAGCGCAACTGCGCTGCGCGAGCGAAACAATTCGAGTGGAGACGACCTTGATCTTCTTACCCGCCGGCGAGCGCCAGCATGCGGTGCGTTTGAGCGTGCCCGCCCGAAGGTCGAGAACGCGTTCGTGGTCGAGCAGTTCGCCGTAACGCACGTCGAACGGTTCGTCGTCGACCAGCAGTCGCATCAGCTTGCCGTTGGTGACGTTGACGACCGTCTGTCCGTCCTCGGGGTAGCCGTATCCCGCTTCCGCATAGGGCAGGGGACGAACCTCGTAGAACGAGTTCAGATACGTGCCGGGAAACCCGTGCGGTTCGCCTTCGTCGAGGTTTCCGCGCATGCCGATGTGCCCGTTGGACAACGCGAACAACGACTCCGACTGCGCGAGGACGCCGAGGTCGAGCGATTTCTCGCGGACCTGCCAGGGCTCCACGGGGTAGATGTCGTCATGCAGGCTCATGCGAGCAGCTCCGCGAGATCGGACACCACGATGTCAGCGCCGTTGCGCCGCAACGCGTCCGCCTGACCGACCCGGTCGACTCCGACCACCACGCCGAAGCCCCCGGCCCGTCCCGCTTCCACTCCGGACAGCGCGTCTTCGAACACGGCGCCGTGGTCGGGTTCCACGCCGAGAAGTTCGGCGGCGCGCAGGAACGAGTCCGGCGCGGGTTTGCCCGCGATGTTCTCCTCGCGCAACACGACACCGTCCACCCGGTGCTGAACGAACCGGGCCAGCCCGGTCAGTTCGAGGACCTCGCGGGTATTGGCGCTCGACGACACGACCGCGATGCCCAGTCCGGCGTTCGCCACCGCCTCCAGATAGCGCCGCGAACCCTCGAACACCTCCACGCCGTCGGTCTGCAGGATCTGTTGAAACATCTCGTTCTTCGCGTTGCCCAACCCGTGGACGCTCTCGTGTGTCGGCGGGTCGTCGGGATCGCCGTCGGGCAACTCGATGTCTCTGCTGGCGAGGAAGGACCGCACCCCGTCCTCACGCTTCTTACCGTCCACGTAGGTCAGGTAGTCGGTTTGCACATCGAACGGCGTGAAATCCTCACCGGCGCGCTCCGCCCGTCGCCGCAGGAAGTCGTCGAACATCGCCTTCCAAGCCTTCATGTGCACGCTCGCGGTATCCGTCAGCACGCCGTCGAGGTCGAACAGCGCAGCGCGGATCTTCTCGGGTAGTCCAAGCTCTCCGGTTCCAGGCACACATCACCCATTCCCGTTATCGCGCGCGGACATACCAACTTACTGCACGATTTGAAATTGACGTACACAGCAAACAATTGCCATATATTGAGCGAGCTTGTCGGTTTGACAGGGTGCTACTCGAGAAAAGGGACACCATGACCTATCCGCCTCAACCTCCGCCGCCTCCGCCCCAGGGTTACGGTCCACCGCCCGGTGGTGTCCCCGCCCAGCAGCCCGACAGCAATCTCGTGTGGGGGATTCTCGTTACGGTGTTGTGCTGCTTGCCGTTTGGCATCGTATCGATCATCAACGCCAGCAAGGTATCCGGTCTGTGGTCTTCGGGCCAGTACGCCCAGGCGCAGAAGGCCTCCGACGATGCGAAGAAGTGGGCGATCTGGGGTGCGATCGCCGGCGTGATCGTCATCGTCATCTACCTCATCGTCGGGGTCGCGGGCGGCGGCCTGGCCAACATGTGACGCACGTGCACTCGCTCACCGCGCCGCTGGCGGTCGCCACCGCCGCGGTCGGCGGGTGCGCGGCGATCTGGCTGGCCGACCCCACCGTGCCCGGCGGAATTCTGCCCGTCTGCCCGACCAAGGCGCTGCTCGGCATCGACTGCCCCGGGTGCGGGAGCCTGCGGATGATCTACTCGCTGCTGCATCTCGACGTCGCCGCGGCGGTCCGGTTCAACGCACTCGGCGTGCTCGCGTTGGTCTTCCTGCTGTGGGCGTACGGGACCTGGATCTACGGGTCCCTGGCGGGCAGGCGGGTGCGCAGTTGGCAGCACCTGCGGTGGTCGGCGCCGGTGGCAGTGGTGCTGACCTTGGCGTGGTTCGCTCTGCGCAACTTGCCGTTTGAGCCGTTCACCGCGCTGCACGTCTGACGTCGGCGTGGCCAACTAGACTGACCGCGTGACATCAGGATCCCCCCGACCCGTGCTGGTTGTCGATTTCGGAGCGCAGTACGCGCAGTTGATCGCCCGGCGGGTCCGCGAGGCGCGGGTCTTCTCCGAGGTGATCCCGCACACCGCCAGCGTCGAGGAGATCAAGGCCCGCGGTCCCCAGGCCCTCGTGCTCTCCGGCGGTCCGGCCAGTGTCTACGAAGAGGGCGCCCCGCAGCTGAACCCGGAGCTGTTCGACCTGGACGTCCCGGTGTTCGGGATCTGCTACGGCTTCCAGGCCATGGCGCAGGTGCTCGGCGGAACCGTCGCACGTACCGGCACCCGTGAGTACGGCCGCACGGAACTGAAAGTCACTGGGGGAGAATTACATTCGGATCTCCCGTCCACCCAGCCGGTGTGGATGAGCCACGGAGACGCGGTCACCGAGGCTCCCGACGGCTTCGAGGTGGTGGCCACCAGCAGCGGCGCGCCGGTCGCGGCGTTCGAACATCGCGGCCGGAGACTGGCCGGTGTGCAATACCACCCGGAGGTCATGCACACCCCGCACGGCCAGCAGATCCTCAGCCGCTTCCTGCACGAGTTCGCGGGCATCGACTCGACGTGGACGCCTGCCAACATCGCCGACGCACTCGTCGAGCAGGTGCGCGAGCAGATCGGCGAGGGTCGGGCCATCTGCGGGTTGTCCGGCGGGGTCGACTCCGCGGTCGCGGCGGCGCTCGTGCAGCGTGCCATCGGCGACCGGTTGACGTGCGTGTTCGTCGACCACGGACTGTTGCGGGCGGGGGAGCGGTCGCAGGTGCAACGCGATTTCGTCGCCGCCACGCACGCCAACCTGGTCACCGTCGACGTCGCCGACCGGTTCCTCGAGGCGTTGACCGGGGTGACCAACCCCGAGGGCAAGCGCAAGATCATCGGGCGTGAGTTCATCCGGGCGTTCGAAGGCGCGGTGCGCGGCCTCGTCGAGGGCGGCGGACCGGAGGTCGATTTCCTGGTGCAGGGCACGCTGTATCCCGACGTGGTGGAGTCCGGCGGAGGGTCGGGCACCGCGAACATCAAGAGCCACCACAACGTCGGCGGCCTGCCCGACGACCTGAAGTTCAAACTGGTCGAACCGCTGAGGCTGTTGTTCAAAGATGAGGTCCGCGCGGTGGGGCGTGAGCTCGGACTGCCCGAGGAAATCGTTGCGCGGCAACCGTTTCCGGGCCCCGGCCTGGGCATCAGGATCATCGGTGAGGTCACTGCCGCGCGGCTGGAGACGCTGCGACGCGCCGACGCGATCGCGCGTGAGGAACTGACCGCCGCCGGGCTCGACAGCCAGATCTGGCAGTGTCCGGTCGTCTTGCTGGCCGACATCCGCTCGGTGGGCGTGCAGGGCGACGGGCGGACCTACGGGCACCCGATCGTGCTGCGCCCGGTGTCCAGTGAGGACGCCATGACCGCCGACTGGACGCGGGTGCCGTACGACGTTCTCGAACGCATCTCGACCCGGATCACCAACGAGGTGGCCGAGGTCAACCGGGTGGTGCTGGACGTGACGAGTAAGCCGCCCGGCACCATCGAGTGGGAGTAGTTCTCCCCTCGTTTCTCCGCCTCTGAATCGACCGAACCCGCTTGACGCTGTCGGTGGGTGGGTGTTTACTCGGCATATCGAACAAACGTTCGAAAAACTACTGAGTCAGACGGTGCGGGAGGTGCAGTTGTGACAGCTGCCGTGAACCTGGATCAGCGTCAGCTTACCCGCGCTGAACAGGTGGAACACCTGCGTCGCAAGATCGCGGCGGTGTCCAGCAAGGTGGGCGCGGGCAGGCGCGGAGCCGCATCGAACACCGAGCCGCTTCCGGACTCGGAAACTTTGCTGCCGATGCCCGAATCCCTGGACGGGCTGCTCCCGGCGCCGTTGCCGCGCGGGACGGTGGCGGTGGTGTCGGGCGCCCGGTCGCTGTCGCTGAGCATGGTCGCGGCGGTGACGAAGGACGGCGGGCACGCCGCGATTGTCGGCCAGCCCGACGTGGGCCTGCTGGCGGCCGTGGAGATGGGCGCCGACCTGAGCCGGATCGCGGTCATCCCCGAACCGGGCGCCGATCCGGTCGAGGTCGCCGCCGTGCTGATGGACGGGATGGATCTGGTGGTGCTCGGCCTTGGCGGGCGGTCGGTGCCGGCCACCCGCGCGCGGGCGGTCGTGGCCCGGGCCCGCCAGAAGGGCTGCACGCTGCTGGTCACCGGCGGCGACTGGCAGGGGGCGTCGGCGCGGCTGGAGGCCTCGGTGTGCGGCTATGAGATCACGGGTCAGGGACGTCCGGGGTTCGGTCGCATCAGCCGGGTCCGGCTGGCCATCCGGGCCAGGGGACGGTCGTTCGGGTCCGTCCGTGCGGTAGGCGGATGAGTTGGCATCTTCGCGTGAGTCGGCACCGTCGCGCGTCCTCGCCATCTGGTGCATGGACTGGCCGGCCGTCGCCGCGGCGGCCGCGGCCGACCTGCCGTCCACCGCCCCGATCGCGGTGACCCTGGCCAACCGGGTCATCGCCTGCTCGGCATCGGCCCGATCGGCCGGGGTGCGGCGGAGGCTGCGCCGCCGCGAAGCGCAGGCGCGATGCCCCGAACTGCACGTGGTCACCGCCGACCCGGCGCGCGATGCCCGCCATTTCGAGAACGTGACCATCGCGGTGGACAACCTGGTGCCGCGCGCCGAGGTGTTGCGGCCGGGACTGCTGGTGCTTCCGGTCAGGGGCGCGGCCCGGTACTTCGGGTCCGAAGAAGCCGCCGCGGAGCGGTTGGTCGACGCGGTGGCGGCCGCCGGCGCCGAATGTCAGGTGGGGGTCGCCGACCAGTTGCCCACTGCGGTCTTCGCCGCGCGGGCGGGGCGGATCGTCGAGCCCGGACAGGACGCGCGGTTCCTGTCGGTGCTGTCGATCCGCCAGCTGGCCACCGAACCCAGCCTTGCCGCGCCCGGCCGCGAAGACCTCGCAGACCTGCTGTGGCGCATGGGGATTCGCAACATCGGGCAGTTCGCCGCGCTGTCCCGCAGCGATGTGGCCTCGCGGTTCGGGGCCGACGCGGTGGCCGCGCACCAGTTCGCACGCGGTGAGCCCACCCGTGGTCCGTCGGGCCGGGACCCCGATCCCGAACTCGACGCCGTCATGGACTGCGATCCGCCGATCGACCGGGTGGACGCCGCGGCATTCGCCGGCCGGTCGCTGGCCGCGGACCTGCACCGCACCTTGGCCGCCTCCGGCGTGGGCTGCACCCGGCTGGCCATTCACGCCCGAACCGCCAACGGCGAAGAGCTGGAACGGGTTTGGCGCTGTGCCGAACCGCTGACCGAGGACGCCACCGCCGACCGGGTGCGCTGGCAGCTCGACGGCTGGTTGAACAGGCGCAACCCCAACGACCGGCCCACCGCGCCCATCACGCTGATCCGGTTGCGCCCGGTGGAGGTGGTGTCGGCCGAGGCGCTGCAGCTGCCGCTGTGGGGAGGGGTGGGCGAAGAGGATCGACTGCGGGCCCGTCGCGCGCTGGTGCGCGTGCAGGGTCTGCTCGGACCGGAGGCGGTGCAGGTGCCGGTGCTCAGCGGAGGCCGGGGCCCCGCCGAACGCATCACGCTCACCCCGCTGGGGGACGAGCCGGTGCCGCGCGCCGATCCGCGTCAGCCGTGGCCCGGTCAACTGCCCGAACCGTCGCCGACCGTGCTGCTCGATGATCCGGTCGAGTTGTTCGACGACGACGGCCGTCCGGTGCGGGTGACCGCGCGCGGCCTGTTCTCCACCGACCCGGCGCGATTGGACGCGCCGGGAAAGGTGGTCAAGGCGGGCAGATTGGCCTGGTGGGCGGGGCCGTGGCCGGTCGACGAGCGGTGGTGGGATCCCGAAGGCCGCAAGGCGGGCCGCACCGCCCGCGCCCAGGTGCTGCTCGACGGTGCGCGCGATGCCAGGTCGGGACAGGCCCTGCTGCTGTGTTACCGGCAGCGCCGGTGGTACGTCGAAGGGATTTATGAATGACGACCGCGTGACGGGGTACCCGCTCCTCGATGACCGCCATACCGCCTGATCCAGAACCGGCCAACACACCGGACCTCGAGCCCGGTGGTGGAGTCCCGCCGGGAGCCACGCCACCCGACTCCGACCAGACCTCGGGTGTGGGAGCCGTCGAATCTCGGCCCCGCCACCGCTGGACGCCGACGGCCATCGCGAGCGTCGTCGCGCTCGTGATCTTCCTACTGCTGTTCCTGGCCGTCGTGATCGGGGTGTTCGTCAGCTGAGCTTGGCGGCGAACGCACCGACGCGCGCGATGAACCGCTCGAAGAACGCGCCCGGGTCGACGTCAACGCCGATGAGCGCGTTGGGTTCCCGTGCCCAACGGTTGCTCCAGTCCGCGATGGTCATGCCGCGGGTCAGTGTGCCCGTCAGCTCGACGTCGACGGTGGTCGCCAGGTAGGTGACGAGGTCGGGGTCCAGCGCCACCGCCGCGGCCAGCGGATCGTGCAGATGCGCCAGATATCCCTCGCCCTGGTTGTGGTGGAACTCGAAGTAGAACCGCATGGCGTCTTCGAGCACCGCGATCAGCGGATTCTCCGACGCCGACCGGGTGCCGGGGTCGTCGGACACGCTCATCGCCGCCGACGGCGCACCGGCCTCCTCGGCGAGCCGGTTGAGCAGCGCGGGCGTCATCGCGATGTGCTCGGTCAGGTTCAGGCCCAACACGATCGGAAGGTGCGTGGGTTTATCGCCTCCCCACGCGGCGGTCCAGTTGGCGAACACCTCGGCGGCGGCCTCGGGATCCACGCTGATGTTCCACTCGGCGACGGGCGTCGTGTTGCCGCGGTAGTCGAACGCGCCGCCCATGATCACCAGTCGGCGCAGCAGCGTGGGGAGGGTGGGTTCGGCGCGCAGCGCCAGCGCCAGGTTGGTCAGCGGCCCGGTGGCCACCGCGATGAGCTCTCCGGGAAACGCTCGCGCGGTGCGCACCCACGCCTCGGCGGCGTCGTATTCGGTCAGCCGGCGTCCGGACGCGGGCAGCGAGGCGTAACCCATTCCTTCGGGACCGTGGGTGTCCTCTGCGGTGCGCAATGGTGAACTGACCGGCTGCTCGGATCCTTTCGAGACCGGAGTCTCGGGCATCCGGCAGAGGTCGAGCAGGCCGAGGTTGTTGCGGCAAACGGGTTGCACCGGAACGTTTCCCGCCGTCGAAGCGATACCGACCACCTCGGCTTCGTCGCTGGCGAACAGGTAGGCCAGCGCCATCGCGTCGTCGACGCCGGTGTCCACGTCGACGAAGACAGGCTGGGTCACCTGGCCAACGATAGCTACCAGTGCACACCCGGGACGAGGCGCGCCGCGGACTTCACCGGCCGTGGGACGCGCAGGGGTCGCGGAGACTTCCTCGGGCGACGCGGTGTCCGCGCGATCGACGGGGAAGTCGGCACGCCTCGGGCCGCAGCGGAATCGGGATATCCGAGGTAGAGCTGGTGCAGCACCCGCCGGGACAGCTTCGGCGTGAAATAGTTTCCGAAGTCGGCGAGCGTGCCCAGCGGTGTGTCGATGCGCGCGGGCTTGTCGATCAGCCCGCGCACCACCATCGCGGCGGCGTGTTCGGCGGTGATCGGGGGCATCGGGTTGAGCCGGCGCGACGGCACGATCATCGGCGTGCGCACCAACGGCATGTGGATCGTCGTGAACGTGATGTGGTCGGACAGCGTCTCGGCCGCCACCACGTCGGCGAACGCGTCGAGCGCGGCCTTCGTCGGCAGATATGAGCTGTACTTCGGATTGCGCGCCTGTACACCGGCGCTCGACACGTTGACCACGTGACCGAATCGGCGTTCGCGCCAATGCGGCAGCAGCGCAAGGACCATCCGCACTGCGCCGAAATAGTTGACCGCCATCACGCGCTCGTAGTCGTGCAGCCGGTCGGTGGAGGCGATCACCGAGCGGCGGATCGAGCGGCCGGCGTTGTTCACCAGATAGTCGACGTGGTCGAAGCGGCCGAGGATGTCCTTGACGGTGCTCTCGACCGATGTCGAGTCGGTGACGTCACAGGTGAACGCATGGGCTTGTCCGCCGCCTGCCCGGATCTCGGCGACCAGGTCGTCGAGCGCATCGGCGTTGCGCGCCAACGCGAAAACCGTCGCGCCGCGTTCCGCGATCGCGATAGCCGATGCCCGCCCGATTCCGCTCGAGGCGCCGGTGACGATGACATGTTTGCCGACGAGCGGGCCGGCCGGATCGTCGCGCCGCGCCCGGTCGGGGTCGAGGTGGTCGGCCCAATAGCGCCACAGCACCGGCGCGTAGTCGGCGAAGTCGGGAACCGTGATCCCTGTGCCCTGCAACGCTTCTGCGGTGTGGGCGGCGGTGAAGGTCGGCATCACATCGACCACGTCGAGGATCTCGGCGGGCAGGCCGAGTTGGGTGGCCACCATGTTGCGCACCACCTTGGCGCGGCCGGTGGCCCTCAGCAGGGGCGTGGCGGCGGACCGGGGCAGGGAGGCGCGCAACGGGGGGAGCCCGGCGGTCTTGGCCACCGCGCGGTAGATGCCGCGCAGCCCAATCGATTTCGGTGCCGTGAGATGGAAGGTCTGGCCGTCGCGGTCGGGCAGGTGCATCAGCGCGACGAGCGCGTCGGCGACATAGTCGACCGGGACGAGGTTGGTGCGGCCGGTGTCGGGCAGGGCGATCGGCGTGATCGACGGCAGCTTGGCCAGCTTCGCGAGCATCGGGAAGAAGTAATACGGGCCGTCGACCTTGTCCATCTCGCCGGTGCGCGAATCGCCGACGACGACGGCGGGCCGGTACACGCGGTATCGCAACCCCGGGGTGGAGCGGACCAGCTGTTCGGCCTCGAATTTGGTTTGGTGATACGGGGTCGGCAGGTCCTGGCCGACGTCGAAGTCGTCCTCGGTGAACTCGCCGCGGAAGGTGCCGGCGACGGCGATCGACGACACGTGGTGCAGGGTCGCGTCGAACCGCAGCGCCAGTCCGGCCACCGCGCGGGTGCCGTCGACGTTGGCCGCACGTTGGTCGGCGTCGGAGGCGGTGATGTCGTAGACGGCGCCACAGTGCACGACGTGATCGACCGCACCGACGTCATGCACCCCGAGATCCGGTTCGCAGAGGTCGCCGACCAGTGGTTTCGCCCGCTCGCCCCAGGTCGCGGCCAGTCGCTCGAACCGAGACAGCGAGCCCCGCCGGACGAGGACCAGCACCTCGGCGTCGCTGTCGTGGGCCAACAATCGCGTGACGACCCGTCTGCCGATAAACCCGGTACCGCCGGTAACGACATAGCGCATGCGAGCCATCGTGGACCGCCGCGCCCGGAAGGTCAATGCCGATATCGTTCCGGGTATGCCTCTCGACCCCAACGCCATCGGCGCCAAGACCGACCCGCAACTGTTCGAATGGACCGACCGCGACACGCTGCTGTACGCGCTGGGTGTCGGCGCGGGTACCGCCGACCTCGCGTTCACCACGGAGAACAGTCACGGCATCGAGCAGCAGGTGCTGCCGACCTACGCGGTGATCGCGTGCCTGCCGTTCGCGGCGGCGGGCCTGATCGGCTCGTTCAACTTCGCGATGCTGCTGCACGGTTCGCAGGGGATCCGGCTCTACCAACCGCTGAAGCCGGCCGGCAAGCTCAGCGTCGTCGCGGAGGTCGCCGACATCCAGGACAAGGGTGAGGGCAAGAACGCGATCGTCATGCTCAAGGCGACGGGCACGGACCCCGACACGTCGACGGTCGTCGCCGAGACCTTCACGACGGCGGTCATCCGCGGTGAGGGTGGCTTCGGCGGGCAACCGGGACAGCGGCCGCCGGCTCCGGAGATTCCCGACCGTGAACCGGATGCGCGAATTGCGTTGTCCACCCGGGAAGATCAGGCGTTGATCTATCGGTTGTCGGGTGACCGCAACCCGTTGCACAGCGATCCGTGGTTCGCGCGGGAACTGGCCGGGTTTCCGAAGCCGATCCTGCATGGGCTGTGCAGCTACGGTGTCGCGGGTCGGGCGCTGGTCGCCGAACTCGGTGGCGGTGATGCGACGAAGATCGGCGCCATCGACGCCAGGTTCACCTCGCCGGTGTTCCCGGGGGAGACCTTGACGACGTCGATCTGGCGGACCGAGCCGGGCCGCGCGGTGTTCCGCACGGAGGCGTCCGAGCCCGACGGTTCGAATGCGCGCCTGGTGCTCGAGGACGGTGCGGCCGAATACCGCGACTGACGCGCATTTGGTCGATCCGGCGGTGCGCGCCGCCGCGGATTGAAAGGATGGTCGACCATGAGGCTCGTCGTTGGATATCTGGCCACTCCCGGCGGTGCGGACGCGCTGGCGCTCGGTGTGCGGTTCGCGCGAACGCTGGGCGCAGAACTCGACCTGTGCCTGGTGCTGCCGCCGGACCGGGTGGTGCCGTCGATCAAGCCGGTCGGGGATTTCGAGAAGCATCTCGTCGCGCAGGCCGAGCAGTGGCTGGAGGAGGCCCGCGCGTCGGTGCCCGACGAGATCGTGGTGCGCAGCCACGTTCGTGTCGATGACTCGGCGGCCGATGGGCTGATCCAGGAGGCGGCGCGCGTCGAGGCCGACATGATCATCGTCGGTGGTTCGGGGGGCCTGGCCGCCAGCTTCTCGCTGGGATCGGTGGTCAACGGGCTGTTGCACTCGGCGCCGTTGCCGGTCGCCGTGGCGCCGCGGGGTACTCGGAATTCACCCGTGGACCGCGTGCGGGAAGCGACGTGCGCGATCGGCGAGCGCGAGGGTTCAGAAGTCCTGTTGGACATGGCTGTTCGTTACAGCCGGGCGGCGGGCACGCCGCTACGGTTGGTGTCGCTGGTTGCGCTGGATCCGACGTTCGGGGCGCTCCGTGGTGACGGCGATGCGGTGCGGGAGCGTGCGCTCGCCCACGCGCACCACGTATTGGAGTTGGCGAAATCCGAGTTGCCGGACGACTTTCCGGTGACGTCGACGATTGCGGAGGGCGCGACGATCGAAGAGGCCGTGGGCAAGCTGGAGTGGCGCGACGGAGACCTGATCATGGTCGGGTCGAGCCGGCTCAGCGCGCCACGGCGGCTGTTCCTCGGGTCGAAGGCGGCCAAGATGCTGCGGGTGCTCGATGTGCCGATGGTGGTGGTTCCGCGCGAGCAGTTCGGGCCGGAAGACCTGCCGTAGCGGAGACTGACTTCGGACCATGTTCTCCGAGACGCGTTACGCGATGAACGGGGATCTGCGAGTCGCCTACCGGGCGTCGCGCGAGGGTGAGCGCGACATCGTGTTCATCCCGAACTGGTTCACCAATTGTGAGGTCGCGCCGGCGCTTCCAGCTATTCGGGGGTGGGCCGAGGCGATGGCCTCGCTGGGTCGGCTGATCTTCTTCGACCCGCCGGGCATGGGAGCATCCGATCCAGTTCCGGGCGGTGCGATGCCGACCTTGGAACTGTGGGTCGACAGCATCGGCGCGGTACTCGACGAGTTCGGCAGTGGCGAAGCCGTCCTGATCGCGGGTGTCGGCGCGATGGCGGCGGGGGCCCTGTTCGCGGCAACGCATCCCTCACGCACAACCGCGTTGGTGGTGTTGGAGGGTTACGCGGATCCGCACGCTACCCGCGAAGGCGGGCCCAGTCCCGAGGAAGTCCTAGCCGCGATGATAGACACGTGGGGCACCGGAGAGTCGCAGCACGTCCTGAATCCGGACATGCCCTGGAATGAGGAGATTCGGGCAAGCTTCGCTCGGTTCGAACGCCTGTCAGCGAGCCCGAGCACCGCCGCGGCGATGATGCGTTTCATGTCCGAAATGGACGTGCGAGCCTTGCTTCCGGCCGTCCGCGTACCCACACTCGTCCTGCAACACTTGGATGACGTTGTGGTACCGCGGGAGTGGGGCAAGTACATCGCGGATCGCATTCCAGGCGCGAAGTATGTCGAGCTGCCCGGACGCAACCTGCTGCACGTCGTCGAGCCGTGGCGAGACTCCTTCGAGGAGATAGCGCGATTCATCACCGGACACCAGCCCGACATGGCCGAGGATCGCGTGCTCGCGACGGTGTTGTTCACCGACATCGTGGACTCAACGCGCCTGGCCGCCGAAATGGGTGATCGCGAGTGGCGCGCCCTACTGGATGCGCACGACGCCGTGGTCCGCGCGCAGCTCGCCCGTCTTCGCGGCCGCGAGGTGAACACGACGGGCGATGGGTTTGTGGCGATGTTCGATGGTCCGCAGCGGGCGATCCGCTGCGCCATGGGGATTCGAGACGCGGTGCAGGCGCTCGGCGTGCAAGTGCGTGCGGGCTTGCACACCGGTGAGTGTGAGGTGCGTGGCGACGACATCGGCGGTATCGCCGTGCATATCGGTGCGCGCGTCGCCGCCCTGGCCGGACCCAACGACGTGTTGGTGTCGAGCACTCTGCGCGATTTGGTGATCGGGTCGGGGCTCCAATTCGAGGATCGCGGGACACATCAACTCAAAGGTGTGCCCGGCGAGTGGCGGCTGCTCGCCGTCGCCACCTAGAACGGTGGCGGACGATTGCGTTCGGCAACGTACGGCTCGTTGCGTCGGCGCTCCGCTTCGATGGCCGCCGCGCGGTTCTGTTCGCGCTTTCGTTTGCGCCGCGGCATCTTCAAGCATCGAACGGCGTCATCGAGGAGATCGACGGTCGGATCGATGACCGCGGGCGCGGTCGCTCTGCACAACGACGGGAACAGGAGTCTGCTGCCTGGATGGGTCGTATACCTCTGACCGGCCGGCGAGAGCCAGTCGACGCTGCCGTCGGGATGCTGTCGGTCACGCCAGCCGAGGAAAGTCTTGTAGAGATGGTGAGTTCGACACAGGCACTTGAGGTTTGATGCCTGCGTCGCTCCTCGCGGATATGGGACCGTGTGGTCGAGGTCACACTGAGTGGCCGGCCTGTCGCAATTCGGGAAGCGGCACGTCAGATCGCGGCAGCGGACGAACCACGCCAGCGCCGACGAGGGAACCCGGCCCTTCTCCGGCGGCGCATCCCCGGGATGCTTGACAGGTCGACGCTTGGCGACCGCCAGCTTGGCGGCGACGATCGGTGCCGGCACCACTCCGCGGCCCATCACGAACCCCGGCCCCGTCTCGGCCGGCCCGCCAAGCGTGGGATCACCGGCCTCGATCGACTCGACGGGCTTGTCACCGTCCAATTCGGCCGGGGTCGCATCCTCGAGCGTGTCCTCGCTCGTCACGACGTGCACCACCACATCGCTCGCGGTGACACCCGCGGACGCGCATTCGTCGGATCCACACTCGCACGCCAGTGATTGGGCCCCGGTCATGGCGGCAGAGACGGCGTCCGCACGGCGCTGTTCCTGAGTGCGCGGATCGTTCTCGCACACCGTGGCGGCCATGGCGTCGAGGCGTTGGTCGATCAGCTCCCCATGGTGGGCGAAGACCGTCGCCTCGATGTGCGCCACGCCCGAGCCGTCCCCACCGTCCTTGACCTCGATATAGCGGGTGCGCGAACTGTTCTCGGCGCGGCGTACCGCCGCGGGGTCGAAGCGGTCGACCCAATAGTCGATCACGTTGTGCAACTTCAGCACTGACAGCGCAGTCCACCCCTCGACGTGCGCCGCGATCGCGGCGTCGACGTTGGCGAGCGCCTCACCGTCTTGGATCAGGTAGGTGCGGAACACGATGGCGGCGACGGTTCGGTAGGTGATGGCGCCGGTCAGGAACACCTCGTTGAGACGAGGCAAGCGGTCGCGCAGGGCGATCGCGATCTCTAGATGGGCTGCCGCCATCCCCAGCGAGACCTGCTGGGCGGGGGCGATCTCGGCGGCGACGGCCGAGTAGTTGTCGAGGATCCATTGCTCGCGCTCGGCCGAACCGTCGGCGGCGTACATCCGATCGAGGACGTCGGCGGACGCGGAGAGCCGGCGCGCGCAGGCGGCGTTCTCGATCCGCGCCCACGCACCGGCCGCCCCAGCGCCACTGGCGCCCTGGGCCGCGGCCACCAACTGATCGAACATACGAACGAATCTACTAGGGCCCACCGACACCGGAAGGGCTCCATCGCCCAGCCTGTGGATGAACCGGATCTTGGGGATAACCAGGGCGTTTGTCGGAGTTTCGGGCGAATGTAAGGTGTGCCGACAGCATCGAACACAAGTTCGATACACTGCAAGCATGGGCTGGCATACCGGGCCGCCGAGCTGGGTGGAAATGGAGCGGGTGCTCAACGGCAAACCGCGACGCGCCGGCGCTTGGCCCATCGATGAGCAGATCGGCGACGGCGGCGACAGCCCCGCCTGGTCCAGCAAGCGGGGGGAGTACCAACCACTCGACGTGGAGCGGCCCTCGTCGACCGTCCCATACGCCGAACTGCACGCGCATTCGGCCTACAGCTTCCTCGACGGCGCCAGCACGCCGGAGGAACTGGTCGAGGAAGCGGTCCGGCTGGACCTGCGGGCGATCGCGCTGACCGACCACGACGGCCTCTACGGGGTGGTGCGCTTCGCCGAGGCCGCCAAGGAGCTGGACATGTCGACGGTGTTCGGCGCCGAACTGTCCCTCGGCGGCGGCGACCGGACCGAAGACCCCGACCCGCCCGGCCCACATCTGCTGGTGCTGGCACGCGGCCCCGAGGGCTACCGGCGACTCTCCCGTGAACTCGCCAAGGCACACCTGGCCGGCGGCGAGAAGGGCAAGCTCCGATACGACTACGACGCGCTGACCGAGGCGGCGGGCGGACACTGGCACATCCTCACCGGATGCCGCAAAGGCCATGTCAGGCAGGCGCTTTCCGAGGGTGGGCCCGACGCGGCGAACCGTGCGCTCGCCGACCTGGTCGACCGCTTCGGCCACGACCGGGTCAGCGTCGAACTCACCCACCACGGACATCCCCGCGACGACGAACGCAACGCCATCCTCGCCGAACTGGCACCCCGGTTCGGCCTGAGCGTGGTCGCGACCACCGCCGCCCATTTCGCCGAACCGTCACGCGGCCGGCTGGCCATGGCGATGGGCGCGATCCGGGCCCGCCACTCGATGGACGAGGCGGCCGGTTACCTTGCACCGCTGGGTGGTTCGCATCTGCGATCGGGTGCGGAGATGGCGCGGCTGTTCGCCGACCGGCCGGAGGTCGTGACCGCCGCGGTCGAACTCGGTGAGCAGTGCGCGTTCGGACTCGCCCTGATCGCACCCCAGTTGCCGCCGTTCGACGTCCCCGAGGGGCACACCGAGGACAGCTGGCTGCGCCACCTCGTCATGACGGGTGCCCGCAACAGGTACGGTCCACCGCAGCGGGCTCCGCGGGCATACGCGCAGATCGAACACGAGCTCAAAGTCATTGAACAGCTGCGGTTTCCCGGCTACTTCCTGGTGGTCCACGACATCACCCAGTTCTGCAAGCAGAACGGCATCCTGGCTCAGGGCAGGGGATCGGCGGCCAACTCCGCGGTCTGCTACGCCCTCGGCGTCACCAACGTGGACCCGGTCGCCAACGAATTGCTGTTCGAACGGTTCCTGTCCCCCGCGCGCGACGGACCGCCCGACATCGACATCGACATCGAATCGGACCTGCGCGAGAAGGCCATTCAGTACGTCTACGACCGCTACGGCCGTGATTACGCGGCCCAGGTGGCCAACGTCATCACCTACCGCGGCCGCAGCGCGGTGCGCGATATGGCCCGCGCACTGGGCTTCTCGCAGGGGCAGCAGGACGCCTGGAGCAAGCAGCTCGGCCAGTGGGGCAACCTCGCCGAGGCGCCGCACACCGAAGACATCCCCGAGCAGGTCATCGACCTGGCCAAGCAGATCTCCAACCTGCCCCGGCACATGGGCATCCACTCCGGCGGCATGGTCATCTGCGACCGCCCCATCGCCGACGTGTGCCCGGTCGAATGGGCCCGCATGGAGAACCGCAGCGTTCTGCAGTGGGACAAAGACGATTGCGCGGCAATCGGTTTGGTGAAGTTCGACATGCTCGGCCTCGGCATGCTCTCGGCGCTGCACTACTGCATCGACCTGGTGCGCGAACACAAGGGCGTCGACGTCGACCTCGCGAAACTGGATCTGTCCGAGCCCGCCGTGTACGAGATGCTGCAGAAGGCCGACTCCGTGGGCGTGTTCCAGGTGGAGTCGCGCGCCCAGATGGCCACCCTGCCGAGGCTCAAACCCCGCGTGTTCTACGACCTGGTCGTCGAGGTGGCATTGATCCGGCCCGGCCCGATCCAGGGCGGATCGGTGCATCCGTACATCAAGCGCCGCAACGGCGAAGAGCCCGTCACCTACGACCATCCGTCGATGGAACCGGCGTTGCACAAGACGCTGGGGGTGCCACTGTTCCAGGAGCAGCTGATGCAGCTCGCGGTGGACTGCGCGGGTTTCACCGCCGCCGAGGCCGACCAGCTGCGCCGCGCGATGGGGTCGAAGCGGTCGACCGAACGGATGCGTCGGCTGCACGGCAGGTTCTACGACGGCATGCGTCAGCGCCACGGCATCACCGGCGAGATCGCCGACCGCATCTACGAGAAGCTCGAAGCCTTCGCGAATTTCGGTTTCCCCGAGAGTCATTCGCTGAGCTTCGCATCGCTGGTGTTCTACTCGTCGTGGTTCAAGCTGCACCACCCCGCCGCGTTCTGCGCCGCGCTGCTGCGCGCGCAGCCGATGGGCTTCTACTCACCGCAGACGCTGGTGGCCGACGCGCGCCGCCACGGTGTGACCGTGCACGGGCCGGACGTCAACGCCAGCCTGGCGCACCCGACCTTGGAAGACACAGGGAACGCGGTCAGATTGGGCCTCGGCGCGGTCCGCCACATCGGTGACGACCTGGCAGAACAGCTCGTCGAGGAGCGAAATGCCAACGGCGCCTTCACCTCCCTGCTGGACCTGACTCAGCGGGTGCAGCTGTCGGTGCCGCAGACCGAGGCGCTGGCCACCGCCGGGGCGCTTGGCTGCTTCGGCATCACCCGGCGCGAAGGGTTGTGGGCGGCGGGCGCGGCCGCCGGCCAGCGACCCGACCGACTGCCGGGGGTGGGCGCGTCGTCGCACGTTCCCTCGCTACCTGGTATGACCGACCTCGAGTTGGCCGCCGCCGACGTGTGGGCCACCGGTGTCTCTCCCGACAGCTATCCGACCCAGTTCCTCCGAGAGGACCTCGACGACCTCGGCGTCATTCCGGCGGGCAACCTGCTCGACGTGCCGGACGGCTCCCGGGTGCTGGTGGCCGGGGCGGTGACACATCGTCAGCGCCCGGCGACCGCCCAGGGCGCCACCTTCCTCAATCTCGAGGACGAGACCGGAATGGTCAATGTCATCTGCTCGCGCGGGGTGTGGGCGCGACACCGCAAGTTGGCGCAGACGGCCCCTGCGCTGCTGATCCGCGGACAATTGCAGAACGCCACCGGGGCCGTCACCGTCGTCGCCGAGCGGATGAGCAAGCTCACCTTGGCGGTCGGCTCCAAGTCTCGCGACTTCCGCTAGCCCGATACGGTTAGGCGGTGCGGCGACCCCTCTACCTCCTCGTCGGTGCGGGCACCGCACTGATCGCTTGCTGTTACGGGTTCGCACGCTTCTCCTACGGGCTGTTCGGGCCGATGTTCGGCGAGACGTTCAGCCTGAGCCCCACCGTCGCCGGCGTGATCGGCGCGGGAAGCTACATCGGTTACTGCGCCGCGATCACCGCCAGCCTGCTGCTCACCGACCGCGTCGGACCGCGCCGGGTC
Organism: Mycolicibacterium malmesburyense; assembly: GCF_001050015.1. Next base: position 66,235 of record NZ_CVTB01000302.1, read on the forward strand.
GCGGTCGCCGCCGGAGTGGTTGCCACACTGGGTATTTCGATCATCGCGCTGGCGCCATCGGCATGGGTTCTCGCCGTCGGAGTGCTGGTCGCCGGCTGCAGCACCGGGATCGCCTCGCCGCCACTGGCCGCCGCGGTCGCCCAGCACGTGCTGCCGAACACGGCCGACCGCGCCCAAACCGTGGTCAACGGCGGCACCGGAATCGGTGTGCTGCTGTCGGCGCCGATCGCGCTGTTGTTGCTGAGCCACTGGCGCGCGGCGTGGATGGTGTACGCACTGGTGTCGGCGGCCGTGACGCTCTGGGTGTTCCTGGCCGTGCCCGCGTCCTCGCAGCGCGCGGCGAAACGCGTCGATCCGTTCTGGCGCCCAGGCACTTTCGGCTTGTTGCTGGCGGCGGTGCTGACGGGTGTGGGCAGCGTGGCGGTGTGGACGTTCGGTCGTGACCTGATCACCACCGTCGGCGGGGCGGACGCCACCCGGTCGTCGGTGCTGTGGATCGTCATCGGCGCGGCGGGCATCGCCGGGGCGCTCGCGGGGGACGCGGTCCAGCGGATCGGCCTGCGCTGGGCCTGGGTGGCCGCAACGGTGACGATGGCCGCGGCGACGGTGCTGTTGGCGGCCGCCCCGTCCCACCTCGGCGCCATCGTCGTGGCGGCGACGCTGTTCGGTGGCGCGTACATCGCGCTGACCGGCCTGGTGTTGCTGTGGAGCGCACGGCTGTACCCCGACAGCACGTCGACGGGCGTGGGGCTGTCATTCTTCACGCTCGCGGCCGGGCAAGCGCTCGGAGCGCCCGCGGCAGGCGCGCTCATCGACATGATGGGCGGCAGAACCGCGTTCGTGGCGATCGCCGCGGTCGGCCTGTGTGCGCTCGCGGTGCGTCCCGTGAATTCAGCACCGGTGCCCGCCGCGCGCTAACCCTCGGTGGGCGTGGTCCAGACCTTGTCGACGCCGATCCTCAGCCGGGTGTTATAGGCGGCGAGGAACTCGTCGCTGAAACCGAGGCCGGCCGCCACCTCGGCGTATTTCGCGCGATACCGCTCGTCCTGCAGCGGATTTGCGCCCTCGGCATCGACTATGGCGGGCCCGCCGACGACGATGATCCCGCTGCCGTTTCCATCGGAGTCCAGGTTGAGGCTGACGCGTGGATGGGCCCGGATATGCCTGACCTTCGCGGCATTCGGTTCGGTGTAGACGAGCACGTCGGCCCCGTCGAAGTAGAACCACACCAATTTCGGCACGGGCTGTCCGGACTTGGCCACCGTGGTCAACCAGCCGTGCTTGTCCGACGAGAGCCGGTCGATGACCTCCTGGGTGAATTTGACTGCCATGAAGCGAATGTAGTCTCGGAAAATGACCTTGAACCTCTCCGCCGACGAAGTCCTCACCACCACCCGTTCGGTGCGCAAGCGGCTCGATTTCGACAAGCCGGTGCCGCGTGAGGTGTTGCTGGAGTGTCTCGAGCTCGCCATCCAGGCGCCGACCGGATCGAACAGTCAGGCCTGGCAGTGGGTCTTCGTCGACGACCCCGAGAAGAAGACGGCGCTCGCCGAGATCTACCGCAACAGCTGGAAGCTGTACCGCACGATGCCCGAACCCGAATACGCCGAGGGCGACAGCCGCGGGGAGCGGCGCCAGGCCGTGGTGTCGTCGGCCGAATACCTGGCCGAGAACATGGAAAAGGCCCCCTGGCTGCTGATCCCGTGTCTCGAGGGGCGATGCGACGGTGTGCCCGGCGCCGTCAGCGCCAGCTTCTGGGGTTCCCTGTTGCCCGCGGCGTGGAGCTACATGCTGGCGTTGCGCTCGCGCGGTCTGGGCTCGGCGTGGACGACGCTGCACCTGTTGGGGGAGGGCGAAAAGCAGGCCGCCGACGTCCTGGGCATCCCGCACGACCAGTACAGCCAGGGCGGGCTGTTCCCGATCGCCTACACCAAGGGCACCGACTTCCGCCCGGCCAAGCGCCTGCCCGTCGAGCAGATCGCGCACTTCAACACGTGGTGATCAGAGCGCGCCGCTGAACCCATGTTGGCGCCACGCCTCGTACACCGCGACCGCGGCCGCGTTCGACAGGTTCAGGGAGCGCCGCCCGGACAGCATCGGGATCCGCAGTTGCTCGGTGATGTGCGGGTCGGCCAACGTCTCGTCGTCGAGGCCGGTGGGTTCGGGCCCGAACATCAGCACGTCACCGCGCCGGTACTCGATGTCGGTGAACGGCGTCGTCGCGTGCGCGGTGAACGCGAACACCCGCTCCGGCGCCAGCGCCTCCCACGCGGCGGCCAGATCGCGGTGGACGGTCACCGACGCCAGGTCGTGGTAATCGAGGCCGGCCCGCCGCAGCTTCGGCTCGGACAGATCGAACCCCATCGGTTCCACGAGGTGCAGCTCGCATCCGGTCCCCGCCACCATCCGGATCGCATTACCCGTATTGGGCGCGATGCGCGGTGAGTAGAACATCAATCTGAACAACAGGCACCTCTCGGTGGAGAGCGCTTTTTCGGCGAAGGGATAATGCTCGCATGGTCGCGCAGAGCCTTTGGATGCAGAAGGTGGCGGCCGACCCCGGCCATTCGCAGTGGTACATCGAGCGCTTCCGCGCGATGGCGCGAGCGGGCGACGATCTGGCGGGCGAGGCGCGCCTCGTCGACGCGATGGTTCCCCGCGGCGCGCACATCCTCGACGCCGGCTGCGGACCCGGACGGCTGGGCGGCTACCTCGCCGGGGTCGGACACCGCGTCGTCGGCGTCGACGTCGACCCGGCCCTGATCGAGGCCGCCGAACAGGACCATCCCGGGCCGCGGTGGCTCGTCGGCGACCTCGCCGAACTCGACCTGCCCGCACGCGGTATCACCGAACCGTTCGACGTGATCGTCTCGGCGGGCAACGTGATGACCTTCCTGGCGCCGAGCACCCGCGGCCAGGTGCTCGCCCGGTTGCGGGCCCACCTCAAGGGCGACGGGCGCGCGGTGATCGGCTTCGGCGCCGGCCGCGATTATGCGTTCGCCGATTTCTTCGAGGACGCCGCGAACGCCGGCCTGGCGCAGGATCTGCTGTTGTCCACCTGGGATCTGCGGCCGTTCACCGACGACTCCGACTTCCTCGTCGCGATCCTTCGCCCGGCCTGAGCGGCGCGGTTCGGGCGGCGTATCACGATCGGGTCCCGGTATTTGCTCGGTATCCTCACACCGTCTTCCACCTGCGAATTTGAACTCTGTCTGTTCAGTAAGAACGGTGGCTTCGGTCGCGCATCGCTGGCATACTCGTCCAATTGCCAGGGCCGGAATGCGCCCGCCGGGAGGGCATATCAGTAGGAAATCACTGGGAAGTCTCATGTATGACGCGCCATCGCTGACGTTGACATCACGGGCCCTGCGGGCGGGCGTGCGCCGATGAGCGTGTTCTCCCAACTCAAGCAGTCCGACGGCACCATCATCGATCTTGAACGCAAGCCGGAGCCACCGGTCAGACGCCCCTCGCGGTGGGCCTTGTCCAACTGGCCGGTCCGGTGGAAGGTCCTCGCGATCGTTCTGGTGCCGCTGATCGTCGCCGGAACGTTCGGCGGCCTGCGCATCTACAACGACGTGACCGCGGAGTCCGATCTCCGCCGCGCCGCCGACCGCGCCGGGATGTTGCCCGCGATCGAGAACTACATGGTCGCGTTGGAGACCGCGATGCTGGCCACGTCGACCGACGGGGACTTGCAGTCGGCGCTGAGCCGCTTCGACACCAGCCGTCGCGAACTGCAACTCCGGACGGAGCGCACCGACGTCGCGCCCGACGTTCGCGATGGCATCACCACGATGATCAACGACGGCCAGGCGTTGATGGACCAGGTCACCTCGAACAGCATCGGGCTGCGCGACAGCATCCAGGCCTACGCGCTCCTGCTGCTCCCGGCCGAAGACGCGGTGACCGGCTCGGTCCGCGTCGACGACGAACGCATCCGCGCGGAGACGGTCGGCCTGGCCCGCGCGATCGGCGCGCGCGGGCAGATGACGATGCAGACGCTCGCCCTCACCCGCGGCGCCGAGCTGCCCGAGCCCGAGCTGCGTACCGCGGTGATCGCGCTCGCGGGCACCGAACCGTCGACGCTGTTCGGGATGAACCAGGTGCTCGGGGTCGGATCGCCCGACGCCCGCGCGTTGCAGGCCGAATTCGTCAAGCGCATGGCGCTCATGACCGACCCGGCGGTGCCGCTGGTCAACAACCCCGAACTGCTCGCCTCGGTGGCCGCGACCGATCGGATCGCGCGCCAGATCATCGAGCGCACCACCGCCGACGTCACCACCGCGGTCCGGGACCGCGCCGATGCGCAGCGCACCACGCTGATCCGCGACGCGGTCATCGTCGGCGCGGCGCTGCTGCTCGCGTTGATCGTCGTGGCCCTCGTCGCGCGCAGCCTGGTGCGACCGTTGCGGCGCCTGCGCGACAGCGCACTCAAGGTCGCCCACGAGGACCTCGGGGCCGAGATCGAACGGGTGCGCGCGGGCGGGGACGCCTCGCAGGTCTCCCCGATTCCGGTCCAGACCACAGAAGAAGTGGGACAGGTCGCGCACGCCGTCGACGAATTGCACGAACAGGCCGTCTTCCTGGCCGCCGAACAGGCGCGGTTGCAGCTGCAGATCTCCGACATGTTCGAGACGCTCTCGCGGCGCAGCCGGTCGCTGGTCGACCAGCAGCTGGCGCTGATCGACCGGTTGGAACGCAACGAGGAAGACCCCGAGCGGCTGGAGAGCCTGTTCCGGCTCGACCACCTGGCCGCCCGAATGCGCCGCAACGGCGCCAACCTGCTGGTGCTTTCGGGCGCGAGAGTGCCTCGCGAACAAGCCGAACCGGTCCCGGTGTCCGCGGTGATCAACGCCGCGGCGTCCGAGGTCGAGGACTACACGCGGGTGGTCATCGCGACCGTGCCCGACAGCGAGGTCACCGGCGCCGTCGCCGGTGACCTGGTCCACCTGCTGGCCGAGCTGCTCGACAACGCACTGCGGTACTCGCCGCCGATCTCCCAGGTGCGGGTCTCGGCCGTGCACACCGCCAACGGCGGCCTGGTCATCGAGGTCAGCGACATCGGGCTGGGCATGACCGAGTCGGATCTGCGGGTGGCCAACACCCGCCTGCAGTCCGGCGGTCAGGTCGACCCGTACACCGCGCGGCACATGGGGTTGTTCGTGGTCGGTCGCCTCGCCGCACAGCACGGGCTGGTGGTGCGCCTGCGGTCGACCATCGGCGGCGAGCCGGATTCGGGCACCACCGCGGGTGTATACGTCCCGACGGAGTTGCTCCGGCGGCCGGGGGAGCCGCACCAGTTCAGCGCGCCCGAGTACGCGACACCCGCCGACGCGCATTCGGGCATCGTCACGGCGCTGGCGCTCGACGAGGATCACGCCGAGCCCGAGCACGACGTCCACGGGCTGCTGCCTCAGCGCAATCCCGGCGCCAGCGGCATCGCGGCCGTGGTGGAAGAAGAAGCGTCGCAGGAGGAGCCCGAACCGGCCCGGCCGACGGACACGTCCAGCTTCTTCGCCGCGCGCGCACAGGCGTCGGAGCCGGCCGACACCGACGACTCGATCTACCAGAGCATGCTCTCGGAGTGGCTGATCGACCCGACGGAACTGGCCAACAGCGAGGATCTGAACTGGGAGACGGTCTGGGACAAGGGCTGGTCGGCCGCCGCGGCCGCCGACGAGGCGCCGGTCACCGACGTCACCGACGAGGGCCTCCCGGTGCGCACCCCGGGTGCCCGCCTCGTGCCGGGCGCCGCCGAAACCGGGGAGGTAGCATCGGCGGCTGAGTTCGGCACTGAAGCGGCACCGTCGCAGCGCGATCCGGAATCCGTTCGCGCCAGCATCAGCAGCCACTTCGGCGGGGTGAACGCCGGGCGGTCGCACGCGAGAGAGACCAGAGGAACCGATACCGAATGACCAACCCGTCGCGATCGACCCAACGCGACTCGCTGGACTGGCTCGTCTCGAAGTTCGCCCGCGAGGTGGCCGGTGTCACGCACGCCGTGCTGGTGTCCGCCGACGGGCTGCTGATGGCGGCCAGCGAGCACATCCCCACCGAACGCGCCGATCAGCTCGCGGCCGTGGCATCCGGCCTGGCGAGCCTGTCCACGGGGGCGGCACAGTTGTTCGAGGCCGGTCACGTGCTGCAGTCGGTGGTCGAGATGGAGAACGGTTACCTGCTGTTGATGCGCGTCGGCGACGGCTCCAATCTGGCCACGCTGGCGGCGCGCAACTGCGACATCGGCCAAATCGGTTACGAGATGGCGGTGTTGGTCGAACGGGTGGGCACGGTCGTCCAGTCGGCGCGACGGCGCGCACCCCAGCACTCGTGAGCCGCCGATGGACCACTGGGATGGCGACGTCGTCGAAGAGCCGAGCCTCGTCCGGCCGTACATCCTGACCGCGGGCCGCACCGATTCCCGCGTCCACCTCCCGCTCGAGGCGCCGATCGAGACGCTCGACTCGGCCACGGCGCCGCGCTGGCCGGGTAACGACGTGCGCGGCCAGATCCTGATGATGTGCGTCGACCACCCGTCGGTTGCCGAGATCGCCGCAAAGTTATCGTTGCCGCTCGGCGTGGCGCGGGTGCTGATCGGGGATCTCGTGACGCAGGGTTATGTGGCGGTGCGCGGCACCCTGGGCGAGTCGACCACCGTCGACGAAAGACGTGAATTGATAGGAAGGACACTGCGTGGCCTCAAGGCACTCTGAGGCGACGGCCTCCACGAAGATCGTCATCTCCGGTGGCTTCGGCGCCGGGAAGACGACGTTCGTCGGCGCGGTCTCCGAAATCATGCCGCTGAGGACCGAGGCCCTGGTGACCACCGCGTCGGCGGGTGTCGACGGCCTGGAAGCCACGCCGCAGAAGAACACCACGACGGTGGCCATGGACTTCGGCCGCATCACGCTGGCCGACGACCTGGTGCTGTACCTGTTCGGCACGCCCGGCCAGCGCCGGTTCTGGTTCATGTGGGACGACCTCGTACGCGGTGCGATCGGCGCGATCGTCCTCGTCGACGTGCGCCGGCTGCAGGACAGCTTCGCAGCGGTGGACTTCTTCGAGGCGCGAAAGTTACCTTTCCTCGTCGCGATCAACCAGTTCGACGGCGCCCCAAGGCATCCCGCCGCCGCGGTTCGCAAGGCGCTGGCCCTGCCCGAGCACATCCCGGTGATCACGGTCGACGCGCGTGAACGCCAGTCCGCGAAGGCCGCGTTGATCGCGATCACCGAGTACGCGCTGAGCAGCCTCACCACGCTGCCCGGCTGATCTCCGTGCATTGGTGCGACGAGGAATTCACCGGCCGCGACTTCCGCGACGACGACCTGGGCAGGCTGCGCACCGAGCGCGTCGTGTTCGACGAATGCGATTTCCGCGGCGTCGACCTCACCGAATCCGAGCACGCCGGTTCGGCGTTTCGCAACTGCAGGTTCGAGCGGGCGACGCTGCACCACAGCGTCTTTCGGCAGTGCAGCATGCTAGGATCGGTGTTCACCGAGAGCCGCCTGCGACCGCTGACGCTCGTCGACGTGGACCTGACACTGGCCGTCCTCGGTGGGTGTGATCTGCGGGGTGTGGATCTCACCGGATGCCGGATGCGCGAAGCCGGCCTGGTCGACGCCGATCTGCGCAAGGCGGTGTTGCGCGGTGCGGATCTGAGCGGCGCGCGGGTGCAGAACCTGCGACTCGACGAGGCCGACCTACGCGGCGCACGGACCGACCCGACGCTGTGGACCACCGCGAGCCTGACCGGCGCGAAGATCGACGTCGACCAGGCGTTGGCCTACGCCGCCGCGCACGGCTGAACTTTGACTAGGCGCTGTTGAGCCGAATCCGCCAGCGCACGAACGTCGTATAACCGATGCAGATCAGCGCGAGCATGGCCATGTCGAACAGCCACGTGCCCGCCGAGTGTTCCCAGTGGCGGTCGTCGGGCGTCAGCGGGCCGGGGACCAACCGGATCAGGTCGATGGTCGACGCGGATGCGGCGAAACCCCAACGGGCAGGGGTGAACCACGACATCTGATCGAGCACGATCCGGTCCGTCACCGGGATCATGCCGCCCGAGAACACCAGCTGCGACATGATCGCGACCACCAGCAGCGGCATGATCTGCTCGTTGGACCTGGCCAACGCCGACAACGCCAATCCGACCATCGCCGCGGCCACGGTCGTGACCGCGATGTCGACGAACAGCTCGATGCTGCGGTTGCCCAGAAGGGCACCGCTGTCGACGGCGCCGGGACCCCAACCCTTACCGAGGATCGCGATCGCCGTCACGATCGCCGATTGGACGATCGCGAACAGCGTGAACACGAAGACCTTCGCCAAAAGGTAAGCGGTGGTGGACAATCCGACGGCCTGCTCGCGGCGGAAGATCGCCCGCTCACCGATCAGCGCGCGGATGGTCAACGCGGTGCCCATGAAGATGGCGCCGACATTGAGCATGACCAGGATCTGACCCGGCTCGTTGGGGGCCGGGCCGCCCTGCATCGCGGGCACGGGCACACCGAAGCCGACGTCGCCGGGCACCGACAGCGACAGCACACCCATGATGAACGGCAGCAGCATCAGGAACGCGAAGTAGCCGCGGTCCGACACCACCAGCCGCACCTGGCGCCGCGCGATCGTCGAGAACTGGCGCCGCACGCTCGTACTCGTCGGGCTGCCCAGATCGGACGGCTCCTCGGTCGGTGGCGCGGGCGGCGGTGGCCCGTGCTGGGAGAGGAAGCGCTGGTTGGCCGCGTCGGGGTCGCTGGCGACCGAGCTGAAGATGTCGGCCCAGTTCGTGGTGCCCATCGACGGCCCGATCTGACTCGGCGGGCCGTAGAACGCGGTCATACCGCCGGGCGCCAGCAGCAGCACCTGATCGCAGACGTCGAGATACGTCAGCGAGTGCGTGACGACCAGCACGACACGGCCGGCGTCGGCCAGTTGCCGCAGCATCGTCATGACCTGGCGGTCCAGCGCGGGATCCAGGCCCGACGTCGGCTCGTCGAGGATCAGCAGCGACGGGCCGGTCAACAGTTCGAGCGCGACCGACGCGCGCTTGCGCTGGCCGCCGGAGAGCTTGTCGACGCGGGTCTCCAGATGCTTGGTCATCTCGAGTTCCTCGAGCACCTGCATGACGACCTGTTCGCGGTCCGACTTCGTGGTGTCCGGCGGCAGGCGCAGTTCGGCGGCGTACATCAGCGCCTGGCGAACGGTCAGCTGACCGTGGACGACATCGTCCTGCGGCACCATCCCGATCCTGGAACGCAGCGACGCGTACTCGGCGTGCACGTTGTGGCCCTCAAAGGTCACCGTGCCCGTCGTCGGATGGGTGTAGCCCGCGACCAACCGCGCGAACGTCGACTTGCCCGCGCCCGACGGTCCGATCACCGCGGTCAGCGTGCCGGGCCGCGCGGCGATCGAAATGTTGTTCAACAGCGTCTTGTTGTTCTCGATGGTCCACGTGACGCCGTGCACCTCGAGCCCGCCGGTGCGGGTGGCGGCCTCGGTCTCGGTGCGGCGGGCCAGCGTGCCGCCGGAGAAGACAAGGTCGATGTTGCCGATCGTGACCGTGTCGCCCTCGCGCAGCACGGCGGACTCCACGCGCGCACCGTTGACGAACGTGCCGTTGATGCTGCGGTTGTCGATGATCTCGGTTCCGGCGGCGGTCGGCACCAGGGTGGCGTGGTGACGCGACGCGAGCACGTCGGGCACGACGATGTCGTTGTCGGTGGCCCGGCCGATCTTGACGGCGCCGGGGACGTTGTCCGCGGGCCGGCTGCCCGGCCGCAGGATCTTGAGCATGCTCGTGGCGAGGTTGCCCTCGCTGGAGCGCGGAGCGGCGGTCGGGCCCATCATCGTCGCCGATTCGAGCGAGGGCGACGAGATCGGCGGGCGCGCCTGCTGCTGTGGGCTCGAATACGCCGCGGGCTGCGGTGTGCTCGGATAGCGCGGCGGCGGAGGCGCGCTCGGATACGTCGGTTGTGGACGAGACTGACCCGGGGGTGGTCCGTACGGCCGCGACGCCGGCGGCGGCGGAGCCGTGGGATAGCTGCCCGTCGGCCGCTGGTTGGCGATCGGCACCGCAACGGTCGGTGTCCGGCCCGCCGCGCCCTGATGGCGGCCGACCTCGAACGTCAGCCGCGGACCGTCGGGGTTCCCGATGTTGACCGTCTGGCCGTCGTGGATGTCGACCGCGGGGACCCGGCGGTTATTGACGAACATCCCGTTGAGGCTGCCGTTGTCCATCGCGACCCAGCGGCCCTGATCGAAGCGCAACACCAGATGCGCGCGGGAGATCAGGGGATGGGCGATACGGACATCGGCGCGGAGGTCACGGCCGACGACGACGTCATTTCCCGCCGCGAAGGTCCGGGTCGATCCGTCGTACCGAACGGTCAGCGCGGGTGGGGCGGGTCGGCTCATCGACGTCAACTCTAACGGTAGGCGGGTCGGAGACGGAGGTCCGACCACGCGGTCACGACCCGGGAATGTTCCACCTTGCGGTGTCGGTGATCTGATGCAGGGCCGCGATGCGGTCGTCACGCGTGGTGATGACGTGTGCGAACGTCGCGTCGACGCTGCTTCGGCCGTCGCGGGCGGGCCCCCAGTACCGGCCGATGACCACGACGCGGTCGGCATCGACCGCCAGATACTCGGCCGGGTCGACGTGCATGTCGTACAGCGCCGCGATGCGGCCCCAGACACCGGCGATCATGTCGGCCGGACCCTGGTGCCGCCCGCCGACACCGTGCGGCATGCCGGCGCTGACCGTGCCGACGAAATCGTCGGTCAGCAACCGGAACAGCGCGGAGCCGTCGGCGCCGGCGAGGGCGCCATAGAACCGGCGGGCGATATCGATCTGAGTGGACACGGCTGCCTCCTTCTGTATTAGAGAGCAATCTCTATTATAGGGTGTGACGATGCCGCGGCCCGCACGCTTCTCCGCCGACGACCTGCTGGACGCCGCCGCGGCGCTGGTCGCCGAACAGGGACCCGCCGCGGTAACGGTGTCCGCGGTGGCGCGTGCGGTGGGCGCGCCGAGCGGCTCGATGTATCACCGGTTTTCGGGTCGCGCGGCGCTGTGCGGGGAACTGTGGATGCGCACCGAGGAGCGCTTCCTGGCGGGGTTCACCGCGGCGTTGACCCGCCCGGGCGGTACGCGTGCGCGGTGTGTCGCGGCCGCCCGCCATACGGTGCAGTGGTGCCGCGAACATCGCACCGAGGCGGCGGTCCTGCTCGCGGGGGCCGACGCATTGTGCGCCGGCGACTGGCCGCCCGAGTTGCGCGACAGGAGGCGGCGACTGCACCGGCGCTTGCGGCGCTTGCTGGCCGGCGTGCACACCGACGCCGACCGACTGACCGCCGCGGTGATCGACATCCCCTATGCCGTCGTGCGTCGACACCTGCTGGCGGGGGCGGAGATTCCGGGGAGCGCGGATGCGATTGTCGCCGACTGCGCCGAGGCGCTCATGCCGGCCGACTGACGAAAGTTTGCCGGTCGTCCGGCGAGTCGCGCGCGGTTGGCGGCGAAACGTGGTCACCATAGGTCATGGTGTCTCGGGCGCCTTTCCTGATCGTCGGCATCGGCGGGCTCTGTGTCGTAGCGGCGTTCCTGGCGCCGACGGTGGACGCGCAGAGCGCGATCGCCATCGACGATCGCGGGTTCGTCGACTCCAAGGCCCGCTGCGAGGCGCCTTGGCAGCCAGTGGCTCTCGGCCGCACCCAGTTCGCGCTCGTCGCGATCTGCAAGCGCAACGGCGGCTACGAGTACCGCGGAGTGCGGATGAAGGACGGCCTCGTGCTGACGGCCCCGGCGGTCGAGAAGACCGACGGCGTGTACACCGTCGAGAACGAGGGAGCGACGTACACGTTCTCGGCGAAGGAACTCGTCGTGACCGCGGACGATCGCGTGCTGGTCACCGAGCCGATGGTGGCCTACGTCGAACCGCGTCCGGCCGTCGACGGCTGATAGTTGTCCGGCGCGCCGGTCAGCACGCAATGGGTGTGGCTGTAGATCGTCGGCATGCACTTGTTGCAGTGGTCGCAGATCGAGCGCACCGAACTGTCGGCCTGGATCCGGTTGATCAGATCGGGTTCGGCCAGCAACGCGCGCCCCATCGCCACGAAGTCGAAGCCCTCGGCCATCGCCAGGTCCATCGTCTCGCGATTGGTGATGCCGCCCAACAGGATCAGCGGCATCTTGAGCTCGGCGCGGAACTGCTTGGCATGACGTAACAGGAACGCCTCGCGGTAAGGGTACTCACGCAGGAACTTCTTGCCGGTCATGCGGATACCCCACCGGATCGGCGGCTTGAACGCGTTCGCGAACTCCTTGACCGGAGCACCGCCGTGGAACAGATACATCGGGTTGACCAGCGAGCTGCCCGCGGTCAGCTCGATGGCGTCCAGGCCGCCGTCCTCTTCCAACCACTTCGCCGTCTGCAGCGACTCCTCGAGGCTGATGCCGCCGCGCACCCCGTCGGTCATGGTGAGCTTGGCGGTCACCGCGATCGGGTTGCCCTCCTTCTCGACGGCTTGGCGCACGGCGCGCACCACGCCGCGGGCCACCTTGGCGCGGTTCTCCAGCGAGCCGCCGAACTCGTCGGTGCGGCGGTTCAACAGCGGGCTCAGAAACGAGCTGGCGAGGTAGTTGTGGCCGAGGTGGATCTCGACCGCGTCGAACCCGGATTCGATCGCCAGGCGCGCCGCGTTGGCGTGCGCCTCGGTGACGTCGCGGATGTCGTCGCGCGTGGCCTTCTTGGCGAACCGCATGGACAGCGGATTGAAGAAGCGCACCGGCGCCAGCGCCGTGGCCTTGTTGGTCCGCGCGTTCGCGACCGGTCCGGCGTGGCCGATCTGCGCGCTGATCGCCGCGCCCTCGGCGTGAATCGCGTCGGTCAGCCTCTTGAGCCCCGGGACCGCCTCCGGGCGCATCCAGATCTGCCAGCCGTCGGTGCGCCCACCCGGGGCGACCGCGCAGTAGGCGACCGTTGTCATGCCGACCCCGCCGGCGGCGGGCAGCCGGTGATAGTTGATCAACTCGTCGGTGACGAGCGCGTTCGGCGTCGACGCCTCGAACGTCGCGGCCTTGATGATCCGATTGCGCAGCGTCACCGGGCCGAGCTTGGCCGGGGTGAACACATTGGGCTGAGTGTTCATAAACAGCGAGCATGCCAGACTGAGACCCGTGGGTGCGATCACACTGGACGGTAAGGCCACGCGCGACGAGATCTTCGTCGACCTCTCCGAACGGGTCGCGGCGCTGACCGCGTCCGGGCGCACGCCGGGACTGGGCACGGTGCTCGTCGGCGACGACCCCGGTTCGCACGCGTACGTGCGGGGCAAGCACTCGGACTGCGCGAAGGTCGGCATCAACTCGATCCGGCGCGACCTGCCCGCCGACATCAGCCAGGCCACGCTCGAGGAGACCATCGACGAGCTCAACGCCAACCCCGAGTGCACCGGTTACATCGTTCAGCTGCCGCTGCCCAAGCAGCTCAACGAGAACGCCGCTCTGGAGAGGGTGGACCCCGGCAAGGACGCCGATGGTCTGCATCCGACGAACCTGGGCCGGCTGGTGCTCAACGAACCCGCACCGCTACCGTGCACGCCGCGCGGCATCGTGCACCTGCTGCGCCGCTACGAGGTGGAGATCGCCGGGGCGCACGTTGTCGTCATCGGCCGCGGTGTGACCGTCGGGCGCCCGCTCGGGCTGCTGCTGACCCGGCGCTCGGAGAACGCGACGGTGACGTTGTGCCACACCGCAACCCGTCACCTGCCGGAGTTGGCCCGGGAGGCCGACATCATCATCGCCGCGGCGGGCATGCCGCACATGGTGACCGCCGAGATGGTGCGCCCGGGCGCGGCGGTCGTCGACGTCGGGGTCAGCCGCGACGACGACGGCAAACTCGTCGGTGACGTCCATCCCGACGTCTGGGACGTCGCGGGCCACGTGTCGCCCAATCCTGGCGGCGTCGGCCCGCTGACGCGCGCGTTCCTTCTGACGAACGTGGTCGAACGCGCGGAGGTACTGGCCGCGACGTGACGCCGAAGGAGTTCGCGCGCAAGGTTTTCGCCGGGCAATGGCCGTTCTGGTCGGTCGGGCTGATCTTCGCCGCCGCGTTCGTCCTCGTGGTCGCCGGCTACTGGCGCCGCGGCGCCCTGGTGATCGCGATCGGGGTCGGCGTGGCGGCGGCGCTGCGGCTCCTGTTGAGCGACGACCGCGCTGGGTTGCTCGCGGTGCGCAGTCGCGGAGTCGACTTCGTCACCACCGCGACCGTCAGCGCCACGATGCTCTACATCGCCTGGACGATCGACCCGCTGGGCACCAGCTGATTCACCCGCGCCGAACGTGAGCTTGTGTGCGAGTTTTCCGCGATTCTTCGAGCACAACCTCACGTTCGCGGAGTTCGTACAACGTCACCCAGTCCTCGAGCGTCAGGTCGCGGGGCAATGCACCGGTCCTGATGCCGTTGTCGCGAAGCCATCGGCGCGCCGCAGCATTGGGCAGTTCGCTGCGGACAAGCTGTTTGACGCTGCGGCCGCGGCCGGTGAAGACCCTGCGCACCATCGCCTGATACGGGCGCCGCTGCGTCGTATCGACAAGGGGTACAGCCCGCCGGGCGATCGTCATCAGCCCGCCGTCGACGGACGGCTTGGGCGCGAACGCCGTCGCCGGAACACGTTGCAGCACACGAAAGTCGAACCATGGCCACCACTGGGCGGTCATCATGGTGGCACCGCCGATTCCGGCTCGCCGCCGCGCCACCTCCCACTGCACCAGCAGGAGGGCGTCGGTCCAGGCGGGGTTGTGCAGGATTCGCCGCAGGATCGCCGTCGTCAGGTGGAACGGCAGATTGCCGACGACGACGTGCGGGGTGCGCGGTAGCCGGTAGCGCAGGAAGTCGGCGGTGACGACGCGAGTCCGCGCCGACGTGCGCGCCTCCAGCCGTGCGGCCTGCCGGGGGTCGATTTCGACCGCGGTCAGCGGCCGCTTCAGGCGCTGTAGTGGCAGCGTCAACGCGCCGGCGCCGGGCCCGATCTCGACGATCGGGCCCTCGGTGCGTGCGACGGCGTCGACGATCGCCGCGATGACGGCGCGGTCGCGCAGGAAGTTCTGGCCGTGCTCATGACGGCCCCGAAAATGGGAGGACACGAGATACTCCGCGGTCGCAGGGTCGGATCGCTGCGGCGGCGGACGGCGTGGAGAGAGGGTCCGCCGCTAGGCGGTGCGCAACCTCATCGAGGCGGTCAACATGCGTCCACGCTAGGACGCCGGTACCGATCGGCTCAACCGAATTCTTCTGACGTTCGGTGTCAGGCCAGCGAAGCGCGGATGCACACCGTGACGTACGGCAGCGCCAGCCCGGTCGAATTGGCCAGTGCCGGATGGGTCGCGAGCAACTCGCGGACCCGGTCCAGCGTCCTGGTGCGCACCTTCTCCGGTGAGGTGATGCAGTAACTGCGCGAGGCCACCAGATCGATGAGCGCCTGCGGGGTCAGGTAATTGGTCCACTCGACCTGATGCCGCTCGGCCGCGGTGAACGGCTCGGGCAGCGACACGGTGTTGCTGAACGGATCGTGCTCGTGACCGATGATGTGGCCGAGGTCCTTCACCCAGCCCAGCCGTTCGTCGCGGGTGTTCCAGACCAGGCCGAGTCGGCCGCCCGGGCGCAACACGCGCGCGACCTCCTTGACCGCGCGTTCGGGATCGAACCAGTGCCACGCCTGGGCCACCAGCACCGTGTCCACGCTGTCGTCGGGCAGCGGGATCTCCTCCGCGGTGCCGAGCAGGGCGGTTGTGTCGGGCAGTGAATTGCTCAGCAGCTCGAGCATTTCCGGGATCGGGTCGACCGCCACCACGTCGAGGCCGCGCTGGACCAGACGCGTGGTCAGCTTGCCCGTGCCCGCGCCGAGGTCGAGCACCTTGGAGGCATCCGGAGGCAGCAGCCAGTCGATCGCCTCGGGCGGATATGACGGCCGACCGCGTTCGTAGGCCGCGGCTTCAGCGCCGAAGGACAGCGAGCGATCCCGTTCCGGCCGGCTCACTGCGCCGTCATTTCGCAGCCAGGTCCAGCGTTCGCCGGATCAGCTTGTAGACCGCGTCCGTCTCCACCAGGAACCCGTCATGCCCGTAGATCGAGTCCACGACGTCCAAACCGGCGCAGCCCGGCAGCAATTCGGCCAGCTCCTCCTGCAGCCGAAGCGGATAGAGCCGATCGGAGGTGATGCCGCCGACCACCGCGGGCACCGGGCAGCCGCGCAACGCGGCCTCGACGCCTCCGCGGCCGCGACCGACGTCGTGACCGGACAGCGACTCGGTGAGCGCCACGTACGTGCCGGCGTCGAAGCGCGCCACCAGCTTTCGGCCCTGGTGCTCCAGGTAGCTCTGCACGGCGTAGCGGCCGCCGACGCCCGGGTCCTCACCCTCCTGGGCATCGTTGGCGAACCGGGTGTCGAGTTCGAGCTCGCCGCGATAGGTCAGATGCGCGAACCGGCGCGCGATCTCCATGCCGGCGTCGGGGGACAGGCCGGTGCCGTAGTAGTCGCCGTTCTGCCAGTTGGGATCGGCCTTGATCGCGGCGACCTGTGAGCTCTGGGTGCCGATCTGATCGGCGGTTGCGCGCGCGCCGACCGCCATCACCAACCCCGACCGCACCCGGTCCGGATGTCCGACCATCCACTCCAGCGCCCTGGCGCCGCCCAACGAACCGCCCATGACCGCGGCCACCTGGGTGATGCCGAACGTCTCCAGCGCGGCGATGTCGGCCCGCACCTGGTCCCGGACGGAGACGACCGGAAAACGCGAACCCCAGGCCTTGCCGTCGGGATGCAGTGAGCTCGGGCCGGTGGAGCCGCGGCACCCGCCCAGCACGTTGGTGGCCACCGCGCACCAGCGGTCGGTGTCGATGGGCCCGCCGGGTCCCGCCACACCGTCCCACCAGCCGGGGGTGGGGTGGTCGGGCCCCGCCGGACCCGTGATGTGCGAATCGCCGGTCAGGGCGTGCAGCACGACGACGACGTTGTCGCGCGCGGGCGACAGCTCGCCCCAGCGCTGCACGGCGATCGACACATCGTCGATGACCGCGCCGTTCTCCAGCGTCAGCGGGCCGATGTCGACCACGCCGATCTCGCCTTCCGCGGGCAGGTTCAGGAGGGGCACCTCGACTTCCACATCGGAGAGGGTCATCAGAACGCCGCCGTGGTGTTCGGGTCGGTCTTACCCGCGGAGCTGAACGGCTTGGCCGCGGCGAAGCCCCGCTCCAGATCGGCCAGGATGTCGTCGATGCCCTCGATGCCGACCGCCAGGCGCACGAGTCCCGGCGTCACGCCGGTGGCCAGCTGTTCCTCGGGCGACAGTTGCGCGTGGGTGGTGGAGGCCGGATGGATCACCAGCGAGCGCACGTCGCCGATGTTGGCGACATGGCTGTGCAGGGTCAGCGCGTTGACGAAGGCCTTGCCCGCATCGATGCCGCCCGCCAGCTCGAAGGCGAGCACCGCACCGGTTCCCTTGGGCGCCAACTTCTTTGCGAGCTCGTGCCACGGCGACGACGGCAGCCCGGCGTAATTCACCGAGAGCACGTCGGCGTGGCCCTCCAGGTACTCGGCCACCTTCTGGGCGTTGGCGACGTGGCGCTCCACGCGCAGGCTCAGCGTCTCCAGGCCCTGTGCGATGAGGAAGGCGTTGAACGGCGACGCCGCCGAACCGAGGTCGCGCAACAGCTGCACGCGAGCCTTCAACGCGAACGCCGGCGGGCCCAGTTCGGCGAACACCACACCGTGGTAGCTGGGGTCCGGTTCGGTGAAGCCGGGGAATTTGCCGTTGGTCCAGTCGAACGTGCCGCCGTCGACGATGACGCCGGCGATCGCGGCGCCGTGCCCACCGAGGTACTTGGTGGCCGAGTGCACGACGATGTCGGCACCGAGGCTCAGCGGCTGGATCAGGTACGGGGTGGCGATGGTGTTGTCGACGATCAACGGCACCCCGTTTTCGTGGGCCACCGCGGAGACGTTCGGGATGTCGAGGATGTCGATCTGCGGATTGGAGATCGACTCGGCGAAGAACGCCTTGGTGTTGGGCCGCACGGCCGCGCGCCAGGAGTCGAGGTCGTCGGGATTCTCGACGAAGCTGACGTCGATGCCGATCTTGGGGAACGTGTAGTGGAACAGGTTGTACGTGCCGCCGTAGAGCCGCGGGCTGGACACGATGTGGTCGCCCGTGTTGGCCAGGTTGAGGATCGCGAGGTGTTCGGCGGCCTGACCCGAGGCCAGGAACAGCGCCGCGACGCCCCCTTCGAGCGCGGCGATGCGCTGCTCGACGACGTCCTGCGTCGGGTTCATGATCCGGGTGTAGATGTTGCCCGGCTCGGCGAGGCCGAACAGCGCCGCGGCGTGGTCGGTGCTGTTGAACGTGTACGACGTGGTCTGGTAGATCGGCAGCGCCCGCGCATTGGTGGCGGGGTCGGGCGTCTGGCCGGCATGGACCTGTTTGGTCTCGAACGCCCACCGAGCGGTGGGATCGGTGTCTTCAGTGCTCATCGAATCTCCTGTTGTGAGGGGCCGGAAGGGCATTTCACGCACTCAGCGGTAACTGCGCACGCCGGACCTCCGCTGTCTTCTCTGGGGGCCCGTCACAACGGACCCGCGCTTGCCGGTAGCCGCTTGTCAGCGGGTACTCAACCTGGTCATCACCCGGGGCACCCCACCGCGGTTGGAGGGTTGCCGACCAGCAAGCCGGGGCTTGTCGCTGGCACTCATGACCGATGAGAAGCGTATCTCATGTTGCTCGTGGCGTGCCAGCGAGGGGATCTCGGCGAGGCGCGCCCGAAGCTACCGGTCAGTAGCGAATCACACCCGTCCGCGGCGGACCCCCTGGCTCACACGGGGCGGCATGTGCGAGGGAATACTGGTAGGCGACTGACCGACTAGGGAGCCGGGAGAACCCCACATGAGTGCCGAGCAGCCGACCATCATCTACACGCTGACCGACGAGGCGCCGCTGCTGGCGACCTACGCGTTCCTGCCGATCATTCGCACCTTCACCGAACCGGCGGGCATCAACGTCGAGACCAGTGACATCTCGGTGGCGGCACGCATTCTCGCGGAGTTCTCCGACCGCCTGACCGAAGAGCAGCGGGTGCCCGACAACCTGGCCCGGTTGGGGGAGCTCACCGAGAAGCCGGACACCAACATCATCAAGCTGCCGAACATCAGCGCCTCGGTGCCGCAGCTGCTGGCCGCCATCAAGGAGCTCAAGGCCAAGGGCTACGACCTGCCGGACTATCCGGGCGAGCCGAAGAACGACGATGAGAAGGAGATCAAGGAACGCTACGCCAAGGTTCTCGGCAGCGCGGTCAACCCTGTTCTGCGGCAAGGTAACTCGGATCGACGCGCGCCCAAGGCGGTCAAGGAGTACGCGCGCAAGCACCCGCACAGCATGGGTGAGTGGTCGATGGCGTCGCGCACACACGTGGCGACCATGAAGAAGGGCGACTTCTACCACGGCGAGAAGTCGATGACGCTCGACAAGGACCGCAAGGTCAAGATGGTGCTCGAAACCCAGAGCGGCGAGACCAAGGTGCTCAAGCCGGAGGTCAAGCTCGACAGCGGCGACATCATCGACAGCATGTTCATGAGCAAGAAGGCTCTGTGCGAGTTCTTCGAAGAACAGATCGAGGACGCCTACAAGACCGGCGTGATGTTCTCGCTCCACGTCAAGGCGACGATGATGAAGGTGTCGCACCCGATCGTGTTCGGCCACGCGGTGAAGGTCTTCTACCGGGAGGCGTTCGCCAAACACCAGAAGGTGCTCGACGAGCTCGGCGTGAACGTCAATAACGGGATGTCCGACCTGTACGACAAGATCCAGGCGCTGCCCGCCTCGCAGCGCGAGGAGATCGTCCAGGACATCCACGCCGTGCACGAGCACCGGCCGGAGTTGGCGATGGTGGATTCGGCCCGCGGCATCACGAACTTCCACTCGCCCAGCGACGTGATCGTCGACGCGTCAATGCCGGCGATGATCCGGCTCGGCGGCAAGATGTACGGCGCCGACGGGCGGACCAAGGACACCAAGGCGGTGAACCCCGAGTCGACGTTCAGCCGGATCTATCAGGAGATGGTCAACTTCTGTAAGACCCACGGGCAGTTCGATCCGACGACCATCGGCACCGTCCCCAACGTCGGCCTCATGGCGCAGAAGGCCGAGGAGTACGGCAGCCACGACAAGACCTTCGAGATCCCCGAGGACGGCGTCGCCAACATCGTCGACGTCGACACCGGCGAGGTGCTGCTGACGCAGAACGTCGAGACCGGCGACATCTGGCGCATGCCGGTGGTCAAGGACGCCGCGATCCGCGACTGGGTGAAGCTCGCCGTGACCAGGGCGCGGGCCTCGGGCATGACCGCGCTGTTCTGGCTCGACACCGAGCGCCCGCACGAGGTGGAGCTGCGCAAGAAGGTCAAGGAGTACCTGACCGAGCACGACACCGAGGGCCTACACATCCAGATCATGCCGCAGGTGTGGGCGATGCGGTACACGCTGGAACGGTTGATCCGCGGCCAGGACACCATCGCCGTGACCGGAAACATCCTGCGTGACTACCTGACTGACCTGTTCCCGATCCTGGAGCTGGGCACCAGCGCCAAGATGCTCTCGATCGTGCCGTTGATGGCCGGCGGCGGCATGTACGAGACCGGTGCGGGCGGTTCGGCGCCCAAGCACGTCCACCAGCTCGTCGAGGAGAACCACCTGCGGTGGGATTCGCTCGGCGAATTTCTCGCTCTCGGAGCATGTTTCGAGGACATCGGGCGTAAGACCGGAAACGAGCGAGCCGTTCTGCTGGGTGAGACGCTGGACTCGGCCATCGGAAAGTTGTTGGACAACAACAAGGGCCCGTCCCGCAAGACCGGCGAACTGGACAACCGGGGCAGCCAGTTCTATCTCGCGATGTACTGGGCGCAGCAGCTCGCCGAGCAGACCGAGGACAAGGAGCTGGCCGACCACTTCGCCGACCTCGCAAAGTCGTTGGCCGACAACGAGGACGCGATCGTGAAGGAACTGGTCGAGGTGCAGGGCGACTCGGTCGACATCGGCGGGTACTACTACCCGGACGCGGAGAAGACCACCGCTGTGATGCGGCCGAGCAAGACCCTGAACTCGGTGCTGGAGGGCGCGACGGAGGAGCCGGTCACCCAGCTCTGAGCTAGCCGCCCAGCGCCTCCCGCGGCGGAGGCGCGACATGGCGGTCGACGAACTCGACGATCAGGTCGGCCACGCACTGGGGCGCCTCGAACATCGGGATGTGGCCGACATCGTCGAGGTGCGTGATCTCGGTGGTCGACGGCAGATGCTGGGTGAAGTGCTTGGTGAACCGCGGATGCGGCAGAACCCGGTCCTTCTCGCAGATCACCAGGTGGGTGGGGCATTTGCCCTCGGCCAGCTCCATCAGCCCCGGTGTCAGCAGCGATTTCACTAGCAGCTGGTAGTACGCGGGGCAGTGCGTGACGTCGTCGAGGATGTCGACGAGGTCTTCGTCGGACAACCGGTCCGGGCTGGCGCTGATCGGGAAGTGGGCCAGCCATCGCGTGAACGGGAGCTTGAGCACATGCTGCCGGAACGCCAGCGTGAACACCCACACCGGGAAGCCGGCCAGGAACTTGCCGACGATCTCGAACTTGGCGGGTGTGAACTTGCGCCAGCCGCCGGCCGGCGCGATCCCCGTCAGCGTGCGGGCCCGGCCGCGGCGCTCCAGCTCGAAGGCCACCCAGCCGCCCAGCGAGTTGCCCACGATGTGCGCGGTGTCCCAGCCGAGCGCGTCCATCCTGCGTTCGACGTCGTCGGCAAGCTCTTTGGTATCGAGGAAACGGTGGCCCTTCACGCCGCCGTTGTGGCCGGGCAACGTGGGTGCCAGCACCTCGTAGCGGCCGCTGTCGGCGATCAGCGGAGCGACCTTCTTCCACACGTTCTGCGACATCATGAACGGGTGTAGCAACAGCAGGGGTTCGCCGGAGCCGACATGGATCGGTGCGCGCTCGGTCATCCGCCCGACACTAAGGTGATACCGCCGGTACCGCAAGTACGTCGGTATGGTCTGCCGCTGTGACATCGCTGATCGTCAGCACCATCAACGTCAACGGCATCCGCGCCGCGGTCAAGGAACGCTCGGACCAGAACCGTGGCCTGCTGCCGTGGCTGGCGTCGACCACCGCCGACGTCGTCTGCCTGCAGGAGACCCGCGCCGACGACACCCAGCTCGCCGCCGCGCTGGCGCCGGCGCTGGCCGACGGGTGGCACCTCGCGTCGGCCGAACCGCACCTCAAGGGCCGCAGCGGCGTCGCGGTGCTCTCGCGTCGCCCGATCGACGCGTCCCGCTTGCTCGAGTCCGACGAGTTCGGTGCGCACGGCCGCTATCTGGAGGTCGACACCGCCGAAGCGACGGTCGCCAGCGTCTACGTCCAGACCGGTGAGGCGGAGACCGACCGCCAGCTCGAGAAGGAACGGTTCATGGCCGAGCTCGCGGCGCGGATGGCGAAGCTGGTCGAGTCAGAGGCCGTCGTCTGCGGCGACTGGAACATCGCCCACACCGAGAACGACATCAAGAACTGGAAGGGCAACCTCAAGAAGTCCGGTTTCCTGCCCAGCGAACGGCAGTGGCTGACCGAACTGCTCGCGTCGGGATGGGTCGATGTGGTCCGCGAACTGCACCCCGACCAGCCGGGTCCGTACGCGTGGTGGTCGTGGCGGGGCCGCGCCTTCGACAACGACGCCGGCTGGCGCATCGACTATCAGCTGGCGACGAAGGCTCTGGCGGCGCGGGCCGTGGCGGCCCGGGTCGAACGCGCCGAGGCGTACGCGCTGCGCTGGTCGGACCACGCGCCGGTGACCGTCGAGTACCGCTCGCGTGAAATGATCGGACGATCATGAGCAGTTCGTCGAAACCCGTCGTCTTCTCCGGTGTTCAACCCACCTCCGATTCGCTGCACCTCGGCAACGCACTGGGCGCGATTCAGCAGTGGGTCGGCCTCCAGGACGATCACGAGGCGTTCTTCTGCGTGGTCGACCTGCACGCGATCACGATCCCGCAGGACCCCGAACGGCTGAGGCGGCGCACCCTGGCCACCGCCGCGCAGTACCTCGCGCTGGGCATCGATCCGGGCCGCAGCACGATCTTCGTGCAGAGCCACGTCCCGGCACACGCCGAATTGTCCTGGGTGCTGGGCTGTTTCACCGGCTTCGGGCAGGCGTCGCGGATGACGCAGTTCAAGGACAAGTCGCAGAAGGAAGGCAGCGAGGCCACCACCGTCGGGCTGTTCACCTATCCGGTGTTGATGGCCGCCGACGTGCTGCTCTACGACACCGAACTGGTGCCGGTCGGGGAGGACCAACGCCAACACCTGGAGTTGGCGCGCGACGTGGCGCAACGGGTCAACTCGCGCTTCCCCGACACCTTCGTCATCCCCGAGCCGATGATCCCCAAGGCGACGGCGAAGATCTACGACCTGCAGGATCCGACGTCGAAGATGAGCAAGTCCGCGGGCACCGACGCCGGGCTGATCAGCCTGCTCGACGAGCCGAAGGCCTCGGCCAAGAAGATCCGCTCCGCGGTCACCGACAGCGAGCGCGAGGTGCGCTACGACCCCGAGGCCAAACCCGGCGTGTCGAACCTGCTGACCATCCAGTCGGCGGTCACCGGGACCGACGTCGACAAGCTCGTCGAGGGCTACGCCGGCCGCGGGTACGGCGACCTCAAGGCCGACACCGCGGAGGCCGTTGTCGAATTCGTGACGCCCATCAAGGCCCGGGTCGACGAACTCCTCGCCGACCCCGCCGAACTGGAATCGGTGCTGGCGGTCGGCGCCGAGCGGGCCCGCGACGTGTCTGCGACGACGCTGAGGCGGGTATATGACCGGCTAGGGTTCTTGCGCCCTGGCGGCTGAGGTTGGGGAGGGTCCGCGTGACGACACATCCGGCGGAGCCGGATAGACAGCTTGAGCCGGCGGAGCCGGATAGACAGCTTGAGCCGGCGGAGCCCGAGGGGTCGGCGGAGAAACAGGGACTCGTCGACCGACTGCGCTCGCGGTACGAATGGTTCGACCACGTGATGCGGGCCCAGGAGCGCTACAAGGACAGCAAGGGCGACTTCTACGCGGCGGGCATCACGTACTTCACGGTCTTCGCGATGTTTCCGTTGCTGATGGTCGGATTCGCGATCGCCGGGTTCGTCCTCGCCAGCCAGCCCGAACTGCTCGCCGACGTCCAGGACCGGATCAGGGCGGCGGTGTCCGGCGACGTCGCCACGCAGCTGGTCGAGCTGATGGATTCCGCGATCGAGTCCCGCACCTCGGTCGGGATCATCGGTCTGGCGACCGCGGCGTGGGCCGGGCTGGGCTGGATGGCCAACCTGCGCGAGGCGCTGAGCCAGATGTGGGGTCTCATGCGACGCGACACCCCCGGCTTCGTGCGCACCAAGCTGTCGGACCTGACGGCCATCGTCGGCCTGTTCGTCGCCATCGGGGTCACCATCGCGCTGACCGTGGTCAGCAGCTCCGGGTTGGCCCGAAAAGCCGTCGAATGGGTTGGGCTGGGGGATGTTCCGGGCATGAGCATCCTGCTGCGGCTGGTTTCGCTGGCGGTCTCGGTGTTGGTCAGCTGGCTCCTGTTCACCTGGATCATCGCGCGACTGCCCCGTGAATCGATCAGCTTCCGTTCGGCGCTGCGGGCCGGTTTGCTCACCGCGGTGGCTTTCGAGATCTTCAAGCAGGTGGCGTCGATCTATCTGCGTTCGGTGGTGACGGGGCCGGCCGGGGCGACGTTCGGTCCGGTGCTCGGCCTGATGGTGTTCGCCTACATCACCGCGCGGCTCATCCTGTTCGCCACGGCGTGGGCGGCCACGTCGATCGAGAACATGGAGGCCGCGCCCGTGTATCCTCCCGAAGCCGCGCAGATCACGCCGCGGGTGCAGGTGCACGAAGGCGTCGGTGCGGGCGGGGTATTAGCCGCCGCTGCGGCGGGAGCGCTTGGCGCACTAGGCATTTCACGGTTACGTCGGCGTCATTGACTTTGGCTGACCAGCTGCAGGCCGACGACGCAACCGATGATGCCGAGCAGCAGCGCCACCTTGATCGGTGACGCGCTTTCTTCGCCGGTGGCCAGTGCGTAGACGACGGTGAGCGCGGCGCCCACGCCCACCCACACCGCGTAACCGGTGCCGACGGGCAGATCCCGCAGGGCGACACCCAAGCCGCCCATCGAGATGATCAGTGCCACAACAAAAACCGCTATCGGCACCGGGCGGGTGAAACCACCCGACTTGCTCAGGGCGACCGCCCACACAGCTTCGAATGCCCCCGAAACGATGAGGATGACCCAGGGCATGAACCAACACCTCCGAAACGCCGTCTTGTCGCTGGCCGGGTACGGCGCCCCTCGTCCGGTGTCAACTGCTGACAGGCCCACCGTAACAAAGCGGTAACGTCACATCCGTGCCCCTTGCGACGCCCTGGTCCCGCCGGATGGGCCTCGAGGTGCCGATCGTCAACGCCCCCATGGGCGGTACCGCCGGCGGCGCACTGGCCGCGGCGGTGTCGCGGGCGGGCGGCCTCGGCATGATCGGGATGGGTAGCTCGGCGACCGCCGCCGCGCTCGCCGCGGAACTGCCGCACGTGTCCGGGCTCGAGGCCCCGGTCGGCATCGGCCTCGTGCACTGGGTGACGATCGCGCAACCCGACCTGCTCGACGTCGCGCTCGCCGCGAAACCCGCGCTGTTGGCCGTCAGCTTCGGCGACGACTGGTCGTGGGTGTGCCGCGCGCACGACGCCGGTGTGCCGGTGGCCGCGCAGGTGGCCGACGTCGGATCGGCGCGGCGGGCGGCCGACGCCGGCGTCGACGTGATCGTCGCGCGCGGGGCCGAGGGAGGCGGGCACGGCGAGGCGCGCGTCGGTACCTTGCCGCTGCTCGCGGAAGTGCTCGACGCCGTCGAGGTGCCGGTGCTCGCCGCCGGGGGTATCGCGTCGGGGCGCGCGCTGGCCGCGGTGCTCGCGGCCGGTGCGTCCGGCGCCTGGATCGGCACCGCGTTCACGACCTGCCTGGAGGCGACGACCTCGGCCGCGGCGCGCGACGCGCTGCTCGGCGCGGAGGCAGACCAGACGGTGACGACGCGGGTGTTCGACATCGCCCTCGGATATCCCTGGCCGGCAACGCTTCCCGAGCGGGTGTTGCGTAACGAGTTCGTCGACCGCTTCGACGGTCGCGAGGATCTCGTCGACGCCGAGGCGCGGGCCGCCCTCGCCGCGGCCGCGACGGCCGAGGACTACCGTATGGCGCCCGTCAACGCCGGGCAGGGCGTCGGCATGGTCCGCGAGACGGGTTCGGCGGCAGGGGTGGTCGACCGACTCTGCTCCGAGGCGGAGTCGCTGTTGCGCCGATGGGGTTAGTGCTGCGGGCGCCGGTTCAGTGACCGGGCGCCCATGATCAACGAGAACACGATCACGCTGCCGACGACCGCGACCCCCACGCGCACCGGCATCGCGTCGATGTCCGACATCATCGGGGAGGCGTTGACCGCGGGGTTGGTGGCGTCGGCGTCCGGTCTGGTCCCGAGCAGTGACGGGTCGGGCTCGATCAGGGTGCCGACGCTGGTGCCCGGCGGCGTGGCGAAGCCGTAGTCGAGCAGGTGCGCGGCCTGCTCCCACGGCGCGATCGGCTGGCGGGTGCCCTTGAGGAGCACGGCGACGAGCCGGCGGCCGTCGCGCTGGGCCGCGCCGACGAACGTCTGGCCCGCGTCATCGGTGTAGCCGGTCTTGCCGCCCATCGCGCCGGGATAGTTGAGCAGCAACTTGTTGTCGTTCTCGATGGGGTAGCCGACGTCGCCGCGGCCCGGGAAGTCGAACTCCCGGGTCGAGACGATGTCGGCGAAGATCGGATTGCGCCAGGCGTACCGGTAGAACAGCGCCATGTCGTAGGCCGAGGTGCTCATGCCCGGGCCGTCGAGACCGGACGGCGTCGCCGCCCGGGTGTCGAGGCCGCCCAACTTGCGGGCCAGGTCGTTGAGCTTGTGCAGCGTGGCCTCGTAGCCGCCCATCTGCCGGGCCAACGCGAACGCGGCGTCGTTGCCCGAGTACATCAGCAGCCCGTGCAGCAGGTCGTTGATCGAGTAGTGGCCGCCTTCGCCGACGCCCACCTTCGTGCCCTCCTGGGCGGCGTCCTCGGCGGTGCCGGGAACGACCTTGTGGATCGGCAGTTCCTTGATGGCCTGCATGGCGGTCAGCACCTTGATGATGCTGGCGGGGCGGTGCCTGCCGTGCGGGTCCTTGGCGGCGATGACGTCACCGGTGTCGAGGTCGGCGACCAACCACGCCTCGGCGGAGACGTCGTTGGGCAGCGGCGGGGTGCCCGCGGCGGTGATGACACCGCAGCCGGAGAGTTTGTCGCCGCCCATCGGGGTCGCGGGCACGGGCAACGGCGCGGGTGGGTCCTGGCCGGGTTTGGGCACCTCCGAGGCGTCGACCGCCGGGGGCGTCGACTCGCGATACGGGCACGCGCTCGCCTCGGGCGCGGCGGGCGGCTGTGCGCTTGCCACGGCCGGCCCGGCGACGACGAACAAGGCCGCGGCCAGGACGGCAGCGCGTTGCAGCGGAATTCGAAACTTCGCCATTGTGAGCGCACATTAAGCCGAGAGAGGGAAGATCCCGCGTAGGCGCGCTGTGACTGGTGTTACTTGAGTTTCATTTGTGACTTAACCACGCAGCGTCAGCGACGCGAGGTCGGCGTGCGCGACGGCGGGGAATCCGATGCTGCCCATCCAGAGCCGACCGCCCGCCTCGACCAGACCGGTCACCATGCCGAACTGCGGGTGCTCGCGGCGGATGCCCGCGATGACGTCGCCGGTGTCCGGGTCGAACGCCACCGCCCACACCTCGGGTTTGATCTGCGGCTGCAGCTTGTCGGGCAGCTTCCACAACAGCTTGCGCAGCCCCGGCCAGCGCGGTGCCAGCCATTCGGCTGCGGCATTGAGCGGCGAGACCATCGCGCACCAGATGCGGCCGTCTGCGCCGGTGGACAAGTTGTCGGGGTGGCCGGGCAGGTTCTCCCGAAGCGGCGTCACCGACCCGGCGCGCTCGCCGGTCAGCCAGAATTTCGACAACCGACGGCCCATCGTCTCGGCGAACACCAACGCCGACCCGTCGGCCGTCGGCGTCACACCGTTGGCGAAGTACAGTCCGGCGACCGCGGTGAGCACGGTGCCATTCGGATCGCGACGGAACAGGCTGCCGCGCGGTCGGGCCTCCATCACCGCGCCCTTGAAGTGCGCATAGTCGAACGCGCTGGTCGATTCGGTGAAATAGATTGTGCCGTCCGGTGATTGGGTGACGTTCGAGCAGAACATCAACCGCCGGTCGTCGACCTCCGCGACGAGCGTCTCCACCGCACCGGTGGCCGGGTCGAGTGACAGCAGGCCGCCGGGGCTGGTGCAGACCAGGATTCGGCCGTCGCGCGCGACGTGCATGCCCAACGGCCGGCCCTCGGTGGTGGCGACGACGTCCGCGGTCGTACCGCCGGGCGCGATGCGCACGATGCGACCATCGTCGAGGCCCGCCCAGATGGCGCCGTCGGCGTCGACGACCACGTCTTCGGGCGCGTTGCCGGGTACCGGGACTACGGTCAGCTCGGCCGACGGCAGATCGGGCAGCGGGTCGACGGGCGGAGGCTGCCAGCGGACGGGATCGATCGTGGGCTTCTTGGATGCGGGCGCACTCACAGCGCCGACGCTACGCCTTCCGGCGCGGCGCTCAGAGCAGTCGGCCCGCCTCGGAGAGCACGTCGTGCATGATCTGGTAGATCGCGTCGAACTCCTTCTGGCCGCTGATCAGTGGCGGCGCCAGCTGCACGACCGGATCGCCGCGGTCGTCGGCGCGGCAGTACAGGCCCGCCTCGAACAGCGCGGGGGTCAAAAAGCCGCGCAGCAGCCGCTCGGACTCCTCGTCGTCGAAGGTCTCCTTGGTGTCCTTGTCCTTGACCAACTCGATGCCGTAGAAGTAGCCCTCGCCGCGGACGTCGCCGACGATCGGCAGGTCGTAGAGCTGCTCGAGGGTGGCCCGGAACCGCGGGGCGTTCTCCTTGACGTGGTCGTTGAGGCCCTCGCGCTCGAAGATGTCAAGGTTGGCCAGCGCCACCGCCGACGACACGGGATGCCCGCCGAAGGTGTAGCCGTGCGCGAACGTGGTCTTGCCGTCGTTGAACGGTTCGAAAAGCCGGTCGGAGGCGATCATCGCGCCGATCGGCGAGTAGCCGGACGTCAAACCCTTGGCGCAGGTGATGATGTCGGGCACGTAGCCGAAGTCGTCACAGGCGAACATCGACCCGATCCGCCCGTACGCGCAGATGACCTCGTCGGACACCAGCAGCACGTCGTACTCGTCGCAGATCTCTCGGACCCGCTCGAAATAGCCTGGGGGAGGCGGGAAGCAACCGCCGGCGTTCTGCACGGGTTCGAGGAACACCGCGGCGACGGTGTCGGGCCCTTCGAACTCGATGGCTTCGGCGATGCGATCGGCGCAGTATTGGCCGAACGCCTTCTCGTCGTTCTGGTACGGCGCGGGTGCGCGGTAGAAGTTCGTGTTGGGCACGCGGAAACCGCCGGGCGTCAGCGGTTCGAACGGCGCCTTGAACACCGGCAACCCGGTGATGGCCAACGCACCCTGCGGCGTGCCGTGATAAGCGATGGAACGCGACACGACCTTGTGCTTACCGGGTTTACCGGTCAGCTTGAAGTAGTTCTTGGCCAACTTCCACGCCGATTCGACGGCCTCGCCGCCGCCGGTGGTGAAGAAGACCCGGTTCAGGTCGCCGGGGGCGTAACCGGCGACCCGCTCGGCGAGTTCGATCGCGGTCGGCGTGGCGTAGGACCACAGCGGGAAGAACGCCAACTGTTCGGCCTGTTTGGCCGCGGCCTCGGCCAGTTCCTGGCGGCCATGGCCCACCTGGACGACGAAAAGCCCGGACAGACCGTCGATATAGCTCTTGCCGTGGCTGTCCCAGATCGTGACGCCCTCGCCGCGGGTGATGATCGGCGGGGTGATGCCTGCGCCATGGCGGGCGAAATGGCCCCACAGGTGGCGGTTGGCCTTGGCGCCGAGCTCGGACGAAAGGTCCTGTGCGATATCGGTCGTAGTCATCTAGTGCCCCAATTATATTGCTGCTTAACAAGTTTCAAGTAAACCAGGGTCTCGGTGGATATCACTCCCGGCAGGGCGCGGATCTGGGTGTTGAGAAGGTCGAGGAGGTCGTCGTCGTCCTCGCAGACCACCTCGACGATGGCGTCGAAGGACCCGGCCGTGAGCACGACGTAGTCGACCGATTCGATGGCGGCCAGTTTCTCGGCGACCTTGGTGGTGTCGCCGGTGCAGCGGATGCCGATCATCGCCTGCCGCGCGAATCCCAGCTGCATCGGATCGGTGACCGCGACGATCTGCATGACGCCGGCGTCGACCATGCGCTGCACCCGTTGACGGACGGCGGCCTCCGACAGCCCGACCGACTTGCCGATGCCCGCGTACGAGCGGCGGCCGTCCTGCTGCAGCTTTTCGATGATCTGCTTGCTCAGGTCGTCGAGTTGGAACGCGGCACCGGGTCGCGACTGGTTGAGCCGGAACGAGACGGGGCCGAGACCGTGCGTTGCACCCGGAGAAGGCATGCCAGTGATTGTGCACGGAATCAGTCGTAAGGGGCAACCACGGCCATGAAATCACTCGTTTGAAGGCCTTGTGGCTATGGGATTGCGTAGCTCGTCGGGATCCGGTCGGTTAGCGTAGGGCCATGACTGCGACATCCGTTTCCACCAGTGTGGCGGGCAGCTGGATCGACGGCGCCGCGGTGACCACCGGCGGGGCTGCCTTCCGGGTCGTCAACCCCGCAACCGGTGAGGCTGTGGCCGATTATGCGGTGGCCACACCCGCCGACGTGGACACCGCGGTGGCATCTGCTCGGGGCGCGCTGGCCGAGTGGTCGGGGGCCACGCCGGCGGAGCGCTCGGCGGTGCTGTTCACGCTGGCGCAGTTGGCGGGCGCGAGCACCGACGCGTTGGTCGCCGAGGAGGTCAGCCAGACCGGTAAACCGGTGCGGTTGGCCGCCGAGTTCGACGTGCCCGGCAGCGTCGACAACATCGACTTCTTTGCAGGCGCGGCCCGTCACCTGGAAGGCAAGGCCAGCGCCGAGTACTCCGGGGACCACACGTCGAGCATCCGTCGCGAAGCCGTCGGGGTGGTCGCGACGATCACGCCGTGGAACTACCCGCTGCAGATGGCGGTGTGGAAAGTGTTGCCCGCGTTGGCCGCCGGCTGTTCGGTGGTGATCAAGCCGTGTGAGCTGACGCCGTTGACGACGCTGACGCTGGCGCGGCTGGCCAAAGAGGCGGGTCTGCCCGACGGCGTGCTCAACGTGGTCACCGGGCTCGGGGCCGACGTCGGCACCGCGCTGGCCGGGCACCGCGACGTCGACGTCGTGACGTTCACCGGTTCGACGCCGGTGGGGCGCAAGGTGATGGCCGCGGCGGCGGTGCACGGGCACCGGGTGCAGCTCGAGCTGGGTGGCAAGGCGCCGTTCGTGGTGTTCGACGACGCCGATCTCGACGCCGCCATCCAGGGCGCCGCGGCCGCGGCGCTGATCAACACCGGCCAGGACTGCACGGCCGCGACTCGGGCGATCGTCGCGCGCGATCTCTACGACGACTTCGTCGCAGGCGTCGCCGAGGTGTTCTCGAAGGTCGTCGTCGGCGATCCGCAGGACCCGAACACCGACATCGGCCCGCTGATCTCCATGGCGCACCGGGCGAAGGTGGCGGGCATGGTCGAGCGGGCGCCGGGCCAGGGCGGGCGCATCGTCTGCGGCGGGTCGGCCCCAGACCGGCCGGGGTCGTTCTACCTGCCGACGGTGATCGCCGACGTCGACGAGCAGTCGGAGGTGTACCGCGACGAGATCTTCGGGCCGGTGCTGACGGTGCGGTCGTTCACCGACGACGACGACGCGCTGCGGCAGGCGAATGACACCGATTACGGGCTGGCGGCGTCGGCGTGGACGCGCGACGTTTATCGGGCGCAGCGGGCGTCGCGGGAGATCAAGGCCGGTTGTGTGTGGATCAACGACCACATCCCGATCATCAGCGAGATGCCGCACGGCGGGGTCGGCGCGTCTGGTTTCGGCAAGGATATGAGCGACTATTCGCTC
Organism: Mycolicibacterium malmesburyense; assembly: GCF_001050015.1. Next base: position 98,450 of record NZ_CVTB01000302.1, read on the forward strand.
GAGGAGTACCTGACGGTCAAGCACGTGATGAGCGACATCACCGGCGTGGCCGAAAAGGAATGGCACCGAACGGTATTCGCCAAGCGATAGAGGAGTAGCCTCGAACCCATGACCGCCAGCACGCGGGTTGACGAGTTCGAGGAACTGCGGCCCCACCTGCTGTCCGTCGCCTACCGGCTCACGGGCACGATGGCCGACGCGGAGGACATCGTGCAAGATGCCTGGCTGCGCTGGGAGCGCTCGGGTTCCGACGCGATCACCGATCTGCGGGCCTGGCTGACGACGGTGGTCAGCCGGTTGGCACTGGACCGGCTCCGTTCGGCCGCGCACCGGCGCGAAACCTATGTGGGCGAATGGCTTCCGGAACCGGTTGTCGTTCCCCTGGACAGCGACGACCCGTTGGCCGCGGTGGTCGCGGGCGAAGATGCCCGGTTCGCCGCGATGGTGGTGCTCGAGCGGCTCAACCCGGACCAGCGGGTGGCGTTCGTGCTGCACGACGGGTTTTCGGTGCCGTTCGGCGAGGTCGCCGCGGTACTGGGGATCAGCGAGGCGGCGGCGCGCCAATTGGCCTCCCGCGCGCGGCGGGCCGTCGCGGATGCGCCGCCGCCGGTGCCCGACGACGCACACAACGAAGTCGCGGGGGCGCTGATGGCGGCACTCGCGTCGGGAGACATGGAAGCCGTTGTGGCACTGCTGCATCCGGACGTCACCTTCACCGGTGACTCGAACCGCCGGGCGCCGACGGCACCGCGCGTCATCCACGGACCAGAGAAGGTGGCCCGCTTCCTGTTCGGCTTGGTCCGTCGGTACGGCCCGGGGTTCCTGTCGTCGAGCCAGCTGGCGAACGTCAACGGTCAGCTGGGCAGCTACCTCCTCGGCTCACCGGCCGGCGATGGCTATCCGGAGGTGATGCCGCGGGTCACCGCGATGACTGTGCGCGACGGCAAGGTCTGCGCGATCTGGGACATCGCCAACCCGGACAAGTTCACTGGTTCGCCGCTGAAGGCTCGTCGGTAGCCCACGGAACCCGGCACGAGTCGCCGGAGCCGAAGCCCTGCTCGGTGATGCCCAGCGCCGAGTACATCCGGGCGCGCATGTTCTCCACGCCGATCTGATACGTCAGCTCGATGACACCGTCGTCGCCGAACCGCTGGCGAAGGTCGTCGACCTGTTCGTCGGTGATGGTGTGCGGATCACCGGTCATCGCGTCGGCGTAGGCGATCGCGGCGCGCTCGTCGTCGGAGAACAACGGCGATGTCGCGTACTCGTCGATGTGCTTGAGGCGGTCGACGTCGAGGCCGTCGAGGCGTTGCAGCATCGCGCCGAAGTCCACGCACCACGAGCATCCGACCGTACGTGCGGCCCAGAACACCGCGAGCTCGCGGACGCTGGTGGGCAGCTTCTTCGACCCGGACTGCAGCATGCCCTCGTGCACGACGTTGGCGAGCATCAACCGCGGGTGGTGCGCTGCCACGGCGAAGGGTTCGGGAACCTCGCCGAACCGACGCTTGGCGACCCGGTACAGGAGCTTGGTGAGCAGCGTCGCGCGTTGCGGGGGCAGGGGTTCGATACGGGTTTTCTGTGCGTTTTCGGTCATACCCAATAGACGAGACGGCCGCCGGATGTGTGACAACTCGCGATTTCGGTGCGCTACCAGTCGTCGAGCGATCGGTAGCGCACCCAAACCAGACTCTTAGCGCGCGAACATCAGCGCGCGCTTGACCTCCTGGATGGCCTGCGTCACCTGGATACCGCGCGGGCAGGACTCGGTGCAGTTGAACGTCGTGCGGCAGCGCCACACGCCGTCGACCTCGTTGAGGATGTCGAGTCGTTCGGCGGCGGCCTCATCGCGGCTGTCGAAGATGAACCGGTGTGCGTTGACGATCGCGGCGGGACCGAAGTACGACCCCTCGCTCCAGTAGATCGGGCAGCTCGTCGTGCAGCACGCGCACAAGATGCACTTGGTGGTGTCGTCGTAGCGCGCGCGGTCGGTCTGGCTCTGGATGCGTTCGCGCGTAGGCGGGTTGCCGCTCGTGACGAGGTACGGCTTGATCGCGCGGTACGCGTCGAAGAACGGCTCCATGTCCACCACGAGGTCCTTCTCCACGGGCAGCCCGCGGATCGGCTCGATGGTGATGGTCAGCTGCTTCTTGGGGTTCTTCGGCAGCATGTCGCGCATCAGCACCTTGCACGCCAGCCGGTTGACGCCGTTGATCCGCATCGCGTCCGAACCGCACACGCCGTGCGCGCACGACCGCCGGAACGTCAACGTGCCGTCCAGATACCACTTCACGTAGTGCAGCAGGTTGAGCAACCGGTCGGTGGGCAGGCTCGGAACCCGGAAGCTCTGCCAGCCACCCGAATCGGCGTACGCGTCGGGCTGCTCGGGATTGAAGCGGGCGATCTTCAGCGTCACCATCACCGCGCCCTCGGGCACGGGCGGCAGTTCGGGATCCTTGGTATCGACCTCAGGCGCTAGGGTCATTTTGATCAGTACTTCCGTTCCATCGGCTCATAGCGCGTCTGGACCACGGGCTTGTAGTCCAGGCGGATGTCGGACAGAAGGTCCGTGCCCTCCTTGTAGGCCATGGTGTGGCGCATGTAGTTGGTGTCGTCGCGGTTCGGGTAGTCCTCGCGGGCGTGCCCGCCGCGAGACTCCTTGCGGTTCAACGCCCCGACCACGGTGACCTCGGCGAGCTCGAGCAGGAAGCCGAGCTCAATGGCCTCGAGCAGATCGCTGTTGTAGCGCTTGCCCTTGTCGTGCACCGTGATTCGCGAGTACCGCTCCTTGAGCGCGTGGATGTCGGTGAGCGCCTGCTTGAGCGTCTCCTCGGTGCGGAACACCGCGGCGTTGTTGTCCATCGACTGCTGCAGGGCGCCGCGGATGTCGGCGACGCGCTCGTTGCCGTGCTCGGAGAGAACGCGCCCGACCCAGTCGACGACCATGCCCGCCGGGTTCTCCGGCAGGGGCACGAAGTCGTGGCCGAGCGCGAAGTTCGCCGCGGCGATACCCGCCCGACGGCCGAACACGTTGATGTCCAACAGCGAGTTGGTGCCCAGCCGGTTGGCGCCGTGGACGGACACGCACGCGCATTCACCCGCGGCGTACAAGCCGGGGATGACCGTCGTGTTGTCGCGCAGCACCTGGCCGTTGACCGTCGTCGGGATGCCGCCCATGACGTAGTGACACGTCGGGTAGACCGGCACCAGCTCCTTGACCGGGTCGACGCCGAGATACGTACGGGCGAACTCGGTGATGTCGGGCAGCTTGGATTCCAAGACGTCCTCGCCCAGGTGGCGCACGTCGATGTAGACGTAATCCTTGTTCGGCCCCGCGCCGCGACCCTCGAGCACCTCGAGCACCATCGAACGGGCGACGATGTCGCGCGGCGCCAGGTCGACGATCGTCGGCGCGTAGCGCTCCATGAAGCGCTCGCCCTCACCGTTCAACAGCCGGCCGCCCTCGCCGCGCACCGCCTCGGAGATCAGGATGCCCAGGCCGGCGAGGCCCGTCGGGTGGAACTGGTGAAACTCCATGTCCTCCAGGGGGAGTCCCTTGCGGAAGACGATGCCCAGACCGTCACCGGTCAAGGTGTGCGCGTTGGAGGTGGTCTTGTACATCCGGCCCGACCCGCCGGTGGCGAACACGACGGCCTTGGCGTGGAAGACGTGGATGTCACCGGTCGCCAACTCATAGGCGACCACGCCGGTGGCCACCGGCCCGCCCGCGGTCTCGGTCAGCGTGATGTCCAGCGCGTAGAACTCGTTGAAGAACTCGACGTCGTGCTTGACGCAGTTCTGGTAGAGCGTCTGCAGGATCATGTGGCCGGTGCGGTCGGCGGCATAACAGGCCCGGCGCACCGGCGCCTTGCCGTGGTCGCGGGTGTGCCCGCCGAAGCGGCGCTGGTCGATGCGGCCCTCGGGGGTGCGGTTGAACGGCATCCCCATCTTCTCGAGGTCGAGCACCGCGTCGATGGCTTCCTTGCACATGATCTCGACGGCGTCCTGGTCGGCGAGGTAGTCGCCGCCCTTGACGGTGTCGAAGGTGTGCCACTCCCAGTTGTCCTCTTCGACGTTGGCCAACGCGGCGCACATGCCGCCCTGCGCCGCGCCGGTGTGGCTGCGCGTCGGGTACACCTTCGTCAGCACGGCGGTGCGGGCCCGCGGACCCGCCTCCACGGCCGCGCGCATGCCCGCGCCGCCCGCGCCGATGATGACGACGTCGTAGCGATGTTCCTGAATCATGTAAAGCTCCCGCTTACGAGATGTTCGCGTCGAAGGTGACCAGCACGTAGCTGCCCAGCACCAGCGTGAATCCGGTCGCCAGCAGCAGCACCGAGTTCAGCCAGAATTTCGTGGTGTTCTTGCGTGCGTAATCGCCGATGATGGTCCGGAGGCCGTTGGCCCCGTGCAGCTGGGCCAGCCACAGCAGCGCCATGTCCCAGATCTGCCAGAACGGCGACGCCCAGCGCTGGGCGACGTAGTTGAAGTCGATCCGGTAGACGCCGTCCTCCCACATCAGCATGACGAACAGGTGGCCCAGCGCGAGAAACACCAGCGCCACGCCCGAGAACCGCATGAACAGCCAGGCGTACTTCTCGAAGTAGGGGATGCCGCGCGGCCGTCGCGGCGCCCGGGGGTGGTCCAGGCCGGCCGGCCGGTCGTGCTCCTTTTCCATCACCGGGGCGATGCGGCCCTCGCGGTGGTGCGGCGTCCAGGCTCCCGACGGCCCGCCTGCCGGCGCGCTCACAGGAACCGCTCCGCCATGTGCATGCCGATGATGCCGAGCGACGGGATGAACACCGCCAGGAACACGGCGACCACGATCCACAGCATGACCCGCTGGTAGCGCGCGCCGTGCTGCCAGAAGTCGATGAGGATGACCCGGATGCCGTTGAGCGCGTGATACAGCACCGCGACCACCAGGCCGATCTCCATCAATCCGATCAGCGGGGTCTTGTAGGTCTCGATGACCTCGTTGTAGGCCTGCGGGCTGACCCGGACCAGCGCGGTGTCGAGCACGTGGACGAACAGGAAGAAGAAGATCGTCGCACCGGTGATGCGGTGCAGCACCCACGACCACATCGCAGGATCGCCGCGGTAGAGGGTTCGCCTGCGCGGTCGCGATCGAGGAGCAGCGGGGCTCTCTGGTATCGCAGTACTCATCTGGCCTCCAACGCCTTCGGTGGACGATTGGGCTCCGGAGCTGCACCGGTGCGGCAGGTGTGGCTTCCTGGCGGTTGGTCCGGTTCGCGCACTTCACCCAAACCTCGGGGCGACTCTAAACCCAGTTGTACTGCTAAACGAACTACGGTTTAGCCGTCGATGTCTTCAAGAACGCCGAAGTTAGGGTTACCTATTCCGTTTCCCGGCTTCGCGGAGGGGGCAGCGGAATGCATTCAGAACCGGCCTGGCGAGGGTGACACGATGTCGGAGATCGACTGGAATACGTTGCGACAGAAGGCAACTGAAGTGTCGGCGGCCGCCTATGCGCCGTACTCGGGCTTCCCGGTCGGGGCGGCGGGATTGGTCGACGACGGGCGCGTGGTGGCCGGATGCAATGTGGAAAATGTCTCATATGGCCTAGGTCTCTGTGCCGAGTGCGCAGTGGTCTGCAACCTGCACTCGGGCGGCGGCGGACGCCTCATCGCGCTGTCGTGTGTCGACGCCGCCGGCGAGTTACTCATGCCGTGCGGCCGGTGCCGTCAGGTGCTGCTCGAACACGGCGGGCCGCAGATGCTCATCGACCATCCGCAGGGGCCGCGACCGCTCGCCGATCTGTTGCCCGACGCGTTCGGCCCTGCCGACCTGGCCCGGCGCGACCGACTCCCCGGCAAGGAAAGTCCGTGACGCAGTTCACATTTGACGCACCGACGGTGATCCGGGTGAAGCGCGACGGCGGGGTGCTCTCCGACGCGGCGATCGACTGGGTGATCGACGCGTACACCCACGGCCGGGTGGCCGACGAGCAGATGTCGGCGCTGTTGATGGCGATCTTCCTGCGCGGTATGACCCCGGCCGAGATCGCCAGGTGGACGGCCGCGATGGTGGACTCCGGCGAGCGGCTGGACTTTACAGATCTTCGCCGGGATGGAAAGCCACTGGCGTTGGTGGACAAGCATTCCACCGGCGGGGTGGGCGACAAGATCACCATTCCGCTGGTGCCCGTCGTGATGGCCTGCGGCGGTGCGGTACCGCAGGCCGCCGGCCGCGGCCTCGGCCACACCGGCGGCACGCTCGACAAGCTCGAATCGATCCCAGGGTTCACCGCCGAGATCTCCAAACACCAGATCCGCCAACAGCTTTGCGACCTGGGGGCGGCGATCTTCGCCGCGGGCGAGCTGGCCCCCGCCGACCGGAAGATCTACGCGCTGCGCGACATCACCGCCACCACCGAGTCGCTGCCGCTGATCGCGAGTTCGGTGATGAGCAAGAAGATTGCCGAGGGGGCCCGGGCGCTGGTGCTCGACACCAAGGTCGGTTCGGGTGCGTTCCTGAAGACCGAACGCGAATCGCGCGAGCTCGCCCGCACGATGGTCGAACTGGGCACCGCGCACGGCCTGACCACCAGGGCCGTGTTGACCGACATGTCCACGCCGTTGGGTCGCGCGGTCGGCAACGCCGTGGAGGTGGCCGAATCGCTGGAAGTGCTCGCCGGAGGCGGTCCGCCCGACGTGGTGGAACTGACGCTGACGCTGGCCGCCGAGATGCTCGACGCCGCGGGACTCGACGGCGTCGACCCGGCCCAGACGCTGCAGGACGGCTCGGCGATGGACCGGTTCCGCGAACTCGTCGCGGCGCAGGGCGGCGATCCGACCGCGGAGCTGCCGGTCGGCCCGCACGCCGAGACCATCACCGCGCCGCGCGATGGCAGGATGGAGAGCATCGACGCGATGGCGGTGGGTATGGCGGTGTGGCGGCTCGGAGCGGGACGTTCCGCTCCAGGTGAGCGGGTCCAGCCCGGTGCCGGACTCCACATCCACCGGCGGGTGGGCGACCCGGTGAGCGCAGGCGAGCCGCTGTTCACGCTCTACACCGAGACCCCCGACCGATTCGAGGGGGCGATCGCCGAACTCGACGGCAACTGGGCCGTGGGTGACGCCGCACCACCGTCGCGTCCGCTGATCATCGACCGAATCACGAGCGGAGACTGACCGGAGAGCGACATGACGACGCCGCTGAATCTGGACTCGATCAGGCAAGCGCCCAAGGCGCTGCTGCACGACCACCTGGACGGCGGGCTGCGCCCGTCGACGGTCCTCGAGCTGGCCGAGGCGACTGGTTACGACGATCTGCCGGCGACCGACGTCGACGAGCTGACAACGTTCTTCCGCACCGCCGCGCACAGCGGGTCGCTGGTGCGGTACCTGGAGCCCTTCGCCCACACCGTCGGCGTCATGCAGACCCCCGAGGCCCTGCACCGCGTCGCCTACGAATGCGTCGAGGACCTCGCCGACGACAACGTGGTCTACGCCGAGATCCGGTTCGCGCCCGAACTGCACATCGACGGCGGGCTGTCGCTGGACGCCGTCGTCGACGCGGTGATGGCCGGGTTCACCGACGGGGAGAAGGCGGCCAGCGCCGAAGGGCGCACGATCACCGTGCGCTGCCTGGTGACCGCCATGCGGCATGCGGCGCGCTCACGCGAGATCGCCGAACTCGCGATCCGGTTCCGCGACAAGGGCGTCGTCGGCTTCGACATCGCGGGCGCGGAGGCCGGCTACCCGCCGACCCGGCATCTCGACGCGTTCGAGTACATGCGAAGCAACAACGCGCACTTCACGATTCACGCGGGGGAGGCGTTCGGCCTGCCGTCGATCCACGAGGCGATCGCGTACTGCGGTGCCGACCGGCTCGGCCACGGGGTGCGCATCGTCGACGACATCACCGTCGCACCCGACGGCAGCGCGCAGCTGGGACGGCTGGCGGCGCTGCTGCGTGACAAGCGGATCCCGTTCGAGCTGTGCCCGTCGTCGAACGTGCAGACCGGCGCCGTCGCGAGCATCGCCGAGCACCCGTTCGACCTGCTGGCGCGGCTGCGGTTCCGCGTCACCGTCAACACCGACAACCGGTTGATGAGCGACACCACGATGAGCCAGGAGATGCTGCGCCTCGTCGAGGCGTTCGGCTACGGCTGGAGCGATCTGCAGCGGTTCACGATCAACGCGATGAAGTCGGCGTTCATCTCGTTCGACGAGCGCTTGGCGATCATCGACGACGTCATCAAGCCGCGCTACGCCGTCCTGATCGGCTGAGTCCCATTTCTGCGCGAGTGACGGTGTTTGCGCGCGGACACGCCGCGTACGCGTGACAGTTCGTGGTCGCTCGCGGTCGACGAGTGACCGCTATTCCTGGCGCAGCCGCGACTCTACGAACGCCTCCAGCGCCTCCCACTGTGTGACGGCCTTGGCGTACGGCGGGCTCGGCGCGCGGACCGTGTCCGGTTCCAGGACGTGCGCGACCAGCCTGCCGAGCGGCTGGTCCGGATCGAGGGCCTGATCGACGGTCGTGTCCTCGGAGTAGTCGCCGACGTCGCGGAGCAGTTCGACGGCGAGGTCGAGCTGGTCGCGGTCCAGTGCGTCCGGTCCGTCGGCGAGGTCGTCGACGATGCCGGTGAGCACGTAGACGTTGTCCTCGGTGACCTCGACCTGCAGCGAGCCGTCGGTGGCGGCCGTGCGGATGTCGTCGTAGGTGGCCAAACCGGACAGGTCATGGTCGTGTTCGTCGGCGAGATAGCGCGCCAGGGCACGCTCCGAGCCGAAGACGCTGATGCGGCCGTTGCGGCCGAGGAAGACCGGCTGGTCGTCGAGGTAGCAGCGCAGCGTGTAGTAGGTGCCCGCGCTCGTCATCAACCGCACCGGATCGATGCCGACCTTGAGCCAGAAGTCCTCGTCGCCGCCCAGGACCTGGCTCTGCGCCTGTGCGGTCAGGGCGTCGGACTCCTCCTCGCCGGCGTCCTCGTCCTCGGTCTCGTCGGACGTGTCGACCTCGTCGAGGACCTCGTCCTCGTCGGGCTCCGGCGCCGGTTCGGCCAATTCGGCTTCGGCCTTCTCCGAGGCGGCGGTGTCGACGCTCGGAGTGGTGACCAGCTCGTCGAGCGCGTCGACGACGTTGTCCCAGGAGCGGGCGACGACCGCTTCGATCTCACCCCACCGTTTGCGTCCGCTGCGACCGGAGAAGGCGTCGATCCCGCCGCCGAGCGTGCTCAGCACCGGATTGCCGTTGAAAAACCTTGTGACGACTGGGAGTTCGCACACCGAGCCAAGCGACGAGACGACGACGAGCGTGCGGCGCAACTGGTCCACCCGATCCTCGCTGACCTTCTCCGCGACGATCTCCGGCACGCCGATGACGTCGTACTGGTGCTCTTCGGCCGGGTCCAGCCGGTGCGCATTGGCCTCTGTGAGCTTCTCCCACGCCGGGTGGTCGGTCAGGTCGTTGTCCTTGTTGGTCCTGACGAACGCGACCAGGTCGGCGACCGACTCGAACACGTAGAGATCCTCGTCCTTGCCGAGGAACGCCTCCCACTCGTCGCCGCCATCACGCCAGCGTGGAGCCCATAACGTGTACAGGTCGCCCTTGGTCAAGCCGAGCCGGATCGGCACGATGTCAGCAGCCATGCGGCACACAATAGCCACTCCGCCCGCTGGGACGTGCGCCCAGCTTGTGACAACGGATCGCGTCCGATTCCGGCACAATCATGTCCATGCCGGCGAGGAACGGCCGCGGCGTCGCGGTGCTGGGCAACGCGGGTGCAGCCGTGGTGGCGGCATTGGTCTTGGTTCCGGGGTTACGAATCGGCGCCACTGCGCCGTGGTTGGGCGCCCTGATCATCATCGTGCCGACGGCGGCGCTGCTCACGGCGACCGGTTACCGGCACTATGGTTTCGCCCGGGCGCTCGGGGTGTCCTTATCGGTGTCGGTGATCGCCGGCGCGGTGAGTTGGGTGGTCGCGGTGTTCACGCTTGTCAAGGCCCTCAGCGGTGAGCCCGTAGGGCTCGCGTGGGCCGTGCTTCTTTTCCTCACACCCCTGGTGTCGGTGCTCGCGCTGGGCCTTCTGGCCCTGCGCGTCGTCCCGACGGCGCCCCCACGATGACCGTCCTGCTCATAGCGGCATCGTTCGCAGTCGCGGCGAGCGTTCATGATCCCGGTCGGACTCAGCGCGATCGCGATCGCCGCGGGCAGCATCGTCGTCCAGAAATCAACCACGGCGTTTGGCCTGTGTCGGCATCGTCAAGGCATTACCCATCCCACGATGTCGACCTACAAGCGAGGAGAGACACATGAAGGCCTTGGTGTACGACGGGCCGGGGCGTCGGTCCTGGACCGAGGTGCCGGACGCGGCCATAGCGTCGCCCACCGACGCTGTTGTGCGGGTGGACACCGTGACGATCTGCGGTACGGATCTGCACATCCTCAAGGGCGACGTGCCTGCGGTGACGCCCGGACGCATCCTGGGGCACGAGGCCGTCGGCACGGTGGTCGAGGTCGGCGCGGCGGTGCAGCGCGTCGCTGTCGGCGACCGGGTGTTGGTCTCGTGCGTCACCGCTTGCGGCAGCTGCCGATACTGCCGCGACGCCGCATACGGGCAGTGCCTCAACGGCGGCGGGTGGATCCTGGGCCACTTAGTCGATGGAACCCAAGCGGAATTCGTGCGAGTGCCCTACGCCGACAACTCGACGCACAGGGTCCCCGACGGCGTCAGCGACGAGCAGATGATCGTGCTTGCCGACATCCTGCCGACCTCGTATGAGGTGGGTGTGCTCAACGGTCGGGTGCGTCCCGGCGACGTGGTGGCGATCGTCGGCGCGGGGCCGATCGGCTTGGCCGCGATCCTCACGGCGAAGCTGTACAGCCCCAGCCACATCGTCGCGATCGACATGGCTGATTCCCGGCTCGAAGCCGCCCGCAAGTTCGGCGCCGACGTGGTGGTCAACAACGGTCGCGACGACCCGCAGGCGGTGATAGCCGAGATGACGGGTGGTCTCGGGGCGGATGTCACCATGGAGGCCGTCGGCGTCCCCGAAACCTTCGAATTGGTTGTGCGGCTGGTGCGCGCCGGCGGTCACGTCGCCAACATCGGCGTTCACGGAGCCCCGGCGACGTTGCATCTGGAGGACATCTGGATCAAGAACCTGACCATCACCACCGGGTTGGTCGACACGTACTCGACACCTACCTTGATCGGTCTGGTCGCCAACCACCGCCTCGACACTTCTGCGATGGTCACCCACAGGTTCAGGCTGGATGAGTTCGAGGCCGCGTACGACGTGTTCAGCAACGCCGGGGAAACGGGCGCCTTGAAGGTCGTTCTCACCGCGTCGTGACGTTCGTGGGAGTCCGGATGGCAACATGGCGGCATGACCGAAAGCTCTCCCTCCCCGGGATCGACGCCGGTCTCCGATGTCATCGGAGACCCCGTGGCGCGGGTGCCGGCTGACGCCACGATCGCCGAGGCCGCCGATGCCATCATCAGCCGTGAGGTCGGCGCGATCGCGGTCGGCGACGACGCACGGCCTACCGCACTGGTTTCGGAGCGGGACATCGTGCGAGCCGTCGCCGCCGGTAAGGATCTGTCGCTGCCCGCCCTCGAGATGGCGAGCACGAAGTTGGTGTGGTGCGACGCCGAAGCCACCGTCAACGAGGTGGCGAACCAGATGATGGACCGCTACATCCGCCACGTCCTCGTGGAGCGTGACGGAGAACTGGTCGGCATCGTCTCGGCCCGCGACCTGCTCGGCATTTACGGCGCCGGCGCGGACCTCGAAATCGAGTAGCCGGCAAGTGGTCTAAGCCGTCGGACGCCAGAAGCCCTGGAAGCCCTGCCCGGCGTTGGTGGACCGGATCGGCGAGAGCTGCACCGGGTCGCCGGCCTCGATCATCTGGCCGTTTCCGACGATCATCGCGACGTGGCCGTCCCACACCGCGAGGTCGCCCGGGCGCAGATCGCCCGCCGCGACCGGCGTGCCGACATCCTGCTCCTGGGCCAGCCGCGGAAGCGTCAACCCGGCTTCCGAATAGGCCCACTGGGTCAGGCCGCTGCAATCGAGGCCGACGCCGGGCGTGGTGCCGCCCCAGTCGTACGGCACCCCCAGCTGGGTCAGGGCGTATCGGACGGCACTCGCGGCCACGGCGTTCGGGGCGGTCGCCGCGCTGCCGTCCGGTAGGCGTACCGCGACCCCGTCGCCGAACGTCGCCGCGTCGGAAGGCTCCGGGCGGGCCATCTCGGCGACGTCGCGCACCAGGGAGCCGAACCCACTGGCACCCGAACCGAGCCCGCCGGCCGTCGAACCGAGCCCACCCGCGCTCGGACCACCGCCGAACCCCGACGGCGCCGAGAAGCCGGCCGGCGCCGTTGGCGCGGTGGCGGGGGCCACTGATGCGGGAGCCGACGCTGCGCCGGGCAGCCCCGCGGCGTGCCCGTCCAGCTCGGCCCGCAGTTCGTCGACGACGGCCATCGCCTCGGCGAGCGATCGGCGCGCCTCGGCGACCAGTTCCTCCGTCGCTGCCGGGGAGTCGAGGTGCGGCTCCAACGCGGCCGCCCGCGCCTCGAACGCGTCCACGATGTCGCGCAGGCGTTCGCGAGCCCGCGCCACCGCCGCGCCCGCCGACTCGGCCGCCGCGCCGAGCCGACCCACCCGCTCGGCGAGTTCGTCGGTCTGCGCGACGGCCGCGGAGAACGCACCCGCCGCCGCGTCGGCGCCCGAACCCGTCCAGTGCGCGGCCGCTCGACTCCACGCGTGTCCGGTCGCCGCCGACACCTCGCGCAGCGCGTCGTGTACGTCGCGCAGGGCGCTCGCCAACTCGGCTCCCGTGCCGGGACCGACCAGCGACTCGAGTTCCCGCAGCGGCGCCGTCAGCCCGGCGACCAACGCGCTCGGCATCGCCTACAGGCCGAGGATTCGCGCGCCCGCGCGGTCGTCGGCGTCGTCGTAGGCGAGCGCCGTGCGATATGCGGTGTCACCCGTGGCGGAGGCGATGTCGCGCAACGCGGCCGCCTTGCGGGCTCCGTCCGCGGCGGCGTCGGCCAGCGCCGCGAGGAACGGCTGACCCGCCGGGCCGAACGCGGCCGCGGTGGTCGGGACCGCGGCCAGTTTCGCGGCGATGGCGGCCAGGTGGTCGGCATGCGCGGAGGTGGTCGCGGCCAGGGTTCGGACGGCGTCGGTGTCGGTGTGCATGTGGATAGGACGCACCGCGACGGACCCCGGTTCCCGCTATGGTCGGCCCATGGATGTGCGCGTGGTCGATCACCCGTTGGCGGCCGCGCGACTGACCACACTGCGCGACGAGAAGACCAACAACGCCGCGTTCCGGGCCGCACTGCGCGATCTCACGCTGATGCTGGTCTACGAGGCCACCCGCGACGCCGCCGTCGCAACCGTCCCGGTGCGCACCCCGCTCACCGAGACGACCGGATGCCGACTGGCCAATCCTCCTCTGCTCGTTCCCGTCCTACGCGCCGGCCTCGGGATGGTGGACCAGGCGCACGCGCTGATCCCCGAGGCGCGGGTCGGCTTCGTCGGTGTCGCGCGCAACGAGGAAACCCATCAGCCCACTCCGTATCTGGAGTCGCTGCCCGAAGACTTGAGCACGCAGCCGGTGATCGTGCTCGACCCGATGCTCGCGACGGGTGGCTCGATGGTGCACACCGTCGAGCTGCTGTATTCCCGCAACGCCGTGGACATCACGGCGATCTGCGTAGTGGTCGCGCCGGAAGGCCTTGCCGCACTGGAGAAAGCGGCCCCGAACGTCCGGCTGGTCACCGCGACCATCGATGAGGGACTCAACGACGTCGCCTACATCGTGCCGGGTCTCGGCGACGCCGGAGACCGCCAGTTCGGCCCGCGCTAGAGGCGCGCGGCGACCTCCCGCAAGTCCTCCTGCACGCCGCGTGCGCGTTCCCGTGCCGCGGCCAGATCGGTCACCTGGCTGCAGCGAACCTCGATGTAGGACTTCACCTTTGGTTCGGTCCCAGAAGGACGGACGACGACGCGGATCGAGACGTCGTCGTCGCCGCCGGTCATGATCAGCGCGTCGGTGCCGTCGTCGTGCAACAGGTCGGTGACGGTGACGTCGTAGCCGGCGAGGCGATCGGGCGGGGTCTCGCGAAGCCGCTTCATCACCGCGGCCGCCTCGTGGGAATCCTCGACCGGTCGCGACACCGCGGTCGTGGCGTGCACCCCATGACGGCGAGCCAGGTCGTCGAGCGCGTCGAGCAGCGTGTGCCCGCGGTCGCGCAACGCGGCGATCAGGTCGCAGACCAACACCGCGGCGCTGATGCCGTCCTTGTCCCGGACGGCGGAGGGGTCGACGCAATGCCCGATCGCCTCCTCGTAGGCGTACACCAGCGTGCAACCGGGAAGGTCCTCATCGGCCCGCACCAACCACTTGAAGCCGGTGGGCGTCTCGACGTGCCGGGCGCCGTGCTCACGCGCGATCGCCGAGAGCATGCGCGACGACACCAGGGTGCTGGCGACGACCGTGGTCTCCATCACCGGTCCCGGCTCGATCTGCGAGAGGATGTAATCGCCGAGGAGCCAACCGGTTTCGTCGCCGGAGAGCATCCGCCACCCGTCGGGTGTGGGAACGCCGACCGCACATCGGTCGGCGTCTGGATCCAGCGCGATGGCGACCTCGGCGTCGACATCGGCCGCCAGTTTCAGCACCGCTTCGACCGCCTCGGGCTCCTCCGGATTCGCGGTGGTCACCGTGGGGAAGTCGGGGTCCGGCGCGAACTGGTCGTCGACGATGTGCACATCCCTCAGCCCGGCGCGCACGAACGCGTCGAGCGCGAACTCGCCACCCACGCCGTGCAGGGGAGTGACCGCGATGCGCACCGAACCATGGGTGTGCCGGACGTTCGCGGCGCGTTCGACGTAGCGCTGCACTTCGTCGACGCCGCCGGGAGTGACGGCCTGACGCGGAATCTCGTCGGCGTGCGGCGCCTCGGCCATGGCCGCCTCGATCTCGCGGTCGGTCGGAGAGACGATCGGAAGGCCGCCGCCGAAGAACACCTTGAAGCCGTTGTCGGACGGCGGATTGTGCGAGGCGGTGATCTGGATGCCCGCGGCCGCGGGGCGATGGCGCACGGCGAACGCGAGGGTCGGGGTGGGCACGGCGGTGAAGAACAATGTGACGGGAAAGCCCTGTGCAGCAAGCACTTCGGCGGCGGCCAGGGCGAAATCGTCGGATCCGTGCCGGGCGTCGCGACCGACGATCACATCCTGGCCGGCAAGCCCGCGGTCCTTGAGCACCTTGGCCACCGCCCAACTGGCGCGCAGCACGACGGCGAGGTTCATCCCGCTGGGTCCCCCGCGCAGCGGCCCCCGCAGGCCCGCGGTGCCGAACGTCAACGGGTGGGCGAAGCGCTGTTCGAGCTCTTCGTCGGAACACCTCGAGAGCTCGGCGGCGGTCTCGGGATCCGGGTCGTGGGAGATCCACTCCTGCGCAGTAGTTATGGCCGGCGACGCAGTCATGGGCGTAGTGTGCCCAATTTCACGGCGGCATATTCCAGCTTTGAGCGGCCCGGATCTCAGAGCCGGGCGATCACCGCCGCGAGCAGGGCTCCCATTCGCGTCGCCGATTGACGGCCGGCCTCCAGCACCTCTTCGTGGTTCAGCGGCTGCCCGGTCATCCCCGCCGCGAGGTTGGTCACCAGCGACACCCCCAGCACCTCGGCGCCGGCCTCGCGCGCGGCGATGGTCTCGTGCACGGTCGACATGCCGACGAGGTCGGCGCCCAGTGTGCGCAGCATCCGGATCTCGGCGGGTGTCTCGTATTGCGGGCCGGGCAGCCCGGCGTAGACACCGTCGGCGAGCGAAGGGTCGATCTCCCTGGCCAGGTCGCGCAGCCGCGGTGCATAGGCGTCGACCATGTTCACGAAACGCGGACCCACCAGCGGTGAGCGCCCGGTGAGGTTGAGGTGGTCGCTGATGAGGACCGGCTGACCGACCGCGAAGTCCGCACGCAGCCCGCCGGCCGCGTTGGTCAACACGACCGTGTGCACGCCGCCCGCGCAGGCGGTGCGCACCGGATGCACGATGTGGCGCAGGTCGTGCCCCTCATAGGGATGGATGCGGCCGACGAACACCAGCACCCGGTGATCGGCGATACGCATCGACAACACCTGGCCGCCGTGGCCTTCCGCGGCCGGTGGCGTGAACCCCGGCAGCTCTGCGACCGGCACCACCGCGACCGGGTCGCCCAGCCGTTGCACCGCCGGTGCCCAACCCGAACCCAGCACGAGGACGACATCGTGGCGGTCGACGCCGGTGCGCTCACCCAGAGCGGCCGCCGCCTCGACGGCCAGTGCCTGCGCATCGGTCACAGTGGGCGAGCTTAGCTGTCGAAACCCGCACCGGTCCGCAGTGAGATACTGCCAAGATGCCAGTACTCACCGCGTCGGACGTCGTCGAGGACGCCGTGCGCCGACGCCGTGACGACCTGGTCGAACTCTCGCACTCCATTCACGCCGAGCCCGAACTCGCGTTCGCCGAACACCGCAGCGCCGCCAAGACGCAGGCGCTGGTCGCCGAGTACGGATTCTCGGTGACGCCGGCGCCGGCAGGGCTCGAGACGGCGTTTCGCGCCGACTACGGCAGCGGAGACCTCGTCATCGGCGTGTGCGCCGAGTACGACGCGCTGCCGGGCATCGGCCACGCCTGCGGGCACAACATCATCGCGGCCTCGGCCGTCGGGACCGCCCTGGCGCTGGCGGAGGTGGCCGACCGGCTGGGGTTGACGGTGGTGCTGCTCGGCACCCCAGCCGAGGAGGCCGGCGGTGGGAAGGTGCTGCTGCTCAACGCCGGGACGTTCGACGACATCGCCGCCTCGGTGATGCTGCACCCCGGCCCGCTCGACATCGCCGCCGCGCGGTCGCTGGCGCTGTCTCAGGTCGCGGTCCGGTACGAGGGCAGGGAAGCGCACGCGGCGGTGGCGCCCTACCTCGGCCTCAACGCCGTCGACGCGATCACCGTCGCGCAGGTGGCCATCGGGTTGCTGCGCCAGCAGATGGCGCCGGGCCAGATGGCGCACGGCATCGTCACCGACGGCGGTCAGGCGACCAATGTCATCCCCGCGCGCGCCGAAATGCAATACACGATGCGGGCCAACGACGCGGCTTCGCTGCGTGAGCTCGAACAACGGATGGCCGACTGCTTCTTGGCCGGCGCGGTGGCCACCGGCTGTACCCACGACGTCAGCGAGACCGAACCCAGCTACCACGAACTGACCCCGGACACCTGGCTGGCCGATAGGTTCCGCGAGGAGATGCGCCGGGTCGGGCGCGAACCGGTGGGCGCCGACCTGGAGGCCGCGCTGCCGCTGGGCAGCACCGACATGGGCAACGTCACGCAGATGATGCCGGGGATCCATCCGATCGTCGGCATCGATGCGGGCGGCGCGTCGGTACACCAGCCGGCGTTCGCCGAGGCCGCCGCGGGACCCAGCGCCGACAAGGCGGTCGTCGAGGGCGCGGTGATGTTGGCCCGCACGGTCGTGCGGTTGGCCGAGACGGCGCAGCAACGCGAGCGGGTGCTGGAACTGCAGGCGAGGCGGGCGTCATGAGCGTGCTGCCCCACGCCGCAGCGCGGTGGCTCTCGGCCCACTTCGACGACCTCGTCGCGTGGCGCAGGCACATCCACATGCATCCGGAATTGGGGCGCCAGGAGTTCGCAACGACGCAGTTCGTCGCCTCGCGGCTGGCCGATGCCGGACTGAACCCGAAGGTGCTGCCCGGCGGCACCGGGTTGACCTGTGACTTCGGACCCGAGCACGGTCCGCGGATCGCGCTGCGCGCCGATATGGACGCGTTGCCGATGGCCGACCGCACCGGCGCGCCGTACGCCTCGCTGGTGCCGAACGTCTCGCACGCCTGCGGGCATGATGCGCACACCGCGATCCTGCTGGGCGCGGCGCTGGCGATGGCGTCGGTGCCCGAGCTTCCCGTCGGAGTGCGGCTGATCTTCCAGGCCGCCGAGGAGTTGATGCCGGGCGGCGCGATCGACGCGATCGCCGCGGGCGCGCTGACCGGGGTGTCGCGAATCTTCGCGCTGCACTGCGACCCCCGGCTGGCGGTCGGCAAGGTCGCGATGCGGCCCGGGCCGATCACGTCGGCCGCCGATCAGCTCGAGGTGACGTTGCATTCGCCGGGCGGGCACACCTCGCGGCCGCACCTCACCGGTGACCTGGTCTACGGCCTCGGCACGTTGGTCACCGGAGTGCCGGGTGTGCTGTCGCGTCGCATCGATCCCCGCAACAGCACGGTGATGGTGTGGGGCGCGGTGAACGCGGGTGTCGCCGCCAACGCGATCCCGCAGACCGGGACGCTCGCCGGCACCATCCGCACCGCCAGCCGCGACACCTGGGAGTCACTCGAATCGATTGTGCGGGAGGCTATTTCGTCGTTGCTGGCACCGCTGCACATCGAGCACACCGTGCAGTACCGCCGCGGCGTCCCGCCGGTGGTCAACGAGGAGATCTCGACGCGCATCCTCACCCACGCGATCGAGGCGATCGGCCCCGACGTGCTGGCCGACACCCGGCAGTCCGGCGGCGGCGAGGACTTCTCCTGGTATCTGGAGGAGGTGCCGGGCGCCATGGCCCGGTTGGGCGTGTGGACCGGCCGCGGACCCCAATTGGATTTGCACCAGCCGACTTTCGACCTCGACGAACGCGCGCTCGCGGTGGGGGTGCGGGTCCTGGTCAACATCATCGACCAGGCCGCCGCTTTCTAATTGTCGCGCAAATGAGCGACGGCGCTACGAGCCGGGGCCGATGTTGAGCGCGGGGCGGGTGCGCAGATGGTGCACGTACTCCGGTGGCGCGCCCGCGATTTCGGCGGCGTCGGCCATCACCCCGAGATAGCGCGCCGACGGGAGGCCGCCCTCCCAGGCGTCGACCACATACAGCCAGGCGAGTACCGGCTCGAAGTCGGTGTCCGACGAAATGCGGTGCACCCGGCAGCGGATCTTCTTGTGGAAGCCCAGCTCCGAGCCCTCCCAGCGATCGAGGTTGGCCTCGTCGTCCTTGGTCATGTCGTAGAGCACCACGAAGACCTTCGACGTCGGATCCTCGACGACGGTGGCGAGCGCGCCCTCCCAGCCGATGTCCTCCCCGCCGAACGTGAGACGCCAGCCGTGCAGCCAGCCCGTTCCTGCCATCGGTGAATGAGGTGCGCGCTGCAGCATCTGCTCCGGATGCATGTTCGATCCGTAGGCGGCGTAGAGCGGCACCAGGAAAGACTAAGCGTTCGCGCGCCGCGTGGGCGATCAACCTCCCGCTTCGTTAGGTTGGGGGGCGTGGCAACCCGCATCGTGATCATCGGCGGCGGGCCCGCCGGCTATGAGGCGGCACTGGTCGCCGCGACGCGCGGACCCGAAGTTGCCGAGGTCACCGTCGTCGACTCCGACGGCATCGGCGGTGCCTGCGTGCTGTGGGACTGCGTCCCGTCGAAGACCTTCATCGCCTCCACGGGCGTGCGCACCGAACTGCGCCGCGCGCCCGATCTGGGGTATGCGCTGGAGTTCTCCGACGCCGAGATCTCGCTGCCGAAGATCAATGACCGCGTCAAGAGACTGGCCGCCGCGCAGTCGGCCGACATCGCCGAGCGGCTGCGCAACGACGGCGTCACGCTCATCTCCGGCCGCGGTGAACTGGTCGACGACATGCCGGGGATGGCCACCCACACGGTCAAGGTGACCGAACACGACGGCACCGTCAGCACGCTCAAGGCCGACGTCGTGCTGATCGCCACCGGGGCCAGCCCGCGCGTGCTGCCCGGTGCCGAGCCCGACGGCGAACGCATCCTGAACTGGCGCCAGCTCTACGACCTCGAGGAGCTGCCCGCGCACCTGATCGTCGTCGGTTCCGGCGTCACCGGCGCGGAGTTCGTCAACGCCTACACCGAGCTCGGGGTGAAGGTGACGGTGGTGGCCAGCCGCGACCAGATCCTGCCGCACGAGGACTCCGACGCCGCCGGGGTGCTCGAGGACGCGCTGAGCGACCGCGGTGTGACGTTGGTCAAGAACGCGCGCGCCCAATCGGTCACCCGCGACGGCTCCGGTGTGCTGGTGACGATGACCGACGGGCGCACGGTCGAGGGCAGCCACGCGCTGATGACGGTCGGGTCGGTGCCCAACACCGGCGGCCTCGGCCTCGAGCGGGTCGGCATCGAGCTGGGCAAGGGCGAGTATTTGAAGGTCGACCGGGTGTCGCGCACCGGGGTGCCGGGCATCTACGCCGCCGGTGACTGCACCGGGCTGATGCTGCTGGCGTCGGTCGCCGCGATGCAGGGCCGCATCGCGATGTATCACGTGCTGGGCGAGGGTCTCGAGCCGATCCGGTTGCGGACGGTCGCGGCGGCGGTGTTCACCCGCCCGGAGATCGCCGCGGTCGGGGTGCCGCAGTCGAAGATCGACGACGGGTCGGTGGCCGCGCGCACGATCACGCTGCCGCTCAACACCAACGCGCGCGCCAAGATGTCGAGCCTGCGGCGCGGTTTCGTCAAGATCTTCTGCCGCCCGGCAACGGGGGTGGTGATCGGCGGTGTCGTGGTCGCGCCGATCGCATCGGAGCTGATCATGCCGATCGCCCTGGCGGTGCAGAACGGCAACGACGTCGAGGATCTGGCGCAGACGTTCTCGGTGTATCCGTCGCTGACCGGCTCGATCACCGAAGCGGGCCGCCGGCTGATGGCGCACGACGATCTGGACTAGTTCCACGTAGCCTGGGATGCGCGAACGTACCGACGAGTAACTAGGAGCCATTCCGGTGAGTGACCCGATCCCGGCGAACGGGCAGACGCTTCTGGGTCCCGAACAGCGGGCGGAAGCCTGGGAGCGGCTCGGCAGTGAGCAGTTCGACGTCGTGGTCATCGGCGGGGGAGTCGTCGGCGCGGGCGCCGCGCTCGATGCGGCGACGCGAGGGTTGAAGGTGGCGCTCGTCGAGGCGCGCGACTTCGCGTCGGGCACGTCGAGCCGGTCGTCGAAGATGTTTCACGGCGGGCTGCGCTACCTCGAGCAACTGGAGTTCGGGCTGGTGCGCGAGGCGCTGCACGAGCGTGAACTGTCGCTGACCACGCTGGCGCCGCATCTGGTCAAACCGCTGCCGTTCCTGTTCCCGCTGACCAACCGCTGGTGGGAGCGGCCGTACGTGGCGGCGGGAATCTTCCTCTACGACCAGCTGGGCGGTGCGAAGTCGGTTCCGGCGCAGAAGCATCTGACGAAGTCCGGGGCGCTGCGGCTGGCGCCCGGGCTCAAGCGTTCGTCGCTGATCGGCGGCATTCGGTACTACGACACCGTGGTCGACGACGCGCGTCACACCATGACCGTGGCGCGCACGGCCGCGCACTACGGCGCCGTGGTGCGGACGTCCACGCAGGTGGTCGCGCTGCTGCGCGAAGGTGACCGGGTCACCGGCGTGGAGGTCCGCGACTCCGAGAACGGTGCGCTCACCCAGGTGCACGGGCACGTCGTCGTGAACGCCACCGGCGTGTGGACCGACGAGATCCAGGCGCTGTCCAAGCAGCGCGGGCGTTTCCGGGTGCGCGCGTCGAAGGGTGTGCACATCGTGGTGCCGCGCGACCGGATCGTCAGCGAGGTGGCGATCATCCTGCGCACCGAGAAGTCGGTGCTGTTCGTGATCCCGTGGGGGACGCACTGGATCATCGGCACCACCGACACCGACTGGAACCTGGACCTGGCGCACCCGGCGGCCACCAAGGCCGACATCGACTACATCCTCGAGACCGTCAACACCGTACTCGCCACGCCGCTCACCCACGACGACATCGACGGCGTGTACGCCGGGTTGCGCCCGCTGCTGGCCGGGGAGAGCGAGGAGACGTCCAAGCTGTCGCGCGAGCACGCCGTCGCGGTGCCCGCCCCCGGCCTGGTGGCGATCGCCGGCGGCAAGTACACCACTTACCGGGTGATGGCCGAGGACGCCATCGACGCCGCCGCCGAGTACATTCCGGCGCGCGTCGCACGGTCGATCACCGAGAAGGTCCCGCTGATGGGCGCCGACGGGTACTTCGCGCTGATCAACCAGACCGAAAGCGTCGGAAAGCATTACGACCTGCATCCATACCGGGTGCGCCACCTGCTCGACCGGTACGGCTCGCTGATCGGCGAGGTGTTGCAGATGGCCCGCGAGAGCGGCGACGTCCGCCCCGATCTCCTCGATCCGATCACCGAGGCGCCGGTGTATCTGAAGGTCGAGGCGTGGTACGCCGCGGCCGCCGAGGGCGCGCTGCACCTCGAGGACATCCTGGCGCGACGGATGCGGATCTCGATCGAGTACCCGCACCGCGGCGTGGACTGTGCGCGCGAGGTCGCCGAAGTGGTTGCGCCGGTGCTGGGTTGGAGCGAGGAGGACATCGACCGCGAGGTCAAGACCTACCGGGCCCGGGTGGACGCGGAGATCCGCTCGCAACAGGAACCCGACGACGAGTCGGCCGACGCGTTGCGGGCGGCGGCGCCGGAAGCGCGAGCCGAGATCCTCGAACCCGTTCCGCTCGCTTGAGTCGTCAGATCAGGCGTGGACACCGGCGCCCGCCGCCGCTACCTGTTCGCGACGGGCTGGGGCCGGCGCGGGTGCGGCTGCGCGGCGGTGCTGTTCTGGTCGAGTTGGCCGACCGGTTCGGTGACGCGGCCGCCGCCAAGGTCCTCGCGGGCGAGGTGGTCACCGCCGACGGCGATGTCGTGACCGCGGGCACGGTGCTGCCGCCCGGCGCGTCCGTCTACCTGTACCGCGAACTGCGAGAAGAGATACCGGTTCCGTTCGACATCCCCGTGCTGCACCGCGACGACCACATCGTCGTGGTCGACAAACCGCACTTCATCGCGACGATGCCGCGCGGACGCCACGTTGCGGAGACCGCGCTGGTGCGGCTGCGCCGCGAACTGGACCTGCCGGAGTTGTCCCCGGCGCATCGCCTGGACCGGCTGACCGCCGGCGTGCTGTTGTTCACGACACGCCGCGACCTGCGCGGGCCCTATCAGACGATGTTCGCCGACGGCGAGGTGCGCAAGGAGTACCTGGCCAGGGCGGGCGTCGACCGGGACCTGGCGTTCCCCGTCACGCTGCGCAGCCGAATCATCAAGCGGCGCGGACAGTTACAGGCCGTCGAGGAGGCGGGTGAGCCGAACGCCGAAACCGTCATCGACCACCGTGGCGACGGCCTGTACCGGTTGACATCCCGCACGGGACGAACCCATCAGCTGCGGGTGCACATGGCCTCGCTGGGGCTGCCGATCGTCAACGACCCGATGTATCCGGACGTGGTCGACGTGGCGCCCGACGACTTCTCGCGACCGCTGCAACTTCTGGCGCACCGCCTCGAGTTCGCCGACCCGGTCGACGGACGCCGGCGCGAGTTCGTCAGCGCGCGCACGCTGTGACTCAGCGGCGCTGCTCGACCGGTTCGTTCACCTGCGCTCCCGTCGCGATGACCGCGCGGTTGCGCTCGGCGACCGTCCGCATCGACACCTTGACCAGCCAGCGGTCGTAGGTCATGAACCCGTTGACCTCGTTCTCGACGTCGGTGGTCTGGGTGTAGATGGCGCCGGACAGGCCGCCCTTGCGGATCTCGTCTTCGAGGTCACGGCTCACCTGGACGTAGCGGTCGGTCAATCGCGCTCGGCTGTCGGTCATCTCGTACGCCTGCGGTCTGCCCGGCCAGCGGTTGCCCTCGGGGACCAGCCCGAGGCCGCCGTACTCGCCGTCGACAATCACGCGGTGCTCGAGCGGAATCGGGCGGTTTCCGAGCATCGTGCGCTCGTCGTGCGGGGTCGCGGGATTGTCGTGCAGAACGGGGCGGCCAGGGCCGACGTAGGTGTGGTCGTCGTAGACGTCGCCGGCCCTGCTGTCGGGCAGCGACTTACAGCAGTTCACCCCGCTGTTGGCGTTCACCATCCGGGTCGGGTCGGCAGCCTTGGCCACACCGGCGATCCTCGCCGTGTCGAACTCGCCCCAGCCCTCGTTGAACGGCACCCAGCCGACGATCGACGTGACGCTTCGCAACTGGTCGATCATCTCGACGAGCTCACGTTCGAAGTTGGCCTTCGCCGCCGGGGAGGGCTCCGGCGCCGGGCCGACCGGAATGTCGAGCGAGACATCCAGCGACGGCATGTCCTGCCACACCAACAACCCGAGCTTGTCGGTCCAGTAGTACCAGCGCGCCGGCTCCACCTTCGCGTGCTTGCGCACGAAGTTCATGCCGAGGGCCTTGGTCCGTTCGAGGTCGAATCTCAGGGCATCGTCGGTGGGCGCGGTGTAGATGCCGTCGGGCCAGTACCCCTGGTCCAGCGGCCCGTGAAGGAAAGTGATCTTGTCGTTCAACGCGATTCGCGGCCGGCCCTGCGGGTCCCGGACCGTGCTGATCGTGCGCAGACCGCCGTAGCTTTTGACCTCGTCGACGACCTTGCCCTCCGGCGTGACCAACCGCACCGTGAGGTCGTAGAGGTAGGGGTCGTCCGGCGTCCACAGGCGCGGATCCGGTACCTGCACCCGCACGGGCTTGCCCGGTTCGCCGGACCTGCGGGCCAGCGTCGGACCGTCGGGCGTCGAGACGAGCACCTCGGCGCGTTCGTCCGTGGTTCCGGTGGCACGGGTGGTGACGGTGAAACCCTTCAAATCCGCTGTGATGTCGAGCTTGTCGACGTGGGCGGCGCGCACCGGTTCCATCCAGACGGTCTGCCAGATGCCCGACGCGCCGGTGTAGAAGAGCCCCTCGGGGCGGTTGCGCTGCTTGCCGACGGGGAACGGCGCGGCTTCGTTGCGGTCCTCCGCGCGCACGACGATCTCCTGGGTGCCCGTCCAGCGCAGCGCATCGGTGATATCGGCGCTGAACGCGGTGAATCCGCCCTCGTGGTGCGCGACGCGCTTGTTGTTGACCCAGACCGTGGCGGTCTGGTCGACGGCGCCGAAATGCAACAGCACGCGCTGCCCGCGCCAGGTGCCGGGGACTCGAAAATTCTTGCGGTACCACATCTGATCGTCGTGACGCTTGATCCCCGACAGCGCCGACTCGGTGGGATAGGGCACCAGGATCTTCTCGTCGAACTTGTCGGCCAACGGCGGCTTCGACAACGCGTTGGCCTGCGACCGGCCGGTGTAGGCCCACACCCCGTTCAGGTTGAGCCATCGCGCCCGTTCCATCTGCGGACGGGGGTACTCCGGCAGGGCGTTGTTGGGGCCCACCAGATGTGACCACGGTGTCGACAGCGGCGGGCTCTTGCGCTGCCACGCCTCGGCCGCGTTCGCCGGCGCCGCGAAGATCGCGAAGCCCGCCGCCACGGCGAGGGGGAGGGCCGTCATCCGGCTGAGTATCTTGCGCACACGGTGCCGGTTGTTCGACAGCTCGGTGTTCACGGCCACGACTGCTAGTCCCCCCTGCTGGAAACCATCGACGAAATGAGGTTGGGTGCTGCGCACCAGACGCCCATGGCAAACCTAGTCAGAGGTAGGCCGCGAGGAATCAGGTGTTTCCCTATGCTTTGCATCTGCATGCTGAACGAACGTGTTCGTGCAGGCATCAGCGCACTGATCGAGCCGTCGATCAAGATCGCGCGAATGCGTGAGAGCTGGTGTGCCACACCATAAATGCAAAGTCGAGACGCTCGTCAAGCTTAGCATCGATCGACCGCGGCCGCCACGGCTCACGCTGACGTGCGCTGCTGTCGGAAACCGGCGTCGCGGCGCCGCGACGAGACGAAATGCCGAAACGGAGCAAATGCTGAATAGCTGAGCTAGACGTGAGGCCGATCAACCTGTTCGGGGCCGGATGCGGCCACCATACAGTAAGGAATGGTTCGAGCATCGCAGATGACATCGATGCGCCGGAAGAGTTCGTTACGGCGACGCGCCGATCACACGTTCCGCTCCCCTTACGCGTGCGTCACTGCCACAATCAGGTCGGCGACGACGCCTGCACGTCGCCGGAGGGAGGAGATGTGCGCAAGGTAGTGCTGTGCGCTGCTGCGGCCCTGTTCGCCGGGGGATTGGTGAGCGTGAACCCGCCGAGTGCCGACGCAACGCTCTGCGGTTCGGTCGGCGGCAGGTTCGTCGACGTGACGGGGTGCGCCGACCCGCTGTCGTATCTGAACGAACTG
>NZ_CVTB01000303.1 GCF_001050015.1 Mycolicibacterium malmesburyense
CCCCCCCGCCAGTAGTCGCGGACGGTGTCGCGGTACTTGCCGTTCCACTCCGTCCACTGCGGCGGGAAGTTGCCGACCTGGTAACCGCCGGGGCCGACATCCCACGGCTCGGCGATCAACTTGACCTGGCTGACGGTCGGATCCTGTTGGACGAGTTCGAAGAACGTCGACAGCCGGTCCACGTCGTAGAACTCGCGGGCCAACGTCGAGGCGAGATCGAAGCGGAACCCGTCGACGTGCATCTCGGTCACCCAGTACCGCAGCGAGTCCATGATCAGCTGCAGCGAATGCGGATGACCGACGTTGAGGCTGTTGCCGGTGCCGGTGTAGTCCATGTAGTACCGCTTGTCGTCCTCGACCAGCCGGTAGTACGCGCCGTTGTCGATGCCCCGCATGGACAGTGTCGGGCCCATGTGGTTGCCCTCGGCGGTGTGGTTGTAGACCACGTCGAGGATCACCTCGATGCCCGCCTCGTGCAGCGCGCGGACCATCGCCTTGAACTCCTGAACCTGACCGCCCGGATTCGGGCTCGAGCTGTACTTCGAGTCCGGCGCGAGGAAACCGATCGTGTTGTAGCCCCAGTAGTTCGACAGGCCCTTGTCGATCAGCGTCGAGTCGTTGGCGAAGTGGTGCACCGGCAGCAACTCGATCGCCGTCACCCCGAGCGACTGCAGGTGCTCGATGATCACCGGGTGCGCCACGGCCGAGTACGTCCCGCGGATATTCTCGGGAATGTCGGGGTGCGTCTGAGTGAGGCCCTTGACGTGCGCCTCGTAGATCACCGAATCGGCGTACTCGTAGTCCGGCGGCCGGTCGTTGCCCCAGTCGAAATAGGGGTTGATGACCACCGACTTCGGCATGCTCGGCGCGGAGTCGTCGTCGTTGCGGCTGTCGGGGTCACCGAAGTTGTAGCTGAACAGCGACTGGTTCCAGTCGAAATTGCCGTCGACCGCCTTCGAGTACGGGTCGAGCAGCAGCTTGTTCGGGTTGCAGCGCTGACCGGTCGGCGGATCGTAGGTGCCGTGCACCCGGTAGCCGTACCGCTGACCGGGTTCGATGTTCGGAATGAAGCCGTGCCAGACGAACGCGTCGTTCTCGGGCAGGGTTATCCGGGTCTCCGTTCCGTCGGCATCGAACAGGCACAGTTCGACCTTCTCGGCGGCCTCACTGAAGACCGCGAAGTTGGTGCCCGTTCCGTCGTAGGTCGCGCCGAGCGGATAGGCCTTACCCGGCCAGACCTCCAGGGATGCGGCTTGGGGGGCGGAGGCTTGGGTCAATTCATACTCCAGACGACGACACTATTGACAACGAGACGATACGGGTGTGCCCAGTGCGGCAGCATCACAATCAGCTCCGCACGAACATCACAATTACCAGGAGAAACGCGTGCCCGCCCGCTCTGATCCGCCCGGTTTCCGGACGCTGCTCATCACCGTCGACGACGGCGTCGCGACGATCACCTTGAACCGCCCGCGGCAACGCAACGCCGTCGGCGACGGCATGCGTGAGGAGCTGGCCGACGCCTACCGGGTCCTGGGTCGCGACGACCGCGTCCGGGTGATTGTGTTGACCGGCGCGCCGCCGGCGTTCTGCGCGGGGGCCGACCTCGCGTCCGGTGAGGACACCTTCGCCGCGCCGGGGCCGGGGTTCAGCGCCGCCAGTGTCGACGTGCCGGCCTGGACGCTGCCGAAGCCGGTCATCGCGGCGGTCAACGGGCCCGCGATCGGGTTGGGGCTGACGCTGGCGCTGCAGTGCGACATCCGCTTCTTCGCCGCCGACGGGCGCTACGGCGTCGTGCAGGTGCGGCGCGGGGTCGTCGGCGACGCCTACTCGCACTGGGTCCTCCCGCGCCTGGTCGGTCTCGCCAATGCCGCCGAAATCCTGCTCGGCGGTGCGACATTCGACGGCGCCCGGGCCGTGGAGCTCGGGCTCGGCAGCCGAACGCTGCCCGCCGACGAGGTGCTGCCGGCCGCGCTGGAACTCGCCCACGACATCGCGGTGCACACCGCGCCGATGTCGGTGGCGGCCAGCAAGCGCCTGCTGTGGGATTCGTTCGACCTCGACCGCGCCGCGGTGGGCGACCGCGAAACCGAGATCCACCTGCGATTGATGGGACACGAGGACGCCAGGGAGGGTGTGCGCGCGTTCGTGCAGTGGCGGGCGCCGTCGTGGACGGGCAGGCCGGTCGACCCGACCGCGGAGCGTTAGGCGATCTCGACGCCGGCCGTGCGCAGGTCGTCGACGGCCTTGGCCGTGGACTCGGCGGCGACGCCCGCGGTCAGGTCGAGCAGAACCCGCGTCGCGAACCCGTTCGCCACGGCGTCGGCAGCGGTCGCCCGCACGCAGTAGTCGGTCGCGATGCCGACCACGTCGACCGCGTCGATTCCGCGTCGGCGCAGCCAGTCGGCCAGCGATGTGCCGTCTTCGTCCGCGCCCTCGAAACCGCTGTACGCCGCCGCGTACTCGCCCTTGGTGAAGACGGCCTCGACCGCGTTGGTCTGGAACTGCGGATGGAAGTCCGCGCCGCCGGTACCGACGACGCAGTGCCGCGGCCAGGAATTGACGAAGTCGGGGTGGTCGGAGAAGTGGTCACCGGGGTCGATGTGAAAGTCCTTGGTGGCCACGACATGTGCGTAGTCGGTCTGACCGGCGAGCAACCGGCTGATGCTGCGGGCGACGCCGGTGCCGCCGGTGACGGCCAGCGACCCGCCCTCGCAGAAGTCGTTCTGCACGTCGACGATGATGAGCGCCTTCATGCCCTCCGACGCTACCCGCCGAACAGCAGGTACAGCCCGGTGAACGTGTAGCCGACCATCACCAGCATCATCGCCAGCTGCCCCGTCAGTTGATGGCCCGACGGCAGCAGGCGCAGCGCCCGGTCATGCGCCGCGACCACACCGGCGACGTGCCCGGCGAGCACGAACCCGACCTTGAGCGTGGCCAGCAGCGCCGGATGCTGAGACAGGAAGTAGCTGACCTCGGCGTCCTGCAGCCAGAACAGATTCCACCCGCGGCCCAGCGGATCGGCGAGCAGGATGATCGTCTGCTGACCGCGCTCGACCAGATAGGTCAGGTAGTGGGCGAACACGTAGCCGATCACGATCGGAATCAGCGAATGGGCCATCTGGCCCGGCAACCGGCGACGCTGGTCGCGGTCCACCCCGCCGGTGGCGACCGAGGCCAGCCAGAACGTGCCGGCGACAACCCCCGCGAAGAGCAGCAGGCCGGCGGTCTTGATGAGCGTGGCGGTCAGCGTCGACGAGGAGTGGTCGTCGACGAAGTTCCGCCATGCGGGCATGGCCGAAAAGCTGTCGAAGGCGGTTGATCCCAGGAGCACGGCCATGACGGCGACGACGCCGGGACGCACCGGCAGCGACGGGAGGTGGTCGAACGGGTTGCCGACTGCGACCCGACCCGTGTCGGGGGCCCGGCGAAAGGGCGACAGCCGCGAGGCCACCACGCTGTACATCTCGAACGGGTCGGCGCGCGTACACCAACGCTCGCCGCACGACAGCGCGCCGATCAAGGTGATCCCGAGGTAGAAGAAAAGCCAGATTCGAATGGCGGCAAGCGAACCCGGATCGGGGCTGGCCAGCTCCAACCAGACGAACGCGAACAGCCCGAAGGCCGCGGGCCAGTATCCCAACCACGCTGGGTAGGTCAGGCCCAGCGACCGTCCGCCCAGCAGCCGCAGGATCGCCCGCACCGGCGATATCGCACGCCACACCGGTCCGATGACCAGTGACACCGCCACCAGGCCCACCCACAGCAGCACGTAGAACACACCGGGTAGCGGATTTCTCGCATCCTGCGGACCGAGAACGGCGGCGACGCCGACCCACACCGCGAAGCCCAAGCCGGCGAGCGCGAGGCTCCAGCGAAGCACCGGTGCGTCGACCACCGCCGTCACCCAATGCGGGAGGGGCCGAACGGAATTCGCCGGATCGAACCTCGGTTTCTTCCACGCCAGCGCCACCACCGCGAAGGTGAACGTCAACGCCCATGCGGCACCGACCACCGCGTAGGTGAACGGAATCGGCAGATCCGTCGAACCGCCGAGACCGTGGGCCAGTACGGAGACCGACGGCCCCGACATCACTGCTGAACTTGGACGGTGGCGACGACTCGTTTCATCTCATGCAGTTCGATCTCGACGTTGCCCGGCACGTCGACGGTGAACTGGAACTGTTGGCCGGGCGTCGGATCCACCTTGAAGGTGTGCTCGGGCACCGAGTGCACGTGCAGTTCGTCGGCCGCGTCGCTGTTGACCCGCAGCACGATCGGCTCGCCCACCTTGCCCTTGACCTGAGCGTTGGTCGGATCGACCTTGCCGGCCTCGATCGTCACATCGATGGTCAGGCGATCCGGCGGGCGCTGCTGGTCCGGCATGTCGGCAGCGCCGACCGTCGACTGTGCGGGACCACGCGTTTCGGTTTCGTCGTTTCGCGATCCGCCGCAGCCGGCGGTGAACAGCGTCGTGGCGGCCAGGATGCAGATCGCATGTGAGCGGAGGTGATTCGGTTTCACGTTGCGCTTTCCCCGTCGGACTTCATTTCTCGTTTTCGGCGGTTCTTCATCGCGATGTAGACCACCACCCCGGCGACGACGATCGCCGGCGCGAAGGCGGGTACCGCGATCCACACCGGATGGTCGGCGAGAATCAGAACATCTGGGTTATCGGTGGCTGCCGTCATGATTGCGCGCTGGGTTCCAGCTTCGCCTCACTTCCGCTCGGTTCGCTTCGGTTGATCCGCCCGCCGCCCCAGGTGACGCCGGCGACCATGGCCAGCGAGCACACGAGCACCACCAGGCAGCCGATCAACCACAGAGACTCCGGAATGTCCGGGCTGCGTTCACGCTGGAGGATGGTGATTTCGGAGACGAACGGACGTGTCATGTTCGCTTCGGCGGGCACTTCTTCGGCACCGATGCCGGGGTCGCCGGCCAGGTAGATCGGCACCGCGGCCAGCACCCGGCCGTCGTGGACGCGCAGCAGCGTCTTCCACGTGCCGGAGGCCGGCATCGGCTCGGTGGAACGGTAGTGGCCGGGACCGAGTTGCTCGAGGTTGTCGACGAACATGCCGCGCTGGTTCTCCAGCCCGCCCTGCCATCCGAGCACCGACACCCAGTTCGGATCGTCGCTCAGCAGGTTCGCGGGTGTGAGCTGCACATCGGCGGTCACGAACCGCGCACCGTCGTCGCCGGGAACCTCGGTCAAAACGATTGTGGCGTTGGCATTCTCGGGGACCTCGTAGCGCAGTCCGTTGGCGGCGACACCGCCGATCGCGACGACCGTCAGCACGACGAGGCCGAGGCCGACCGCCCGGCGCGGAAGCCGTTGTTCGGTCAAGACCATGCCGATCATCGCGCCGCAGGCGCCGGTGAGGATCGCGACGGGCACGGCCATCGCCAATGCCTCGGGCCAGATGCTCGTGTGCCAAGGCAGCTGATAGACGCTGTTGATCCAGAGCGACTCCAGCCACAGACCGACGGTGCCGACGCCGAGGCCGGCCACTGCTCCGTAGAGCACCGGGCGCTTGATCAACGGGGTCAGGGCGACAAGCTCGACCACGACGGCCGCGCCGAGGTAGAGCGGGAACCAGTTGACCGGGGCGTCGAGCATCGGGGCGACGAGAAACGCCACGATGCCGCGCAGGCCGATCGCGATGACGGCGGCGATGATCGCGGCGCCACGGCCGAGGAAGATTCGGGCGGCGACCAGCGCGAGTGCGGCCGCTGCGGCGATCAACATCGGCTGGAACACCTGCCGGAACTGCGGGACGCCGAAGTCGAATTCGATCTGGTAGACGGACATGCCGATGAGGACACCGGCGAACGCCAGGTATTGGATGAACCTCAGTCCGATGCCGTCGGGCGGCGCGTCCGGACTCCGCACGCGCTTGCCCTCGAGTTCGAGGTAGGCCGCGGCCAGCGTCGAAAAGCCCGCGCCGCCGATCATCATCAGGTGGGTCGGCCCCCACAGGGTGACGTCCTGGCCGAAGATCCGGTGCCAGATGTCGTCGAGGGGAAAGCCCATCAGGGCGTAGAGCCCGCAACCGGCCATTACGATGCCGCCGACAGGCGCGTACCAGTCGTCGGTGATGCGCACCGCGGCCGGCCCGGGCTTCTCTTCCTCGCCGCGGGGGAGCACCATCGCCGTGCAGCCGGCGAGGAAGATGCCGAACAGGCCGATGAGGATGAAGTAGTGAGCCGGGTTGGCGAGCGCGCCGTCGTCGCGACCATTGCCGATGTGCAGGCTGACATCCCAGATGAAACCGAACAGCGCGCAGATGATCGACGCGACGAAGACCGCGATGGGCAGGGCGACCCATGACGGGCGCTTGAAGCGGCGTCCGGACCAGTCACCCAGGCGGGCCAGCCAGTCGATCTTGTGGGAGCGGTGCATCCAGCCGACCCACAGCATCAGCGCCGTCACCACCGCGGCGACGATCGTCAAGAGGATGATCTCGTGGATGGCGGTGCCGCCACCCTCGCTCTGCGCCAGCACCGAAATCTCTGAAGTTCTCCAGGTACCCGTCATATGCCCACCTGCCGAATGTCGGAGGAAACTCCTTACTGGTCGGTAATGTTGCCAGAACCCGCGATCCTGAAACCAGGGGTATCAGGTAGCGACGACACGAAATGTCTCGAGCGATGTATCGGCCGCATCCGGCACGTTCATCCCCGCCTCCACGCCGGTGCGCAAATAGTCGATGACGGCGTCGGTGAGCAGCTCACCGGGAACCACGGCGGGAATTCCGGGTGGATAGGGCGTGATCTGCTCGGCGCAGACCCGTCCGCTGGCCTGGTCGGCGGGTACCTGTTCGACCGGCGCGAAGAAGGCGTCGCGCGGAAGTTGCACCGATTCCAACTGGATCTCCTCGGGCGAGGGAAGATGCATGGAAGTCGGCGGGTCGAAGTCGTCGGCCGCCTCGCGCCACGCGGTCAGCGCGTCGAGCAGTCGTTCACCGGTGGTCTTGTCGTCGGCGAAGGACAGGGTGGCCAGGATGCGGCGGTGATCGCTCATGCCGACGTCGATGTGCTTATGGGCACGCAGCCAGTCGTGTGCCTGGTAGCCCGTGGTGCCGGTGCCCGAGACGTCGATCAGGATCTGCATGCGGTCGAGGTCGTGGGAGGCCTCGGTACCGAGCAGGTCGTCCTCCATCACGTCGACGTCGGGGATGAGGTCGATCTCGTGGCGGAGCCGGCGCGCGAGTTCGAGTGCGTCGCCGAGCAATTCGTGCCCGTGCTCGACCATCTGCCGGCGCCAGCCGTCCATCGCGGCGTACATCAGCACGTTGGGGCTGGTGGTCATCAGCAGGTCGGCGCATGCCGAGAGCCGGTCCTGGTCGATGAGGTCGCCCTGCAGATGAAAGACGGAACCCTGCTCGAACCCGGCGCCCATCTTGTGCACGCTGACCACGCAGACGTCGGCCCCGGCGTCCATCGCCCAGGTGGGCAGGCCTTCGTGGAACGGAAGGTGCGCGCCCCACGCCTCGTCGACGATCAGCGGCTTGCCGCGTTCGTGGCAGACGTCCGCGATCTCGGCCAGGTCGGTGCAGGTGCCGTACGGGCTCGGGCAGACGACAAGGGCGCCGGCGGCGTCGGGATGCTCCTCCCAGGATCGACGGAAGTCGTCGGGTGAGGGTGGATGGCTGAAGTGTCGGTCCGCGTCCCAACGCGGGCTCACCCAGCGCGGTTGCACGCCTGAGAAGATGAGCCCGGCGACGATGGACTTATGGCTGTCTCGCGGGACGAGCAGGCCACCGCCGGCCGGGCCGGCAATCCCACCGGAGCCGCCGCCCGCGACGGCCAGCATCGCCGCCTTGACCGACAGCGAACTGCCGCAGGTGGAGAACCAGGCCACCTTGGCGCCGACGGCGTCGGCCATGAGTTCCTCGGCGCGCGTGAGATATCCGTTGCTGCTGCGACGATCGTCGAGCCCGCCGTTGGCGAGGAGGTCGTCGGCGAAGGCCTGCGGCCCGAGCACGTCGAGAACGCGGGCGTCGACGCCGCGGCCCTGCCGGTGGCCGGGCGGGGTGAAGCCGTAGCGGTTGCGTCGGCGGTAGTCGGCGAGGGCGTCGAGCAGCGGAGCTTGCGACTGGTCCATCGGTATCAGGGTTTGAGGATGACCTTGACCATGCCGTCCTCCTTCTTCTGGAAGGTCTCGTACGCGCCGGGCGCCGACTCGAGCGGGAGCCGGTGGGTGGCGAATTGTTCGACGCCGAGCGGATCCTCGGCGGTCAACAACGGCATGATGTCGGGGACCCACTTCTTGACGTTGGCCTGACCCATCCGCAGCTGAATCTGCTTGTCGAACAGCGTCATCATGTTGATCGGGTCGGCGGCGCCGCCGTAGACACCGGACAGTGAGATGGTGCCGCCGCGGCGGACGAGCGCGATCGCGGAGTTGAAGGCGGCGAGCCGGTCGACCCCGGCGTTCTTCATCACGACACGGCCGATCGGCGAGGGCAGGAAGCCGCTGGCGGTCTGCATGGTCTCGGCGACCGGCGATCCGTGGGCCTCCATGCCGACGGCATCGATGACGGAGTCCGCGCCGCGACCGTCGGTGTGGCTCTTGACGACCTCCTCGGCGTCGTCGGTGCGGAGGTCGATGATCTCGTCGCAGTAAGCGCGTGCGCGGGAGAGGCGCTCGTCGACGAGATCGACGCCGATGACCTTGCAGCCCTTGCGGTGTGCGGCGATGCGGCAGGCCATCGCGCCGATGGGTCCGAGGCCGAGAACCACTAGGGTTCCGCCGTCGGGCACCGCTGCGTATTCCACGCCTTGCCATGCGGTGGGCAGGACGTCGGAGAGGTAGACGTAGCGGTCGTCGGACCCGTCTTCCGGGACCTTGATGTGGGTGTATTGCGCTTGGGGGACGCGCAGATACTCGGCCTGCCCGCCGGCGACCTCGCCGTAGAGCTTGGAGTAACCGAAGAGGGCGGCGCCGGTCCCCTGGTCGCGGTTCTGCGTGGTCTCGCATTGGCTCTGCAGGCCGTGGTCGCACATGAAGCAGTGGCCGCAGGAGATGTTGAAGGGGATGACGACGCGATCGCCGGGTTGCAGGCCGTCGACTTCGCGGCCGACCTCCTCGACGACCCCCATCGCTTCGTGGCCCAGGATGTCGCCGGGATTCATGAACGCGCCGAGGACCTCGTAGAGGTGGAGGTCCGAGCCGCAGATGTTGGTGCTGGTGACCCGGATGATGGCGTCGGTGGGTTCCTTGATCGCCGGGTCGGGCACGTTGTCGACGGAGACTTTCCGACGACCCTGCCACGTGACTGCTCGCATGGGCGCCTCCTCAATGCTCTGAGAGAAGACGTGCCCAATCGGGCGGTTACCAAACGTGGGGTCAGACGGTGGCGCCGGTGGAGATGGCATCCTGCATCAGGACGCCCAGGTGCTGCCAGTAAATCCAGTCGGCGATGGCCGCGCGCTGTTCGGCGGCGTCGGTCGCGGTGTGTGCCCGGTGGAGCGCGAGTTCCTGGGCGTGGTCGGCGTAGGTGACGAAGCACTGCAGCTGGACGCGGCCGCGTTCGGGGGCGTTGCTGAGTAGCGGCCGGAAGACCTCGAACCACAGGAGGGCGCGGCGATCGTCCGGGGGAGTGGCGTCGGTGGGCGGAGGAGGCAGGACATCGGCGAGCCCGGTGGGTGCGATGGCGGCCAATTTGCTTGCCGCGTCGGGGGATATCACCTGAAGGCGGTGTCGGCCTTCCATACGACCGTTCTCGGGAATGTCGTCGGGGCGCAGTACGATTCGAGGCGCGCCGGGGTCGAAGCCGTTGAACTGGTCTTCGGTGGCGATAACGACCCGCAGATCGGTGTTATGGTGTTGCGCCCAACCGTGAAGCGCGAGAACGGGATACGTCGCCCAGGATCCGCGAACATGAGCGGGGACGGATTCGTCGGCGGTGGCCATCTTGACGCGGTCGGGCAGCTTGACATCGTCGGGGATGTAGCCGAGACCATAGTTGTTGGCGACGACGATGTTGCCGTCCTTGGTGAGGCCGGTGACCCAGTAGAAGCCCATGTCGGTGATGCCGACGTTGAGGGCGGCCGCGACCCGTTGGGCGAGCTGAGTGGGGTCGGCGGCGGATGGGCGGCCGGTGGCCGCGGCGATGGCCTCGCGCTGAGCGCGCGCCGTCGAAACCGGAACGGGCGCAGGGGCACCGACGGCACTCGCGCCGGGACCGGCAGCGCTTGCGTTCGCGGTGGGGGCGGCATTGGCGGCTGGGGCGACGGGAGCGGCGGGCGGAGGAGTAGGCGGGGGACCCAGCGGTACGGTCGGGGCGGGAGCGGCGCCGGTGGCAGGCGGCGGGGCGATGGGTGCGTGACCGGTTGGTGCGCCTGCGGCGGAGGGGTTTTGAGGGGCCGGTGGTGGCGACGATGGAGCGTCAGCGACCGGGGGAAGGCTGGAAGGTTGGACGGCTGGCGGAGGCGCGATCGGGGCGGAGTGCGCCGGCGGGATCGGTGTCTGGGCAGCAGCTTTCGCGACAGAATCGGCCATCGTCCGCTGGAAGTCGGCCATCTGCGCGTGCGTCGGAGCGGTCGCGGCGGGGTTGGCGGTGCTCGGGCCGGTCGGGGTGGTGGGTGCGGACGGTGTTGCAGGCGTGCTTGGCGCGGACGACCCGCCGCTCGACATGGGACTGACCGGAGCGCTTACGCGTGGCGGTGCGGGAGTGCCTGGTGCACTGGGGATGTGAGGAATCGGGGATGCGGGCCCCCCGCGAGACTGCGGACCAGGGACAGCGGAACTCGGATTGTGAGCCGGAGCCGATGGTGTGGCGTCGTTGAGTGTGACAGCATTCGACACTGATGACGGTATGGCTCGCGGCAGTTCCCGGGGTGCTGACGGCTCGCCGGTATTCATGCCTTCCGTTCGCGGTTGTCCCACGGCAAGGACGCCTGACGGCGAGTCGGGAAGGCTCGCGGAGCCCATCGGCTCGGCCGTATTGCTGACAGGGACAAAGGAGGGTTTCTGGCCTGCCGCCGTGCCCTGCAATAGATGCAGATCATCGGCACGTGGGCTAGCCGGAGGGGTACGCATTGATGATTTTCTGGAGAGCTGCGATCCCGCGCTCTCCACAAGAGAAATGTTATCGCTCCGAACTGCGGCAATTCCCTGCTCAATCGCAGCAACTTTGGCGTTCTCGGGTATGTCTTCGTTCGTCCGAATCCAGTCGAGGATCTGATTGGCGGCCTCGACGGCGTGAGTAATCGCATTCTTCGTGGCGATCGTGATCGAAGCGCCGTCGCTCAGCAGCTTCGCCGCGGCGTCGAGGTCTTCCTTGACTGTCTCGAGAACTGAGATGCGTTGATCGAAAGCTCTTGAAGCAGCCTCTGCAGCGGCGCCAGACCATGTGCCGGCACCTTCAAACAGTTGCCCGCGTTCCCGGCGGGCATCCTCGAGTTGGGAGCCGACTTTGCTTGAGACGCTAGAGAAGGCGAGTGAACTATTACTCAATAGATCCTCGTCAACTTCCGGCCATGCCGGTGGAGCCGTCAGCTCATAAGGGTCGTGTGGTCGGGGAACTCCCATGGCTTAAGATCCAACGACCTGGCACGCCTCGTAGACCGCAGATGCTGCGTTACGAGAGGTGCTTGTTAAGAAGGAATCCGCTGGCGTATACGACGGTAATGACGACGCGTAGGCACGGCGGTACTGCGCGGCAAGCGTCGCAAAGTCTTGAACGACGGGGTTTGGGCTACTACGCCCCAATTCTTCGATGCGATCGGCGAATTGCTCCATCGTAGGAATGACAGCTTCTGCTGTTGCGCGTTCCTTCGGCGTCCAATCACCTGCTGCCTTAGACGAATCGAGGGCTTGCCACGCCTTCGTATGATCGTTGAACTCGTTCAGAGCGCGGCTCCAATCGGAGCAGATCCGGTCCGGAGAAAGCATGAAGCGATCGGTGTCGCCTGGTGGCGAGAGTGGCGACAGCTCCGTCGGCGGAGGAGGAGTACCTATGAGGGGCCCCCTCGCGGCGGCGGAGCTGTAGTCAACTGCTGCGCAGATATAGACGACCATGGCACCCGTTGAGGTAACGACGCGTGCTAGGTGGTCATCAGGAGGCGTATAAGACGGAATCGCATCGCTGTATGCCCGGGCATACGCGATGAATTGCTCATAGATTTCACGCATTACTCGATGTGGCGTGGTCTCAGCGAGCCGCTCGGTCTGATCGGCAGCCTTGCGCGCGGCTTCAGCCACATCCTGGTACTGCTGGCGTTGGTCCGCTGTCCATTGGGCAGCCGGGACCGAAGGGTCACGTCGGTTCCAACCCCTCTGTTGGACGGAGGCGAATGTGTCATTGATGGGCCCCCACGCCGCACAAGTGGGATCCTCCGTGATGATGCTTACTGGGCCCGTGTCGTCTGCGCTTGCTAGACCGTAGGTTTCGCCCATCGGGGTCGAATCGCCGTCGTCTCCACTGTCCGATGTCACCGAATTTGTCACTGCCGCAGTGACTCCGATGACCGCCAGCAGTGCCGCGCCCGCGAGCAGCCACTTCCACACACCACCACGCTTCTTCGGCGGCGGGCCCGATTGCCACTGCTGCGGCCACGGCGGCTGCTGCGGAGGCGGACCATACGGCCCCGGATGACCCTGCGGCTGCCCCGGACCTCCAGGCGGCGGACCCCCAGGTGGCGGAGGACCCCCAGGCGGTGGCGGATAACTCACAGCGCGGTCCCCGCACCCTCCCCGGTGGAGGCTGTCGACTCTGCCGGCGACGAAATCCCCGGCACTGATTCACTATTCGCGACCCCGGACCCGGCCTGTTCGTGCTGCAACTCTCCGGCATCATCGTGCGCGCCCTCGCCCGCCATCTCCGTCAGCTGCCCGGTCTGCTGCACCACCTGTTGCACACCTTGCGACACCGACTGCGGAATTCCACCAGCCACACCCGCCACTTGCGTCGTTGCCTGAGCCGCCTGCTGCGCCATCGGCATCATCGCGCCCAGCTGACCCGTCCCCGAAGACGCGCCCAACGCTCCACCCGACACCGCGCCCACCGCCGCACCGCTCGCCCCCGGCGCATCGTCGACCGATTCGAGGCGCTTCAGAATCTCCTCGGCGATCTGGCGGTCAGTGGCGTCGTAAGCGTTGGCGGCGTTCACCACATTTTGCGCGTACTTCACCAACTCCGCCTTCGCGACCGGCAACTGAGCGATCACGGGATCGACGACTTCAGCCACCTTCGCCGCGATCGCGGTCGAGAGCGCATCCTCACCCGTCGGCTTGAACGAAGCCGGTGGCTCGGGAATGCCGTTCGCGACCGCCTGCAACCGCCCACCGGCTTCAAGCACCAGGTCGGTATCGATTCGCAGCGTTTCAGTCATCGTCTTCCCGCGCAGCGATCAGCGTCGCGCCGATCGATCGGCATGCCCCCTCAGGCGTCACCCGGCAAATGCTACCCGACCAGCAATACCAACGATCGCGCCAAAGTCGACCCGACTCCGACACCGCATTCGGAGCTCATCCGCTGGCGTCAATACGCCCTGCCACGGCCGACGAGTTACTCACCAAAGCACCATATTGTCCGAGTCCTCACCGGAAAACCGGCCGTCGCGAACGGCACCAGCAAACTTGGTCGAGGGTCATCGCCGCCGTGTGACACCTCCGCTATCGTTCCGCAGATGGCCGAACCCGACTCCAAGACGCTCGACGAGCTTTTCAACCGCATCCTGCACACCGAGGACGACGCACTGCGCGCCGCGCGGGAGTCCGGCGATGCCGCCGGCATGCCACCCATCGAAGTCTCCGGCCAGCACGGCAAGCTCCTCTACTTGCTGACCACCTTGTCGTCGGCGACCCGAGTCCTCGAGATCGGCACCCTCGCCGGCTACAGCACCATCAATCTTGCCCGCGGTGTCGGCCCCGACGGCCACGTCGTCACTCTCGAGTACGAACCCACGCACGCCGAGATCGCGAGGGAGAACTTCGCCCGCGCCGGCGTGCAGGATCGCATCGAGATCATCGTCGGCGCGGCGCTCGACACCCTGCCGGTGCTCGCCGACCGCGGCGAAGTGTTCGATCTGACCTTCATCGACGCCGACAAGGAGAACAACGTCGCCTACGTCGAATGGGCCATCAAGCTCGGCAGGCCGGGATCGATCATCGTGGTGGACAACATCGCTCGCTTCGGCCGCGTGCTCGAACCTGCCGCCGACGACGCGCAGGCCCGCGCCGTTCGCGAGATGCTCGAGATGATGGGGGACCACCCTCGGCTGGAGACCGCCGCGATTCAAACCGTCGGGCTCAAGGGCTGGGACGGCTTCGCCGTCGCCCGCGTCGTCGAGTAGGTGAGCGCGACCACCGTGTCTCGAAGCGCACGTCACACGTCGCTCTCGGGCCTCGCACGGGATTTTTCGATGCCAGAGCCGTCGATGTGCTAACCAGGTTCATGTCGAAATCGTTGTCGCTAACCGTCTTCGCGGCGGGCGCGGCCTTGACCATGGCGCCGATCGCACACGCGGATCGGGCCGAACCGCCGCCGCTGTACGGCTATTACAATGTCTTCATCGACTTCTCGAAGCAGACGTTCAACGGCCGGCCGACGCCGATGACCCCCATCACCGTCCCGGTCGAGCTGACCACCCAATGCGACGTGAACGGATGCGTCGCACGCTGGAACAACGAGGACGACCACGCCCGCAATTCGGGCGCGCCGCCGGTGTACGAGTACCGGTGGACCGGCGACCGGTGGACGACAAGCGGCGCATACCCCTACTTCTGCGATCACAACGATCCGGCAGCGGCGTCACGGCCACCCGCTCGGATTACCTGATGCCCAATCCCGACGGCAGCTTCTTCGGCGAGCGGACCCTCGTCATCGAAGGGGAGGGATGCCCGGGCGAAGGGCCGGGAATCCATCGGCTGCCGACGTCCCTGACGCCCATCGACCCGCCCCCTCGATAGCGGTCGTTTAGCCGCGGGCGCGCCGGGGCATCAGCCCTTCGTGAACTTCGGATTCCGGCGTGGAATGCCGACGGTGGAGTTACGCAGCGACGCGACTCCAGAAGCGGTTTGGGACGTCATCACCGACCTCGACACGTGGCCGCAGTGGGGACCGACCGTGTCGGGTGCCGAACTCGACGATCCCGAACCCCTGCACCTCGGCGCACGGGGGAAGGTCATCACGCCGGTCGGTGTGGAACTGCCGTTCACCATCACCGAGTTTCGCCCCCGCCACTGTTGGGCCTGGAAGGTCGCCGGAATCGGCGCAACGCGGCATGAGGTGATCCCGGAGGACGACGGCTCCCGGATCGTGTTCGGTGTGCCGTTGTGGGCGACGGCGTACCTGCCGGTCTGCGCGATCGCGTTGCCGCGCATAGCCCGACTGGCGGGCGCGCGCCGAACCCGTTGATTCGGCGACCGCCGAGGCGGCGCTGTGCTATTCAGTGCAAGAGTTCTCCGCCGTCGAGGGCTCCGGCGGAAGGGGCTCTGACGATGAAGGCACTCTCGCCCGCCGTGGGAATCGGCTGCGCCGCGCTGACGCTGGCACCTGCGGCCGTCGCCGACCGCCCCGAACCGGCGCCGATCTACGGCTACTACGACGCATTCCTCGATCACTCGCGGCAGACGTTCAACGGCGCGCCGGCCTTCGCGCCGCCCGCCACACAGCTTGGTCTGTTCACCACCAACTGCGATGCGAACGGCTGCCTGGCCAAGTGGTTGCGGGAGACCGAGATCTCTCAAGATCCCAATGCGCCAGCACAATTCGAATACCGGTGGAGCGGCGACCGATGGGAGTCGGCGGGCGAGTATCCCTTCTACTGCAATCCCGACGGCAGCGATGGCACCGTCACCACCCAGCGCTCGGACTGGCTCAGGCCCAACGGCGACGGCAGCTTCTCCGGTGAACGGACCTTCACGGTGTCCGCGCCGGGATGCCCGGGTCAGGGGCCCGGCACCTACTGGCTTCCCATCGCGCTGTCACCGACCGATCCGCCACCGCCGCAATAGGCGTAGCTACCCGCAGACCGCGCCGACCGCCGCCGACCCCACCAACTTGGTGTACTTTGCGAGCACTCCGCTGGTGTAGCGCGGCGGCAGCGGCTCGAAACCGGCCTTGCGCGACTCGAATTCGGCCGGGTCGACGACAACGTCGAGCGTGCCGTTGGCCACGTCGAGCCGGACGCGGTCACCGTCCTGCAGGAACGCGATCGGGCCGCCGTCGACGG
This sequence comes from Mycolicibacterium malmesburyense, assembly GCF_001050015.1. Next base: position 16,189 of record NZ_CVTB01000303.1, read on the forward strand.
CTTCGGGCGCGATGTGCCCGACGCACAGGCCCGTGGTCCCGCCGGAGAACCGGCCGTCGGTCATCAACAGCACATCCTTGCCCAGACCCGCACCCTTGATGGCACCGGTGATCGCGAGCATCTCGCGCATCCCTGGTCCGCCTTTGGGGCCTTCGTAGCGGATGACCACGACGTCGCCAGCCTGGATCGTGCCGTCCTCGAGCGCGTCCAGTGCGGCCCGCTCACGCTCGAAAACCCTTGCGGTGCCTTCGAAGACGTCGGAGTCGAAGCCGGCCGACTTGACCACCGCGCCCTCGGGGGCCAGCGAGCCGTGCAGGATCGTGATGCCACCCGTCGGGTGGATGGGATCGCTGAGCGCGCGCAGCACCTTGCCGTCGGGATCCGGCGGCGCGATGTGGCGGAGGTTCTCGGCCATGGTCTCACCGGTGACCGTCAGGCAATCCCCGTGCAGCAGACCGGCATCCAGCAATGCCTTCATCACGACGGGGACGCCGCCGATGTGGTCGACGTCGTACATCACGTGCTTGCCGAACGGCTTGACGTCGGCGAGATGGGGCACCTTGGCGCCCACCCGGGTGAAGTCGTCGAGCGTCAGCTTGACGTTGGCCTCGTGGGCGATCGCCAGCAGGTGCAGCACGGCGTTGGTGGACCCGCCGAAGGCCATCACCACCGCGATCGCGTTCTCGAATGCCTCCTTGGTGAGGATGTCGCGGGCGGTGATGCCGCGGCGTAGCAGGTCGACGACGGCCTGGCCGCTGCGGCGGGCGAACCCGTCACGGCGGCGGTCGGTGGCCGGCGGCGCCGCGCTGCCCGGCAGCGACATGCCCAGCGCCTCGGCGGCCGAGGCCATCGTGTTCGCGGTGTACATACCGCCGCAGGCGCCCTCGCCGGGACAGATCGCGCGCTCGATGGCGTCGACGTCCTCGCGGGGCATCAATCCGCGCGCACACGCACCGACGGCCTCGAAGGCGTCGATGATCGTCACCTCGCGTTCGGTGCCGTCCGACAGCTTGGCCTTGCCCGGCAGGATCGAGCCGGCATAGAGGAAGACGCTGGCCAGATCGAGGCGGGCCGCGGCCATCAGCATGCCCGGCAGCGACTTGTCGCACCCGGCGAGCAGCACCGAGCCGTCGAGGCGTTCGGCCTGCATGACGGTTTCGACGCTGTCGGCGATCACCTCGCGCGACACCAGCGAGAAGTGCATGCCTTCGTGGCCCATCGAGATGCCGTCGGACACCGAGATGGTGCCGAACTCCATCGGGAACCCGCCCGCCGCGTGCACGCCGTCCTTGACCGCCTTGGCCAGCCGGTCCAGCGAGAGGTTGCACGGGGTGATCTCGTTCCACGACGAGCCGACGCCGATCTGCGGTTTGGCAAAATCGCCTTCCTCCATGCCTACCGCGCGCAGCATCCCGCGGGCTGCGGCCTTCTCCAGGCCGTCGGTGACGTCGCGGCTGCGCGGTTTGATGTCGGGCTCGGCCCGGTGGCGGGCTTCGGTGCCGGGAGTTTCTGAGGGCATCGGACAAGTATGCCTTCGGTGTTTTGCCCCGGCCAAACCGTTATTCATACCCCGGTGGGGTATGCGGTAGCATCGGGCCCATGACGTCCCTGATCGCTCGCCTCGCCGCTGTCCTCGCCGCTTTCCTCACCGCATTGGCGCTGACCTCGTGCACCAGTCCCGCGTCCGACGGCCACACCGACCACGAGCATGCCGACGAGCCCGCGATCAGCGGGGAACCGGCCGGTTACAACGCCGACGACGTCGCGTTCGCGACGAACATGATCCCGCATCACGAACAGGCCGTCGAACTGTCGGCGCTGGTGCCGGACCGCTCCACGAACCCGGAACTGAAGGCGCTGGCCCAGCAGATCTCCGGCGCCCAGGAGCCCGAGATCCGCACCATGCGGGTGATGCTCGTCCAGTGGAACGAGAACCCCGACGCGAACACCGGGCAAGAGGGCCACGGTGGCCACGGCGCCGGGCACGGGGGCGCCATGCAGGGCATGGTCGACGACGCCACCATGGCCAGGCTCGAGACGCTCTCGGGTCCCGAATTCGACACCCTGTGGCTGCAGTCGATGATCGCCCACCACCAGGGCGCGATCGAGATGGCTCGTGCCGAGCTCGCCAACGGCGACAACGTCGACGCCAAGCGGCTGGCCCAGACGATCGTCGACACGCAGCAGGCCGAGATCGACCAGATGAACCAGATGTTGAAGGGCTGAAAATGACTGCGGTACACGGCTATTCGCAGCAGAAGGACAATTACGCCAAACGGCTGCGCCGAATCGAGGGTCAGGTTCGCGGCATCGCGAAGATGATCGAGGACGACAAGTACTGCATCGACGTGCTCACCCAGATCAGCGCCGTCAACAGCGCGCTGCAGTCGGTCGCACTCGGCCTGCTCGACGAGCACCTCGGGCACTGCGTGGCGCAGGCGGTCGCCGAAGGCGGGGACCAGGGCGACGCGAAGCTGGCCGAGGCCTCCGCCGCCATCGCGCGGCTGGTGCGCTCCTAACCGCCCAGCGCCTCGTCGATCCGCCTGACCTTCGCCGCCAGCTGATCGGTGTGGCCGGGGCGGATGTCGGCCTTGAGCACGAGGCTCACCCGCGGCGAGGCCGCGGCCACCGCGTCGACGGCCCGCTTGACGACGTCCATCACCTCATCCCACTCGCCCTCGATGTTGGTGAACATCGCGTTCGTCTCGTTCGGAAGCCCCGACTCGCGGACCACCTTGACCGCCTCGGCGACCGCGTCACCGACACTGTCGCCGCCACCCATCGGGCTCACGCTGAAGGCCACAATCATCCGACCAGCCTGCCACCGAAAAGCCGGGTGACGGCGTTACGGCTACTGCTTGCTGAAACCGGTGGGCCGCACGGTCAGGATCACCCGGTCGGCCTTGTCCACGGGCGCCTCGGTCAGCGGTCCGCTGTAGCGGTCGTTGAGCTGCAGATAGAACGCGCCGGTCGGATCGGGCTCGATGGCCTCGACGACGCCGCGCACCTCGAGGTAGCGGTAGGGGTTCTCCGGGTCGCTGACCGACATCGCGACGGCCGGCTGGCCCTCGATGTTGCGAAACTTCTGGCGTTTGGTGGTGTGGGTGAAGCGCAGCACCTCGCCGTCCCACGCGAACCACATCGGGTTGACCTGGGGCGTGCCGTCCGGCCGGACCGTGGCCAGGTGCCCGTACAGCGGGCGTTCCAGCAGCGACTCGTATCCGGCGGGAATGGCGACCATGGCGTTCCTCTAGAGAGTGGTTCGACGGCTGTGTTGTTAACGGTAGGCGTTCTGGACCGATGAACAATGCAGGTCACACCTGTGGACCGGGTGATTGCCCACGTCGAAGCGATCCGCGCGCGACGCGGAGAGTCCGGGGCGTTATGCCACACTGGTTGAAGTTCAGCGACTGGGAGGTTGTATATGCGCAGGGTAAAGCGCAGTCGGCTGCTCACTGCGGTCTTCGCGGCGAGCCTCGTTGGCGGCATGGTGCTCACCAGCCCGTCAGCGCTGGCTCAGCCCGGGGTTCCGCCGCCGCCGCCACCGGCGCCGGCCGATCCGGCCCTCGCGCCGGCACCGCCGCCGGCTCCGGCCCTGCCGCCGCCTCCACCGGCGGATCCGCTCGCGGCCCCCGCGGCCCCGCCCGC
>NZ_CVTB01000304.1 GCF_001050015.1 Mycolicibacterium malmesburyense
CCGCCGCTGCACCCGCACCGCTGCCCGCGGAGGCGCCACAATGATCGCCACAGCTGCCGACCGGCTGGTCGGCCTCGTCCGGTTCGGCCACCGCCGCCGCGCCTGGCTATCGGCCGCCGGGCTGATCATGGTGCTGGTGGTGGCGACCGCCTACCTGCTGTTCGGTGCGTTGCGGGTGAACCCGTTCGCCTCGCAGTACCAACTCACCGTCCAACTGCCCGAGTCGGCCGGCCTGCTGCCCAATCAGGACGTCACGATGCGCGGCGTGCCGATCGGCCGGGTCCAACGGCTCGACATCACCCCGGCCGGGGTGAACGCGGTGGTCAACGTCAAATCGACGATGAAGATCCCGCAGTCCAGCGACGTCCGGGTGTCGGGCCTGTCGCCGGCCGGTGAGCAGTACATCGACTTCGTGCCGGAGTCCGAGCAAGGTCCGTTCCTGGCCGATGGCGACGTCATCGGGCAGGGCAGGGCCACGGTGCCGGTCAGCCTGGCCGAGCTGCTGGCCAACGCGGATGGAGCACTGGCGCAGACCGATACCGAGAAACTCGAGCTGATCAAGCGAGAGCTGAGCATGTCGGAGGCCGGCCCGCAGAAACTGGCAGACATCGTCGAAGGCGGCACGTTCCTGCTGTCCACGATGGACTCGGTGTTGCCGGAGACCAGCAGCCTGCTGCGGACCAGCCGCGTGGTGCTCACGTTGGCCGCCGACAAGAACGCCGGAATCGCAGTCGCCTCAGACAATTTGAACCAGACCTTCGTCGGCATCAACAAGACGCGCGAGGGCTATCGTCGGCTCACCAACCAGGGCCCGGATGCGCTGTCCGCGGTGGACGCCCTGTTCATCGACAATTCCGACACCATGGTGCAACTGCTGGGCAACCTGACCACGATCTCCCGGCTGCTGTACCTGCGGGTGCCCGCACTCAATGCGCTGTTCCCGGACTACCGCACCTCGCTGCTCGACGCGCTGGGCAGTGCGATGCACGACAACGGGCTGTGGGCCACCGGCGACATCTACCCGCGTTATCACTGCGACTACGGAACGCCGCGCCTGCCGCCGTCCAACGCGGACTACCCGGAACCGTTCATGTACACCTACTGCCGCGACAATCACCCCGGGGTCCTGGTCCGCGGCGCCAAGAACGCGCCACGACCGGCCGACGACGACACCGCAGGACCCCCGCCCGGCGCCGACCTCGGCCGGCAGACGGATCCAACCCCGAAGGGCCGGTTCACCATTCCCACCCCGTACGGTGGGCCGACGCTACCGATCGAGCCACCGCGATGAGCCGCGAGTGGGTATTTGCGAGGAGATGCAGTTGTCTGTGACGAGCGACAAGGACACCGACAAGAAGACCGACGGTGACAGCGATACACCTGAGGTAGCGCGTGATACCACGCCGGACGCGGCGCCCGGCACCGACGCCGAGGCTCCCGAGACCGCCTCGGGCGGTGACGACCAGACACCCGATGACCCGACGTCCGGCACGGAGGGCGAGCGGAACTGGCCCCGCCGTATCCGGCTCGCCGCGCTGGCCATCCTGGTCGTCGGGGTGCTGGCCGGGTTCGGCTTCATGGGCTGGCAGCTATGGCAGCTACGGCAGTCAGAACAAGCCGGCGATGCCGCCCAGCAGGCGGCGGTCGAGTACGCGCAGGTGCTGACCAGCATCGACTCGAACAAGGTAGACGAGAACTTCGCCGCCGTGCTCGACGGCGCGACCGGCGAATTCAAGGACATGTACTCGAAGTCCAGCACCGAATTGCGCCAGTTGCTGGTCGACAACAAGGCCTCCGCGCACGGAGTGGTGCTGGAGTCGGCTGTGCAATCCGTCACCAAGGACAAGGTTGTGGTGTTGCTGTTCGTCGATCAGTCGGTGCAAAACACCAGCGTCCCGGATCCGCGTATCGATCGCAGCCGGATCAAGATGACCATGGAGTACGTCGACGGTCGTTGGCGCGCAAGTAAAGTCGAGCTGCCGTAAGCATGCGCCCACTGAACTGGGGTAGTGCGATAGCTGTGATGGCTGCAATTGTGGTCGCCACCGCACCGCCCGCGTCGGCGTCAGCACCGTCGTTCTGTGGTGAGCTGGGCGGTCAGTGGGACGGGCAGTTCTGCAGCACGTCGGTGGTCTCGGAGCGCAAAGCGGTCCGCAACATCAAGATGGCGTTGCCCGGCGATCTGGTGGAAAACCCCACGATCCGGGAATACCTGACCAACCTGATGAACAACTGGCGCAACGCCGCGAAGATGATGGCGCACGACAGTTTCGGCGAGCAGCACTTCCAAATTTTCCAGCATGGCGGCGCGATGACGGCCGTTTTCCACGAGATGTACTCGGGCACGGTCGGTACCGACGCCCTCGCGCACCCGAACGCGCCTATCATCAGCGACGCCTACCGCACCTTCACCTTCGCCGACGGGCGGCAGCTGCAACTGGCCGACCTGTTCAAACCGGGCGTCGACCACCGGGCCGAGATCCCGCGCCTGGGTGCGCCGTTCATCGTCGCCGCACTCGACGCCGCACCGCCGCCGCACCAGCCCGGCACCTATCCGTTCACCCCGGATCGCTGGACCCCGGACAAGGTGTACTCCGGCGGCTACCGGGCCTGGGCGCTCACACCGGATGAGCTGATCCTCTACATGCCCGACTATCCGGTCGGTCGCGACACCCCGTTGGACTACACGATCGGCCGCATGCAGTGGGCGATGGACGGCGGCACCGTCCAGGCCCGCATCCCGCTGTCGGCCCTGGCGCCGGTGCTGCGTCCCGAATTCGGCGGTGTGTGAGCATGTTCCGGGCGTTGGCCGTGCTACTGACAGCACTGATGCTCGCTGCGACACCGGTCAGTCGGGCCGAACCGGCGACACCGACACTGCCCGTCTTCACGCCGCACCCGTCGGCCTGGCAGCCCGACTACACGGTGTTCCCCTACAACCTCTGGCAGATCCGCGTGACGCCGGAACAGGTCACCGCGATGCGCGACTCCTGCCAGTGGTTCAACGCCCAATACGACCAGCTCATGAGTCAGGTGTTCGGATTTCAGCGGTTCCTCGGCGACCAGGGCGACGACTGGTCGAGGCCCGGAGTCACCGAGACCGGTGACACCGTCGCCGCCAACCTCGACCAGTCCGCGGCCTTCCTAGACCCCCGCGCGCACACGCTGTTCATCATCAACTACCCGGACCAGAGCGAGTATTCACCGGTGTTCCATGGGGATTCGGTGTACCGGCTGTGGTACCAGTTCACCCAGATCAGCGACAAGATCAAGCAGCGGCTGCCCTCCGGGCAGATCAATGCGAACATCGCGACCGCCAACGTCTACGGCCGTGCGATCCGTGACTCCGGGGTCTGTGTCGGAGCGTGACCGCTTGCGGGACAAGATCCTCGAGTTGTCCCGTCAGCGCAAACCCAAAACCATCTGCCCGTCCGATGCGGCCCGCGCCGTCGGCGGCGACGACTGGCGCGACCTGATGGACGACGCCCGCGAGGTTGCCCGCGACCTCGCCCGCAGCGGCGACGTCGAGATCACCCAGAAGCGCGAGGTGCTCGACCCGAACGCGGCGTGGCGCGGGCCCATCCGGATCCGCGCCACCTAGCGATCGCCGTGAAACTGTATTCCGGCAGTGGTCTCTCGCCGCACTCTCCTGCCGGAGTACAGGTTCGCGACCGTCCGCGGCCCTAGGCGAACTTCTCCGCCTCCGCGCGCGCCTGCGCCGCGATCTTCTCGGCCAGCTCGGCCTTCCACTGGATCTCCTTTTTGACCCACGGATTGTCGGGCGGAAAATCGGTGGTCTCAGAAACCCGCCGCACCTCGACCTTGACGCCCTTGCCCAGCGGGATCTTTCGCGCCCACTGCTTCGCCTCTTCCTTCGACGACACCTCGATCATCCAGAAGCCGTTGAAAAGCTCCTTGGCCTCGGTGTACGGGCCGTCGGTGACCACCGGCGGGTCGGAGTCGAAGTCGACGACGAAGCCGTCCTCGGGTCCGGTCAGACCCTCGCCGGCCAGCAGCACGCCGGCTTTGACGAGTTCCTCGTTGAACCGGCCCATCTGTTCGATGATCTGGTCGAAGTCGATCTCCATCTCCGCCATGGCGGCCTCGGCTTCGGGGGTGGACCGCATGATCAGCATGTAACGCGTCATCTTCCCTTCTCCTTCTCGTTGCGGGAGGGCCCGTTGATCGTGCCCTCGTAGACACGTCGAACGAACATCCACCTAAATCGACACGAAGCGCCCGGATTCTTCATCGAATTTTCTCCGCGGTTGAGAAGATCATCGGATGTCGAGCGCTGACCTGGTCATTCGCGGAACCATCCTCACCGTCGACGAGAACCGGCCCACCGCGCAGGCACTCGCCGTCAGCAACGGCCGCATTGTCGCCGTGGGCAGCCGCAGCGAGATCGACGGCTGGATCGGCCCCGACACCGAGACCCGCGACGTCGACGGCTGCGTCATGCCCGGTTTCGTCGAGGCCCACGGCCATCCGCTGATGGAGGCCATCGTGCTGTCCGAGCGGATGGTCGACATCCGGCCGGTCACACTTCCCGTCGCCGATGACGTGGTCGCCGCGATCCGGGCCGAGGTCGCCAAGCGCGGCCCGGAGGGGGCATACCTCAACGGCTGGGATCCGCTGCTACAGGCGGGATTACCGGAGCCGACGCTGGACTGGCTCGACGAGATCGCGCCCGACAGCCCGCTGGTGATCGTGCACAACTCGGGGCACAAGGCCTACTTCAACAGCGCCACAGCCAGAAAGTTCGGGCTCACCCGCGACACCCCCGACCCCAAGGGCGCGCGCTACGGCCGCGACGCCCACGGTGACCTCGACGGCACCGCCGAGGAGACCGCCGCGGTGTTCAGCCTGCTGGGCGGCGTGATCGACCCGGCCGACTACCCGGCGATGCTGCACGCTGAACTGCGGCGTCTCAACGCGGCCGGGCTGACCACCTGTTCGGAGATGGCCTTCGACCCGGTTTTCCGTCCGGTGATCGACGCGCTGCGCGGCGACCTGAGCGTGCGCCTGCGCCTATACGAGATCTCGAACGCCCAGATGTCCACCGATGCGACACCGGGCGACGGCGACGATCTGCTCCGCCAGGTCGGCATCAAGATCTGGGTCGACGGGTCCCCGTGGATCGGCAACATTGACCTGTCGTTCCCGTACCTGGACACCGACGCCACCCGCACCATCGGCGTCGCGCCCGGCTCGTGCGGATGTGCCAACTACACCTGCGAACAGCTCACCGAGATCGTGCACGCCTACTACCCGAAGGGTTGGGCGATGGCCTGCCACGTGCAGGGTGACTCCGGCGTCGACACGATCCTCGACGTCTACGAAGAGGCGTTGCGGCGCTGGCCCCGCGACGACCACCGACTGCGGCTCGAACACGTCGGCGCCATCCGCGACGATCAGCTGCAACGCGCGCACGGTCTGGGCGTCGTCTGCAGCATCTTTGTCGACCAGATCCACTACTGGGGCGACATCATCGTCGACGGGCTGTTCGGCGCCGAGCACGGAAGCCGTTGGATGCCTTGCGGTTCCGCGGTCGCCACGGGTATGCGGATCTCGCTGCACAACGATCCGCCGGTCACCCCCGAGGAACCGCTGCGCAATATCAGCGTTGCGACCACCCGCACGGCACCGAGCGGACGCGTGATCGGACCCGAACAGCGGATCTCCGTCGACCAGGCGATCCGGGCGCAGACGCTGGACGCCGCCTACCAGTTGTTTGCCGACGACATCGTCGGGTCGCTGGAAGTCGGGAAGTACGCCGACATGGTGGTGCTGTCGGCCGACCCGCGCACCGTCGCGCCGGAGCGGATCGCAGACCTCGACGTGCACGCGACCTTCCTTGCGGGACGGCAGGTTTACCCGAAAACCGGTTGAGCCGACGGTGGTCGTGGCACGCTTGCGGCATGTCTGACCTGCAAGACCCCCAATTTCTCGACGAACGGCTCGCGCACTGGGCCGAGGCCAGGCCCGACGCCGAGGCGATGACCTATCTCGACCGCACCTGGACGTGGTCGGAGTGGAACGACCGGGTCCGCCGGCTGGCGGGCGCGCTACAGCAGCGCGGCGTCAAATGCGGTGACGTGGTGGCCTTCCTCGACAAGAACCACCCCGCCTGCGTCGAGCTGACCATCGCCGCGGCGTCGCTGGGCGCGGCGAACGCGATCATCAACTTCCGCTTGGCCGCCGACGAACTCGACTACGTGCTCAACGACTCGGGCGCCAAGCTGCTGATCGTCGGCACAGAGCTGAAACCGACGATCGACAAGATCCGCGACAAACTCACCGACGTCGAGCAGATCGTCGAGGTCACCCCGGAGGGCGCCGACGGCGACGAGTACGAAGCCCTGCTCGCCGACGCGACACCGGTCGGCCGCGCCGACGACGTCCGGCCCGACGACGTCGCGATCATCATGTACTCGTCGGGCACGACCGGACGCCCCAAGGGCGTGCAGATCTCCCAGGCCAATCTGATCGCGCACACGATCCACGCGCACAACGGTTGGGCCTTCGACGAGGGCGACAAGAGCATGGTGTCGATGCCGCTGTTCCACGTCGGCGGATCGTCCTACGTACAGTTCGGCATTCACGATGGCGTGCCGACCGTGATGACCCGCGAGGTCGACGGCGCCGCGCTGGCCGGGGCAATCCTCAAGGGCGCCAACCGAACCTTCCTGGTGCCCGCGGTGCTGGCCAAGGTGCTGGAGTCCGGCGAGGATGCGGTCAAATTGTTCGGCGCCCTGAAGACGTACGTCTACGGTGCGTCGCCGATGCCGCTACCGCTGCTGCGGGCGGCCTTGGAGGCCTGGCCCAACACCGATTTCATCCAGGTGTACGGGTTGACCGAGGTATGCGGCGTGATCAGCCAACTGCTGCCCGACGACCACCGCTCCGGCGCCGAGGAGCGGTTGGTCAGCGCGGGCCGGGTGATCCCGGGCGCCGAGGTCCGGGTGGTGGACCCCGACACGCTACAGGATGTGCCCGCCGGACAGCAGGGCGAATTGTGGTTCCGCACACCGCAACTGATGAAGGGCTACCACAACAAGCCCGAGGCGACGGCCGAGGCGATCACCGACGACGGTTGGTTCCGCACCGGAGACATCGGCCGCATCGACTCCGACGGTTACATCTTCGTGGAGGACCGTCTCAAGGACATGATCATCTCCGGTGGCGAGAACATCTACTCCATCGAGGTCGAGCGCGTCATCGCCGAGCACCCGACGGTGACCGACGTCGCGGTGATCGGCGTGCCCGACGAGAAGTGGGGCGAGGTGGTCAAGGCCGTTGTCTCGGTGGAGGATTCGGTGAGCCCGGACGAAATCATTTCGTGGTGCCGGGAGCGGCTCGCGGCGTACAAGTGTCCGAAGACCGTCGACATCACCAACGAACTGCCGCGCAACCCCACCGGCAAGATCCTGAAAAAGGAACTGCGCAAGCCGTACTGGGAGAACCGCGACCGCGCGACGGTCTAGTCGGACGGCCGCACCGGGATCGCGATCTCGTTGCGGCGTCGGAACGGCAGCGTCCACGGCGGGTCGTAGAACCAGGACTGCGGCGGACCCACCGCCTCGATCCCGTTGGTGCGCAGAGTTTCCGAGAGTTCGCGCGTGCGTTCAGCGACGGCACGCGGGCTGCGGTCGCCGCTGAAGCGCAGCACCGCGACGGTCTCACCGGGCACCTCGACCAGCCGCACCTTGTCGTCATCCGGCGTGGGCAGCGTGTCCAGCGTCCACTTCGACGGCATGTAGAAGCGGATCGTCGAGTTCCCGTCCTGGTGGGCCTGGGCGACCGGTGCCGTCATCGCGATCTTCTCGCGGGACTGCTGGCTGACCGGGGCGGTCATCGCGATGGTCTCCTCGCGGTGGTTGCCGCCGAAGATGTAGCCGGCCAGGCGGCGGAACCCGATGTTCCTGGCGCGGTCCTCGTCGGCGCCGACGGTGGTCTCGGCGGCGATGCGGGGGCCGTACCGGCGGATCTCCACCCGGTCGGACAGTTTCGTGCTCAGGTGGTGCGGTTCCTCGGTGCCCACCCGGATGCCGACGAGCGAGAACACCGACTCCGCGACCTGGCGGGGGATCTCCAGCAGCTTCATCGGCGTCGGTTCAGAAACCAGATGTGCGACGACAGCACGGTCGCGAGTGCACACCACAGCGGATACAGCGCCAGCGGCGCCGCCTGGGCGCCTTTCACCGTCACCGCACGGCGCGTGAGGTCGGCGCTGCTGACCGCGAGCGCGCCCGCCGCTACGGCCGACGTGCCGAGCTTGCCCTGGTTGAAGAACAACCACGACCAGCTGCCGTTGAGCACCAGGTTCAGCCCGAGCGCGGCGATGTAGCGGCGCCGCTCGCGGGTCTGGCCGCGGCGCTCGAGCTCGTCGAGGGTGGCTGCGGACGTGGCGGCGATGTCGGCGTACAGGATCGGCCAGACGATCGGAAACGCTTGCGCCGGTGGCTGATACGGGGGCTTGCGGAGTTTGGCGTACCAGTAGGACTGCGAATCCTTGCTGGCCAGCCCACCGACGACCGCCGTCGCCGTCACCGCCAGCGCCGTTGGCGCCAAGGTCTTCAATTGCACGATGTGCTCCTAGGATGAATCACAATTAGTTAAGCAACTGAAAGGTAGCCGCGAACCGCGATCGGTAAACCTCTCGATTCCGAACCGGCAGGATGGTCCGTATGCCGCAGCTCGACGACATCCTCGATCGGATGCATGTGGTCGCGCTCCCGATGCGAGTCCGGTTCCGCGGGATCACGGTCCGCGAGGTCGCGCTGATCGAGGGTCCGGCCGGCTGGGGCGAGTTCGGGGCGTTCCCCGAATACGAGCCGCCCGAGGCCGCGCACTGGCTGGCGTCCGCGCTCGAGGCCGCCTACGAACCTCCCCCGGAGGTGCGCCGCGACCGGATCCCGATCAACGCGACCGTGCCCGCCGTGGATGCGGCGCGGGTGCCCGAGGTGCTGGCCCGATTCCCGGGGGCGCGCACGGCGAAGGTCAAGGTCGCCGAGCCGGGTCAGTCGCTGGCCGACGACGTGGCGCGCGTCAACGCGGTGCGGGCCGTGATGCCGACGGTGCGGGTCGACGCCAACGCGGGCTGGAGCGTCGACGAAGCGGTCGCCGCGGCAACAGCTCTGACCGCCGACGGACCTCTGGAGTACATGGAACAGCCCTGCGCCACGGTCGCGGAGCTGGCCGAGCTGCGGCGCCGGGTGGACGTCCCGATCGCCGCCGACGAGAGCATCCGCAAGGCCGACGACCCCCTGCGGGTGGTGCGCGAGAAGGCCGCGGACGTCGCGGTGCTCAAGGTCGCGCCGCTGGGCGGGGTGCGGGCGCTGCTCGCGATCGCCGCGCAGATCGACATTCCCGTCGTCGTCTCCAGTGCGCTCGATTCGGCGGTCGGGATCGGCCGCGGTCTGCTGGCCGCCGCGGCGCTGCCGGAGCTGGGCCATGCGTGCGGCCTGGGCACGGGAGGGTTGTTCGTCGATGACGTCGCCGAAGCCCGGCCCGCGGAGGACGGTTCCCTGACGGTCGCTCCGGTGACCCCCGATCCGGCGCGGCTCGCGGGGCTGGCCGCGACGCCCGAGCGACGCCGATGGTGGATCGACCGGGTGCGCACCTGCCATCCATTGACACGTTGACACAAATCACTAGTCTCTGTGTCAACGCGCATCGGAGGCGACATGACCCAGACGGCCGAGGCACGACCCGTTCAGGCGACCGGCGAGGTGCGCCCGAAAGTCATGCGGGAGTTCCGCAAACACAGCGGCAGCGCCTTCGGCGGGTTCTTCGGCGCCGCCGCCTTCGACGAGGTGGCGCTGGTGCCGGTGGCCGCCGCGGTCGACAAGACCGGCCGGTTCGAGAACAACTTCGCGGATCGAGGGGTGCGAAGTGGGTTTTCGGCGTTCCTCGCGATCTGGGGCGACCCCCACGACCGCGCGGAGGAGGGGGAGCGCCTCAAGCGGATGCACCGGGAGGTCCGCGGCCGCGGCGACGGCGCCTTCGCCGATGTGCGGTACAGCGCGCTCGACCCGCGGCTGTGGAACTGGATCGCGGTCAGCGGCCTGTTCGTGGTGCTGAACTCGTTCACCCCGTGCACCGGCATCACGATGACCCCGGCCGAGCGGGAGGCCGCCTACGCGCAACTGCTCGAGGCCTTCCGGTCCCTGGAGCTTCCGGGCAACAACGCCAAACTGCCCGCGACCTACGACGACGCGGTCCGTTACTACGACTCCATGGTCGAGACCGCACTGGCGGACAACGAGTTTCTGACGCGCGTCACCGACGGGCTGACCAAGCTGCCGCTGCCGACGCTGTTGATCCCGCCGGCGATGCGCCGCGTGCTGACCCCGCCCTGGCTGCTGGTGCGGCCGGTGGTCGGCCGGGTCGTCAAGATCTGCTCGTTCGGCGTCATGCATCCCGGCGTCCGCGAGTTGACGGGGTTCCGCTGGCAGGACCGTCACGAACGCGAATTCGAGATGTACACGCGCGTACTGCAGTTGGCGTGGCGGATATTGCCGGAGAAGGTCACGTTGATTCCGTTGGCGCGCAACCGGTTGGAATACGAGAAGCTGGTGCGCTTTCACCGCTCGGTCGCCCTGGACTCGTTCGCCCCGCCCGCGGGGTGTCCGGCCGGTCGGCAGGCATAACCTAGTCCGATGCGACGGCTTCGCAACACCGACAGCCGCACCGAACAGGAGGCCGCGATCCTCAAGGCGGCCGCCGAGGAGGTGGCGCTCGTCGGCGTCGGCAGGGCCAGTATGGACGTCATCGCCCGCCAGGCGGGCGTCAGCCGCAGCACGTTGTACCGCCGGTTTCCCAGCCGCGATGTGCTGATCACCGAACTCGGCAGGCAGACCTTCGATTTCGCGATGGCGCGACTGCAGACCGTCGGCATCGACGCGGGCGCGAAAGAGGCCGCGGTCGCGGCGTTCTGCGAAGGCCTGCGCCTGCTGAGCACCGAACCGGTGATGCGCCGGTTCCTGCGCCTCGACGGTGACTTGTCGGCGATGGCCGGCATGTTCGACGAGGCCGAGGACTTCCTCGAAAGCGCATCCGCGGCGATGGCCAGGGCGTTGCGCGCCGCGGGCGCGACGATGCCCGACGAGGACCTGCTGGCGGTCAGCGAACTGCACATCCGGCTGGCCTGCTCGCTGGCGCAGGTGCGCACACCGGTGCTGGACGTCAACGACGGCGACGCGGTCCGCGCCTACGCGCTCAAACACCTCGCCCCCCTCGTCTGGTGAGCTGACGCCCTCAAGCGGATGTCCTGATCTGTGGGGTACATGGCCTAGACGCCACTGCGCCGGTGGCCAACACTGATTTCATGCGATCGGTGGTGATTCTCGGCTTTGCCGGCGTTCAGGCCCTCGACCTGGTCGGACCGTTCGAGGTGTTCACGGGTGCGTCGAGGTACCTGCAGGAGATGGGCCGGCAGGGATACGAGGCCAGGGTGGTGACGCTCGACGGTCAACCCGCGACCACGGGCACCGGCCTGGCGCTCGTCGCCGAACCGCTTCCGGATCCGCGCGAACCGATCGACACGCTCGTCCTGCCGGGCGGCATCGGTGTCCACGACGCCCGGACCAACCTCGACCTGGTGAACTGGATCCAGACCGTCGCACCGAATTGCCGCCGGATCGTCAGCGTGTGCACCGGCGCCTTCCTCGCCGCCGAAGCCGGTCTGCTCGACGGCTGCACCGCCACCACGCACTGGGCCTACACCGAACGGTTCGCACGCGAATTCCCCAGGGTGACAGTCGATCCCGAACCGATCTTCGTGCGCAGCAACGACCGCACCTGGACCGCGGCCGGTGTCACCGCGGGCATCGACCTCGCACTGTCGCTGGTCGAGGACGACCACGGCACCGACGTCGCGCAGACGGTCGCGCGCTGGCTGGTCATGTACCTGCGCAGGCCCGGCGGCCAGACGCAGTTCGCCGCGCCGGTGTGGATGCCGCGCGCCAAGAGGGCGCCCATCCGCGAGGTGCAGGAGGCGATCGAGGCCGAACCCGGTGGGGCGCACAACATCACGGAACTGGCGCGCCGCGCGGCGATGAGCCCGCGGCACTTCACCCGGCTGTTCACCGAGGAGGTCGGCGAGGCGCCGGGCGCCTACGTCGAGCGGATCCGCACCGAGGCCGCTCGACGCCAACTCGAGGAGACCGACGACACCGTCACCGTGATCGCCGCGCGTTGCGGCTTCGGCAGCGCCGAATCCCTGCGACGGAATTTCGTTCGCCGCCTGGGCATCTCGCCCGACCAGTACCGCAAGACGTTCGCCTGAACAGGAGACGACAATGACCCAGATCGCGATCATGGTGTACCCCGGATTCACCGCGCTCGACTTCATCGGCCCCTACGAGGTGCTTCGCAACCTGCCCGACGCCGAGGTGCGGTTCGTCTGGCACGAACCGGGTCCGATCGAGGCGGACTCCGGTGTGCTGCTCGTGGGCGCCACCCATTCGTTCGACGAGACCCCCTCGCCCGACATCATCCTGATCCCCGGCGGGCTGACGAGCTTCCAGCACGCCCGCGACGAGAAGGTCCTCGACTGGGTGCGCACGGCCCACGAGACGTCGACCTGGACGGCGTCGGTGTGCTCGGGGTCGGTGCTCCTCGCCGCGGCGGGAGTACTCGACGGCCGCCGCGCGACGTCGCACTGGATGGCGCTGCCGATGCTCAAACCGTTCGGCGTCGACACCGTCTCCGATCAGCGTGTGGTGCACGAGGGCAGGATCGTCACCGCCGCCGGGGTCTCCGCCGGGATCGACCTCGGCCTGTGGCTCTACGGACAGATCGCCGGCGACGCCAAGGCCAAGGCGGTGCAACTCGTCATCGAGTACGACCCCCAGCCGCCCTACGACTCCGGGCACATGTCGAAGGCGTCGGCCGCCACCAAGGCGACCGCGACGACGCTCTTGAGTCGCGACACCGTCAAGCAGGGGCAGCTGGCGCCGACGATGGCGCTGCTGTGGACCGCCGCGGTGCAGCGGGTCCGCAAGAAGGCGGTCTCGGCGCGCTGACACCCGGCGTCCCTAAGATACCGTCGCGAGCATGGGGATACCCGAAGTCCGTCCCGACCCTCCGACGCCGCTGGTCCGCGCTGGCGCGCGGCTCATGGGCACCGCACCCGCACGGTGGTTTCTGCGTCGTGTCGGATGGCGGATCGACCGCGCGGTGATCAACCTGACCGACGGCCGCGTATCGATGTCGCTGGTGATGCCCGAGGTGCTGCTGACGCACACCGGCGCCAAGTCCGGCAAGCAGCGCAGCACGCCGTTGACCTACTTCAGCGACGCCGGCCGCGTGATCGTGATCGCGTCCAACTACGGCGGCGACCGTCATCCCGCCTGGTTCCACAACGTCAAGGCCAAACCGCGCGTGACCCTGTGTGCGCGCGGTTACCGGGGCACCTTCATCGGCGAGGAGGCCACCGGCGCCGAGCGCGACCGGCTGTTCGAGCTGGCCAAGCAGTTCGTGCCGAACTACGTTGACTACGAGAAGCGGGCCGGCAAGCGGCGCATCCCGGTCGTCGCGTTCACCGAAGTGACGGAGTCTGCGTAGTTCGTCACGCCGGGGGACACCGAAATGACCGAACGTCGGGGACTTGAGTACCGTCGTTCGAGTGAATTTGGCCTACGACGATCGCGGTAGTGGCCCATCGGTCCTGTTCATCGCCGGTCACGGCGGTGCGGGTCGAACCTGGCACCTGAATCAGGTGCCGGAGTTCCAGCGCGCCGGCTACCGCTGCATCACCTTCGACAACCGCGGGGTGGGCGCCACCGAGAACGCGACCGGCTTCACCACCGAGACGATGGTGTCCGACACGGCGGCGCTGATCGAAAAACTCGACGCGGCGCCGGTGCGCATCGTGGCGGTGTCGATGGGTTCGTTCATCGCCCAGGAACTCATGGTGTCGCGGCCGGATCTGGTCGACCGGGCGGTGTTGATGGCCACCCGCGGCCGCGAGGACCGGACCCGCGAGTTCTTCCGCGACGCCGAGCGCGAGTTCGCCGACTCGAACACGTCGCTGCCGCCGAAGTTCGACGCGAAACTCCGCCTGCTGGAGAGTTTTTCGCCCAAGACGCTCAACGACGACGTCAAGGTCCGCGACTGGATCGACATGTTCACGATGTGGCCCACCAAGGCCACGCCGGGCGGACGCGCGCAGATCGAGGTCCGTCCGCAGGGCAACCGGCTGCCCGCTTACCGAAGTATTACGGCGCCGACGCTCGTCATCGGGTTCGCCGACGACCTGGTGCTCCCGCCGCACCTGAGCCGGGAGGTCGCCGACGCGATCCCGAACGGCCGTTACCTGGAGGTTCCCGACGCCGGTCACCTCGGCTTCCTGGAGCATCCGGAGGCGGTCAACAAGGCGGCGCTCGATTTCTTCGCCGATAGGCTGTAGTGGTGAACCCCTCGACCGCGCAGGCCCGCGTGGTCGTCGACGAACTGATTCGCGGCGGCGTCCGCGACGTCGTGCTCTGCCCCGGATCGCGCAACGCCCCGCTGGCCTTCGCGTTGCAGGACGCCGACCGCGCTGGTCGGCTCCGGCTGCACGTGCGCATCGACGAGCGCACGGCGGGCTTTCTGGCCATCGGGCTGGCCATCGCCGAACGCGCCCCGGTCTGCATCGCGATGACGTCGGGAACGGCGGTGGCCAACCTCGGTCCGGCCGTGGTCGAGGCGAACTACGCGCGGGTGCCGCTGGTCGTGCTGAGCGCGAACCGTCCCTACGAGCTGCTGGGCACCGGCGCGAACCAGACGTTCGAACAGCTCGGGTACTTCGGCACGCAGGTGCGCGCGTCGATCAGCCTGGGCCTCGCCGAGGAATCCCCGGAACACCTCGACCTGCTCAACGCCCAGTGGCGTTCGGCGGTGTGTCGAATCCTGGTGGCGGCCAGGGGTTCTCGATCCGCCAACGCGGGCCCCGTGCAGTTCGACATCCCGTTGCGTGAGCCGCTGGTGCCCGGTGCCGACGAGTCGGGGACCTACGTGCCCGACGGCAGGCCCGGCGGCAAACCGTGGACGTACACCCCGCCGGTCAGCTTCGATCAGCCGCTCGACATCGACCTGACCCCGGACACCGTCGTCATCGCCGGGCACGGCGCCGGTGAGCATCCGAACCTGGCCGCGCTGCCGACCGTCGCCGAGCCGACGGCGCCGCCGGCCGACAATCCGCTGCACCCGTTCGCGCTGCCGTTGGTGCGGCCGAAACAGGTCATCATGCTCGGCCGTCCGACGCTGCACCGGCCGGTCTCGGCGCTGCTGGCCGACCCGTCGGTGCCGGTGTACGCGCTGACGACGGGTCCCCGCTGGCCCGACGTATCGGGAAACTCGCAAGCCACCGGCACCCGCGCCGTCACCATGGGCACTCCGGACCCGGCCTGGCTCGCCCGGTGCGCCGAGGTGAACCGCCACGCGATGGAGGCCGTCCGCTCCCAGCTGAGGGCGCACCCGCTCAAGACCGGGCTACACGTGGCCGCCGCGGTGGCCGACGCCGTCCGGCCGGGCGATCAGCTGGTGCTCGGGGCGTCGAATCCGGTGCGTGACGCCGCTTTGGTCGGCCTGGACACCCACGGACTGAAGGTGCGGTCGAACCGCGGCGTCGCGGGCATCGACGGAACGGTGTCGACGGCCATCGGGGCCGCGCTCGCGCACGACGGCCGGACGATCGCGTTGCTCGGTGATCTGACGTTCGTCCACGACAGCTCGGGATTGTTGATCGGGCCGACGGAGCCCACGCCGCGCAACCTGACCATCGTGGTCTCCAATGACAATGGCGGCGGCATCTTCGAACTGCTCGAGCAGGGCGACCCGAGGTTCTCCGACGTCTCATCGCGGATCTTCGGTACCCCGCACGACGTGGACGTGGGCGCGCTGTGCCGGGCGTACCACGTGGAGAGTCGACAGCTCGAGGCCGACGACCTGGTCGAGGCGCTCAACGAACAGCACGACGGGATGCGGGTGCTGGAGGTGAAGGCCGACCGGTCGTCGCTGCGAGCGCTGCACGCATCGATCAAGGCTGCCCTGTGAGCGGTGCGAACGATCGGGCTCCTGTGAGCGGTGCGAACGATCGGGCTCCTGTGAGCGGTGCGAACGATCGGGCTTCTGTGAGCGGTGCGAACGATCGAGTTTCCGTGAGGGCGGCCGTCGTGGACCGCCTGGCCGCGCCCATCCGGTGGGCGCGCCGGTTCCTGCCGCGACTCGCGGCCGACCCGAACGAGTCGCACCGAGAGAGGGTGTTCCGCCGAATCCGCGTCGGCATCGTGATCGTGGCCTGCCTGGTGACCCTGCAATCGGTGCTGATGGTGTTGGGCGCGTGGCGCAATGACCGGCAGATCGAGCGGCACATGGGCGTCGCCGCCGCCGAGGTGCTCGACGCCGGACCACGCCGGTCGACGATCGAGTTCGTCACCCCGGACCGCGTGACCTACCGGCCCGAGCTGGGTGTGCTCTATCCGTCGGAGCTCGAGACGGGGATGAACATCTACGTCGAATACGACAGGAACAACCCGAATCTCGTTCGCGTGCAGCACCGCAACGCCGCGCTGGCGATCATCCCCGCCAGTTCCATCGCGGTCGTCGGCTGGCTGATCGCCAGCGCCGCACTGGCCGGCGTGACGCTGATCGAACACCGAACCTCCCGGCGCGCGGCGGCCGCCGAGGTCAGGACTGAATGAGCTTGTCGAGCCAGCCGTTGTCGTAGATGTCGACCTTCTCGCCGGATACCAGGTCGTAGACGGTCGGCGTGCCCGCCGCTCCGGGATCGACGTCGAACAGAAACCCGAAGTTGCTTTCGTCCATCTCCGGTACGTTCACCGCGGACCCGCCGCTCGCGACTCTCTTGACCGCCTTGTCGGGCATGCCCGCCGCGCGCGCCATGTCGGCCATCTCGTCGTCGCTGGGTCCCGGTCCGCCGGGATCCTGGTTGGCCCAGAGCTCTTCGACGAATCGTTGAAATTGAGTTCCCGTCGCGCCGCTTCCGGTCGCCAGGAACAGCGCGTTGCTCACCCGCGCCGAATGGCCGTCGCTCACCTCGTCGAGGAAGATCAACGGCCGATAGGTGACGTTGAGTTGCCCGACGCCGATGTAGTACGCGAGCTGATCGCCGAAATCGGCTTGCAGGTCGGCGCAATGGCTGCACTGCGGTTCGGTGAAGACCTCGATGCGGTGCGGGGCGTCGTCGAATCCGGCGACCACACCAAAGCCGTCCTCGCTGACCGTCAGCGGGGGCTGGGCGGGATCGCGCTGCGCGGTGCCGGCGACGTGGTTGGTGCAGCCGACAGCGAGCAGTACGGTGAACGCCGCCGCCGCCAGTGCTCGCAAGATCCGCATGTCAACCGCCCTTTCTCTGGTCGCACGATACTCGACGCCGACGCTTTGCAGCGCTCGTTGACGCACCAGCTTTTCGCGTGCCGTCTGCCTGGGCGCAACCTCCACGACAGGCTGCGCTGAGACGATTTCGGCGTGCGCGTGGCAATCGTCGCAGAGTCCTTCCTCCCGAATGTCAACGGCGTCACCAACTCGGTGCTGCGGGTGATCGAGCACCTGCGCCGCACCGGTCACGAAGTCCTCGTGATCGCGCCCGACACCCCGCGCGGTGAACCACCCGCCGACCGCGTGCATGACGGCGTCCGGGTGCATCGCGTGCCGTCGCGGATGTTCCCGAAGATCACCTCACTGCCGCTCGGCGTGCCGCGGCCTCGGATGGTCGGTGTGCTACGGGGATTCGATCCCGACGTCGTGCATCTGGCGTCACCGGCGTTGCTCGGTTACGGGGGCCTGCACGCCGCGCGCCACCTCGGGGTTCCGACCGTGGCCGTATTCCAGACCGACGTCGCCGGATTCGCCGAGAGTTACGGGGTCGGCTTCACCGCCCGCGCGGCCTGGGCGTGGACCCGGCACCTGCACGTCCGGGCCGATCGCACCCTCGCGCCGTCCAGCGCCGCGATGGAAGACCTGACAGCGCACGGGATTCCGCGCGTGCACAAGTGGGGCCGCGGCGTCGACATCACCGGATTCGCGCCGTCGGCGTGCGACGACGGGTTGCGGCGTCGATGGTCGCCGGACGGCAAGCCGATCGTCGGATTTGTCGGCCGGCTCGCGCCGGAGAAGCATGTCGAGCGGCTGGCGATCCTCGCACACCGAGACGATCTGCAGTTGGTCATCGTCGGCGACGGCATCGACCGTTGCAAGCTCGAAAACCTGTTGCCGTCAGCGGTTTTCACCGGCGCACTCTACGGCCCGGAACTGGCCGCCGCGTACGCCAGCATGGACGTGTTCGTGCATCCTGGCGAGCACGAAACCTTCTGCCAGGTCGTGCAAGAGGCGATGGCGTCGGGGCTGCCGGTCATCGCGCCGAACGCCGGAGGGCCGCGAGATCTCGTCGCGCCCTACCGAACCGGACTGCTGCTGCCGGTCGACGAGTTCGAGGCCCGGTTGCCCGAATCTGTCGAGCACCTGATCGCCGAGCGGGCGCGCTATTCGATCGCCGCACGCCGCAGCGTGCTGGCGCGGACCTGGCCCACTATCTGCGACGAACTCCTCGGCCACTACGAGGACGTCGTCGAGCGTGCGCGTTTGCACCCGACACGCCGCGGAATCTCGACACTTCACGCGCGTTCGCGCCGCGCCGAGAGTGCGTGACCGTCGACCTCGAGAGCAGCCAGACTTGTCAGACCTCGAATGTATGTTCGAGGTATGTCGGGGAGCGGGTTGCAGGAGGCGTTAGCCGGGCTGCGGGCCGCCTATGAGCAGGTGGCCGCCTGCGAGCTGGATTTGTTGACTCGCCAGGATCTTCTCGACGCTGTTGATGAGCTGGAAACGCTGTCGTGTCAGCTGCCGTCGGTGGGGCATCGGTTGCTGGCACGGTTGCAGTGCGAGACGACTCCCAACGAGTTGGGTGCGCACTCGTGGAAAGAGGTGCTGCGGGTGCGCTACCGGATCT
>NZ_CVTB01000305.1 GCF_001050015.1 Mycolicibacterium malmesburyense
CGATCTTGGTGGGGACTCGTTGTCGGCGATGCGGGTGATCACCGCGATCAACACCAGGCTCAACAGCCACATCGCGGTACGCACATTGTTCCAAGCGCCGTCCGTCGGAAGCTTATGTCAGCAATTGGACGGTGAGGTCGACGACGCAGAAGTGGTCCCGGTCGAAACCCTCAAGGAGGGCACCGGTATTCCGTTGTTCTGTATCCACCCGGGGAGTGGGGTGAGTTGGCCGTATCGGCCTCTGGGTAGATACCTCGATGGCCCCATTCACGGAATCCAGCGGATTCTGCAGGACGGTGAAGCTGAACCCTGCTCGATCCGCGATATGGCGCAGATATATGCCGACAGAATCCAGGCGGTTCATGAGACGGGCCCCTACAACCTTCTCGGCTATTCCTTTGGCGGATACGTCGCACACGAGATCGCCATAGAGCTTCAGCGACGGGGATGCGAAGTTGCACGCCTCGTAATTCTCGACGCTATACCCAGTATCGAAGGTGACAGCCATGAAGACCCGGGATCAGCCGAGAACTGGGTCCTAGCAGAGATCTTGCGGTTCTATTCCATCGACATTCCGGACGGGGACGAGCCGCTTACGTATGGGCAGGTAGAAAAACTCGTTCGCGAACAAGGCGGCACCGAACTCCCGCAATACAAGCAGTTTCTGGAATTCGTGATCCGTAGCTTCGACAGCAGTGTTGCTATGCATCAGGCTCATGAACCCGGTGTTTACGAGGGGGATATGATCATCTTCTCGACTGTGCGCAACGAGCAGGCTCGTACTCAGTCAGCACTTCAATCTTGGCAACCCTTCGTCAGTGGCGAGATCGCCGAGTATCCAGTCGAGTGTGCGCACATGGATATGTTGACTCCCGAGTCGGTCAGTCTTTTCGGCCCGCGGCTTAGCGACCTACTGAAAACTCATAGGGACGTTGGGTGGTAGGCATGCGAGGGCCATCTCCGTGGAAACGGCGACATTTGGTGCCGATGCGCGGTTCGGCCATAGCGCGGCGGAGCTAGAGGGCCTAGACAACATTCAAGTACACGAGGCTTGTACGACTATGTGTGCAGGTCCGTCACGCGGGCGGGATCTCGCTAGTCAATGATGCCGGTCAAACCAAACTCGGACAGCGTGTGCCAAACTACCTGTTGGAGAGCCTGTTTGGTGTTATCTGCACCCGGCTGGTAAGCGTCGATTGTGATAGAGGCCTTTCCTCGAATTCGCCACAATTGGACGCCCATCACTCCTCCCAGCTGCTCGAGGGTATGCCGCGTCAAGTCTTGCCCAAACGCCCGTCCGGTAGCTATTTCGGCCTCGGTTCCATCGATACAGCCCAGGATCGGGTCAATGTCGCCCAAATGAGAACAAACCACCGGATACTCAGGATCCGCCGTCGCCGCAATGCGTCGGATCGCGCGCCGCGACATCAACAAGGCCAACGGGAACGTTTCCGATGGATCGACTGACGATTCCCGCGCAGCTTTGAGCGCGTCCCTCACAGCCCCCCGAACGTCTCTCAGATCTGTCGTCACGTGACTCGGATCGACGCGGACCCGCACAAACGACAGGGCATTTGCGCGAGTGTCGCCCTCGGTGCGTTCGTTCACCGGAAGCTGCACGGTGACAGCGCCGTGGGTGTCGCGACGCCCCATATGGTCTGCGATCCTAGCCGCTAACCCAGCAAGTAAGACAGCACTCGTTCCGCCTAGACGCTCGGCGCACTCGTCCCAAGAATCCAAGTCGATAAGAAGAGTCAGGCCCGGTATGAAGACGACATCATCGTCGCCGTCGATTGGGACAGCGCCCTGATGGGCCGCGGGTTTACGAGCGTCATCACGCGGGCGGCGCCGCGCCATTCTCGTCGCCGCGAGGAGCGCCCGCGCGATCTCTGGTACGTCTCGGGCTGTCTGCCGAACGTCCTCGGCTACTGCGCGTAGTTTCGTGCGGGAACAGGGCGCTGGGTATCCGAGGTCGCGCGTTCGACCGTGAATTGCTTCGGTAACGGCCACTAACAACCCAACGCCATCGATCACGAAATGCGAAGCCTCCAGGCTGACCGCCGTCGAGCCGTCCGTGAAGGGAGCTACGCTCAGGCGCCACCCTGGCCCGGCTTCTGAGTTGATGGGAAGTTGGGCGCGTTCATCTGCCCAAATGCTGAGTTCAGCACGCGGTCGGGCGCGCTCGGCTATATCGATCTCGGGCCCCGGATCCGACACCCAGCGATGCCGTGCGAACGGCAGCGGAGAACGCTCAATGCGTCGGCCCAAAAGCCCCCGGCCGAGGTTGCGGTGTAGGCGCCTCAATTCCTCCAAGTCAACGGGGTGCTCATAAACCCAAAAATATTGAAGTACCGTCTCCCCACCTGGTGGACGCATAGCGAACATTCCGTGGTCAACGAATGCGAGCACATTGTTGCGGCAGGCCTCACCGTCGGAAGTTTCACAGTCGGAAGAGGTACGGTAGTACCGTTTTAAAGCTGTCACTGCCAAATCCCCCCGACGACACTTCATTCCCCCCGCGAAGAGTTCGCGTCAAGCCCGCATGACGGTCACACTGCTGGATGTGTCTCCAAAACAAGCTTAGCCGGGAA
Source organism: Mycolicibacterium malmesburyense (assembly GCF_001050015.1). The sequence goes on from NZ_CVTB01000305.1 coordinate 2,592, forward strand.
GCTGAACTGGTGCAGCGAAATCGCACAAAGGAGCAGGTTAACGGGCTAGGGAGCGTGATCGATACTTTGCCCATACGTCGGCAGCTAATCTAGCGCCTCTGCGCAGGCGACGCGCCCGTGCTGGCGATCTCCCATTATGGGCCGAGTCCTCGCCTGACACCGCGGTCGAATTGCACGGCTCCCCTGGTCGTGCATTCGGTAGGGGACGGCGTCACGTGGACAGGTTATGGCGACGGACTCGCGCGGTGGTCGTCAGGCGACATCGCCCTTGTTCGGAGGGCGCCGAGCAGATGTCAACGCGGCGAACCTAGACGGTGCGCGCTAGCCTCTCGGCGAGCAACCCGGCGAACTTCGTCGGATCCTCGGGCACATCCCCTTCGGCGAGAAGAGCTGTCCCGTAGAGCAATTCGGCTGTATCGGCCAGCGACGGGTCGTCGGCGCGGTCCTTATGCGCCTGCTGCAACCCGATGACGAGCGCATGCTTCGGGTTGAGTTCGAGAATCCGCTTACCGACCGGAACCGACTGCCCCGAAGCTCGATACATGCGCGCGAGCGCTGGTGTGATGCCGAAGGTGGGAGTGATCAGGCAGGCCGGCGACTCGGTCAGCCGTTTTGACAATCGCACTTCGGCGACGTGTTCGCTCAAGGTCTCCTTCAACCAGGACAGCAACTCGGCGAAGTCTTTTTGCTGTTCCTCGCGCTCCGCCTCGCTTTCTTCCTCGGAGTCGAGGTCCACCTCGCCCTTGGCAACGGACTGCAGCGGTTTGCCATCGAACTCCGGCACCGAGCCCACCCAGATCTCGTCGACTGGATCAGTAAGCAGTAGGACCTCGTAACCCTTTGCCATGAACGCCTCGAGATGTGGTGATCTCAACAGCTGCTCGCGTGATTGCCCGGTGGCATAGAAGATCTGCTCCTGGCCCTCCTTCATGCGTTCGACATACTCGGGCAGGGTCGTGAGTTCGTCACTATGCGTCGACGCGAAGGATGAGACGCGCAGCAGCGTGTCGCGGTTGTCGGTGTCGGACATCAGACCTTCTTTGAGGACCGCGCCGAACTGCGCCCAAAATGTGCGGTAGTCGTCGGGCCGTCCCGACTGAAGCTCCGAAATCGTCGACAGGACCTTCTTCGTCAGTCGGCGGCGGATGGCCGTGACTTGACGGTCCTGTTGAAGGATCTCGCGAGAAACGTTGAGTGACATGTTCTCGGCATCAACGACACCCTTGACGAAGCGGAGGTATCTCGGCATGAGTTCGTCGCAGTCCCCCATCACGAAGACCCGCTTGACGTACAGCTGCACGCCGATCTTGGCGTCGCGGGTGAAGAGGTCGAACGGGGCCTGAGATGGGATGAACAAGAGGGCCTGGTACTCGAAGGTGCCCTCGCCCTTCATCGAGATGATTTCGAGCGGCTCGTCCCAGGCGTGGGCGATGTGCTTGTAGAACTCGGCGTACTCCTCGTTGGAGACCTCGTCTCTGGGCCGGGTCCACAGAGCTTTCCTCGAGTTGAGGGTCTGCATTTCGATGGTGACCGTGTCCTTGCCACCCTCCTCCGCAGCCGCCGTGATCCGCTCGACCTGCATCTGAATCGGCCAGGCTATGAAGTCGGAATACTTCTTGACCAGCTCCCGGATCTTCCATTCAGCGGTGTAGTCGAACAGTTGGTCTTCTCGGTCCTCCGGCTTGAGACGGAGCTTGACCGAGGTTCCCTGGGGCGCGTTCTCGACGGTCTCGATCGAGTATGTGCCGTCGCCGCTGGACACCCACCGCGTGCCGTTACTCTCGCCGACTTTACGCGTGAGCAGCTCTACTTCGTCGGCAACCATGAACGTCGAATAGAAGCCGATACCGAACTGACCGATCAGTTCCTCGGAGGCTGTGTCGCTCTTGGACTCACGAAGCTTCTGGCGCAGTTCGGCAGTACCTGACTTGGCCAGCGTGCCGATGAGGTCGACCACCTCTTCGCGCGTCATTCCGATGCCGTTGTCGCGGACGGTGAGCGTGCGCGGATCGTTGCCCACCTCGATCTCGATGTGCAGATCCGAGGTGTCGATGTCGAGGTCCTTGTTGCGGAGCGCCTCGAGTTTCAGCTTGTCCAGTGCGTCGGACGCGTTGGAGATCAACTCCCGCAGGAACGAGTCCTTATTGGTATACACCGAATGGATCAGCAAATCCAGAAGCTGGCGTGCCTCCGCCTGGAACTCCAACTGCTCGGCTTGTGCAGTCATGTGATTTCCTCCGACAAAACAACCTTCGCCTACATTTCCAAAAAGATAACACCGAGGGTGTGGCGGCCCAGGCTATCCAGCAACGAGTACGCGAAAGCTGCGAGACCTCGCTGGTCCGCGGTTCAGAGGAGGCCTACGCCCCTGGCCACCATCGACAGACCGACCACCACCAGGAAGGTCACCAGAATCGCCACGTGGTGAGAAACGGTCCAGTCGTGAAGCCGTCGCAATGCCGCTTCGGTTTTTGCGGGCGCAGCCAAGTTGCTCACAAGGATGATCTCTTCGACCGTGAGCATTCCGACTATGTAGGCGACTGCGGCGATGAGCTGCACCTCGAGCGGCGCCCCCGACGTCACGATCAGCGCGAGCACCAGGAGAAGTCCATCGAGTGGCGGGACCACGATGACGCCAATGATGAACGCAGGCCACGGAGATCCGTTCTGCCATGCTCTGCGGACACGGCCAAGTAGTCGGGCCGACAGAGAGTCGCCCTCGGGTGCCGCCCCTTGTTCGTCCACTAGTTGCGAGATCACCGGTGGGATGTTCGAGTCCCGCTCTCGAGGCGCCGCCTCGGCGCCCCCGGGTCGGCCACTTAGGCTGTCGCCGCTTGAAACGGGCACGGCTGCCCGCTGGCGCGCCGCTGATCGGAGGAGTATCAGCGCGGCGACCAACATCAAGACCACGCCGGTACCGATGGCAATGCGCTGAGCCGACGGATTGTCGGCTGGGTCGGCGAACTGTTTGACAAATGATGCAGACGTCGGGATGGAATGCAGTGCCACCAGCGGAATCACCACAGTGGCAAGACCGATGATTACGCAACCAGCCCAATAGGCCACCAGGCTTTGAATGGGGCGTGGCCGAAGGAGTACAAGAAGAATGATGCCGAGGCGGACGGGATTGACCGTCGTCAGCAAGGCCAGCATCAGCAACGCCCCCCACATGGGGGCGAACCTTACCCTGGACTAGCGTCGGTTGTTGATAGTTTCGGTTTGCTGAAGGCTATGACGAAGCGCTGGTATCCGAGGTACGACATCGTCGTCGAACTCGTCAATGCCGAGCCAGGCCGCATGGACCACTACGGCCACGTGTCGGGTGCGGAGTAGGAGCGCCGGCGCCCTACCCCAGGTGGTGGGCCGCGTCGTACCACGAACGTGAATGTCGCACATGTAGCGTGGCAGTCCGGAAAGCGTCGGCGCATTCATCCCTCGGTGCGCTGCTTTCGAAGGCCTACACGACGGCGATGGCGTGTTACTGCGTCCGACCCGCTCTGTGGGCGGGGACTGTGGCTGAATAGCGAAAAGGAAACAAGTGGGGCTACCGAGGCGACTTGCCGACTTTGTTGCGGGGATGATCTACCGGCCAACCGGTGCGGTGGCCGAGGAGTATCACAAGTGGTACTACGGGACACTGGTTCAGAATCAGACGACCTGGATGGGTGTCACTTGCTGGAAATCCGTCAGCGACATGTGGAATTACCAGGAGATTCTCGCCGACCTGAAACCCTCTTTGATTATCGAATTCGGTACACGCTACGGCGGCTCGGCACTGTTCTACGCGACCGTTATGCGGCAGCTTGCAATCCGTTCAGAGTCTTTTCGGTGGATGTTTCGCTCAAAGTGCTGGACCAGTCAGCCCGCCGTGACCCGGACATCACCTTTGTCGAATCATCGTCGACGGACCCAGCCGTGGCCGACCAAATTCGAAGTCTGAAAAAAGATTACCCGGGTAAGATTTTCGCCACCCTGGACAGCGACCATTCCATGCATCACGTCCTAGGTGAGATGAAGTTGCTGAGGCCTCTACTGAATCCTGGCGATTACATGATCGTGGAGGATTCCAACGTCAACGGCCACCCGATCCTGCCACAGTTCGGTCCGGGGCCGTATGAGGCGATTGAGGCTTACGAGCAAGAATTCCCTGACGACTATCTCCACGACAAGAAGCGGGAGGAAAAGTTCGGCTTTACTTTCGCTCCCAATGGCTTCCTGATTCGTCGCTGACTTTGGGAACGTTGTGAACCTGCCCCGTGGGCCGCGGTGGTGCCGCGGCGCCTCTCCAGCGCTTGGCTTCAGTCTTTGTTATCCGAGGCCCTGCTCGTCTGCGCCGCGTTGACGAGACTTTCCAGGTGGTCGGCAGCGACGGCGACGCTTTCGCCGGCACTGGTCATGTGTGCGGCAATATCGCGAGCCCGGGCAACATAGTCGGCGTTGAGAATGTCCCGCAGGTCCGCAACCAGAGTCTCAAGACTGACACTTGCGAAGCGCCGCGTTTTCCCCACTTTCAACCGTTCGACCTGCTTTCCCCAAAGCGCTTGGTCGAACCACGTCGAAAGGATCAACGTGGGCACCCCGGCGCGCAGCCCCGCCGCCGTGGTCCCACCGCCGCCGTGGTGCACGACAGCGCGGCAGGCCGGGAAAACGGCCGTGTAGTTTGCCGCGCCCACCACCTTCAGATTCTCAAAGCGCGACATGTCGCCGAAGTCGGTCTCTGCTGCGCATACCAGGGCCCGTTCTCCGAGATGAGCGCAGGCATCGCTGATCATCGCGAGAGTGTCTGCCGGGGACTTTACTGGCGTGCTGCCGAAGCCGAAGAAGATCGGTGGCGTTCCCTCGTTGACCCATGCCTGGATTTCGCCATCGGACGGGGTTGGCTGCGCTACCGTCAAGGCGCCCACGAAAGGCCGTTGACTCCGCCATTGCGCCCATTCGGATTGCAAGCCGGGGAAGCACACCGAATCGTAAGCCTGGATTTCCAGCGCTCCGCTTGCTGCAATGCGCCGCGAGGGGGGCCTTTTCGCCTTCGGTAGACCGAGCGCGACGCGTTGGGCGTCCTCGAGCCTCTTTGTCAGCGGCCACCCGAACCACTCGGACGCTGCCGCTGCATTACGAGCGAGCGCGGTTGGAACGAGAGGAGCCAGCTGCCCACTGGGTCTTATCGGGAATGTGTGGAGGGTGGCAAACGGAATGCCGTAATACTCCGCTACGTTGGCAGCGGCTTCCTCGCCGATCACGCCACTGAGCAACAGGTCAGCTCCCTGCGCCAGCGATTTCAACGTCCTGCTGGTCTCTTCCCAGCACTGTCGCAGCAGCGCCCAGTCTTCGCGGCCCAGCTTGACCAATTCGCGCGGCTTCCGGAAGAAGCGGGACAGACGCGTCAGGACCTCGCGATGCAGATCCTGCCAGTGCTTCGGATCCGGCCCATATGCGACAGCGGCCAAACCCGCGGCCTCGGCGAAGTCGACGAAGTTGGGTGAGACCGCCACGCGCACCTCATGTCCCCTGCGTGACAGCTCACGGCCAAGAGCAATGCACGGCTCGACATCGCCACGAGTTCCATAGCTTGCGAGGACGATCTTCATCGAGAAGATCCTAGCCGTTGAGGTCAGGCGTAGAGGAGCGACGGTCACGTCATACATAAAGGCACAATCTAAGAAGTGGAAGCTAACCTGGGTCCACACCGCGCCGACCGGCCAAGGATGCGCCGACGAGAAACGCAAACCGCAGACACCCTCGAATCGGCGCTGATGGGCGTCCGCTGTGGACGCGGAGAAAGGGAGACGCAGGACCGATAGCAAGGGCAACCAGCTGTTGCATATGATTTGGTAAGGAAATGCTCGCGCTTTCGTCGCACGGGGTATCTAGGGAAGTGAAAGAGTATCTACATCAATGAAATTCGTGCTGGCGTGTTACGGAACTCGTGGCGATGTCGAACCGTCGGTTGCGTTGGGCCGGGAATTGATGCGCAGGGGACACGAGGTGCGCATGGCGGTCCCGCCCGATTTGATCGATTTCGCGGCGGCGGCCGGCTTACCCGCGGCCGCGTACGGGCCGGATCTGCAGGAGATGCTGGATGCACATCGCGCTCTATGGTCGCGTTTCTCTCGCAACTTCTGGAAGGTTCACCAACTGATTGGGCTGTGGCAAGAAGCATGGGCTCCCCGCATACGGTGCTGGGAAGAGATGAGCGAGACGCTGAAGTCGCTGGCAGATGGCGCCGATCTATTGATCACGGGATTAGTGTTTGAAGAGCCTGCCGCCAATATCGCGGAGTACTACGATATTCCGCTGGCAGCACTGCATTACTTTCCAATACGTACCAATGGCAGCCTCATTCCGTCCCTTCCTCGACTGCTCACGCGCACGGCGATGGCCGCGAATCAGTGGGTGACCTGGCGCATTACCAAAAAGGTCGAGGATGCACAGCGTCGCGAGTTGGGCCTGCCAAAGGCCACCGGCCCCTCGCCCCAACGGATCACAAAAAGAGGGGCCCTCGAAGTCCAGGCCTACGATGAACTCTCTTTCCCGGGTCTGGCAGATGAATGGGCGCAATTGCGTTGTAGCCGACCATTTGTCGGTGCGCTCACGGTGGGATTACCGACTGATGTCGACGACGACGTTCTCTCATGGATTGCAATGGGGACGCCGCCGATTTTCTTCGGCTTCGGCAGCATGCCGGTCCAGTCCCCCGGCGACACGCTCGACATGATCAGGACGGTCTGTGCGGAACTGGGAGAGCGCGCATTGGTATGCGCCGGCGCAAGTGATTTCTCCGACATCCGCGCACACGAGAACGTCAAGGTTGTGGATACCGTCAATTACGCCGCAATCTTTCCGGCGTGCCGCGCCGTCGTCCATCATGGGGGCGCAGGCACCACTGCGACGGCCCTGCGTGCAGGGGTCCCTCAATTGATTCTATCGACGGATCTCGATCAGATGATGTGGGGGATCCGTATCAAAAGGTTGAACGTTGGTACGGCTCAACGACTTTCGAAAGTGACCAGCACCTCGCTCCTAGCGGACCTCCGTAGAGTTCTTGACGCGCACTACATTACGAGGGCACACGAGATCGCGGCTCAGATGACGACATCGGCGGAAAGTGCGCAGACCACGGCGGATCTTGTGGAGGAGTTTGCCCGCTCGAGCAGGATTGCCGGATTGTAATAGCGGCTGGTGCTGGTTCAACCAGAAAGGCCACGTCCTGTCGCCCACTTCTCGGTGCTCCGTCCGATGGCTTCGATGTAGCGGCGCTTCATTCGATTGCCTCGAGCCCGTCAGCGTACGCGTCGCAGATATCCGTCGGGCGCCACGGTTATCTGCAGTTTTGACTGGATGTCGCGGTCGATCTCGAATTCAGGGTGCGACTTCAGGAACTTCCAAACCGCCGTTTTGGGGTTATTGCCACGCCCCCATGGCCGATCGGGGATACCCTGCGTGCCAAGGTCTTCGATGAGGGTGTCGAATACGACGCAATAGCTGTCTCGGGTAACCAAGTCAGTGTAAGCGGTCAGTTCCGCAAGCACGTGGTCGTGGGTGTGATTGCTATCGAGGCAGACGAGCGTAGCGCCGCGGTCACCGACGGCTTCGTGAACTTGCCCAATCGTTTCGGGGTCGATCGCGGAGCCTTCGATCATCTTTATGTAACTCGACAAAGGATGCGCCTCGATCGCCGCACGGTTATGGGGCCGGATATCTATATCGACCGCGATGACCTGCCGGTTAGAGGCAGCACGAACATCGAGAACAGTATTGCTGGTGAGAGCATCACACAAATCCAACAGCGCGAGCATGGAAGCGCTGAATATCACTGAGCCTCCGTGCGCTATTCCGGTTTCAACGATGACGTTCGGTTTGACCGTCCATATCAGCTCTTGGAGACCTACGATGTCCTGGGGGTACTGGATTATCGGCCGTCCGAGCCACTCGAAGTTGTACGAGTAGCGACTCATGGCGCTTCGACTGACCCATTCAAGCGATAGGCGTGCGAGCTCTCGGTCTTCGGCGAGAGCCTTCAAGTTCTCGATCACGCTCTGCTTGTGGTCCGATCGATCTTCATCCACAACTATCGCCTCCTTATCGATGGTTCGGCCAGTGTAGAGATCCAGTAGAGATGGCGGTCGCTACATCTCCGATGAGACTGAGGTGTCGCACCGGTAAGGGATCGACGCGAGTTGTCACCAGCTGCGGCGAAACTCATCCCGTCAGTCAAGAACCGCATATGAAAGTTGAGGCGTGAACGGAAACCGCCGGATATGTAGGTTTCGGATGCCCACCGTCTCCAAGACAGCGAGAGTCTCGCCGGGCCAATATTTCTGATTGAGCTCGTCGAATGCGATGACGGCACCCTTCGGCATCCGCGGCAGGAAGGTCTCGATCGCCGTCACGGTCGGTTCGAACAGATCGAAGTCGAGATAGAGCAACGCGACCACCGTGTGCTTGTTGGCATCCAGATAGGCGGGAATCGTCTCTTGCGCATCACCTTTTACGAGCTCAACTCGATCGATGTGTCCGAGCGGTCGATTGAGATTGTAGAGCGAGATCGCATGGAGGATGTCCTTTTCCATGCCGTCCACCGCCAGTCCACCAACCTTCGCGAACGACAGGTTGGCGTCTGGAGGCGGCACGTCCTGATCGGCCTCACTCGGGAAGCCAGTGAACGTGTCGAAACCCACAATCCGTCGAGTGTGATTGTAAGGCTCGTAAATCGCCGATAGTTGCGCCCACGTCATCAGGCCGCCGCCCATGAACACGCCGCATTCAACGATGTGGCCATGAACATCTCGGATGTGCCTGAAGATTTCGTTTTTGGCCAAAAAGGTAGCCAGCGTCTGACGAGGTACGTAGTTCGGAAAATTCTTCAGCTTGGCAAGGACGTCGCCTTCGCTCGAGTCAAAGAACTCCTGGATCTGCCTGGCGTATTCCTCGTCCGCTGAAGTCTGGGTGCGTGCATCGAGCATCGAATAGCGCTTATCCATTGCTCACCTCCGGTCCTCGGTCTTCTCTACTGGCCGCGCGTTCAAGCGTTCGGCGCAACCCGTCGCTCAAGGGCGTGGTGGGCCGCCAGCCCAACTCCGTTTCCGTTCTCGACCAGTCGAGGGAGACGTTGGCGACATCGTCATCGATGTCAGCCTCGTGTATCTCTGCTTGGCGTCCGAGTAGCCGGGCGAGGTGGTCTATGATCTCGTGTGGCTCATAAGAAGAGTCGCCGCCCAGGTGGTAGACGGGCGTTTCTGCGCCCTTGTCAACGATGGCGGTGAAGCCGCTCACAGCGTCGTCGACGTAGAGAAGCTGCAGTTTGGGTAACCCGTTGCGATAGCGGTGGGTAACGATCGGTCGTCCTTCGATCAGGTACCGACGCGCGAACCCTATCAGTCGCGGCCGCAGGCTTTGCGGGCCGAATGTCGGGGAGACTCGAACTATGGTGGAACGAAGTTCGCCGTTGGCTCGGGCGTTGGATACGAGGACTTCCTCGAGGAACTTTGTTTCGCCATACACCCCTCGGGGGCGCATTGCCGTGTCGACGTCTGCGGTCATTGAGACCGACCTGTATCCGCTGAATACCATCCCCCCGGACGTTAGGAAGAGGTGGATATCCAGGAGTTTGCAGACGTCGAGAATGCCACGCAGCATCGTGAGGCTTTGGCCCAGTGCCTCATTGTTGGTGTAGACGCGAGGAGACGCGAGATGAACGATCTTTCCGATTTCGTTTCTGCGGCAATATTGTTCAAGATGCACCACAGGGCCCAGCAAGTCCACCGTCGCGCGATCGGGCGCTACCACTCGGTGTGCTTGGTTCAAACTGTCTCGCATGGCGGCGCCTAGAAAGCCGCTGCTGCCGGTGATGAGGATCCCGTCGTGACGCCCACGCGTGGGGGCCTCTCGCAGGGCGGCGCGCAGCGAGGCGACCATCTCGAGCTTGATGGCCTTTTCTCCCGTTCTGGCAATGACTTCGGCGACTGCTTCGTCTACCTCGAGGCCCCGCCATTCGGCAAGAATCCCTGCTGCGATGGTGTTGCTTCGCGAGACCCCGAAATCGCAGATGACGATCACTGCCTGGCCTGCCTCGAGCGCTTCGACACCCTCTCGGATCTTGCCGAGCAACTCTGCTTGCGAATTGCCGTGCTTGTCGACCATCGCCCTGGCATCTACCACCCTGAGATGCTGATCGCCCGCGAGACTGTCGCCGGCCGCCGTCCCCAGTCGGTGGTCGACAATCCACCGGATCACCCCTTCACCTCCGAATCCGGCACGACAGTCTCGTCCAAACTTCGCAGGTACCAGCCTGGGTTGACGGCGAGGGGAGAACGAGGTTCGGCGCCGAGTAGGTGCCGTACGTAGCAGTCGACTTCGTTGAATCCCGCAAGGGTGCGCAGGTAAGTGCTGGCGGAGAAGCGGGCGTTGATCTCAAAGGGTACGAACACGCCGTCGGCGTCGACACGACCCTGGATATTCATGGGCCCGGTGCTATCGAGGCGCTGGGCGATCAACCGGGCCGTCTCACAGACGTCGGAGAATGCCTCAATTCGGCCTTGGCTATATCCACTGGAGATCAAGAAGCCTTGACCGCGCACGGAAACGGAAAGCTTGCTGTGGAATGCTCGTTTCAGGGCTATGACCCCCGCACATTCGCCACTGGGCAAATTAAGGACGCCTACGGTGAATTCGCCTCTGTCCTCGGGAATGTATTCCTGAACAATCGGCGTGCGGCCGTTGTTTTGCAGGTACGTGCAGTATAGTTGCGCTTCGCCGCGGTCCCTGGCATAGAACACGAATACGCTGCCACCGCTTGCTTCTGCCGGCTTCACGATGCAGGGAACAGGAATTGTGTCGATGTCCGCTTCGCCCTCGATGGTTCGCGTGGCGGGCACGCGGACACCGGCGGTTTTGAGCAACTCGAAGCATCGCCCCTTGTGGGCAAGGGATTGGGTCACCCGAGGGTTGTTTTGGCCGACCCGGATTCCAGCCCGCGTGAACAACTGGTGGTCTTCGGCGATCAAGATCGCAGGCTCGTCGCCGCCTGGGATGATGCAATCGACTTGCTCGCGGACGCAGATCTCCAGCAGGTTCCGAGCATAGTCTTCGCGGTCAACTACGAAAGTCGATGCAAAGCGCGCGTCGTAGTGGCCGAAGGCAAGAGGGGAAATATCGCTCCCCAGAACGTCGTATCCACCGGCATGAGATAAAGCCTTGGCGATTTCTGTTCCCAGGGACGCACCCGCGATGCCGGCGACAAGAACCCTTGGATCCCTGTCAGGCATCGCAGAGCTCCTGGATGACTTGAATGACCCGGTACTGGTCGTCCTCGGTGATGTCGTGAAAGCTTGGAAGATTGATCGCACGGTGGGGAATGTCGCTTGCCCATCGACCCCCGGTCGAACCCTCGAATGGAGGGACCGTCGACAGGGGATGGAAGAACACCCGGGCATCGATGTTCTGAGCCGTGAACGCGTCCAAGATGGACACGGACGTCATGCCTTTCGACTTGTCGAATACGACGTTTGGCATCCAGAACCCGTTCTGAGTGTGCGGGACCTCCGGATTCAACGAGATTCCGTCCAACCCGCTCAGTGCGTTTTCATACCGTCGAAATATCTGTCTTTTCCGGGCGATAAGTTCGTCGATCCGTTCTGTTTGAGCACAACCGATGGCTGCCTGAATGTTCGACATTTTGTACTTGAAGCCGACCACATCCGGCCAGAACTGTTTGGTCTGGCCGCGGGCCCGTCCATGATTACTCAGGGTCAGCACCTGCTCGTACAGGTCGTCGTCATTGGTGACGAACATCCCACCTTCACCGGTGCTGACCGTCTTAGTGCCGTGAAACGAGAACGTCCCGAAACGCCCGATGGAGCCAGCACGCTTCCCGTGGTAACTGGAACCTATGGCCTCGGCGGCGTCCTCAATCACTGGAATGCCATGCTTGCGCCCGACCTCCAGGAGGCGGTCCATCTCGCAGAGGTTGCCGTATAGATGAACAGCGACAATGGCTTTGGTCCGCGGGGTGATGGCAGCTTCCGCCAACTCCGGGTCGATACACCAGCTTTCAGGACAGATATCGACAAAGACTGGTTTGGCCCCAAGGTGAACTATGGGCGCCGCAGTTGCGACCCAATTGGTGTCGGCCATGATGACCTCGTCGCCCGGGCCGATCCCGAGCGCGCTCATACCCATGTGCAATGCGCCGGTGCAGCTCGAGGTCGCGATTGCGTACTTGACCCCGATGTGCGCTTTGAACGACTCCTCGAAGCGCTCGAGGTATTCGTAACACCGCTCGCCCCATCCGTTTGCCGCGGCATCGGAGGCGTAGCGTACTTCGAGCTCTGTGATTGAAGGCTTGGTATAGGGGATGCGGGGTTTCACAACACGCTCAGCTCGGGGACAGCAGTGACAAAACGTACGCCGTCTCGCGCGAGATCATCTAGCTCGGCGCGGATTTCGCTCGCGATATTCCACGGGAGGATAAGGACGTAGTCTGGTCGATGCTCCCGTAGTGCTGCGGGCGGATAGATGGGTATGTGGCTTCCGGGCATGAACTTCCCTTGCTTGGACTCCGCGGCATCGCATACGAAAGGCAGCAAATCCGATTTGATGCCTGCATAGTTCAACAAAGTGTTACCTTTTGCAGCCGCTCCGTACGCTGCGACACAACGGTTGGCCCGCTTGTGTTCGATCAGGAACGCCAAAAGGTCCGTCTTCAACCGTTCGGCGCGCTCTTGGAACTCGGTGTAGGTCTTGAGTTTGGTGATACCGAACTGGTCTTCGCGGGCGAGTAACTTGCCCACGCGTTCTGCCGTGGTGATCGCGGCATCCTCGTGGCAGCCGTAGATTCGGAGGCTACCGCCGTGCGTCGGCAGTTCTTCAACGTCCCAGACGCGTAGGCCAGCCGCCGCGAATATGCGACTCACGGTTGTCAGCGACAGATATGAGAAATGTTCGTGATAGATCGTGTCGAACTGCGTGCGTTCTATCAGTGGTAACAGGTGGGGGAACTCCAATGTGACGGTGCCGGATGGCTTCAGCACTGCAGCCAAGCCGCGAGTGAAGTCGTTGATGTCGGGGACATGGGCGTACACGTTGTTTCCGACAATGAGATCTGCGCGGGGACCGTCGCTAGCCAATTGCTCCGCCAAACGTTCACCGAAGAATTCGGTTATGACGGGAATGCCTGATGCTCGAGCGACTGCCGCAGTACTCTCCGTCGGTTCGACACCCAGGCAGGGGATTCCGTTCGCGGTGAAATTCTTCAAGAGGTAGCCGTCATTGGATGCGACCTCGATGACGAAAGCGTCGGACCCGAGACGTAGCCGCTCGGTGATCATGCCCGCGTAGGTAGCGGCGTGGCTGAGCCAACTACTCGAAGTGCTCGAGAAGTATGCGTAGTCAGCCCTGAACAGTTCGTCGGCAAGGGCGTAGTCCTCGGTTTGGACCAACCAGCAACGCTCGCACACCCTCACGCGCAGCGGGTAGTACACCTCCGGCTTGGACAGCTCTTCGGCCCCGAGGTATGCGTTGGAGGGGGGCGCGAAACCGAGGTCGATGAAAGTGTTTCGCAAAAGCGCGCCGCAATGGCGACATTTCATAGGACGACTCCGGTGAAGTTCCCGCTCAGCAGCGGATGCGAAAGATCGCGATCTGACAGGTCTTGGGGAGGCCGCGGCCAAGCGATGGATAGCCGCGGGTCGTCGTAGCGCACGCCCCCTTCCGATTCCGGTTTGTAGGGTGCCGTGTGTAAGTAGAGCAGCTCACTGTGGGGCTCAAGGGCTTGGAACCCGTGGGCAAAGCCTTCAGGAATGACGAGCATGCGCGCGTCATCTTCTGCCAACTCCTGGGCGCGCCACTGTAGAAAGGTCGATGATCCCCTTCGAAGGTCGACGACCACATCCCAGACCCGGCCGCGCACACACCGGACCAGCTTCATTTCGGCGTATGGCGGCCATTGGAAATGCAAGCCACGGACGGCTCCCGCCTGGCTGGTTCTCGAGTGATTGATCTGGGCGATTTGCCTGCTACCGAGAATGGACTGAAGTTCCTCTGCGCAGAAGAACCGGACGAACGAACCGCGAGCATCGCGGTGAGGTGAGGATCGCACGACTTTGAGATCTGGGATCTCGGTGTCAATGATGTTCATTCGGCCGCCCAGCCCGCACCTTGTGCGACTGCGTCGCTCAGGTAGGTATCGAGTTGCGCAGCGCTTGGGACTTCGCCGTGTTCGATCCAGCGCCGATACCAGTCAGCCGTGTAGTGGATCGCTTCTTCGAGGTTCCAGACGGGGCGCCAGCCGAGATAGGCCATTGCTTTCGCGATGTCCAATTGCAGCAAGCCTGCCTCGTGGAGCTGTGGGTGTGGTGCGATCTGCCATGTTATTTCGGGCCACGTGCGCTTGAAGCTGTGGAGGACTTGTTCGACGGTACGGTTTCCCTCCCCGCCAGGCCCGAAGTTCCAGGCGTCGGCATATGCCGCGTCTCCGGTCAGAAGCTGTTGTCCCAGAAGCAAATAGCCACTGAGGCAATCCAGCGCATGTTGCCATGGTCGCGTCGCATGGGGCGAACGAATGAGAAGTTGATCCCGACTGATGATCGACCGGATCACGTCGGGAATCAATCGGTCCTCCGACCAGTCACCCCCTCCGATCACATTGCCGCCTCGGGCGGTCGCAAGCAGTAGGGACGAAGGGTCTTTCAGGAAGGCGGAACGGTAACTGCTCGCCACCAACTCGGCCCCCGCCTTGGATGAGCTGTAGGGGTCGTGCCCCCCGAGGCGGTCTCGCTCTCGGTAGGCCCAAGCCCACTCCTGGTTTTCGTAACATTTGTCGGTCGTGACGACCACGACGGCGCGCACGTCCGACGTATGACGGGCGGCCTCGAGTACATGCACCGTCCCCATGACATTGGTGGCCCACGTGGCGACTGGCTCGCAATAGGAGGCCCGCACAAGAGGCTGAGCGGCCAGGTGGAAGACGATCTCGGGTCGTTCGATGGCGAAGACATTTCGAACGGCCGCCTCATCGCGGACATCGGCACGATGGTCTGGCATCGATAGTTGCAACAGTTCCCAATGGCTGGGCACGGATGAAGGTTTCAACGCCAGACCCGAAACCTGTGCGCCAAGCGCCTGCAGCCACAGACATAACCAACTGCCCTTGAAGCCGGTATGACCGGTAACGAGGACTCGTCGGCCGCGGTAGAGGTCGCGAAAGAGATTCACTGCCAGCACTTCCACGGGGCTTTGCCGCTCCGCCACAGTTCTTCGAGGATGTTCTTTTCGCGAAGCGTGTCCATGGGTTGCCAAAACCCCGAATGCTCGAAGGCCATCATCTCACCGTCTGCAGCGAGGCGAGCCAGCGGCGGTCCTTCCCAGGAAGTATGGTCGCCGTCGATATAGTCGAGCACCGCCGGCGATAGGACGAAGAATCCCCCGTTGATGAGGCCGCCATCGCCGGGTGGCTTCTCAACGAACCGAGTGACCCTGCCGTCGAGGCACTCAATGGCACCGTAGCGGCCAGGCGGTCGCACCGCGGTGACCGTGGCATGTCGTTTGTGTTCCCGGTGGAATGCAATACTCGCAGTAATATCTACGTCGCTGAGTCCGTCTCCATAGGTGAAACAAAAAGCTTCTTCATTTTGAATGTGGGCGGCGACACGTTTGAGTCGTCCACCCGTCAGCGTATCGTCGCCAGTGTCGACCAACGTGACCCGCCATGGTTCTGCATGGTGCCGATGTACTTCCATTTTATTCGCGGACATATCGAAGGTCACATCGGACATGTGCAAGAAATAGTTGGCGAAATACTCTTTGATGAGGTAGCCCTTGTACCCGCAACACACTACGAATTCGTGAATGCCGTGATGTGAATACGCTTTCATGATGTGCCACAATATGGGCCGTCCCCCGATTTCCACCATCGGTTTCGGCCGCACCGTCGTTTCCTCGCTGAGGCGGGTG
>NZ_CVTB01000306.1 GCF_001050015.1 Mycolicibacterium malmesburyense
CCATCACCTTCGCGCCCGTGGCGCTCGAGCCGGTGAACTGGATGAAGTCGGCGTTGTCGATGACGGCCTCGGAGACCTCGCGGGCGCCCTGCGCCAGCGCCAGCACCTCCGGCGCCCCGGAATCCAGCCAGCCCCGCAGGAGCAGTTCGGCGGTCAGCGGCGTGCGCTCGGACGGTTTGAGCAACACCGCGCAGCCGGCGGCCAGGGCGCCGATGGCGTCCATCAACGCGTTGGCGACGGGGTAGTTCCACGGCGCGATGATCCCGACGACCGGGCGCGGCCGGTAGTGCACCTCGATCTTCTTGATCGACAGGAACGGCAGCGGCGCGGGCCTTTTCTCCGGTTTGAGCGCCTTCTCCATGGTCTTGATGTAGTACGACGCGATCATGATCAGCAGCGGTACTTCTTGGGCCGCGTCGACGGCGGACTTGCCGGTCTCCTTGATGAGCAGCGACTCGATCTCGTCGCGATGCTCGCCGAGCCAAACGGCGTAGCGGGCCAGCACCCTCGCGCGACCCGCGGCGCCGCGGGCCTCCCACTGCCGCTGCGCCTGGCGCAGGCCGGCCGCGATGCGCGGCACGTCGGCGGGGTCGGTCCAGCGCACGGTACCCGCGACCGCTCCGGTCGCGGGATTGCGGATGGTGCTGGTGTCGGGCAGCTCAACGTCGGACGTCGCAGTCATGACCCCATGCTAACCGTCGTGTGTGATTCAGATCGCACCAGGGTTGACACGTGTCAAGTTATTGCCGGTTCAACATCCGGTCGAGCACCGTCAGGTCTTCGGAGATCGGATCGCCGGGCAGCGGGGTGCCGTGGGACGCCCCGATCAGTACGCCGACGATCGCGCCCGCCAGCACCCGGCGTTCGTGCGGGTCGGTCGGCGCGTCCGGGCGCTGCGCGAGCGCATCGGTGATCAGCGCGATCAGGCGGACGTATTCGCCGTAGAGCAGGCCGGCCGCCTCGGGTACGGAGTACGTCAGGCGCTGACCGATGATCGCCTCCTCACGCTGCTCCGCGGTCAGCGAGGCGAACGTCGTCTCGACGGCGTGCCGGTAGGCGTCGATGACCGACATGTCCGCGGGCGCCGCAACGAAGGCGTCGATGATCGGCGGGATGTGATCGTCGGAGATCAGCACCGCTTCCTTGGTCGGGAAATAGCGGGAGAAGGTGCGCGGTGAGACGTCGGCGGCGGCGGAGATCTGTTCGACCGTGGTGGCTTGGTAGCCCTGTTCGCCGATGAGGCGGAACGCCTCGCGACGGATCGTCGCGCGCGTGCGAAGTTTCTTTCGCTCGCGCAAGCCTGGTGGCTTGTCGGGCACCGTCATCTAGCGATTGTCTCAGAGTGTCGAGTTAGCTGGCCGTCGCGCCCGGGCGCACCCGGTCACGTTGAGCGACGACCGCGGCGGCGCACACGACGGCCGAACCGAGCAGAACGCCGCCCACCACGTCGGTGAAGTAATGAAACGTCACGCCCACCCCCAACATCGCCAACACCACGGCGACGACCGCACCCACGACCACCCACCACGCCGCGCCTGCGGCGAGGACGGCCAGCCCCATCACGATGGTGGTGGCGGTGATATGCCCGCTGGGATAGGCGAGCCCGCCGCCCTTCTCCCGGTCGAAGACCGGTTTGAGCACCCGGACGATCGAGATCCCGACGAGGGGTGCGACGACGGTCATCAGCGCCAGCCACCAACGACGCTGCAGGCAGGCCAGCGCCAGCACCGCGACCGCCACGACGATCAGCACGCGGGGGTCGGCGATCACCGTCAGCCGTCGCGCGGGGGTGTGACCGAAGCGCTGGAACCAATCGTCAACGGGCGTCGTCGATTTGCCGACCACCCAGCCGAGCAGCAGCATCGCCGCCAGTCCGAGCGCCGGCCACCAGCGGATCACGTGATGCCGCGGACGTAGGCCGCCTGGCCGAGGTGTTGGGCGCCGTCGTCGAAGATGCTCACTAGACGCGCCGCGGCGGTCACCGGCGGATCCCAGTTCTCGTCGACGATGCGGCTCAGCTCGTCGGGGGTGACCGACGCGATGTACTCGAGCGTCGCCTTGTGCACGGCGTGCGCATAGCCGGCGAGCAG
Source organism: Mycolicibacterium malmesburyense (assembly GCF_001050015.1). The sequence continues at coordinate 2,091 of NZ_CVTB01000306.1, forward strand.
ATCGGCCGGGGCGCGGACGCGGCCCACCTCATCGGGGTTGTGGCCGTAACCCATGCTTTCGCGGGGCAGGTCGAGTCCGAATCGGTCGACCCACCCGTCGCGCAACCACACCTGTTCGGTGCCGGCGATGTCGGCGATCTGGACGTCCTGCTGACGGGCGCTGTGCCAGACCAGCCATGCGATGCTGTTGGCCGTGGGCGTGGGGCGGAAGATCGCGGTCTCCTCGGTCAGCCCGTCGGTGAGGTTCTCCACGTGTTCGATGAGCCGCGTGAACGCGTCGCGCAGAATTTCCCGGACCACTGCCACATCTGAATCAGCCATGGTCCCGACGGTATACGTCAGCCTGCCGGTCGCGCCCCGTGAAAGACCGCCTCGATGTTGTTGCCGTCCGGGTCACGCACGAAGGCGCCGTAGTACCCGGGGTGATACTCGGGCCACAGCCGCGGGGCGTGCAGCGACTCCGCGCCCGCCTCGACCGCCGCGTGGTAGAACGCCCTGACCGCGTCCTCGTCGGCGGCCTGAAACGCAAAGTGCACTTCGCGGTTGGGCCCCTTCGCGTCGCCGGCGTTCATGTCGGCGATCCAGAAGTCGGGTTTGCCGTCCCGGCCGTAACCGATGGCGACCTGAAAGTCGAGTTGGCGGGTGTATCCGAGGACGCTCAGGACCTTGTCGTAGAAGGCCGTCGATCTCTGGAAGTCCGCACAGTTGATTCCGAAGTGGTCGATCACGGGCACATCGTAGATTCGACCTATGACATACGAACTCGTCATCAGGGGCGGCACCATCGTCGACGGTCTCGGCGGTGAGCCTTACGTCGGTGATGTCGCGGTTGCCGATGGCGTCATCGCCCGGGTCGGCAAGGTCGACGAACCCGGCGCGCGGGAGATCGACGCGACCGGTCTGCTCGTCACCCCCGGCTTCGTCGACCTGCACACCCACTACGACGGTCAGGCGATCTGGTCGGACCGGCTGACCCCGTCGTCGGCGCACGGCGTGACGACCGTCGTGATGGGCAACTGCGGTGTGGGCTTCGCGCCGTGCCGTCCGGAGGACCACGACGTGCTGGTGGACGTGATGGCCGGGGTCGAGGACATCCCCGGGGTCGTGATGGTCGACGGGCTGCCGTGGCACTGGGAGACGTTCCCGGAGTTCCTGGACGCGCTCGACGCGGGGCGGCGGGACATCGACGTGGCGGCGCTGCTGCCGCACTCGCCGCTGCGGGTGTACGTGATGGGCCAGCGCGGTGTCGACCGCGAACCGGCCACCGCCGAAGACCTGGAGATGATGCGCAAATTGGCCGCGGAGGCGGTGCAGGCAGGCGCCCTGGGCTTCGCGTCGTCACGGTTCACTCTGCACAAGACCGAGAGTGGCCGGCCGATCCCGAGTTACGACGCCGACCGCGCCGAGATCGAGGCGATCGCCCGCGGGGTCGACGACGCCGGCGGCGGCCTGATCCAGTTCGTGCCCGATCTGGTGGCCGGCGACTACGAACCCGTGCTGCGAACGGTTTTCGAGGTCGCCGCCGAAGTCGGCCTGCCCGTGACGTTCACGCTGGCGATCGGCAACGCCGGCGATCCGTTCTTTCTCGATGCGCTGACGATGGTCGAGAAGGCCAATATCGACGGCGCCGACATCACCGCGCAGATCTTCCCCCGGCCGATCGGGCTGGTGCTCGGCCTCGAACTGTCGGGCAACCCGTTCGTGATGTACCCGAGCTATCAGGAGCTGGCGTCGTTGCCGCTGGCCGAACGCGTCGCCGAGATGCGCAAGCCCGAAGTGCGCGAACGGATCCTGTCGGACCAGCCGGTGGGTGAAGGACATCCGCTGATGTTCGCCGCGCAGGCGTTCGAGTGGATGTTCCCGCTCGGCGATCCACCGAACTACGAGCCGCCGCGCTCGGAGAGCATCGCGAGCCGGGCCCGGGCACGCGGCGTCAGCCCGCTCGAGGAGGCCTACGATCGGCTCCTCGACGACGACGGCCACGCCATCCTGCTCGTCACGCTGGCCAACTTCCGCGACGGCACGCTAGACACGGTCGCGGAGCTGATCCGCCGCGAGGATGTGGTGCTCGGGCTCGGCGACGGCGGCGCGCATTACGGAATGATCTGCGACGCAAGCTTTCCCACGTACATGCTGACGCACTGGTCGCGCGACCGCGCGTCGGGCCGGCTGGCGGTGGCCGAGGCGGTGCGCGAACTGACGTCGGTGCCCGCCCGGGTCGCCGGCCTGGCCGACCGCGGGCGGATCGCCGTCGGCTACAAGGCCGACCTCAACGTCATCGACCACGACGCGATGCGCCTGCACCGCCCGGTGATCACCTACGACCTCCCTGCGGGCGGCCGACGCCTGGACCAGAGCGCCGAGGGATACGTCGCGACCGTCGTGTCCGGCGAGATCATCGCCGAGAACGGCACGCCGACCGCCGCGCGTCCGGGCAGGCTGATCCGCGGCCGTCGGCCCGCGCCCACTGCATGACGCGGGTGCCACCGCTCGCTCCTCCGTGGAGCGAGGAAGACGCCGCAGGCATCAACGCGTGGGGCCATCCCGACCGCACCTACGAACCGCTGATGCTGGTGCGCTGCCTGCAACGGCACCCGAATCTCGCTGCGCGGCTTCGCAAGATGGGGGAGTCGCTCTACGTCGAGGCCAAGCTGCCGCCGCGCTTGCGCACGATTGCGATCCTGCGGATCTGCGCGCTGCTGCGGTGCGAGTATGAGTGGGGAGGCCAGGCCGCATTCTGGGGGCCCATCGCGGGTGTGAGCGAATGCGAGTGCGACGCACTGGTTCTCAATGGCGACCCAGGCTTCAGCGAGTTCGAGCGGGTGCTGATCGAATCGGTCGACGAGGTCGAGAGCACCGGCACATGGTCCGACCACACGTGGAATGCTCTGGGCGACAAACTCGATGACGAACAGCGGATGGAGCTGCTGATCGCCATCGGCTGGTATCGCACGATCTGCACGCTGTGCAACGGTATGGCCCTGCCGGTCGAGGGCTGGATGCGACGCTGGCCGGCCTCAGGCCGCTGAGCGGTCGCGGCGCAGCCCTGGGTGCTGACGGCTGAGGGTTTTGAGCAGCAGCCGGCGCGGAAGTGCTTGCATCAAGCGGACACTCAACAGGTTCTGGCGTCCGGCGATCACGATCCCGCGGTCGCGCTCGAGCGCGTCCACGCCGACCCTGGCCACCTCGCGCGACGGCATCCACATGAACTTCGGGAATGCCGCGGCGAACTTGCGTTCGTCCATGCCTGCGGCTTGCAGGAACTCGGTGCGCACCGGCCCCGGAGCGAGCATTGCGACCGTGACTCCGGTCCCCGCCAGCTCGGCCCGCACTCCCTCGGTATACGTCTTGACGAACGACTTGGTCCCCGCGTAACCCGATTGCCCGGGAAACCCGTGATAGCCCGCGGTGGATCCGACGTTGAGGATCGCGCCGCGACCGCGAGGCACCATCTGTTGCACCGCGCGGGTGGTGAGGTCAATGACGGCTTCGACGTTGACGCGCACCTGTGCGATCTCGTCGGCGACGGGCGATTTCGTCACCGAGCCGATCGTGCCGATCCCGGCGTTGTTCACGAGGATGTCGATCGTCAGCCCGCGGTCGGTGATTTGATCGAACAGCGCCGCGCGGGCGTCGGGGTCGGCGACGTCGCAGGCAATCGTCTCGGTGCGCACCGTGTCGCCGAGTTCTCCGGCCAGGTCGCGCAGCCGGTCCTCGCGGCGGGCGACCAGGGTGACGCCGTGACCCCGCGCGGCGAGTTCGCGGGCGATATCGGCGCCGATGCCCGAGGAAGCTCCGGTGATGAGGGCGGTGGTGGTCGGCGATGGGGGTGGCAAAGGCATACACGAACCTAACGCGCGGCCTCGCCGACGTATCCTCGCCCTATGAGCGTGAAGGTGGACCTCGACCGGTTGGCCGACGTGCTGGCCGATTTCGGCTTCGCTTACCTGATCTCCGTCGGCGACGACTATCGCGCGCACACCGTCGCCGTCGACCCGGTGCTGCGCGACGGCAGGCTCGACGTCGGCACCGTCGGCAGGCATACGCGCGAGAACACCGCCCGGCACGGCGACGTCACGGTCGTCTGGCCGCCGAGCGAGCCCGGGGGTTACTCGTTGATCGTGGACGGCCGCGCGCATCAGGCCGACGAGTCGTTGTCGATCGAACCGACCCGCGCGGTGTTGCACCGCAAGGCCACCGCGGAGTCGCCGTCGACGAGCCCGGACTGCCTGCACGACTGCGTGCCTCTGAAGGAGTAGCGTCCGCCGAGTGTGGGCTCGTGTCACGGTCTGCGCGAAAACGCGTGCGGGTAACCCACGTTCGGCGAAGAAACGGAAAAAGCCCGGCCCCTCGGAAGGAGCCGGGCTTTCCCCGTGATGACCAGGACTCAGAAGTCCATGCCGCCCATGCCGCCGGTCGGGTCGGCCGGTCCGGCGGCCGCCTTCTCCGGCTTGTCGGCAACGACAGCCTCGGTGGTCAGGAACAGCGCCGCGATGGACGCCGCGTTCTGCAGCGCCGAACGCGTCACCTTGACCGGGTCGGCGACGCCCGCCTTGAGCAGGTCCTCGTACTCGCCGGTCGCGGCGTTGAGGCCGACGCCCTTGTCCGAGTTGCGGACCTTCTCGGCCACGACGCCGGGCTCCAGGCCGCCGTTGAGGGCGATCTGCTTGAGCGGAGCCTCGAGCGCCACGCGAACGATGTTCGCGCCGGTGGACTCGTCGCCCTCGAGCTTCAGATCGTCCAGCGCCGGGGAGGCCTGCAGCAGGGCCACGCCGCCGCCGGCGACGATGCCCTCCTCGACGGCCGCCTTGGCGTTGCGGACGGCGTCCTCGATGCGGTGCTTGCGCTCCTTGAGCTCGACCTCGGTGGCAGCGCCGGCCTTGATCACCGCAACACCGCCGGCCAGCTTGGCCAGGCGCTCCTGCAGCTTCTCGCGGTCGTAGTCGCTGTCGCTGTTCTCGATCTCGGCGCGGATCTGGGCCACGCGGCCGGCGATGGCATCGGAGTCACCGGCGCCCTCGACGATGGTGGTCTCGTCCTTGGTGACGACGACCTTGCGCGCCTTGCCCAGCAGCGAGACGTCGGCGGTCTCGAGCGACAGGCCGACCTCTTCGCTGATGACCTGACCACCGGTGAGGATGGCCATGTCCTGCAGCATCGCCTTGCGGCGGTCACCGAAGCCCGGGGCCTTGACGGCGACGGACTTGAAGGTGCCGCGGATCTTGTTGACGACGAGCGTGGACAGCGCCTCGCCCTCGACGTCCTCGGCGATGATCAGCAGCGGCTTGCCGGACTGGATGACCTTCTCCAGCAGCGGCAGCAGATCCTTGACCGTCGACACCTTCGACGAGACGAGCAGGATGTACGGATCCTCGAGGACCGCTTCCTGCCGCTCGGCGTCGGTGACGAAGTAACCCGAGATGTAGCCCTTGTCGAAGCGCATACCCTCGGTGAGCTCGAGCTGCAGGCCGAAGGTCTGAGCCTCCTCGACGGTGATGACACCCTCGTTGCCGACCTTGTCCATGGCCTCGGCGATCAGCTCGCCGATCTGGGTGTCGCCGGCCGAGATCGCAGCGGTCGCGGCGATCTGGTCCTTGGTCTCGACCTCCTTGGCCGACTTCAGCAGCGTCTCGGTGACCTTCTCGACGGCCTTCTCGATGCCGCGCTTGAGGGCCATCGGGTTGGCGCCGGCCGCGACGTTACGCAGACCCTCGCGCACGAGCGCCTGGGCCAGAACCGTTGCCGTCGTCGTTCCGTCTCCGGCGACGTCGTCGGTCTTCTTGGCGACTTCCTTGACCAGCTCGGCGCCGATCTTCTCGTACGGGTCCTCCAGCTCGATCTCCTTGGCGATGGACACACCATCGTTGGTGATCGTGGGGGCGCCCCACTTCTTCTCCAGGACGACGTTGCGACCCTTGGGGCCCAACGTCACCTTTACCGCGTCGGCGAGGCTGTTGAGGCCCCGCTCGAGGCCGCGGCGGGCCTCTTCGTCGTACGCAATTGTCTTGGCCATTGCGAAGTGTTCCTCCGGATTGGGGATGGCACGTCTTCGGTCGGGTGCAGTGCCCGCGACGGACGGCTCGGGTGTGCTCCGCGGATGCGGCCCGTTGCCTCACCGTCCCGACCTAGCACTCACCGGTCGCGAGTGCCAATTGCATTCTTAGCACTCGACCAGGGAGAGTGCAAGATCGCTTCGGCCCAAACCGGACGTCAACGCACCCGGAACTGACGACACTAGGCGGATGCGATTGAGCCGCCTGGCGTCGGTCCACATCGCACGCGGCGGGGCGCCCGCCCTGATCCACGCGGGCGGCCGGCTCACCTACCGTGACCTCTGCGGCGACGTCGACGCGCTCGCCGAGGTCATGCACGCCGACCGACTGGCCGGCACACCCGTCGCACTCATGCTGCCCCACTCCCCCGAACTGGTCACAAGTTACCTCGCCTGTTTCGCGTCGGGCGCAATCGCGGCGCCGCTGAACCGGCGATACGCGGCGCCGGAGGTCGAACGTGCGCTGCGGCGGATCCGGCCGCGGTGGCTGCTGGTCCATGCCGATCGGCTCGCGGTACTGGCCCACGTCGACGCCTCGGCGCTGACCGGCACCCGGCTGATCCTCGTCGGCAGGCAACCGGCGGAGGGGTTCGAGGCCGCACTCGAGCAGCATCCGGCGGTCACACTCGCCGCGGTCGTCGGCGCCCCCGATCCGGACGAGGGGCAGGTTCCGGTGGCGTTCGTGGTGCCGCGGACCGGCGCGGCGCCGTCGCGCGACGACCTGGTGACGTTTCTGTCCGATCGCATCGCCGCCTACAAGATTCCGGTCCGCTTTCACCTGCGGTCGGCATTACCGCTCACGCCCGGCGGCAAGATCTCTCGACACGACCTGGCGGCCTCAGCGTGACGCGCGCAGGCCGTCGAGCACGACCTCGGTGAGCCGCCCGGCATCGTCGGGATTGGTGTCCTGGATGGCGAAGCAGCCGGCGAGGATCGCCTTCACGTCGCGCACGTCGATGTCACGTCGGACGGTCCCCGCATCCTGTGCCGCCGTCAGCAGCCCGCCGAGGAACTCGAGGAAGGCCTCCTCGGTCTCGGGGATGGCGGCCGTGACGTCCACACCCTCCCCCGCCAGCGCATCCTTCAGGCCGCGATCGGTCGCCCCCCAATGCAGAACCAGCGAGCGCAGCAGGACAAACAGTGCGTCGCCGGGCGGAACGCCCTCGGTGAGAGCGCGGCCCTCGGCGACGAGGCTCTCAATCCGGTTCTCGACGACGGCGCGGTAGAGGTCGGCCTTGGTCGGGAAGTGGCGGTACACGGTGCCCGCGCCGACGCACGCGCGCCGGGCGATCTCGTCGATCGGCACCGCGAGGCCGTCGGTCGCGAAGGCGTCGTAGGCGACCTCCAGTACGCGGGCGCGATTGCGCTGGGCATCGGCGCGCAGCGGTCGATCCGCACTCACGTCATCACCTCGGGAATCAAATTAAACGGGGCGCGCGTTCCGTATATTCGTAAGAAACCGGAGCGCCCGCTCCGTTTAACACTCTACCGAGGAGTTCTCATGTATCAGTGGTCAACCGCCGACATCCCCGACCAGAGCGGTCGCATCGCCGTCATCACCGGCGCCAACACCGGGCTGGGCTACGAGACCGCCGCGGCACTGGCGGCCAAGGGCGCGCATGTCGTGCTCGCCGTCCGCAACATCGACAAGGGCCGCGAGGCCGCACGCCGCATCGAGCAGTCCGCCCCCGGCGCGCGCGTGGACGTGCAGGAACTCGACCTCACCTCGTTGCGCTCCATCCGGGCCGCGGCCGAGCAGCTGAAGGAGCGTCACGACTCCATTGACCTGTTGATCAACAACGCGGGCGTGATGTTCACCCCTAAGTCGACCACCGAGGACGGCTTCGAGCTGCAGCTCGGCACCAACCATCTCGGACACTTCGCGCTCACCGGACTGCTGCTGGACCGGGTGCTGGCCGCGCCGGGTTCGCGGGTGGTGACCGTCAGCAGCACGGGGCATCGCTTCGCGCGCAACGGGATTCAGTTCAACGACTTGCAGTCAGAACGCGGCTACGGCCGGGTGGGTGCCTACGGGCAGGCGAAACTGGCCAACCTGATGTTCACGTACGAACTGCAACGCCGGCTGCAGGGCACCGACTCCATCGCGGTCGCCGCGCATCCGGGCGGCTCGCGATCGGAACTGGGTCGCAACTCCCCGCCGCTGCTGGGCGGCGTCTTCAAGCTGCTGGAGCCCCTGCTGCAAGACGCCGACATGGGTGCGCTGCCGTCCCTGCGCGCCGCAACCGACCCCGACGTGATCGGCGGGCAGTACTTCGGTCCCGACGGTCTCATGGAGGAGCGCGGACATCCGGTCGTGGTCGCCTCCAACCGGTTTTCGCACGATGTCGCGGCACAGAAGCGGCTGTGGACGGTCTCAGAAGAGCTGACCGGCGTCACCTATCCGGTGCCCGCGACGGTCTGACCGTGGCAGGGTGGGTAGGCATGTCGCTCGTCGATCCCCGGCAGGTGCCGCCCTACCCACCCCCGCGGTACACCGCACCCGAGCCGCAGGCCAGCGCCTGGATACGGCGCGGCGACGAGCCGGCCGACTACGACTCGTTCGGTTTGGTGCAGTACCACTACCTCGCCGACCAGCGGGCCACCGACGGCGACTACGGCCTGTACCGCGTCGAGATCGCACCGAATGGCGGCGGCCCGGGACCGCACTTCCACCGCGCGATGTCCGAGGCGTTCTTCGTCCTATCGGGAACGGTCAAGCTCTACGACGGCAACGACTGGACCGACGGACACGCCAACGACTTCCTGTACGTACCTCCGGGCGGCATCCACGGCTTCCGCAACGAGGCCGACGAGCCGGCGTCGATTCTGATGCTGTTCGCGCCCGGCGCTCCGCGCGAGCACTACTTCGAGGGCTTCGCCCAACTCGGCGAGCTCGCCGACGAGGAACGCCGGGAGTGGTTCATCAAGAACGACAACTATTTCCTCGAATAGTCAAGCCGGGCAGCCAGATACGGCGCGGTCCGACTGCGCTTCGCTCGACTCACCTGCCGCGGTGTGCCCGCCGCGACCACCCGCCCGCCGTCGTGGCCCGCGCCCGGGCCGAGGTCGATCACCCAGTCCGCCCCCGCGACCATCCGCATGTCGTGCTCGGCCACCACCACCGTGTTCCCCGCGTCGACGAGGCGGTGCAACTGCGCGTCGAGCAGGTCCACGTCGGCCGGGTGCAATCCGGTCGTCGGTTCGTCGAGGACGTAGAGCGTGTGCCCGCGGCGCGGGCGCTGCAGCTCTGAGGCCAGCTTGATCCGCTGCGCCTCTCCGCCGGACAACTCGGTGGCCGGCTGCCCGAGACGCAGGTAGCCCAACCCGACCTCGCGCAGTGTCGTCAGGCTGCGCGACGCGCCCGCGATGTCGGCGAGAAACTCACTCGCCTCGTCCACGGTCATCGCCAGGACGTCGGCGATGGTGCGGCCGCGGTAACGCACCCGCAGCGTGGCCTCGTTGTAGCGGGCGCCGCCACACGTCGGACACGTGGCGTAAGTGCCTGGCAGGAACAGTAATTCGACCGATACGAAGCCCTCGCCCTGACAGGTCTCGCAGCGCCCCTCGGCGACGTTGAACGAGAACCGGCCCGCCGACCACCCCTTCCGGCGGGCGGCAGCTGTCGCGGCGAACTCCCGGCGCACCGCATCGAACAGGCCCGTGTAGGTGGCCAGCGTCGAGCGCGGCGTCCGCCCGATCGGGCGCTGGTCGACGGACACCAGACGACCGATCGACTCGACCCCCTCGGCCGTCACGCCGATGCTGGCGTCGTGATCGAGATCGACGATCTCGGCGTCACCCTCGTCGGCGTCGGCGTCGTTCTCGGCCAGGCTGACGGCGCGCCCCAGATGACGGTTCACCACATCGCCGAGCACCTTGACCACGAGCGTCGACTTGCCCGAGCCGGAGACCCCGGTGACCGCGGTGTAGACGCCGAGCGGCAGTTCGACCTCCATGTCGCGCAGGTTGTGGAAGCAGATGCCGCGCAGGTGCAGCCGCGACGACGGCTCGCGCGGGGTACGAGGCTCGGCGGCCTCTCCGTCGAAGAGGTAGCGCCGGGTGACCGACTCCTCGACGTCCCGCAGACCCGCGACCGGCCCGCTGTAGAGCACCAGGCCGCCGAGCTCGCCCGCGCCCGGACCGACATCGACGATCCAGTCCGCGCGCCGCACCACGTCCATGTCGTGCTCGACCACGAACAGCGAATTGCCCGCCCTGCGAAGACGATCCAGCACATCGAGCAGCGGCTCCGCGTCGGCGGGGTGCAGGCCGGCCGAGGGCTCGTCCAGAACATAGAGGACACCGAACAGCCCCGCGCGCAACTGCGTGGCCAGCCGCAACCGCTGGAGTTCTCCCGGCGAGACGGTCGGCGTGCGACGGTTCAGCGTCAGGTAGCCCAGACCGAGGTCGATGAGCACCTGGATGCGGGCGACGAGGTCGGCCGCGATCATCGTCGCGACCTCGGTGTGCTCACCGGACGCGGTCGACTCGAAGGCCGCCGCGGCATCCTTGCGGGCCGCGGTCGGGCGCAGCACATCGGCGAGTTCGATCAACGGCATCGCGACGTAGTCGGCGATCGTGCGACCGGCGAACGTCACCTTCAGCGCCTCCGGCCGCAGACCCGAGCCGTGGCACAACCCGCAGTCGACGCTGTCGACGTACTGCAGGACGCGCCGGCGCATCATCGCGCTCTGAGAGTTGGCCAGCGTGTGCCGGACGTGGCGTTCGGCGCTGGTGAAGGTCCCGTTGTAGTAATAGTCGGCGGTGACCGGGTGCTGGCCCGGATCGATCTCGACGGTGGGCTGGTCGTCGGTGAACAGGATCCAATCGCGTTGCCGCTTCGGCAGTCTGCGCCAGGGCTTGTCGATATCGTAGCCGAGGGTGATGAGGATGTCGCGCAGGTTCTGCCCCTGCCAGGCGCCCGGCCACGCGGCCACGGCCCCCTCCCGGATGGTCAACGACGGATCGGGAACCAGGGTCTGCTCGGTCACCTCGTGGATCCGGCCGAGGCCGTGACAGCGTGGGCAGGCGCCGACCGCGGTGTTCGGCGAGAACGCATCCGAGTCGAGCCGCTCGGTGGCCCCGCGCGGATAGGTCCCGGCCCGCGAGAACAGCATCCTCAGCAGGTTCGACAGCGTCGTGACGGTGCCCACGGTGGACCGCGAGGTCGCGGACCCTCGGCGCTGCTGCAGCGCGACGGCCGGCGGCAGCCCGGTGATGTCGTCCACCTTCGGCGCGCCGGAGGGCAACAGCAGGCGGCGCGCGTACGGGGCGACCGATTCGAAGTACCGGCGCTGCGCCTCGGCGTAGATGGTGCCGAACGCCAGCGACGATTTGCCGGAACCGGAGATGCCGGTGAAGGCCACCAGCGCGTCGCGCGGCGCCCCGACGTCGACGCCCCGTAGGTTGTGTACGCGGGTACCGAAGACGCGGACGCACGGATCGATCTCGTCGCTGGGGGGAACGGGGATTGCCGACATGGTGGCGGGAGGGTACCCATGCCGCGCCAACGCAAGCATCGGATTTGCTGGATGGACCGCCCACCGTGTCCAGGCGCGCCCTCGGGCGTCCGGCCGACCGGCCGGGGACCGCGGCCCGCGACCGACCCCGACACACCGCCTGCCCGGCGACACGCCAGACAGAGATGCAAAGCCGTAATCCGTTGCGTTAGGCTGCTGTCCGATCAGTGAGGAGTCTTTGGGTGCGGGCAAACACAGCGCCCGACACCCAGGCTTTGCGAGGCTGGCAACGTCGGGCATTGGTGCGGTATCTTGGCGCCAAACCGCGTGATTTCCTCGCCGTCGCGACACCGGGCGCGGGTAAGACCACGTTTGCCCTGCGCGTGGCCGGCGAGTTGCTGGCCGACGGCACGGTCGAGCGCGTCACCGTCGTCGTGCCCACCGAGCACCTCAAGATCCAGTGGGCGCTGGCCGCCGCGAGGCTGGGCCTGTCGCTGGATCCGAAGTTCTCCAACAGCGCCGCGCACCACTCGTCGGAGTACCACGGCGTGGTCGTCACCTACGCCCAGGTGGCCAGCCACCCCACCCGTCACCGCGTGCGCACCGAGAACTACCGCACATTGGTGATCTTCGACGAGATCCACCACGGCGGTGACGCGAAGAGCTGGGGCGGGGCGATGCGCGAGGCGTTCAACGACGCCACCCGTCGGCTGGCGCTGACCGGCACGCCGTTCCGCAGCGACGACAGCCCGATCCCGTTCGTCACCTACGAACCCGACCGCGAAGGCGTCCTGCGATCGCACGCCGACCACGTCTACGGCTACGCCGACGCGCTCGCCGACGGCGTGGTGCGGCCGGTGGTGTTCCTCGCCTACTCCGGGGAGGCGCGGTGGCGCACCAGCGCCGGCGAGGAGTACTCGGCGCGTCTCGGTGAACCGCTCAACGCCGAACAGACCGCGCGGGCGTGGCGTACGGTGCTCGACCCGAGCGGCGAGTGGATCCCCGCGGTGCTGCAGGCCGCCGACACCCGGCTTTCCCAGTTGCGCAACGGCGGTGTGCCCGACGCGGGCGCGATGGTGATCGCGTCGGACCAGAAGGCCGCGCGTGCGTACGCCAAGGTGCTCACGATGCTGACCGGTGAGGCGCCGACGCTCGTCCTCTCCGACGACCCCGGTTCCTCGGACCGCATCGCCGAATACGCGGTGGGCACGTCCCGGTGGCTGGTCGCGGTGCGCATGGTCTCCGAGGGTGTCGACGTGCCGCGCCTGGCCGTCGGCGTCTATGCGACGTCCGCATCCACCCCGCTGTTCTTCGCGCAGGCGATCGGACGCTACGTCCGCTCCCGGCGGCCCGGCGAGACCGCGAGCATCTTTCTGCCCTCGGTGCCCGCGCTGCTCGACCTGGCGAGCGAGATGGAGGCGCAGCGCGACCATGTGCTCGGCAAACCGCACCGCGAGTCACAGGGCGAGTGGGACGACGCGGCGCTCGAGGACGCCAACAAGCAGAAGGACGAGCCGGGCGATCCGGACAACGGCTTCGAGATGTTGGGCGCCGACGCCGAACTCGACCAGGTGATCTTCGACGGCTCGTCGTTCGGCACCGCGGCGGCCGTCGGCAGCGAGGACGAGGCCGACTATCTCGGCATCCCCGGCCTGCTTGCGCCGGACCAGATGCGGGACCTGTTGCGGCGCAGGCAGGAAGAGCAGATGACGCGTCAGACCGCATCGGGTGAGGTGCCGCGGGTCTCGACGCACGGCCAGCTGCGTGAACTGCGCAAGGAGCTCAACACGCTGGTGTCCATCGCACACCACCGCACCGGTAAGCCACACGGCTGGATCCACAAGGAGCTGCGTCGGATCTGCGGCGGCCCGCCCGTGGCGGCGGCCTCAACGGATCAGCTGCGCGCCCGCATCGAGGTCGTGCGCACGCTGCAGGCCTGACTCCCCACCCGCGAGCGCTCACCCTTGTACATATCCGGGCGGGTTTTCTGTACCTGAGTGAGCGCTCGCGGGGGTGGGTGGAGGACGGTCAGGATTTCGAGCCGCGCGCTTCGGCGAGGGTGGCGAGATTCTTCAGCGAGTTGTCGAGGTGCTGCGGTTCGAACGGCGGGAACTCGATGTCGCGCATGTGCGGCGCGACGTTCGACCAGTCGTAGGTCAGCGTGACGGCGGTCTGCCCCGGCGCGGACGCTTCGAGGTCGTATCGCCAGATCCATCCGCCCCATTGGAGTTCCGTGCCGTTCATCAGGTAACCCCGCTGCTCGGGCCCCTGACCCGGCTGCCACGCGATGGAGCGCGGCGGGTCGAGCACCTCGACCCGGTTGGCCATCTCGTAGTACTTCTCGGGATGGTTGTCGTGGTACATGCCCATCAGGAAGACCTGGCCGATCTCGGTCAGGGTCTTTCCGTCGAGCGGTTCACGCACCCACCCGGTGCCGTCGATCGCCTGGTGCGTCGACGGGTCGGCGAGCACCTCGAACACGGCCTCGATCGGGGCGTTGACGGTTGCGGTGGCATGTATGCGTTTTTCGGTCATATCGATACAGACCGCCTCCGCCGCGAGAAGTCATCGCTAGAACAAACCGCAGCCCGCCACCCCGCACACCATCGAGCTGATCAGCAGGACCGGCCACAACCCGACGGTCACGACCAAGGCCGCGATGTTGGCGAAGATCGTGAAGTCGCCCGACAGCGCCGCCTCCAACTGGCCGATCAACTCGATGTGGAACGCCGCGTACGCGACCCCGATCACGGTGTAGACCAACGTGATCCACAGCACCAGTTCCAGATAGGTGTTGATTCCCCGCTGCAGCAACAGGTGCTGCAACCGCTCCCACATCGGTTCCCCTACAGTCCGAGAAGCTGCGGCAGGTCGGCCACAGAGTCGATCACATGGTTCGGCTGCATCGCGAATTCGTCTGCCGCCCAACGATCCAACGTATCCTGGCGGAACTTGCCGGTGCGGACCAACACGCCGGTCATACCGACCACTTGCGCCGCGAGCACGTCGTTGTTGAGGTCGTCGCCGACCATGTACATCTCGTCGGGTTCGACGCCCAGGCGGCTCGCCGCGGCCAGGAAGCCCTCGGGGGCGGGCTTGCCGACCGCCGTGGCCTTACGCCCGGACGTCTCCTCCATACCGATCAGGTACATGCCGGTGTCCACGCGCAACCCGTCGGTCGTCGTCCATGCGGTGCTGCGGTGCATCGCGACCACCGGCACCCCCTGGGCCATCCAGTCGTAGACCCACGACAGCGTCAGGTGGCTGTACTCGGGGCCCGCACCGCCGAGCAGGACGACGTCGGGGGCCTCCGGTGCGCGCGGACCGGTGAAGTCGTGGGAGTAGACGATGTCGATACCCGGCATGTCCTCGGCGATCTGACCGTTGTTGACGAGGAAGCAGCGAGCGTCGGGATACCGGTCGCGGACGTACTGCGCGGTCAACACCGCGGCGGTGATGACCTCGTCGGGCCGGACACCCATACCCGCCTCGGTCAGCAGTTCGGCGATCTGCACGCGGGTCCTGGTCGTCGTATTGGTCAGGTACGCGCAGGCAATCTGGTTGTCGGTCAACGCCCGGACGGTCTGCGCCGCACCCTCGATCGGCTGCCACGACGTCACCAGCACGCCATCGATGTCGAACAGCACCCCACCGATAGCCATGGCCCCGACAGTAAACGGCCCATGCGTCAGCGCAAATCGTGGAGGTCCGGTGAATTCGAGTAGTCGCCTACGCTAGTGCGCCTCCACCGGGCGCCGAAAACTGTCATCACCAGGGTCGATACCGGCCATGAATCTCGAGGTGAGGGGTGGGGCGATGCCAATCACAGGCGAACGAGCGGTGGTTCTCGGCGCGAGCATGGCGGGACTGCTCGCCGCCAGGGTGCTCGCAGACAGCTACGAGACGGTGACCGTGGTGGAGCGTGATGCGCTGCCCACCGGACCGACGCCGAGGCGTGGCGTACCGCAGGGCAAGCTGATCCACGCCCTGCTCGCGCGCGGGGCAAAGGTGCTCGACGAACTGATGCCGGGCATTCTCGACGAACTCGTCGCGGACGGTGCCATCAGGTGGGACGGCGATTACGCCAAGCTCTGCTTCTCAGTCGGCGGCCACCGCCTCGTGCAGTCCGGCCGCTGCCCGTCGGACGCGATGCCCTTCTACTTCCAGAGCCGGCCGTTCCTGGAATGGCATGTGCTGCGGCGCATGCGCGACGTTCCCAACATCACGATCCTCGAAGGCCACGACGTGGTGTCCCTGTCGGCGACGCCCGACCGCCGTCGGGTGACAGGCGTCGACGTGGTCGACCGCGACAGCCGCGAGGTGAGAATGCTGAGCGGCGACCTCGTCGTCGACGCGACCGGACGGGGTTCCCGGACACCGCTTTTCCTCGAACAGCTGGGCTACGATCGCCCGCCGGTGGACGAGGTGGTCGTGCAGTTGGCGTACGCCTGTCAGCCGGTGCGCATCAGGCCCGGTGCGATCGCGGAGAACTTCATCGCGGTCATGCCCGAGCACGGAAGGCCTCGGGCGTTCGCCACCGTGAGCTACGAGAACGACACGGCGGTGTTCGCGGTCGGGGCCATGGCGGGTCAC
>NZ_CVTB01000307.1 GCF_001050015.1 Mycolicibacterium malmesburyense
CGGCGATCTCGGTGGCCGGACCCGCCAAGATCCCGACCCCGGGTCCCGGTCCCGGCCAGACCGCCTACGTGTTCACCGCGGTCGGCACGCCGGGGCCCGCGGCCGAGCAGAAGCTGCCGCTCAACGTCACCTGGGTCAACCTGACCACCGGCAAGTCGGGCAGCGCGACGCTCAAGCCGCGGCCCGACATCAATCCCGAGGGGCCGACCACGCTGACCGCGATCGCCGACACCGGCTCAGGCAGCATCCTGTCGACGATCTTCGGGCAGGTGACGACCACCGAACGGCAGTGTCAGTTCATGCCGACGATCGGCTCGACGGTCGTCCCGTGACCGTCATCCCCGCTGAGCGACCGTGTTGCGCGCCGACACGCCGCGTCAGCGTGTCCAAACGCGGTCATCCCCAGCTGGCGCGTGGGCCCGCGCGGGGATCAATAGGCCATGAAGAGGATCGCGTCCCGGTCGTAGTCGCGGCCGGGATGCGACTCGGAGAGGTGCGCTTGCGCCTTCTCGACCAGATCGTCCTCATCCTTACCGACGATCGCTTCACCACACGGGCAGTTGAGGTGCGTCTTCATATCCCCACCTTCGCATAAGTCTTCATCGACAGGCCCAAGATATAGCCATGGACCTCTCCGACGTCATGCGCACGACCGCCGCGGTGCGTGAATACACCGGCGACCCGCTCCCCGACGACGTCCTCGAGCGCATCCTCGACAACGCCCGCTTCGCGCCGAGCGGCGGCAACCGCCAGGGCAACCGGGTCATCGTGGTCCGCGACCCCGCGACGCGCGAGGCGCTGATCGAATGCGGGATACCCGGCGCGAAACGCTACATCGCACAACTGCGCAACGGCGAGAGCCCGTGGAATCCGTTGCATCCGTGCGGCGTTGACGCGGAGACCATCGCGGCCGTCGACGTTCCGAACCGGTCGCCGCTGCGCACCGCGGAGGTGGTGCTCGTGGTCTGCGTCGACCTCGGTGTGGTCGCGGCGTTCGACCAGCACCTCGATCGCGTCGGCCTGATCGCGGGTGCCTCGGTGTATCCGTTCGTGTGGAACATCCTTTTGGCCGCCCGCAATGAGGGCTACGGCGGCGTGCTCACCACCGCCGCGGTCGCCGAAGAGCCCCGCATCCGGGAACTACTCGCGATACCCGACAACTACGCGGTCGCCGCGCTCCTGCCGCTCGGAAAACCGGTCCGTCAGCTGACGAAGCTGACCCGCAGGCCCGTCTCCGAGATCGCCACCAGGGAGCGCTTCGACGGCGATCCGCTCACAGGCTGACGCGTCGACACATGTTGACGTCCGATAACAGTTCGGTCGGCAACGAGACTCGATGTGGCAGAGCCGGTTCCGCCCGGTCGTGGTCCATGAGACCTTGGGGATGTGACCTGCACGCTGGGCTACGCCACAGCAAGCAACGCCGAGCAGGGCCTCGAGGGTCAGCTGGCGGCGCTCAACGCTGCAGGCGTCGATCCGCGGCGGGTGTTCACCGACCGCCTCTCCGACTCCGCCGACCGCATCGGCGCGGGACTGCATGCGATGTTGAGCTACGCCCGCTCGGGCGACACCATCGTCGTCGTCGCGCTCGACCGGCTCGGCCGCACCGGCACCGAGGTCGTTCGCACCGTCGCCGAACTCTGCGAACGGGGCCTGCGACTGCGCACCCTCAAAGAGGGCATCGACACGGGAACCTCCACCGGTCGCGTCGTCGCCGCGGTGATCAAAACGCTGGCCCGGCTCGACGCCGAGGACTCGGCGGTCGCTAGCCCTTAGCGGCCTTCGTCGCCTTCGCGGCCGCCTTCGCCTGCTTCTTGTACGACCGCACCTTCTCCAGCGATCCGGCGTCGACGACGTCGGCCACCGACAGGAACGATCCGGCCTTCCCGTAGTCGCCGGCGGCCTTCTGCCAGCCCTGCGGCGTCACGCCGTACTGCTTGCCCAGCAGCGCCAGGAAGATCTTCGCCTTCTGCTCGCCGAACCCGGGCAGGGCCTTGAGCCGACGCAGCACCTCCGCGCCATCCGGGTCGCCCTCGGTCCACAACGCGGCCGCATCACCGCCGTAGCGGTCGACGATCAACTGCGCCAGCGCCTGGACGCGTTTAGCCATCGACCCCGGAAAGCGGTGAATCGCAGGCGTTTTCGAACACAACTCGGCGAACTTCTCGGGGTCGTAGTCGGCGATCTCCCGGACGTCGAAGCCCCCGAGGCGGTCGGCGATCTTCTTGGGACCGGCGAACGCCGCCTCCATCGGGTACTGCTGATCCAGCAGCATCCCGGTCAGCAGTGCGAACGGATTGGATTCGAGCAACGCGTCGGCCGCGGGATCTTGGACAAGCTGCAGTTTCGCCACCTCGCCAGTTTAAGGTGGCCCCAATCATGTCGGGCGAGCTCGCACTGCTTCTGGCGGCGGTGCTGATCCTGGCCGCGGTGGGTGCCGCGGTCATCGCGGTGCGCACCCGGCGCGTGGTGGCCACCCCCACCGAGCGCGCGGTACACGCCGCCCTGCACACCGCATCCCTGGCCGCCAGGGCGCTGCGCCAGGGTCTGGACACCGAATCCGCGAAGACCGCCGCGCCGTTCCTGCGCGGACTGACCGGCACGGAGGGCGTGGCGATGTTCGGCGGCGACGGCCGACTGCTCGCCCACGACCCACCCGACGCCGCGTTGTGGTCCGACGACGTACACGACGCCTGCGAAAGCGCCGCCGCCGAGTCCATCTCCGGCGAGCGCCGCGTCCTCACCCACGCCAGGACGTGGGCCGTCGTCGCCCAACCGCTGTTCACCGAGGGCAGTGAGGTGGTCGGTGTGCTCGTCGTGGTGACCACCCGCTCCCCCGCACCAGGGCTGCTCGGCGCCATCGGCGAGGTCGCCCGCTATGCCGCCAGCCAGATCGAACTCGCCGAACTCGACGCCTCCCGCGCGCGCCTGGACCGCGCCGAAGTCCTTGCGCTGCGCGCCCAGATCAGCCCGCACTTCATCTACAACGCGCTCAACACGATCGCCTCGTTCGTGCGCACCGACCCCGACCGCGCGCGCGAGCTGATCCTCGAGTTCGCCGACTTCACCCGCTACTCGTTCCGCGCCGCCGGGCAATACACCACGCTGTCGGACGAACTGCGCAACATCGACCGCTATCTCACCCTCGAACGGGCCCGCTTCGGTGACGCGCTGAGGGTGAAGCTGCAAGTCGCACCCGAAGTGCTCAACGTGGTGGTGCCGTTCCTGGCTCTGCAGCCCCTCGTGGAGAACGCGGTCCGGCACGGGTTCGCGGGCCGCGCCGGCGGCGAGATCGAGATCATCGCGCGCGACGAAGGTTCGGACTGCGTCATCACGGTCGAGGACGACGGCGTCGGGATGGACCCGGACATGCTGCGAGCCGGTCCCGGTGACGCACTGGCCGACGGTTCACCCACTGCCAACGGTCATTCCGCGCATGTCGGGCTGACCAATGTCGACCATCGGCTGCGGGCTGCGTTCGGCAACGATTACGGTCTGGTGGTCGAGACGGCCATCGACGCGGGTACGCGAGTGGTCATGCGCGTGCCCAAATTTCGGTCGGGCGTGCGGGCCAGCGGAGGAGCGTTCGGGTGAGCAGGTTAACCGTGCTTGCGGTCGACGACGAGGCACCCGCGCTCGACGAACTCGTATATCTGCTCCAACGACACACCGACATCGGCGACGTGCTGGCGTGCGGCGACGCCACCTCGGCGCTGCGCGAACTCAACCGCCGACCGTTCGACGCGATCTTCCTCGACATCAACATGCCCGGGCTGTCCGGCATCGAGTTGGCCGGTGTGCTGGCCAACTTCTCGCACCGGCCCGCGGTCGTGTTCGTCACCGCCCACGACGACAAGGCCGTCGCCGCATTCGACGTCGGCGCGCTCGACTATCTGCTCAAGCCGATCCGCCAGGAACGCCTCGACGAGGCGGTACGCCGGGTGCTCGCCGCGCGGACGGCAGAACCCGCAGAGACGCCCGACGACGACGTCATACCCGCCGAACTCGGCGGCGTCACCCACCTCGTCCCACGCGACACCATCGGCTGGGTGGAGGCCGAGGGCGACTATGCGCGACTGCATTCCGCGTCAGGCTCGCACCTGGTGCGAATTCCGTTGAGCACACTCGAAACCCGCTGGCGAGACAAGGGTTTCAAACGGGTGCACCGGTCGTATCTGGTCTCGCTGCGGATGGTCACCGGACTGCGCAGCAGCGACGGTTCGATGCTGGTGCGGCTGCGGGCCAACGGCGCCTCACCCGCGGTCGAACTGCCGGTGAGCCGGCGCCAGGCACGCGAACTGCGCGACCGTGTCGTGCGCGATCCGATGCGCAACCTTCGGCCCGATGACTGAGCCCGCTCGCCCGCAGCGGCAACGCGTCGTCCTCGGCCAACGACGCGGCGCCCGCATGGTCCGCACCCGGGTCGAGGTGCAGGAACAGACTCTGGTCGGCGACGCGCTGGTACGCGGACTGGTCCGCGCCCAGCTCGGCCTGGCGCTGCGGCTGGCCGCGGTGGTGGTGTGCGTCGTGGTCGCAATCCCGTTGCTGAACGCGGCCTTTCCCCAACTCGCCGCACTGACCGTGTTCGGGGTCCGGCTGAACTGGCTGGTGCTGGGGGCGCTGGTCTACCCCCTGCTCTACGGCGTGGGCAGGCTGTTCGTCCGGCTCGCCGAACAGGGCGAGCGCGACTTCGTCGGCGTCGTCGAGGGCGAACCGTGACTGGGTCCCCGCTGACGGCCGCCGCGTTGCTCGTGGCCGCGGTCGCGACCGTCGTGATCGGCTTCTACGGAGTGCGGCTGTCGCGCACCACCTCCGACTTCCTGGTGGCCTCGCGCACCGTGGGTTCACATTGGAACGCGGCGGCGATCTCCGGCGAATACCTCTCGGCGGCATCGTTTCTCGGCGTCGCCGGGCTGATCGCCAAATACGGTGCCGACGCGCTCTGGTACCCGGTGGGCTTCACCGCCGGATACCTCGGGCTGCTGTTGTTCGTCGCCGCGCCGCTGCGGCGTTCCGGCGCCTACACCGTGCCCGACTTCGCGGAGTTCCGCCTCGGTTCGGCGCGGCTGCGCAAGGTCGCCATGCTCGTCGTGGTCGTCATCTGCGTGTTCTATCTGGTCCCGCAGTACCAGGGCGCCGGGTTGGCGCTCAAAACGCTTCTCGGCGTGCCGGTTTGGATCGGACCCCTGGTCGTCGGCGGCATCGTCATCGCCAACGTCGTCGCCGGTGGCATGCGATCGATCACGTTCGTGCAGGCCTTCCAGTACTGGCTCAAGCTGACCGCCGTCGCCATACCGGCCCTCGCCTTGCTCGGGTTGTTCGTCACCGACCGCGGCGAACTCGGCGGACCGCTGCCTCCGACCGTCTCCCAGCCCACCACCGTCGCCATCGAAACCGACGTCGTCGTCCAGGTCGAGCGCCCGGCGGGGATCACGGTCACCGGCACATTGGACGGCATGTCCGTTGACGGACAACCGATCCCGTCGCCCGGGCAACACACCCTCGGCGAGGGAACGACGCTGACCCTGGCGGCGGGTTCGGCCACACCGGTGGTCGCCGACGCGCCGACCACCGGCACCGACTGGATCGCCTCGGGAGGCGGACTCGGCGGTGGCCATCCGCTCTACCAGGTGCTGTCGATCATCGTCGCGACATTCCTCGGCACCATGGGACTTCCGCACGTGTTGGTGCGCTTCTACACCAATCCCGACGGCCGCGCGGCACGACGGACCGCGTTGGCGGTGATCGCCCTGCTGTCGCTCTTCTACCTGTTCCCGACGCTGCTCGGGGCATTCGCCCGGCTGTACGTGCCGCAACTGTTGATCACCGGAAACGCCGACGCCGCAGTGCTGTTGGCACCCGGGTCGGCGATCGGCGGGCCCGCCGGACAGATGCTCGCCGCGCTGGTCGCCGCCGGCGCGATCGCTGCCTTCCTCGCGACGTCGTCTGGTCTGCTGGTCAGCATCGCCGGTGCGCTGTCCACCGACGTGCTGCGCGGACGCGTGCGCGATTTCCGGATCGCCGCGGTCGTCGGCGGGTTGATCCCCATCCCCCTCTCGCTGGCGACGACGGGTGGACTCGAGTTGTCTCGCAGTGTCGGGTTGGCGTTCGCCGTCGCCGCCTCGACACTGTGCCCGCTGCTGGTGCTCGGTATCTGGTGGCGGGGTCTGACGGCCGTCGGCGCCGTGTGCGGGCTGGTGGTCGGCGGCCTGCTCTCCGGCACGGCGGTGACCCTCGCGGTGACCGGCGCCATCGACGAGACGGCACTCGGCGGCTGGCCCGCCGTGATGATCGGCTATCCCGCCGCGGTGAGCGTGCCCGTCGCGTTCGCGACGATGATCCTGGCCAGCCGCATCGGTCGCGGCGCCGCGCCGGCCGACGTCGCACAGATCTTCGCCCGCATGCATGTTCCCGAACGGCTCGGCATGGGCGTCGAACGCCTCCCCCGGGCCTGATCGTCTTCCGCCGCTCGTCGTGAGCGATCGACCGCTCACCGCACGCGGTCCTGGCTTCGCCGTGTCGCGCCCGTCCGGCCTCGGCATGTGATCCACGTCTCTTCTAGCGTTGACAGTTGAGCCGTTCACACACCGACGTCGAGGAGCACACGATGCCCCAGCTGGACCTGCCGCATCGGGACACCCCGATCAGCGGAGAGGAATATCGCGCCGTTCAAGCGAGCCCGGAGTTTCAGGAATTACGTTCCAGGCTGCGCCGCTTCGTCTTTCCGATGAGCGCGGTGTTTCTCATCTGGTACGCCGCCTACGTGATTCTGGGCGCCTTCGCCCACGACTTCATGGCGATCAAGGTCTGGGGCGACATCAACGTCGGCCTGCTGATCGGTATCGGTCAGTTCGTCTCGACGTTCGTGATCACCGGGATCTACGTGCGCTTCGCGAACCGTGAGCTGGACCCGCGGGCCGAGGCCATCCGCACCGAGCTCGAAGGGGGTGCGGCATGAAGACGCTACTGGCCGCCGACGCGACCGTCGGCAATCCCGTCGCCAACATCGCCATCTTCGGCTTGTTCGTCGCGGTGACGCTGTACATCGTGATCCGCGCGAGCAAGAGGAACGCGACCGCCGCCGAATTCTTCACCGCTGGGCGCTCCTTCACCGGTCCGCAGAACGGCATCGCGATCTCCGGTGACTATCTGTCGGCAGCGAGCTTCCTCGGCATCGCGGGCGCCATCGCGGTCTACGGCTATGACGGCTTCCTCTACTCCATCGGTTTCCTGGTGGCCTGGCTGGTCGCACTGCTGCTGGTCGCCGAATTGCTCCGCAACGCAGGCAAATTCACGATGGCCGACGTGCTGAGTTTCCGGCTCAAGCAGCGCCCGGTGCGACTCGCCGCGGCCACCACCACCCTGGCCGTCTGCCTGTTCTACCTGCTGGCGCAGATGGCCGGCGCGGGCGGACTCGTCGCGCTGCTGCTCAACGTCACCAGTGACCTCGGCCAGGCCGTCGTCATCGCCGTGGTCGGCGTGCTGATGATCGTCTACGTGCTGATCGGCGGCATGAAGGGCACCACCTGGGTGCAGATCATCAAGGCCGTCCTGCTGATCGGCGGCGCCGCGCTGATGACGGTGTGGGTGCTCGCCAAGTTCGGTGCGAACTTCTCCGGGATCCTCGGTGCGGCCCAGTCCGCGGTGTCGGGTTCGTCCAACGAGGCCGTCGCCGCCCGCGATGTCCTGGCACCCGGTGCGCAGTACGGCGCCTCGATGACATCACAGATCAACTTCATCTCGTTGGCGCTGGCGCTCGTCCTGGGCACCGCGGGGCTGCCGCACGTGCTGATGCGGTTCTACACCGTGCCGACCGCCAAGGAAGCGCGTCGCTCGGTGGTCTGGGCGATCGCGCTCATCGGCGCGTTCTACCTGTTCACCCTCGCGCTCGGATACGGCGCCGCGGCGCTCGTCGGGCCCGACACCATCCTGGCCGCGCCGGGCGGGCAGAACTCGGCCGCGCCACTTCTGGCATTCGAACTGGGCGGGGTCATCCTGCTCGGCATCATCTCCGCGGTCGCGTTCGCGACGATCCTCGCCGTGGTCGCGGGCCTGACCATCACCGCGGCGACGTCGTTCGCGCACGACATCTACGCCAGCGTGATGAAGAGCCACCGGGTGTCCGAGGACGAACAGGTGCGGGTCTCGCGGATCACGGTCGTGGTGCTGGGCGTCTTCGCCATCGGCCTCGGTGTCCTGGCGGCCGAACAGAACATCGCGTTCCTGGTCGCGCTGGCGTTCGCGGTCGCCGCCGCGGCGAACCTGCCGACGATCCTGTACTCGCTGTACTGGCCGCGGTTCAACACCCGCGGCGCGCTGTGGAGCATGTACGGCGGCCTGATCTCGACGATCCTGCTGATCGTGTTCTCCCCCGCGGTGTCGGGTTCGAAGACCGCGATGCTGCCCAGCGTCGACTTCGCCTGGTTCCCGCTGGCCAATCCCGGCATCGTGTCGATCCCGCTGGCCTTCGTGCTCGGCGCCATCGGCACGCTGACCTCGCCCGACCGGGGCGACCCCGACATCAACGCCGAGTTCGAGGTGCGCTCGTTGACCGGCGTCGGCGCGGAGAAAGCGGTCACACACTGACCAAAGGGGATTAGGGCGCCCGCGGGGGTGGTTATCAACAAGCATGCTCGACACCGCCCCGGCGGGCCCCGCCGCGACCGCCCACCGCCTGGCTTTCCCGCTCCTGGCGTACGCGTTCGCCGCGATCATGCTCGGCACCACGATGCCGACGCCGATGTACGCGCTCTACGGCGAGCGGATGCAGTTCTCGGTGCTGACCACCACCGTCGTGTACGCGGCCTATGCGGGCGGCGTGCTGTTCGCGCTGCTGGCGTTCGGACGGTGGTCCGACGCGATCGGTAGGCGACCCATCCTGCTGGGCGGCGTGGTCGCGGCGCTGATCAGTGCGGGGGTGTTCCTGGCGGCGGATTCGGTGCCGCTGCTGCTCGTCGGCCGGGTGTTCTCCGGGTTGTCGGCGGGCGTCTTCACCGGGACGGCAACGGCCGCCGTCGTCGAAGCCGCACCGCCCCACTGGCGCACCAGGGCCGCCGCGGTCGCGACCGTCGCCAACATCGGCGGGCTCGGCCTGGGTCCGATGATGGCCGGCGTGCTCGTCGAGTACGCCCCGCAGCCGCTGCACCTGAGTTTCATCGTGCACATCGTGCTGGCCGCGCTCGCGGGCGTGGCGGTGCTGCTGGTGCCGGAGACGTCGCCGCGATCCGGGCGGATCGCCCTGCAGCGCCTCTCGGTGCCGCCCGAGGTGCGTTCGGTGTTCATCCTCGCCGCGATCGCCGGCTTCGGCGGATTCGCCGTCACCGGGCTGTTCGCTGCCGTCGCGCCGTCCTTCGTGACCGAGGTGATAGGCATCGACAACCAGGCCGTCGCCGGTCTGATCGCCGGTTCGATCTTCGCGGCCTCGGCCCTCACACAGATCGCCACCAACTCCATGGCACCGCAGCGGGCCCTCGCCGTCGGCTGCGGAATCCTGGTCGTCGGGATGACGACTCTGGCTGTGGCGCTGCAACTCTCGTCGCTCATCGGGCTCATCGCGGCGGCCGTGGTATCGGGCATCGGGCAGGGCATGAGCTTCAGCCGCGGCCTGGCCGCCATCTCCGAACACAGCCCGGCCGACCGCCGCGCCGAGGTCAACTCGACGTTCTTCGTCATCGGCTACGTGGCGATCTCGGTGCCCGTCGTCGGTGAGGGTCTGGCGGCCCAACAGTGGGGATTGCGCACGGCGGGCGTGAGTTTCGCCGTGGCCGTGGCCGTGCTCGCGGGCATCTGCCTGACGGCGATCCTGGTGCGCGAAGCGCGCTCCAGCTAACCGCTCTTGCGCCGGAACTCCCGGCGATGCTCGACCGGTCCGTGCGCTCTCGGCTGCTTGGCCCCGCCGTCCTTGTGATCTCCCCCGCCGGCCGCCTTGGCCTTCTTGCGCTCCAGCGCTTCCCGGAACTTGCGCTTGGTGTCGTCTTCCGGTGCTTCAGCCATGACGGGAGCCTAGCCCTTCGGCCCGCCGGCCGTCGCCTGCTTTTCAGCGCTTACCGGGCGGCATGCCGTAGACGTGGCTGATCGGCAGCGTCATCACCACCCGCCGGTCGTCGACCATCGCCTGGCGGTAGTCGTCCCAGTCGGGATGCTCACCGGCGATGTTGCGGTACAACGCGATCAGCGCCTCGACGGTGTCGTCGTCCGGCGCCGCGGCGGGCGGGGTGAGCATCGCGTCGCCCTCGGCGACGGCGTAGGACCAACCGTCGTCGGAGCTGACGTGAAGCGACGCGCGCGGGTCACGGCGCAGGTTGCGGGTCTTGGCCCGCGGCTCGGTGATCGACACCTGGATGGTCAGGGCGCGCGAGTCGAAGTAGTACGACACGTTCGACAGTTGGGGGCGACCGTCGCGTTTGATGGTCGCCAGGACGCCCAGTGAGTTTCCGCCGATCAACGCGAGGAGCTTGTCGTCGAACACATGACGTCCCATGATCAGAGCCTACGTCTCTACCATCGACATGTGGCCGGTCCTGCACCTCGAATCGATGGCAATGTTCTCGAAGGCGTTTCCGCGACGGCGCTGTGGACGCTGTACTACCGCGCGAGCGAGGCCAAGCGGTCCGACGGCGTGATCCGCGACCCGTGGGCGGTCACGCTGTTCGACTCGATCGACTACGACTACGGCAAGTTCGGCAAACCCAAACAGGCCCACGCGCTGCGGGCCATCGCGTTCGACACGGCGACTCGCGAGTATCTGACCGAACATCCGAAGGCATCGGTGGTCGCGCTCGCCGAGGGCTTGCAGACGAGCTTCTGGCGCCTGCAGCGGCACGGTGTCACCGACGAATCAACGTGGTACTCCGTCGATCTCCCGCCTGTGATCGCGCTGCGGGAGAAACTGTTGCCCCAAGACGATCGCATCGTGCCCCTGGCTCAATCGGCGCTGGACCGGAGTTGGATGGACCGCGTCGACGCGTCGAACGGCGTCTTCATCACGACCGAGGGCCTGCTGATGTATCTCGAACCCGACGTCGCCCTCGACCTGATCCGCGACTGCGCCCAGCGCTTCCCCGGCGGCCGGTTGCTGTTCGATTCCGTACCGCCCTGGTTCAGCCGTCGCACGGTGCGCGGCAAGCTGAAGCTCTCCGACCGCTATGTCACCCCGCCGATGCCGTTCGGTCTCAGCCCGGACGAGGCCGTCGAGCTGGCCGGGCGCATCCCCGGAGTGCGCGCCGCTCATGACGTCGCCCTGCCGGCGGGACGTGGGCTCTACAAGGTGCTGGCCTCGCCGGCGTGGGACCGCGTCGGCTTCCTGCGCCGCGGTCGGCCGAGCCACACCTTGCTGGAGTTCGGCTGATGACGCGCTACGCCGCCTTTCTGCGCGGGGTCAACGTCGGGGGCGTCAACCTCAAGATGGCCGATGTCGCGAAGGCCTTCGAAGACGCCGGATTCCGTTCGGTGCGAACGATTCTCGCCAGCGGCAACGTGCTGTTCGACAGCGGCGCGGGCGTCGATGCGGTGCGCAAGAAGGCGGAGAAGGCGTTGCGGGACGCCTTCGGTTACGACGCCTGGGTGCTGGCCTACCCGATCGACTCGGTGGCGGCGATCTCACGCGCTTACCCATTCGAGCGCGAGGTCCCCGACCACCACTCCTACGTCACGTTCGTGACCGACGAACAGGTCCTCGACGAACTCGCCGGCCTGGCCGAGGGCGCCCCGCCCCAGGAGAAGATCGAGCGCGGCGAAGGGGTCATCTACTGGCAGGTGCCCAGGGCCGCCACGCTCGACAGCACCATCGGCAAGACGATGGGCAAGAAGCGGTACAAGTCGTCGACCACCACCAGGAACCTGCGAACCCTCGACAAGGTCCTGCGCTAGGTAGATTCGAGTAGGTGAGCTCCGAACCGAACGCTTCGTCCGCCAAAGCCGACGCCACGATGCTGACCGGCGTCTCCGAGACCGCGTTGATGACGCTGAAGGTGCGGGCGAACGAGGCCAGTCGCCCGGACCGCCTGATCGACGACCCCATGGCAATCCAACTCGCCGAATCGATCGACTTCGACTTCGCCAAGTTCGGCCTGTCGCGCCGCCAGGACATGGCGGTGCGCGCACTGGGCTTCGACCGCGAGACCCGGCGCTACCTCGGTGACCATCCGCGCGCCACCGTGGTAGCGCTCGCCGAGGGTCTTCAGACCAGCTTCTACCGGATCGACGCCGCCGAGGCGGACCACGAATTTCGTTGGCTCACCGTTGATCTGCCGCCGGTCATCGAGCTGCGTCGCCGGCTGCTCCCGCCGTCGGACCGCGTGCGCATGCTGGCCCAGTCGGCGTTGGACTACAGCTGGATGGACCAGGTCGACACCGAGCACGGCGTGTTCATCACCGCCGAAGGGCTGCTGATGTACCTGCAGCCGGAGGAGTCGCTCGGCCTCATCCGCGAATGCGCTTCCCGCTTTCCGGGCGGGCAGATGATGTTCGAGCTGCCACCGGCCTGGTTCGCCAAAGCGATCAGCAGCGGCCTGCTGCGGCCATCGTGGGGCTACCGAGTCCCGCCGATGCCGTTCCACATGACGCCCTCGCAGGTTGCCAACCTCGTCAACGAGATCCCCGGGATCCGGGCGGTCCACGACGTGGCATTGCCTCCCGGGCGCGGAAGGGTGCTCAACGCGCTGATGTGGGGCGCTCAGCGATTCCCGTGGTTCGACTCCGTGCGGCCGGTCTTCACGCTCCTCGAGTTCGGGTGAGGCCGCTACCCGAACGCCGCCTTCACGTACCGCAGCGCCTCGTCCCTGCCGACACCGAGCGCCCTGGCCGCCGATACGAACGTGTTCGCCGCCGTGGCCATCGCGGCGTCCGCCGGATCTTCGTGAGCGACGAATGTGCCGAAGCGGCCACGAGTTTCGAGAATCCCCGCCGACTCCAGCTCGCGGTAGGCACGGGCCACGGTGTTCACCGCGAGACCGAGCTGACCCGCGAGTTCGCGCACCGTCGGCAGGCGCGTCCCCGGCGCGAGCCTGCCATCGCGCACACCGTCGATGATCTGCGTCCTGAGCTGGTCGAACAAGGCGCCCGAGGAGCGCTGATCGATGCGTACCCAATCCCCCAAGTTGGCCACGTGCCCAGTATCGCCCACACCGGCTAGTTTGGTCATGTGCAGGTAACGGTCCTCAGCGGTGCGGGTATCTCGGCCGAAAGCGGGGTCCCGACCTTCCGCGACGCCGAAACCGGGCTGTGGGCGAAGGTCGACCCCTACGAAATCTCCAGTTCGGAGGGGTGGCGAGCCCACCCCGAAAAGGTGTGGGCGTGGTATCTGTGGCGCCATTACATGATGAGCGAGGTGCAGCCGAACAACGGGCACCGCGCCGTGGCCGCCTGGCAGGACTACGCCGACGTGCACGTCGTCACCCAGAACGTCGATGACCTGCACGAGCGCGCCGGCAGCAAGAAGGTCTACCACGTGCACGGAAGCCTGTTCGAGTTCCGCTGCGATCGGTGCCAGGCGGGGTACTCGGATGAACTGCCGACCATGCCCGAACCGGTGGAGACCGTCGACCCGCCGCGATGCGTGTGCAGTGGGCTCATTCGACCCAACGTGGTCTGGTTCGGCGAGGCGTTGCCCGAGGACGCGTGGCAGCGGTCGGTGGAGGCGGTCAGCGGCGCCGACCTGGTGATCGTCGTCGGCACCTCGTCGATCGTCTATCCCGCCGCGGGGCTGCCCGAGATCGCGATCGCCAGGGGCATCCCGGTCATCGAGGTCAATCCGGAACGCACACCGCTCTCGGACTCGGTGACGGCGTCGCTGCGCGAATCGGCCGCGACCGCACTGCCGAACCTGCTGCAGCGGCTTCCGGCCCTGCTCGGTTGAGCGATCTGTGTGCGCTTTGTTGCGCTCACCGCTCGTGAACGCACACAAATCGCGGCTCGTGGAACCGGACGCGTCCCCAGAGCGTCCTTCTCAACGTGCTCGAAGACCATCTGCGGCGGCACGACGGAGTCATAACGCTTGCGCAAGCCGAGCGATGCGGTCTGAGCAGACACGCGGTCGGTAGGCGGGTTCGCGCCGGACGCTGGCGACGATGCTCACCCGGCGTGTACTTCGTCGACGACCGGCCGTTCACCGGCGCCGCGCGGGTGCGGGCGGCCGTCTGGGGTTACGGGCCGCAAGCGACGGCCAGCGGATTGTCAGCCGCGTGGTGGTACAGCATGACGCGGTTTCCGCCCGAAGTCGTCGAAGTGACAGTGCCCAGAGACAGTCATCATCCACACCGCGCCGGAATTCGCTTGCGGAGGCGGGACCTGGCGCATTCGGATGTGGTCGAACGCAGAGGGCTGAGAGTGACCGCGATGCCGCTGACGGTCGTCGAAGCAGCGGTCCGCGGGCGGGACGGTGTCGTGTTGCTGGATTCGGCTCTGCAGAGCTATGTCGAATTGCACGACCTGTGGCGAGCGCATCTGCGCAACAAGGGCCGATACGGATCGCCGGCCGCCAGACGACTGCTACAGGCGGCGTCGGACGGCGCTCGATCGGCGGCCGAGCGTCTGCTCTTGAAACTTCTGCGCGAAGCAGGGATTGGCGGCTGGCACCCGAACCACCCGGTCGACAGATACAAGGTCGACGTCGGGTTCCCCCTCCAGAAGGTTGCCGTCGAAGTCGACGGCTGGGCATTCCACAGCGATGCAGAGGTGTTCGTGAAGGACCGCAATCGGCAGAACAAGATCGCACTACTGGGTTGGACGATCCTGCGCTTCACGTGGTTGGACCTCACCCAGTATCCCGAGCGGGTGACAGCGGAGATTCGACGAGCTGTCGCCTGATCCCCAGCGATTCGTGTGCGCTTTGTTGCGCTCACCGCTCGTTATTGCACACAAATCACGAAGGCCTGAGCGCGCGGCCGATCGCGAACTCGGCGACCGGCAGCGGCACCCACCGCGGCATCGTCCACTCCCGCCGGGCACCCTCGACCTTGAACCCGGCGCCCGCGATGCTCTGCTCGGTGTGGCGGTGGGTGTGGCAGTTGCCGAGCAGCCGCGGCCACACCGTCGCGTCGGCGATCCGCTGCATCCGCCCACGGCCTCCATCGCTGGCGATGTGCTCGAGATAGCGGAGCTCACCGCCCGGTCGCAACAACGAATACAGCTGCCGCAGAACGGTATCCGGGTCGTCGATCGAGCACAGCACCAACGAGCAGACGATCGCGTCGAACTGCTGGTCGCCGGCCGCCATGAACTGCTCCACGGTGTCGGCGCTGACCGTGATGGGCACGCGCGCCGAGACCGCGGCGCGCTGGGCGTGTTCGGCCAGACGGCGTTCGGGTTCGACGGCCACCACCTCGGTCACGGTGTCGGGGTAGAACTCGAAGTTCGTTCCGGTGCCCGCACCGACCTCCAGCACCCGGCCGGACAGGCCGGCGAGGTTCTCCCGACGGAGTTGCCGGATGGCGTCGGTCTCGTGAGTGGACATCACCGTCCACAACCGAGCGAAGAACGGGTTATCGACCAAGTCCGACATGAAGTGCTCCTTTCAACTGCGTGACGGCTTCCGGTGGCCTGTCGAAGCCCACGGCATCCCGGGCGATCTGACCGAAGCACACGGCCGACAGCACCCGGTCGGCGAACTCCTCCACATCACCCCACGGTAGGTAGGGCTTGGAGATCAGCATCGCCGCCACCCCGTGCGCGACGGTCATCAACTCCAGAGCCATCGCCGTCGAGTCGCCCGGAGGGTAGATGCCCTCCGCCATCAGGCTCTCGACCGCGGCGCGTAGATGCACGAACGCCGAGCTGTTCAACGCGACATCCACATCGCTGCCGGGCCGGCTCTCCCCCATCGTCGCAATGCGATACAGCTCAGGGGTTTTCATCGCGAACCGGACATACGCCAGACCCTGGGCCCGCAGCACCTCGATGGCCGTAGGCTGATCCGCCGCCACGCTCTGCATCTCCTCGTCGAGCTTCTCGAAGTACCGCGCGCACACCGCGTCGAGCAGCGCGTCCTTATCGGCGAAGTGCAGGTAGATCGACGGCGGGGTGACGCCGACCCGCTGTGCCACCGACCGGATCGAGACCTCCTTCGCGGTGCCCGCCTCGAGCAGCAGCTCTGTTGTCGCGTCGAGGATCTCGTCGCGCAGCTGCTCGCCGGATCCGCGCGGGGCGCGCCGCCGTTTCATCGCGTCCCCGCCGGTTCGGTCGGGTTCTCGGCGGGCACGGGCGCGACCTTGCCCGATTCGCTGAAACCGACGCGTTCGTGCAGCCGCGCCAGTGGCCCGGGGGCCCACCAGTTCCACCGGCCGAGCAAGTGCATGAACGCCGGCACCAATCCCATCCGCACCAGCGTCGCATCGGCGAGCACCGCGAGCGTCAACCCGACGCCGAACATCCGCATGAACGACACCTCGGCCGCGATCAGCGCCGCGAACGATATCGACATCAACAACGCCGCCGCCGTCACCACGCGACCGGTCTTCGCCAGGCCCAGCGCGACGCTCTCGTCGTTGCGCGCCCGCGCCGAGAGCTTCCCGTCGTCGCCCAGTTGGAGCCAGTACTCCCGGATCCGGGATACCAGGAAGACCTCGTAGTCCATCGACAACCCGAACGCGATGCAGAACAACAACACGGGCATGTTCGCCACCAGGGTGCCCGTCGGGGTGGTGCCCAACGCACCGAGATGGCCCTCCTGAAAGATCCACACCAGCGCGCCGAACGCGGCGGTCAGCGATAACACATTGAGCACCAAGGCTTTCAGCGGCAACACCACGCTCCCAGTGAGCAGGAACAGCAGCACGAACGTGATGGCCCCGATCACCCCGAGCACCAGCGGCAGGCGCGAGGTGATCGCCGAGGCGCTGTCGCGGTTCACCTGCGCGGTGCCGGTCAGCAGCACCGGAACATCGCCGGGTGTGCTCACCGCTTCGAGCCGGTCGAGTTGAGTCTCGGAGGCGTCGCTGAACAATGGCGCGGCGCTGGCCACCGTGAGGAACGCACTGCCGTCCTCGACGCCGGTCGCGGCCGACGGCGGGCCGCCCGGC
>NZ_CVTB01000308.1 GCF_001050015.1 Mycolicibacterium malmesburyense
GCGACGGCGCCGAGCCGCCCGCCGACGGGCGCGAGGACCGCCAGCCGCTGCGGCACGCCGACGACCGCCCGTGGGACGGTGCCGCCGGGCCGGAACGCGGTGAGTCGAGCGCGGGCCCGGCACCGGTCGCCCCACCGGAATCGGGCGACGACGACATCGCACGCAACCTGTAGCGCTGGTTTTTGCGTCCAGGGTCGTGATCGCGCCCGGCGCGCAGCCCTCAGCGCAATATTCAGCCGCTAGCCCACCTGCGGACGCGTCTGCGCGGGCCGCGGCGGCTCCAATTCGACCGGCGGAGCGGGCGCCCGCCCCGGCGCATCGCCCTGCGGTGCGGCCTGGACGCGTGGCTCTGCCCGAGGTGCGGGCTCGAGCGGTTTCTCGGCCTCTTCGTCGGATCGTTCCTCGGTGTCCTCGGGTGTGCGGTCGCGGCGCTTCTCCTCGTCGCGAGCCGACGTCGGAGATGCGCCTTGTAGACCCTGCATGATCTGTTGGGGAACCTGTTGCAGCCCTTGGGTGAGGCCCAGCAGCGGCGCCGTCATCGCGCCGGCCAGCGCTCCCACCTGCTGACCGATCTGCCCGAGCACCTGGCCGACCATCTGATTGCCCGCAGCGCCGGGGTCGCCGCCCGCGGGGCCGCCTCCGACTGTGCCGTTCGGCGTATCCCGTTGGCCGCCAAGCTCTTCGGCGGCCGCACGCAGCTTCTCCGCACCCTCCCGATCGCCCTGCTCGTACAGCTGAGCGGCCCGGCGCAGCAGGTCGGAGATCGTCGACCCCGAGTCGGCGGCGCCCTGCAGAACGCCGAGGCGTGCGTCGAGCGCGCTCGACAGCGCGGCACCCACGGCGGATGCGATCTGGCCATGGCTGGACCCGACGTCGCCCGCCACCGGCGCGCCGGTCACCTGCGACAGTTCCGTGGCGACGCGGTCGTGAATCCCCGCGGACGACCGCAATGCGTCGGTTTGGGCGAACAACTGGTTCATGGCTGTCAAGCCTAAGGCTGCGACGACACACGCCCCGGCACGAATTTCAGCGGTGGGCCTCGGCCTGGGCGGCGGCGTCGGCGGCCGCACCGTGCCACCCGCGGGCGGCGTAACCCTGTGACGCCTCGGTCAGGGCGGCGACATCGCGGGCGGCGAGAGCCCGGCCGTGAGCCAGTACCAGATCACCTGCGATGCAGTCACATTCGGTACCGATCCGCTCGAGCGCATCGACAGCACGCATATCGCCGAGCCGTACCGCGTCCATGAGCGACCGCAGCGCGACCGCCGACTGCCCGCCACGCTCCGCGTTGCGCACCGCCTCGCGGGCCGCGGCAACGGCCCCGTGTTCGTCACGGCGGGCCCACATCGTCCACGCCCGCGCGAGGGCCAACTCCGGGGCGAACAGCATCGACTTCAAGCCGTGTCGAGACTCCGCGCGCGCCAACGCCTTTCCCGCCTCCACGCCCACGCCGAGCTGACCGAGCGCCTGCGCCAACAGCATCCACGCTAGCGGGCCCCACGAGTAGCCGGTCGGCGAGAGCGCGGCGGCCGCGCGGCGCAACAGTCGCACCGCCTCCTCGAGCTCACCCTTGGCGATCAGCACATCGGCCACCAGCACCTCGCCGATCGCACGCCCGGGTTGCTGCAGCTGCGCGAAGTCGGTGAGCCGCTGGGCGAGTCGCTGCGCCCGGTCGAGTTCGCCGGCCATCATCAAAGCCGTCGTCTGACCGAACCCGCTGGTGAACCGCAGCAGCCCGGGGTGGCCTGCGGTCATCGCGCGCTCGGCCAAAGCATCGACATCGGTGAAGCGGCCGGTGCGCGCCGAACTGAGCGCCGCGGCCGCCGCTGCCCAACCGACCGCCGTGTCGTCGGCCGCCGGTGACGCCAGCACCTCCGACGCGATATCCATTGCCCGCGAGACACTTCCGGCATTCATCGCGAACGTGGCCGACAACGCGTCCAACGTGGTCTGCGCCACCGGCGTAGACACCCGGTTCCGCGTCGCGCGCAAGAACGCCGTCGCGCGTTCGGGCTCGGACAGCATCCAGAACTGGTTCGCGGCCCGCGGCAGCGCCCACGCCATCAGCTCGGTCTCTGACAGCGCGGCGCTGTCGACCTCGTCGAGCACCGCGTCCGCATCGCGGCCCCGCCCCTGCCAGGCAAGGGCGTACGCCAGCGTCAGCCGCGTCGCCAGGTCCGGCGTCTCCCGCAGCGCCGCGCGGCCGAGCCGTTCGCTGAGCACCAGATCGCCGAGCCGCAACGCCTCGGCGGCCGCGGCCGACAGCTCGGCGGGCTCCTGCGGGCTGTCGCTGTCGAGTGCCAGCACGGCATGGCGCAACCTGTCGACGGCGCCGCGGCCGGGTCGCTCGGCAAGCCGGTCGACGAGTTCACCGCGCAGCCTGCGCAGTTCCACGCCGCCCAACGCGCCGCGCACCGCGTCGGCGAACAGCGGATGCGCCGGACGCACCCAGCCGCCGTCGACCACCACGGCACCCGAAGACACTGCGGCTTGGACGGATTCGGCATCGGTCAGGGCTTCGAGCTCGTCGAGCGCGATGGGATCGTCGACGGCCAGGTACTCCAGCACGCGATGCGCGGCGGCGGGCAACGCGGCGACGAACTCGTCGACCGAGGCGGCAACGCGGCGGTCGTCGTGCCCCGGCGGCTCGAGGTCGATGCGCTCGACGAGGCCGTCGTCCCACAACGCGGAAACACCGTCGGCCATCACACCGGCCGGCGCCACGGTCACGATCAACGACGCGGCCCCGCTGACCGCGAGCTGGTAGATCAGGGCCGCCGACAGCGGGTCGAGCAGATGCGCGTCGTCGACCACCAACAGGCGTCCGTCGCCCAACGTCTCTCGCGCGCTGCGCAACACGTCCGCGGTCTTGCCGGTCTCGGCGATCTCGATGAGCCGGCTGACGGCCGCGAACGGGACCGCGGCCATCGGTGCGGTGGCGGTGACCCAGTCGACGCGGTGGTAGATGCCCGCGAACCGTTCGGCTGCAGCGCGCGCCAGCGTGGTCTTGCCCACGCCGGCAGGCCCGATCAGAACGGCGCCTGAGCGCTTCTGCAGACCGGCTTCGATCGAATCGAGTGCCGGTCCGGGCGGCGAGGTGACCCACTCAATCGGCACCGCCGGAGTCTATGGCCAAATCGATCGCCACACTCCTCAACGCGGCCGATCGGTTGCCGCACTCCTCAACGCGGCTGGGGCCGCTTGATCGTCGTGCGGCTGGATCGGTTTGCCGCACTCCTCAACGCGGCTGGGGCCGCTTGATCGTCGTGCGGCTAGGTTGTGCTCGTGTCCGGAGAACCCACTACACGCGAGTCGCGCCGTCCGTGGGCGGTGTGCGTCTACTGCGCATCAGGCCCCACCCATCCCGAGCTGCTCGAGCTGGCCGAACGCGTCGGGGTGGCGATCGCCGAGCGGAACTGGAGCCTGATCTCGGGCGGCGGCAACGTCTCGGCGATGGGTGCGCTGGCGACCGCGGCTAGGTCCCGCGGGGGCCACACCGTCGGCGTCATCCCGAAGGCCCTGGTGCATCGCGAGGTCGCCGACGTCGACGCCGACGAACTCGTCGTCACCGACACGATGCGTCAGCGCAAGGAAGTGATGGAAGGACGGGCGGACGCGTTCATCGCCCTGCCCGGCGGCATCGGCACCCTCGAGGAGTTCTTCGAAGCCTGGACAGCGGGCTATTTGGGTATGCATGACAAACCGGTCGTGCTGCTCGATCCCATCGGGCATTACGACGGTCTGTTGGTCTGGCTGTACGAGCTGCGCGACAAGGGATACGTCGCTCAGGGCGCACTGGACCGATTGCATGTCGTCGGCGATGTCGAGTCGGCCATGGCGGCGTGCGCGCCGCGCGATCAGCGCGGTCACTAGGGTGTGCGACAAACGAGCAGGGAGGAACGAACGCGCATGACCGAGAAGTCGGGGACTCGCAGCAGCGTTGGTTTGTTGGACATCGCGGCCCGCGTTCCGGGTCTGATCGCGGACGTCCCGACGATTCTCAGCGGCGTGGTCACCGGCTTCGGCGCCCGGCCCTCCGCCAAGACCTCGATCGGCAAGGTCTTCCAGGAACGCGCCGCCCGCTACGGCGACAAGGTCTTTCTGCGGTTCGGTGACGAGCAGGTCACCTACCGCGAGGCCAACGAGACGGTCAACCGCTACGCCGCCGTGCTGGCCGCCCGCGGCGTCGGGCACGGCGATGTCGTCGGCATCATGCTGCGCAACTCCATCGAACCGGTGCTGCTGATGTTGGCGGCGGTCAAGTGCGGCGCGATCTCCGGCATGCTCAACTACCACCAGCGCGGTGACGTGCTCAAGCACAGTTTCGGGCTGTTGGGCGCCAAGGCCGTTGTCACCGACACCGACTTCGTCGAGCCGATCACCGAGTCCGGGGCCGACACCGATGGGCTGATCACCATCGACGAGATGAAGCGCCTGGCCGCCACGGCGCCCTCTAATGATCCCGCGACCACCGCAGCCGTCCTCGCCAAGGACAAGGCGTTCTACATCTTCACCTCGGGCACCACCGGCATGCCGAAGGCCAGCGTGATGACGCACTACCGCTGGTTGCGGGCACTGGCCGGTTTCGGCGGCCTCGGAATGCGGCTGAACAGCAAGGACACCCTGTACTGCTGCCTACCGCTGTACCACAACAACGCGCTGACGGTCGCGCTGTCGTCGGTGCTGAACTCCGGCGCGACGCTAGCGATCGGCAAGTCGTTCTCGGCGTCGAGGTTCTGGGACGAGGTGATCCGCTACGACGCGACCGCGTTCGTCTACATCGGCGAGATCTGCACCTACCTGCTCAACCAGCCCGAGAAGGACACCGACCGCAAGCACAAGGTGCGAGTGATCGGTGGCAATGGTCTACGCCCGGCGATCTGGGACGACTTCACCAAGCGCTTCGGCATCGACCGGGTTTGCGAGTTCTACGCCGCCAGCGAGGGCAACACCGCGTTCGTCAACTTCTTCAACCTGGACAAGACGACCGGCATCTGCCCGAGCCCGGTCGCCTTCGTCGAATACGACCACGACACCGGTGAGCCGCTGCGCGACGACAAGGGCCGGGTCAAGAAGGTCCGCAACGGCGAACCTGGGCTGCTGCTGTCCAAGGTGAGCAGCTTCCAGCCGTTCGACGGCTACACCGACGACCAGGAGTCGGAGAAAAAGCTGGTGCGCGGGGCGTTCAAGGAAGGCGACGTGTGGTTCAACACCGGCGACCTGATGCGCTCGCAGGGCTTCTGGCACGCGGCGTTCGTCGACCGGCTCGGCGATACGTTCCGGTGGAAGGGCGAGAACGTCGCCACGACCGAGGTGGAGGCGGCGCTGTCGATCGACCCATCCGTCGACGAGTGCACCGTCTACGGCGTGGAGATCGACGGGGCCGGCGGCCGGGCCGGCATGGCGGCGATCAAGCTCAACGAGGGAGCCGAGTTCGACGGCAAATCGCTGGCCGAGTCGCTGTACGAGAAGCTGCCCGGATACGCGGTTCCGCTGTTTGTGCGGGTGGTCGGCGAACTCGCGCACACGTCGACGTTCAAGAGCCAGAAGGTCGACCTCCGCAAGGAGGGCTTCGACGGCGAGGAGATCGAGGACCCGATCTACGTGCTCGCGGGCCGCGACGAGGGTTACGTCGAGTTCTACGACGACTACCCCGAGGAAGTGAAGGCCGGCAAAAGGCCCAAGAACTAGCGGCTTGTGAGTGAAAACGTTCGCGTGGCGATCGAAATCACGCACAAATCGCCCGTCCGTAGCCTGAAAGAGTGACAACGCCCCGCGGCCGTTTCCTGGGCCGGCCCGTCGCCGCCGATCGAGCGCTGATCATGGCGATCGTGAACCGGACCCCGGACTCGTTCTACGACCGCGGCGCCGCGTTCACCGACGAGGCGGCCAAGGCGGCCGCGCATCGGGTGATCGAGGAGGGCGCCGATGTCGTCGACGTGGGCGGGGTCAAGGCGGGCCCCGGCAACACCGTCGACACCGACGAGGAGATCGCGCGCGTCGTCCCGTTCATCGAGTGGCTGCGCGCGACCTTCCCGGATCAGCTGATCAGCGTCGACACCTGGCGCTCGGCGGTCGCCAAACAGGCGTGCGCGGCGGGCGCCGACCTGATCAACGACACCTGGGCCGGCCACGATCCCGTGCTGCCGGAGGTGGCCGCGGAGTTCAGTGCGGGCCTGGTGTGCTCGCACACCGGCGGTGCACAGCCGCGGACCAGGCCGTTTCGAGTCAACTACGGCATCACCGAACGCGGTGTCGTCGACGACGTGATCGCAGAGGTGACCGCGGCGGCCGAACGGGCGGTGGCGGCCGGGGTCGCGCGCGACGCCGTTCTGATCGATCCGACCCACGATTTCGGCAAGAACACTTACCACGGTCTTACTTTGTTGCGCCACGTGAAAGAGCTTGTAAACACTGGGTGGCCCGTCCTGATGGCGCTGAGCAACAAAGATTTCGTCGGGGAGACTTTGGGTGTGGGTTTGACCGAACGCCTGGAGGGCACCCTTGCAGCTACCGCCTTGGCGGCCGCAGACGGGGCCGCGATGTTCCGCGTGCACGAGGTCGGGCCCACCCGACGCGTACTGGAGATGGTCGCGTCGATTCAGGGCGGACGGCCGCCGACGCGCACGGTGAGGGGACTGGCATGACACTCACACCCGAACTACCCGCTACTGACGTCGTCACCGCACGGTGGCTCAGCGACCACAGCTGGAACCGGCCCACCTGGACGGTCGCCGAACTCGAGGCCGCCAAACGCGGCCGCACCGTCTCGGTCGTGCTGCCCGCCCTCAACGAGGAAGAGACGGTCGGCAGCGTCGTCGAGACCATCACTCCGCTACTCGGCGGGCTGGTCGATGAGCTCATCGTGCTGGATTCCGGCTCTACCGACGACACCGAGATCCGGGCCCTGGCCGCCGGCGCGCGGGTGATCAGCCGCGAGGCGGCGCTGCCGGAGGTGGCTCCGCAACCCGGCAAGGGCGAGGTGCTGTGGCGCTCGCTGGCCGCGACCACCGGTGACGTGGTGGTGTTCGTCGACTCGGACCTGATCGAACCCGACCCGATGTTCGTGCCCAAGCTGGTCGGTCCGCTGCTCACCACCGACGGCGTGCACCTGGTCAAGGGCTTCTACCGCAGACCGCTGAAGGTCAGCGGCAGAGAGGACGCCAACGGCGGCGGGCGGGTGACCGAGCTGGTCGCCCGGCCGCTGCTCGCGTCCCTGCGGCCCGAGCTGAGCTGCATCCTGCAACCGCTGGGCGGCGAGTACGCCGGCACCCGCGAACTGCTGACGTCGGTGCCGTTCGCGCCGGGCTACGGCGTCGAGATCGGGCTGCTCATCGACGCCTACGACCGGCTCGGCCTCGACGGGATCGCCCAGGTCAACCTCGGCGTGCGCACACACCGCAACAGGCCGCTGACCGAACTCGCCTCCATGAGCCGTCAGGTCATCGCGACGCTGTTGTCGCGCTGCGGGGTGCCCGATTCCGGTGTCGGGTTGACGCAGTTCTTCGCCGACGGTCCGGACTACACTCCGCGGACGTCGTCGGTGTCGCTGGCCGACCGGCCCCCGATGGTGACGTTGCGCCCGCGCGGCTGAGCTTTCCGGCGCCGAGCGCACGCTTGGGCGGTGGAATGTCGGCGCCCTGAGGCAGTATCGAACCCGTGAGCCTGGTTCTGCTGTATCTGGTCGTGCTGGTCTTGATCGCCGTGGTGTTGTTCGCCGTGGGCAGCGTCGTGTTCGGTCGCGGTGAACCACTGCCGCCGCTGCCCCGCGAAACCACCGCGACGGTGCTTCCCGCCTCCGGGGTGACGAGCGCCGACGTCGAGGCCGTGAAGTTCACCCAGACGCTGCGCGGCTACAAGACCAGCGAGGTCGACTGGGTGCTCGACCGGCTGGGTCAGGAACTCGATTCGCTGCGCGGTCAGCTCGCCACACTGCGGGCGACGCACGGCATCGAGGACGACGAGCCCATCGAGGGCGGCGCCCACGCCCTGCAGTCGGAGAGCGGGGACGAGTCATGACCGCGGCGGTGCAGACCCCCGTCGAGGCTGACGGCCGTGTCCGTTGCGCCTGGATCGACGAATCACGCCTGGCGCCAGCAGATTTCGTACTCTATCGCGATTATCACGACACCGAGTGGGGCCAGCCGCTGCGCGATTCGGTCGCCCTTTTCGAACGAGTCAGCCTCGAAGCGTTTCAGAGTGGGTTGTCGTGGCTGGTGATCCTGCGGAAGCGGGAGAACTTCCGCCGCGCGTTCCACGGCTTCGACGTCGACCGGGTGGCCCGTTACACCGAGCGTGACATCGCGCGGTTGCTCGCCGACGCCGGAATCGTGCGCAACCGCGCGAAGATCGAGGCCACCATCGCCAACGCGCGGGCGGTGGCCGGCCTCCGCGACGACGGCACCGACTTCGCCGAATTGCTGTGGTCGTTCGCACCGCCGCCGCGCCCGCGCCCGGCCAGCTTCGCCGACGTCCCGGCCATCACGCCCGAATCCACGGCGATGGCCAAGGAACTGAAGCGTCGCGGCTTCCGCTTCGTGGGCCCCACGACCGCGTACGCGTTGATGCAGGCGACCGGGATGGTCGACGACCACACCGCGGACTGCTGGGTACCGCGGCCGAAGCGCTGACGCACCGACCGCGTCGTGCGACCCGTCCGCGGTGCCGCTCGCGCGCGGCACCGACGATTGGCGCGGTATTCATGGAGGGGTCGAGGATGCCGCCGAAGCACCCGAGGGAACCACCCCGAACAGGGCCTTAGCCGGGTCTTTGCACACCGAACGCCGCCGATAGGGAACAATGGAGGCGTTCAGTAGCAGTCTCAGTGCCGGAACTGTCAAGACGAGTGGGCAGTCTCGGCCTCGACCGGGCCCGCGGGTGGGCCGGCTCATGTGGAGGGAGCACTCGATGGCGGCGATGAAGCCCCGGACCGGAGACGGTCCACTGGAAGCAACCAAGGAGGGGCGCGGCATCGTGATGCGGGTACCACTGGAAGGCGGCGGGCGACTTGTCGTCGAGCTGACCCCCGATGAGGCCGCAGCGCTCGGGGACGAACTGAAGAACGTCACAAGCTGACGGTTTCGCTGCGACCGGCTACGCCGGAGCACCCACTTTCCGGTAGATCTCCAGGGTCTGCTCGGCGATGTGGGCCCAGGAGAATTCCTGGATACACCGCTGTCGGCCCGCCTCGCCGTACCGGCGGGCCTTCTCGGGGTCGGCGACCAGCTCGTTGACCGCCGCGGCCAGCCGGCTCTCGTAGCCCGCGGCGTCCTGCGCGTCGTAGTGCACCAGCCGTCCGGTGTGGCCGTCGGCCACGACCTCGGGGATGCCGCCGACGTCGGAGGCCACCACCGACGTCGCGCATGCCATCGCCTCCAGGTTCACGATGCCCAGCGGCTCATACACCGATGGGCATACGAAAACCGTTGCCGCGGAGAGTATCTCGCGGATCTTGACGATCGGAAGCATTTCGCGCACCCAGAACACCCCGGCGCGGGCCTGCGACAGTCGCTGAACCGCCTCGGTCACCTCGGCCGCGATCTCGGGGGTGTCGGGTGCTCCCGCGCACAGCACCAGCTGCACATCGGGGGCGAAGCCATGTGCGGCCGCGATCAGGTGCGCGACGCCCTTCTGCCGGGTGATCCGGCCGACGAAAGCCACCATGGGCCGCGAGAGGTCGACCCCGAGCTCGGCCAGCACCGATTCCCCCGGTTCCGGGGTGGCCGGATACCAGACGTCGGTGTCGATTCCGTTGCGCACCACGTGGACCCGAGTCGGATCGAGGGCGGGATAGGTGCGCAACACGTCCTCGCGCATTCCGGAGCTGACCGCGATGACCGCGTCCGCGCCCTCCACCGCCGTCTTCTCCACCCACGACGACACCCGGTAGCCGCCGCCGAGCTGTTCGGCCTTCCACGGCCGCATCGGCTCCAGCGAGTGCGCGGTCAGCACGTGCGGGACGCCGTAAAGCAACGCGGCGAGGTGCCCGGCCAGGCCGGTGTACCAGGTGTGCGAGTGCACCACCTCGGCGTGTGAGGCGGCGTTGACCATGTTGAGGTCGGCCGACAGCATCGACAACGCGGCGTTGGCACCCAGCAGTGCCGGGTCGGGTTGCGCGACGATCGCGTCGACGCGCGGCGCGCCCATGCAGTGCACATCGACCTCACACAGGTGGCGTAGCTGAGCGACCAGTTCGGTGACGTGCACCCCCGCTCCGCCGTAGACCTCGGGTGGATACTCCCGAGTCATCATCGCCACCCGCATGATTTCGACCCTAGTTCCGGGCGCAACCCGGCGCAGGCGCGAATCGGCGTCCGCGACCGGACTCGGGCCGCCAATGCCTAGCCGCGAACAGCGGCTGCCGATAGGTTTGAGGCATGAGGGAACTGCCACACGTGCTGGGCATCGTCCTGGCCGGCGGGGAGGGGAAGCGGCTCTACCCGTTGACCGCGGATCGCGCCAAGCCCGCCGTTCCCTTCGGCGGCGCCTACCGCCTCATCGACTTCGTGCTGTCCAATCTGGTCAACGCCCGATATCTGCGGATTTGCGTGCTGACGCAATACAAGTCGCACTCGCTGGACCGTCACATCTCGCAGAACTGGCGGCTCTCGGGCCTCGCGGGCGAGTACATCACCCCCGTCCCGGCCCAGCAGCGGCTCGGGCCGCGGTGGTACACCGGCTCGGCGGACGCGATCTACCAATCGCTGAACCTCATCTACGACGAGGACCCGGACTACATCGTCGTGTTCGGCGCCGACCACGTCTACCGGATGGACCCCGAGCAGATGGTCCAGTTCCACATCGAGAGCGGTGCGGGTGCGACGGTCGCGGGCATTCGGGTGCCGCGCGCGGAGGCCACCGCGTTCGGCGTCATCGACGCCGACGAGTCCGGGCGCATCCGCAGCTTCGTCGAGAAGCCGGCCGATCCGCCGGGCACGCCGGACAATCCCGACGAGGCGTTCGTGTCGATGGGCAACTACATCTTCACCACCAAGGTGCTGATCGACGCGATCCGCGCCGACGCCGACG
Source organism: Mycolicibacterium malmesburyense (assembly GCF_001050015.1). The sequence continues at coordinate 11,029 of NZ_CVTB01000308.1, forward strand.
ACGACCACTCCGATCACGACATGGGCGGCGACATCATCCCGCGTCTGGTCGACGACGGCATGGCTGCGGTGTACGACTTCAGCAACAACGAGGTGCCCGGCGCGACCGAGCGCGATCACGGCTACTGGCGCGACGTGGGGACTCTCGACGCGTTCTACGACGCGCACATGGACCTGGTCTCGGTGCACCCCGTGTTCAACCTCTACAACAAGCGCTGGCCGATCCGCGGTGAGATGGAGATGCTGGCACCCGCGAAGTTCGTCAACGGCGGCTCGGCACAGGAATCGGTGGTCGGCGCGGGCAGCATCATTTCGGCTGCGTCCGTGCGCAATTCGGTGTTGTCGTCCAACGTCGTCGTCGACGACGGCGCGATCGTCGAGGGCAGCGTGATCATGCCCGGGGCCCGCATCGGCCGCGGCGCGGTGGTGCGCCACGCGATCCTGGACAAGAACGTCGTCGTCGGGCCGGGCGAGATGGTCGGGGTCGACCTCGACAAGGACCGCGAACGGTTCGCGATCAGCGCCGGGGGAGTCGTCGCGGTTGGCAAGGGCGTCTGGATCTAACCCCCTAAACCCCTAACCGCGGGTCGCGCGAAAGACCCGACGACGCTTCAAACGGTGTGGGTGGTCGCCCCGTTTCACCGCAAGCCTGTGTGTCTCATGGTGGTTCAACCAGCACCGGCCGACGAGGCCACAACCACAGGAGGCACGCGATGAGACGCAACAGCATCACCGCCGCCATGGCCGCGGGCGCCGTCGCGGTCGGCGCACTGGTGACCACGACCGCCCCGGCCGCATACGCGGAGAAGCTCTCGGACAAGACGATCAAGAGCGAATGCCAGGCCGCCGGCGGGACGTATACCAAGAGACAGACGGTGTCCACCTGCGGCTACAAGGACGCCAGCGGCAAGCTGACCATCGACTTCTACTCCGGCGGGCATTACGTCACGACCCTGACGTAACGCGCGCGGGGTCAGCCCGGTGCGGCGTTGCGGCGGCGGCGCCGCAGGATGCGGAACGCCAGCCACGCCATCGCGACGATGGCCACCAGCACCAGCACCGGCAGCAGGATCGCGAGGAAGACCAGTCCCACGCTGACCCCGTCCTCGACGGTGCTCAGCACCGGCGCGGCCACCCCGGCGGTGGCGACGTTGGCGGCCGGACGGACCGTCGACTTGGTCAGCGACACGACCAGCGCGACGACGACGCCGATCGCCACCGGAATCCACTGGCCGGACTGGGCGAACGCGCCGGGATCGGTGACCGCGGACGTCTGCGCCGCGGTGCCCGAGCCGAACACGATGCCGCCCGCCGTGGGCCGGATGAACGTCTGGACGGCATCGTTGACGCTGTCGAGGGCCGGCACCTTGTCGGCGACGACCTCGACGACCAGCAGCGTCGCGACGATCGCCATCACCCAACCGTTCTCCAGCCACGCCCAGCCGGCGGGCAGGGCGATGAGGTCGGTGAACCGCGACAGCAGGCCGAGGGCGAGCAGCGGGATATAGGCGTTGAGCCCGGCCGCGGTCGCCAGACCGAGGCCGGTCAGCAGTTCCACATCCGCATTATCGACCGAACAGCGCCAGGCGGAGGTGACTCAGCCGATGTGGGTCGGCGGTGTTCGCGGGCTGTGCCGAGCCTTACGTCACCACACGTAGGACACGCGGCGATAGCGAACCTGTTCGGAATACCCGGAGTGCCCGGACAGTTCATCGCGCAACAGCTTCGCCCTTCGCGTCAGACCGCATCGCGCCTGCGGTACAGGGCTCCGGCCAACCCGGTCAGGACCACGCCGATGACGACCATGACGACGAGAGCGGTCACCGGGTAGTCGCTCGGCGCGGTGGTGCGGCTGACTGGCGACAGATCGATCAGCCACCACGGTAACCGCAGCAGCGGACCGAGGTACAACGTGACGACGACGGCCGCCACCGCCAGCCAACCGATCCAAGGGCGACGGACCGCGACGGCGAGTGCGGCGAGGCCCGCCATCACCGCCATCGCGGGCACGTAGGCGAATCCCGCCACGGTCAACCGAATCACCGACCCCGCATCGCCGACGGTGACGCCGGCGCCCAGGCCGTTGCCGAGGCCGGCGACGAACATCAGCAGGACCGAGCCGAGCAGCGCCGAGCCGACCGCGGTGAACAGCCAGTGCCACCGCGACACTGAGCCGGCCAACACCACCTCGCCGAGACCACGTTCTTCATCGGTGTACACCCGCAGCACCGCCCCGACGACGTACGCGGTGGCCGCCGCCGCGAGGAACTGCGTCATCGTGGTCTGGGCGCTGTCGGTGCCCTGCTGCTGGATCACACGCTGGATGACCTCGTTGGTCTCCGCCGCGTCGAGCAGCGATTTGGTCATCGACCCGAACGCCAGACCGCCGAGGAACAAGCCGATGGTCCAGCCGATCGTCTGGCCCCGCTGCAGCGTCAGATGAAGTCCCAGAACACCTTTGATGGGGCGGGCGTCGGGGCGCTCGCCGGAGGAGGGCAGCGTGCCGTCGTCGTACTGACGCCTGCCTTCGAGCGCGGCGGCCAACGCGATCAGACCGCCGGTGAGCGCCACCAGCAACGCCAACGGCCACCAGCGCAGATCGACGAATGCGCGCATCTGCTGGGCCCAGGCGATCGGGGAGAACCAACTCAACGCACTGCCGGAGTTGTTGATCACATCGCCGACACCGCGGACCACCGCGGCGACCGCCAGGGCGGCCATCGCCGCGCCGGACGCCGTGCGCGCCTGCCGCCACAACTGCGCGGTCACCGCGGCCACCGCACCGAACACCATCGCCGTTCCGCTCACGCCGAGCGACATCGCCGCCCCGTCGACGAGGTCGAGGCCGTTGACGACCATCGCCAGCGTCATCGTCACCACGAGCACGGCGTTGACGGCGCCCACGAGGATCAGCGCCGCCGCGGTCCTGGCGTACCGGCCGACGACCGAGGACAACACCAACTCGGCCGAGCCGCTTTCCTCTTCCGCGCGGGTGTGCCGAATGACGGTGAGAATCGCGAGAATCGAGATGGCGACGATCAGCGTCAGCATCATCTCGTTTGCCATCATCGCGCCGAGGTCGGTTTCGTTGCGGCCGAACATCGGACCGCCCATCATCATCCCGGCGGGGGTCTTCAGCAGCTCGACCCGCGTGAGTCGTTGTAACTCCTCGGGATAGGCCAGTTCGACGGCGGCCGGGGCGTACGCCATCAGCGATGTCAGCACCGCGATCCAGACGGTGAGCCGAACCTTGTCGCGGCGCAGGGCCAACAGCAGCAGATCGACGGTCCCGGTCCACGCGGTCGAAAGTCCTTGCCGCCGTGCGGTCATGGTCGCCGTCACGGCACGGCCCCCTGGTACTCGCGCAGGAACATGTCTTCCAGCGACGCCGGGGTGACGGTCAGATCCAGGATCCCGAGATCGCTCAGGAGCCCCATTGCCCGGTCGAGGTCGGCGCGGTCGACCGAGAAGACGTAGTGGCCGTCGCGGATCGCGAAGTCGTGCACGAAGGGTGCGCCTTGGAGGCGCTGGCCGTCCTGACGGGTGCGTGCGGTGACGGTCGTGCGCATCAAGTGGCGCAACTCGCGCAGGGTTCCCGCGCGCACGGTGCGGCCGGCGCGGATGATCGTGACGCTGTCACAGAGCTTTTCGACCTCGGCGAGGATATGGCTCGACAGCAGCACCGCGGCGCCTCGTTGCACCACCTCGCCGACACACTGCTGAAAAGCCCTCTCCATCAGAGGATCCAATCCGGAGGTCGGCTCGTCGAGAATGTAGAGCTCGGCGTTGGTCGAGAACGCGGCGATGATGGCCACCTTCTGCCGATTGCCCTTGGAGTAGGTGCGTGACTTCTTGTGCGGGTCGAGTTCGAAGCGCTCGATCAGCTGATCCCGCCGTGCGGTGTCCACACCGTTGCCGCGAAGCCGGGCCAAGAAGTCGATCGCCTGCAGCCCGGTCAGGTTGGGCCACAAGGTCACATCCCCGGGCACATAGGCGATGCGACGGTGCAGCGCGACCGCGTCGCGCCACGGATCGCCGCCGAGCAGACGGACCGTGCCGCTGTCCGCCCGCAACAGTCCCAGCAGCACGCGGATGGTCGTCGACTTGCCCGCACCGTTCGGTCCGAGGAACCCGGTGATCTGGCCACGTGCGACGGTCAGATCCAAGCCGTCGAGTGCACGGGTACGGCCGAACGACTTTGACAGGCCGTGGATCTCGACCGCCGGTTCAACGCCACCGTGGTCAGCTCGCCGCAGTGGCCTCGCCGTCTGAGACGTCATCGCGATCTCCTTCCCGGGAGGTGCTGAACGGGAGGCCTTTCTCGCGTTGTGCGCGAAACGCGTCGTACATCGTCGAGTCGGTCATCAACCCTTCGCTGTAGACCTCGAGGGCTGGCAAGATCATCTCTTCGCCGTAATCGCGCAGGGCCACACGAAGATCGGCAGAAGGGTGCAACTGCAGATACAGCAGGAAGCCCCCGCCGCTGGCCATCGCCAGGAACCGGGCCCTGGCGCGTGGGTCGCGGCTCGGCTTGAGCAGCCCGGAGCGCACTCCCTCGTCCAGATACTGCTCGGCGTTGTCGCTCATCTGCTGCCAGAACGCCTTGGCCAACTCGCTGCCCGACTGCAGGCTGCGCACGAGATAGGCCATCAGCGGCGCGTACGACTCGATCTCGGCCATCTGCGCGAGCCACTTGGCGGGGTCATGCGTCTGCAGTGATTCGGTTTTGCCCTCGCGAATCACGTCCGCCACGTGGGTGTCACAAGCCCTGCGCAGACCCTCCTTCGAACCGAAGTGGTGGATCACCAGTGCCGCCGAGACTCCGGCGGATTCGGCGATGGCCCGAAGGCCGATGTTGAACCCGTGTTGACCCCACTGCTCGATCGCGGCGTCGCGGATGCGTGCGATGGCCGTGAGGTCCTTTGGTGCTGAACGCATGTTCAGTAGGCTAAACGCGCGTTCAGTCTGCGGTCAAGACCCATGGCCCGCGGGAGAAAACTCGTGGGAAAAAACTCGCGGGAAGAGAACTCAGTCGCGGGCGGCGGCGAGCAGGCCGTCGCCCAGCGGGATCAGCACCGGGGTGAGCCGTTCGTCCTCGGCGATCAGCCGCGCGGCCTCGCGGACGGCCGCGACCTCGGCGTCGTTGGCGGTGGCATCGCCGGCCCGGCCGCCGAGCGCGGCGCGGTGCAGGACGATCGCGCCGCCCGGGCGCAACAATCGGACGCCCTCGGCGACGAAGTGCGGCTGGTCGATCGGATCGGCGTCGATGAACACCAGGTCGTACGACTCGTCGGCAAGCCGGGTCAGCACCTCCTGGGCGCGACCACTGATCAGGCGGCTCCGGCCGGGGCCGATTCCGGCCTCGCCGAACGCCTGCTTGGCCAGGCGCTGGTGCTCGGGTTCGACGTCGATGGTGGTCAGCACGCCGTCCTCGCGCATTCCGGACAGCAGCCACAGGCCGCTGACCCCGGCGCCGGTGCCGACCTCGACGACGGCCTTGGCGGCGGTGAGCTTGGCGAACACGCACAGCAGGGCGCCGACGGCGGGGGTGACGG
>NZ_CVTB01000309.1 GCF_001050015.1 Mycolicibacterium malmesburyense
CCCGCGCCGATGTCGACGGCGCGTTCGCGGGCCGCGGCGACGATGGAGTCCTCGGAGATGGACTGCTCGGCGTGCGACACGATCGAATCGGCACGGCTGTGCGGTCCGATGACGTCGTCGGTGCCGGGCATGCCCGCAGCGTAGCCAACCGGTCGGGGCCGGCATCGCGACACGCCCGTCCCGCGCCAGCGGATTGCGCGAAAAATCAACGGGTTCGCGCAGGTCAAAAATGGGTAGAAAAGCTTTCTCAGGAAATGTTCAGTTTGCTCATATGCCAGGCACGGAACAGTTCGAGACGGTATGTCCCATGGAAAACGGCGGACGCTGGCATCCAGGGGGCCAACCAGGGAATACCTCTGCGGATCTCCGTGTTGTGAGCATTATCGAACCGCCGCTACGTGATGGCGGCTGCGACCAGGAGGATCTGACGACCACCATCAAGATGGCACCGACTTCGATGTCCCACCTCGAACAGTTCGTGGACGGGCAGTGGGTTGAGCCTGCCGACGAGATGACCGGCACCGCGGTGTTCGACGCCACGGGCGACAAATCGACCATGCCCTCGTGGGACGAGCTGGTGCGCCAGCACGCCGACCGGGTGTACCGCCTGGCCTATCGCCTGTCGGGTAATCAGCACGACGCCGAGGACCTCACCCAGGAGACCTTCATCCGGGTGTTCCGGTCGCTGCAGAACTACCAGCCCGGCACCTTCGAGGGGTGGCTGCACCGCATCACCACGAACCTGTTCCTGGACATGGTGCGCAGGCGCGGACGCATCCGCATGGAGGCGCTGCCCGAGGACTACGACCGCGTGCCGGCCGACGACCCGAACCCGGAACAGATCTACCACGACTCCCGGTTGGGTCCCGACCTGCAGGCCGCACTCGATTCGCTGCCGCCGGAGTTTCGCGCCGCCGTCGTCCTGTGCGACATCGAGGGACTGTCGTACGAGGAGATCGGCGCCACGCTGGGCGTCAAGCTCGGCACGGTGCGCAGCCGTATCCACCGCGGCAGGCAGGCCCTTCGCGACTACCTGGCCAACCACAGCGAGACCGCCGCGTCGGGTCGGCCCGGCGACGTGGCCAAAACGGCCTGACGTTTGCGTCTTCCGCACAGCGCGCCGCGCTACATTCGAATGGACGCCGTGACACGCAGCGAGAGGAGCTGGGCGATGGCCGACCCGGGGCACGTGTTCCGTCGAGCGTTCTCTTGGCTTCCCTCCCAGTTCGCCTCCCAGAGCGACGCGCCGGTCGGCCCGCGGCAGTTCGGCTCCACCGAACACCTCTCCACGGAGGCCATCGCGGCCTTCGTCGACGGCGAACTGCGGCTGACCCCACACCTTCGCGCCGCCCACCACTTATCGCTGTGTCCGCAGTGCGCGGCCGAGGTCGACGCGCAGCGGCAGGCGCGCGAGGCGTTGCGGGAGTCGCGGCCGATCGATGTGCCTAGCTCGTTGCTGGGCCTGTTGTCCGAGATCCCGCACCATGCTCCGCCGGAGCCGCCCGTCGAGTCGCCGTTTGCTGACAGCACCGAGCGTCCGCGGCGCAAGCGCCGGTAGGGTAAGTGCGAAGACGAGCAGCGATCCGCGCCGGCCTCAGCGGGCGCTTTCACAGAGGGTGATGACCGGGTGACCAATCTCGACCAAACCGGGCGCGAACGCCTGGAACCGCGGCCCGTCTCGCGTCCGCCCGTCGATCCGGCGGCGCAGCGCGCGTTCGGCAGGCCCGACGGCGTCGAAGGCTCGTTCGTGGGCCCGGACAAGTACCGCGACCAGGGCGAGTTCACGCCCACCAACCAGCCACCCGATCCGGTGCTCGCCGAGGCGTTCGGAAAGCCCCATCCCGGTGCCGAGTCGCTGCAGCGCCATCCCGCCGACTCTGGCGCGCTCGAGGCCGAGCGCGACGCCGACGGCGACATCACCGCCGATCCGTGGCGCGATCCGTCGGCGCCGGTCGCCCTCGGTTCGCCCGCGGTGCACGAGCCGGCGCGCGCCCCGGCCAATGCGCCGACGGGGAAGTTGGGTGTGCGGGACGTGCTGTTCGGCGGCCGGGTCTCCTATGTCGCGCTGGCGATGCTGGCCATCATCGCGCTGGTGATCGGCTTCGCGGGCGGCTGGGTCGGGCGCAAGACCGCCGAGGTGGTCGAGGCGTTCACCACGTCGAAGGTCACGCTCGACACGTCTGACAGCGGTCCGCCGCCCGAGGGTCACATCGCCAAAGTCGCTGCGGCCGTTGCCGATTCGGTGGTCACGGTGGAAGCGACCAGCGATCAGGAAGGTTCGCAGGGCTCCGGTGTCGTCATCGACGGCCGCGGCTACATCGTGACCAACAACCACGTGATCTCCGAGGCCGCGAACAACCCGAGCAAGTACAAGATGAAGATCGTCTTCAACGACGGCAAAGAGGTGCCCGCCAACCTCGTGGGCCGCGATCCCAAGACCGACCTCGCCGTGTTGAAGGTCGACAACGTCGACAACCTGACCGTCGCGAAGATGGGCGACTCGGACAACCTGCGCGTCGGTGACGAAGTGATCGCCGCCGGCGCCCCGCTCGGCCTGCGCAGCACCGTCACCGCCGGCATAATCAGCGCGCTGCACCGCCCGGTGCCGCTCTCCGGCGACGGCTCGGACACCGACACCGTGATCGACGGGCTGCAGACCGACGCCCCGATCAACCACGGCAACTCCGGCGGGCCGCTGATCGACATGAGCGGCAACGTGATCGGCATCAACACCGCGGGTAAGTCGCTGTCCGACAGCGCCAGCGGGCTGGGCTTCGCGATCCCGATCAACGAGGTCAAGACCGTCGTCGACTCGCTCATCCGCGACGGCAAGATCGCCCACCCGACGCTGGGCCTGACCGCCCGCTCGGTGAGCAACGACATCGCCTCCGGCGCACAGGTGGCAAACGTCAAGGCCGGCAGCCCCGCGGAGAGGGCGGGGATCCTGGAGAACGACGTCGTGGTCAAGGTCGGCGACCGGACCGTGGCCGACGCCGACGAGTTCGTCGTCGCCGTGCGTCAGCTGAAGATCGGTCAGGACGCACCGATCGAGGTGATGCGTGACGGTCGCCGGGTGACGTTGACCGTCAACCCGGGTCCCGACAACACGTAGCCATGTTCGCCAACGTCGGCTGGGGCGAGATGCTCATCCTGGTGATCGCCGGTCTGGTGATCCTGGGACCCGAGCGGCTGCCCGGGGCGATCCGGTGGACGACGGGCGCCTTGCGCCAGGCCCGCGACTACATCAGCGGGGCCACCAGCCAACTGCGGGAAGATCTCGGCCCGGAGTTCGACGACCTGCGCGAGCCGCTCAGCGAGCTCAACAAGCTGCGGGGTATGACACCCCGCGCCGCGCTGACCAAGCATCTGCTCGACGGCGACGACTCCATCTTCACCGGGAACTTCGACCGCAAGACCGCCGATCGGCCGACCGACAAGGCAGACGCTTCACCCGTTCCGCCGCCGCCCACGACGCCCGCAGCGCCCGCGACGACGCCTTTCGACACCGACGCCACCTAGCGCCGGGGCCCTGAGACCTCAGATGAAGTAGCGCTCGTCGCCGTTCGGGTATCCGCCGCCGTTGGTGGCGATGTGGACATGGTCGAAGTGATTGGCGGTTTCATTGCCGTAGTCCGCCGTCCAGCTGGGCGCGCCGACACCGGGGTAGAAGCCCTGCCGCCAGATGACGTGGATGACGCCCCAGCGCTTCGCATTCGCGAGTGCGATCCCGGCGATCTGGTTGCCCAGCGCGATGCCCTCGTCGCTGCCGTGGTTGGGGATCATCACGTCGAGCGCCAGGCCGTTGGGATGCCACCTCAACGGGTCCTGGCGGTATCCGCCGATCGTCTTGATCTCGGGGAACAACACGCTCAGCGCGCGGGCCACCCGAATGGTGTTGACCTGCAACCCGTTTTCGGGCGCGAGACCGGCGGGCAGCTCGAACGGCGTGGCCGCGGTGGCGACCGGAGCGCTGGCCGCCAGCAACTCCGCCTCGGTGGGTGTCTTGATCGTCGGGACGTCTGCGGGGGCGTCCCGATGCGCGGCCGCCGGCGGGGCCGGAGGCTGAGCGGGCGGCCCTGCGGACTGGGCGTAGAACAGCGCGGCGGACAACGCGACCGAGGCGACGAGGGCCAGCGCCTTGCCCCGCCCGTTGGCTAACATCGCCCTACCCACGAACAGCACTGTAACGCCTTGTCGGACAGGGTGTGACGAAGTTCGGCGTCGGACACGGGACCGTTATCGGCCGGCCGGGTCGAGGCCGAGCGACATCCCCGCCAGCCCGCGCTTGCGGCTGGACAGGGCATCGGCGACGCTGCGCAACTCCTTGCCCGCGGCCGAGTCCGGCGCGGACAGCACCAGCGGGACCCCGGAGTCGCCCGCGGTCACCAGCGCCGGGTCCAGCGGCACCTGTCCCAGCAACGGCACGTCGGCGCCGATCGAACGCGACAACCGCTCGGCGACCTGCTTGCCGCCGCCTTCGCCGAAGATCTGCATCGTCGTGCCGTCGGGCAACTGCAGCCCGGACATGTTCTCCACCACGCCGACGATGCGCTGACGGGTCTGCAGTGCGATCGCGCCGGCCCGCTCGGCCACCTCGGCGGCCGCCAGTTGGGGCGTCGTCACCACCAGGATCTCGGCGCCCGGGATCAGCTGGGCCACCGAGATCGCGACGTCACCGGTGCCCGGCGGCAGATCGAGCAGCAGCACGTCCAGATCGCCCCAGTAGACGTCGGCCAGGAACTGCTGCAGCGCGCGGTGCAGCATCGGGCCGCGCCAGACCACCGGGGTGTTGCCCTGGGTGAACATCGCGATCGAGATCACCCGCACGTCGTGAGCGACCGGCGGCACGATCATCGACTCGACCTGGGTGGGCCGGTCGGTGACGCCCATCATGCGCGGGACCGAGTGGCCGTAGATGTCGGCGTCGAGCACCCCCACCGACACACCCCGCGCGGCCATCGCGGCCGCGAGGTTCACCGTGACGCTGGACTTGCCGACGCCGCCCTTCCCGGAGGCCACGGCGTAGACGCGGGTCAACGAGCCGGGCTGGGCGAACGGGATGACGGGTTCGCGCGAGTCGCCCCGCAGTTGCTTGCGCAGCGCGGTGCGTTGTTCGTCGTTCATCACGTCGAGGCTGACCCGGACGGCGCCGGTCCCGGGGACGTCGGCGACGGCGCGACTGACCTGATCGGAGATCTCGGTCTTCTTCGGGCACGCGGCGGTGGTCAGGTAGATCTCGACATGGACGGCCCCGTCCGGTTCGACGGTGACGTCCTTGACCATGCCGAGCTCGGTGATCGGCCGCCGCAGCTCGGGGTCGATCACCTTGGCCAGCGCGCGACGGATCGCGGCTTCCAGGTCAGGGGTTGATTCAGACATCACCGTCGAGTCTAGGCCGACTCGACGGCGGCCCTTAACCGACCGGTCCGGGCGCTGGGCCCGGCGCAGCGGCCGGGCCGGGTGCCGGTCCCGGGCCGGGTGCCGGCGCGGGTGCTTGACCGGGTGCGGGCGCCTGAGCCGGTGCCGGTGCGCCGATCGGAGCGGGTCCCGGCGGGGCGCCCGCCGGGGCGGGCGGCGCCAGCGGAGCCGGAGCGGGCGGGAGCATCGGCTGCGCGATCGGAGGTCCGCCGAGCGCGGGCTGCAGCGGCGGCGCCGGGTTGTCCTCGATGCAGAACACCGCGCACTCTGGCCGCTGCGGCTGCATCCACGGCGGTGTCCACGGCGGCGGTTGCGGTGGCGCCTGCGGAGTCGCCGGTGCCTGCGGCGCCGGTCCGGGCAGCGGTCCGAGCCGTTGACCGGGGACAAAGCCTGGGACACCCATCTGGGCGGCGACGGCGTCGCGCTCGAGCAGCGGCATCAACGCCAACGGATCGCCTGCCGGCAGGCCCAACGCGTTGAGGGGCAGACCCGGGCCCAGGCCCTGGTACTCCTTCAGGTCGGTCAGGTGCACGTTGCTGCTCTCGGACGGGTCGAGGGTCGGGACCGATCCTGTGATCGGGGGCAAATCCATCGGGACGACGCCCGTCGCGTAGGCCGCGGCCCAGCCCAGCACGTTGCGGGCATACGCCACCGAGTTGTTGTAGCGAAGGATCGCCGACATGACGTGGTTCGGATCGCGCAGGTTCAGGTTGCCGCTGCACAGGTACCGAGCGGCGGCCAGGCTCGAGTCGTAGAGGTTCTGCACTTCGGCCTTGCCGTCGCCGTCGCCGTCGGAGGCGTAGCGCGACCAGGTTCCCGGCAGGAACTGCATGGGCCCCATGGCCCGCGCGTAGGTGACCCGGTCGGCCGCCCGGCTCTGCACGATGATCTCGTTGCCGGGAAGCGTGCCGTCGAGCGCGGGTCCGAAGATGGGGCGGATGGCGGTGCCGCGGGCGTCGGTCGCGCCGCCGTTGGCGTGCATCGACTCGATGCGTCCGATACCGGCCAACAGGTTCCAGCTGATGCCGCAGCCCGGGTACGCCGAGGCCATGATGCGTTCGGCATTGCGGTATGCCGACAAAGCCATCGCCGGAATACCCAGTGCCCCAGGCGAATTCACGACCGCTGCGGGCGGGGGAGCGGAGGCGGCCGAGGAGGCGATGTGAAAGGCCATGGGCTCCTTGGCGACCGCGACCACCGACGCGCCCGAGCGGGCGCCCGGTGACGGTTCGACCGCGGCCAGCGGCGTCACCGCGGCATCGGAGGTGGGGGTGCGCGGTGACGGCGCCGAGGCGCCGACGCTGCCGGCCAGGATGATCGGGGTGATGATGGCGACGCCGAGGGCGGCGCGCATGCGGTTGGCGGACGCCAACTCCTGCACTCGAGGGCCCGGGATACGCCGCAGACGCCCCGTTTGGCGCCGCACGGCCTTGAGGGCGGCTCCTCCCCTTATGTGCACTCAACCGTCCTAGGTCTGCAGTCGCTTGTGAACCAAGTCACCATACCTACTAGATAACCGTCGCGTTACAGCAATCCGTTAGCTGCCCGCACTCGACTTTTTCGTTCGACGGTCGCCGTCGGGCTCCTCGTCGTCCGGTTCGCCCTGTTGGTGATGCAGCGCAGCCAGCATTTCGCGCATCTCGTCGAGCTCCCGGCGCAGGTAGTCCCGGGTGACGACCTCGCCGATCGCCAACCGCAGGGCGGCCAGTTCGCGGGCCAGGTACTCGGTGTCGGCCTTGGTCTGCAGGGCGCGGCGTCGGTCCTCATCCAGCGACACGCGGTCCCGGTTCTCCTGGCGGTTCTGCGCCAGCAGGATCAGCGGCGCCGCGTATGCCGCCTGGGTGGAGAACGCGAGGTTGAGCAGGATGAACGGATACGGATCCCAGCGCAGACCGACCGCGAACAGGTTCAGCGTGATCCAGACGATGACGAGGATGGTCTGCCACGCCAGGTACCGGCCCGTGCCCAGAAATCGGGCGATCCTCTCGCTGAAATTGCCGACCGCCTCGGGGTCGACGTTGAACGAGAACCGCCGGGTGGCCAGCGGCGTGTCGAGTCTGCTGCGGTCGGTCACGAGGTGCCCTCGGCGCCGGTGAGTTCGGGTTCCTCGGTCTCGCGCCAGTCGTGGGGCAGCAGGTGGTCGAGCACGTCGTCGACCGACACGGCGCCCAGAAGATGGTTCTCCTCGTCGACGACCGGCCCGCAGACCAGGTTGTAGGCCGCGAAGTAGCGCGTCACCGCACCCAGCGAGTCCTCCGGTGACAAGTTCGGCAGATCGGTGTCGACGATGCCGCTGACCAGTTCCGCCGGGGGCTCGCGCAGCAGGCGCTGCAGATGCACGCAGCCCAGATAGTGACCGGTGGGGGTGGCCGTCGGGGGGCGGGTGATGAACACCAGCGACGCCAACGCCGGGGTGAGGTCGGGGTCGCGGACCCGGGCGAGGGCCTCGGCGACGGTGGTGTCGGGTGCCAGCACGACGGGCTCGGACGTCATCAAGCCGCCCGCGGTGTCGGGGGAGTGCGCCAGCAGGCGACGGACGTCCTCGGAGTCCTCGGGATCCATGCGCCGCAGGAACTGCTCGGCATCGGTCGGGGCCATCGACCCCAGCAGATCGGCGGCGTCGTCGGGGTCCATCGCCTCGAGGACGTCGACGGCCCGGTCGCCGGGCAGCCGCCGCAGCACGTCGAGCTGGTCGTCGTCGGGCAACTCCTGGAGCACGTCGGCCAGCCGCTCGACATCGAGGGCGTTCACCAGCTCGTAGCGCCGCTTCTTCGGCAGTTCCCTGAGGGCCTCGGCCACCTCGACGGCCCGTTGGCCCTCGAACAGATCGAGCAGTTGTGCGACGCCCTGATCGGGCATCGCCAGGCCGGACGGCGTGAGGCCGTGAACGTTCTGCCAGTCCACCACGTGCACGTTCGCGCGCCTGCCGAGGCGGCGGTGCGGGCGAACGGCGACCTTGGTGATCATCCAGTCGCGGGTGCGGGTCTGCTCGATGCCGAGATCGACGACGATCACGTCGACGTTGGCCAGCTGAGGGAGGTCGGGATCGTCGACGCGGACCCGGGTTTCGATGACTTGCCCGAGTGCCAGCACCTCGCCGGGACGCTGGGCGAACCGGCGCAACGACACGCTTCCGGTGGCAAGCGTGACGGCGCCCGGCTCGATGGACGTCACCCGCAGGATCGGCACGAAAATCCTTCGCCGCGTGAGCAACTCGACGACCAATCCGAGCACACGCGGTTGTTGACGCACCAAACTGATGCTGACCACCACATCGCGGACACGGCCGATGGACTCGCCGTCGGGGCCCAAGACCACCAAACCCGCGAGTCGGGCCGCATAGACCCTGTTGACCGCCGCCATGACTCAAAGGGTAGAGAGTGTGGTTGTGGAAAACCGGTATCGACCCCGCCGAACGGTCCTTTCCGTTCCCGGGAGCAGCGCCAAAATGGTCGAGAAGGCGAAAACCCTGTCCGCCGACGAGGTGTTCCTGGACCTCGAGGACGCCGTCGCCCCGGATGCCAAGGCCGAGGCCCGCACGCGGGTGGCGACCGCGCTGGCCGAACCCGGCTGGGCCGGTCAGCTGCGCGGCGTACGCGTCAACGACTGGACGACCCCGTGGACGTACGCCGACACCATCGAGGTGGTGTCGACCGCCGGTGCCGCACTGGACATCGTCGTGCTCCCCAAGGTCAGCGACGCCTCACACATCCACGCGCTGCACTTGTTGCTGAGCCAGCTCGAAGCCACCCACGATCTGCCCGTCGGGCGCATCGGTATCGAGGCGCAGATCGAGAATGCGCAGGGCCTGACCAACATTGACGCGATCGCGGCCGCACCGCGGGTGCAGGCGCTGGTGCTCGGACCCGCCGACATGGCCGCGAGCCTGAACATGCGCACGTTGGAGGTCGGCGAACAGCCCGAGGGCTACGACATCGGCGACGCGCACCATCACGTGCTGATGCGAATCCTCGTGGCGGCGCGGACGCACGGCGTGCTCGCGATCGACGGCCCGTATCTGAAGATCCGCGACGTCGACGGCTTCCGCCGCGTCGCGGGCCGTTGCGCGGCGCTCGGATATGACGGCAAATGGGTGCTGCATCCGGATCAGATCGCCGCGGGCAACGAGATTTTCAGTCCCCGGCAGAAGGACTACGACCACGCCGAGCTGATCCTCGAGGCCTACGAGTGGCACACCTCGCGGGCCGGCGGGGCCAGGGGCGCGGTCATGCTGGGCGACGAGATGATCGACGAGGCGAGCCGGAAGATGGCCCTGGTGATCGCCGGAAAGGGCCGCGCCGCAGGCATGCAGCGTCAAGGCGAGCCGTTCCGTCCGCTTCAGTGAGGCTCAGGTCCACTGCCAGCCGGTGGTGAGCAGGCTCAGGTACAGCAGTATGTAGATGAGGAACCCGGCGGTCGCCAGGCCGCCGATGATGGTGCCCGCCAACGCGATTCCGAAACCGTCCTGTCCGGTGCGCTTGGTCTCGCGCATGGCCGTCACGCCGAGGATCACCCCGACGACGCACGTCACGCCGCAGCAGAACACCCCGACGAGCGAGCACACCAGTGAGCCGATCGCCATCCCGTTCGTCCCGGGCGGTCGTATCGGCCGGTACGGGTCGTAGCCATAACCGGCGGGGTAGTAGCCCTGGCCGGGCGGCGATGCGTACGGCGGCGGATATCCGGGCGCGGACGGCGGATACAGCGGCGGCGGCAGCCCCGCATCGGCGGGGTAGTCCACCGGTGCGAACGGGTCGGGCCTCCCGGGATCCCCGACCCCGCCGGGGCCGCCCCCGGTCATCGTCAGCTGCTCATCATGGCGATGGCGAAGAAGATGTTGAGCAGAAGCGTGGCCGCGCCGACGGCGATGCCGGCGATCGCCAAACCGCGGCCGCCTTCACCCGAGGTCTTGATCTGGTTGAGCGCCACGATGCCCAGCACGATGCCGACGAGCGAACCGACGCCGCAAAGGATGCCGACCGCAGAGGCCACCAGCGAGCCGATGGCCAATCCGTTCGTCTTCTCCTGCGAGGGTCCGTAACCGCCGGTATAGCCGTATCCCGATGCCCCGTACGGCGACGGTGTGCCGTACGGCGGTGGCGGTGGATAGCCCTGGCCGAGGTTGGCCGGGTCGGAGTAGGGCGGCGGATAGGCCCCCTGCGGCGGCGGCGGATAGGCGCCCGGCGGGGGCGGCGGATACCCGCCCTGCGGCGGCGGGGGGTAGGCGCCTGGCGGCGGCGGTGGGTAGGCACCTGGCGGCGGCGGAGGATAAGCGCCCTGCGGCGGGGGCGGCGGATAACCCGACGACGGGTCGTACGCCGGCGGCGTCTGATAGGGGGAGCCGAACCCAGGCTGGTCGGGCTGGTCGGGTTGTGAACCCTGCGCCTGTTCGGTCGACGGCGCCTCGTAGCCCGAGGATGTCGGCTCGGACGCACCTCCGGTGGATTCGGATGATGCGGTTTCTGCTGCGTCCTCCCCGTGATTTGTCATGCTTGTCAACCTAGCGTAATTCCCGGGCACGATTGCAGCCATCGCGGCGTTGTCCCTTATGAGGCAGCAACTTAACGATTTGCGGCGAAAGAGGAGAAGAGGACCGATGACCAGCCCGTTTCAACCCGGAGCAAATTCCGGCGCAACGCCGGCTAGCCCAAATTTCGGCCGCGGCCCCGCTAGTCTGCCCACGCCGCCGAAGGGATGGCCCATCGGTTCGTATCCGACGTACGCCGAGGCGCAGCGGGCGGTGGATTACCTGTCGGACCAGGATTTCCCCGTGCAGCAGGTGACGATCGTCGGGGTGGACCTGATGCAGGTGGAGCGGGTCACCGGCCGGTTGACCTGGCCCAAGGTGTTGGGCGGCGGCGTGTTGACCGGTGCGTGGCTGGGTCTGTTCATCGGCCTGATCCTCGGGTTCTTCAGCCCCAGTCCGTGGGGAGCGCTCGCCACCGGCGTGATCGCCGGTGTGTTCTTCGGTCTCATCACGTCGGCGATTCCCTATGCGATGGCGCGCGGCACAAGAGATTTCAGCTCGACGCTGCAACTCGTCGCGGGCCGCTACGACGTGCTGTGCGATCCGCAGAGCGCCGAACGCGGACGGGATCTGCTGGCGCGCTTGACCATCTGACGCCAACGACGCGATCACCGCGGAGTTTGCCCAGGTTCGCGATTGCGTAACGGTGTGCGACGCGCGCCGCCGAGGTGTTGCAAACCACATGGTTGTGGCAATACGGTTTGCGCGTCGGAGCTGCTGCTGCGGCGACACAGGATGCGGAGCCGCTCCGGCGGCGACATCGACGCGGGACGGAGGCGGGTGGTGCGCTTCCCCAGTTCCCTACCAGCGTGGGGGCCCATGCGCGGGAGCCGACGGCGGCTGGGTGCTGCGGCGGTTGCTGCGCTGACGACGGCGTCAGTGCTGACGGCGTGCGGTTCCGACAGCGGCGGCATCGTCATCAACTACTACACGCCCGCCAACGAGGCACAAACCTTCACGGCCGTCGCCGAGCGGTGCAACGACGAACTCGGCGGCCGCTTCAGGATCCAGCAGATCAGTCTGCCGAAGAGCGCCGACGACCAACGGCTTCAGCTCGCGCGCCGGCTGACCGGAAACGACAGAAGCCTCGACGTCATGGCGCTCGACGTGGTGTGGACCGCCGAGTTCGCCGAGGCCGGTTGGGCGCTACCGCTTTCCGACGATCCCTCGGGCCGGGCCGAAGCCGACGCGAGGTCCAACACGCTGCCGGGTCCGCTGCAGACCGCCACCTGGCAGGACAAGCTGTACGCGGCGCCGATCACCACCAACACCCAATTGCTCTGGTACCGAGCCGATCTGATGTCGGAGCCGCCGGCCACCTGGGACGACATGGTGGCCGAGGCCACGCGGTTGCACGCCGAGGGTGGGCCGAGCTGGATTGCGGTGCAAGGAAAACAGTACGAGGGTCTGGTCGTCTGGTTCAACACATTGCTCGAAAGCGCGGGCGGTCAGGTGCTTTCCGATGACGGCCAGACGGTCACGCTGACCGACACTCCCGAGCACCGCGCCGCCACCGTCAAGGCGCTGCAGATCATCAAGAACGTCGCCACCGCCCCGGGCGCGGACCCGTCGGTGACGCAGACCGACGAGACCACCGCACGACTCGCGCTCGAACAGGGCAAGGCCGCGCTCGAGGTGAATTGGCCGTACGTGCTGCCCTCGCTGCTGGAGAACGCGATCAAAGGCGGAGTGTCGTTCCTGCCGCTCAACAAGGATCCCGCGCTGGCCGACGCCATCAACGACGTCGGAACGTTCTCCCCGAGCGACGAACAGTTCGAGGTCGCGTTCGAGGCGAGCAGGAAGGTCTTGGGCTTCGCCCAGTATCCGGGCGTGCAGTCCGATGAGGCGGCGAAGGTCACCATCGGCGGGCTCAACCTCGCCGTGGCGAAGACCACGCAACACAAGGCCGAGGCGTTCGAGGCGATCCGCTGCCTGCGCAACGTCGAGAACCAGCGGTACACCTCGATCGAAGGCGGCTTGCCCGCGGTGCGCACATCGCTCTACAGCGATCCGGCGTTCCAGGCGAAATACCCCCAGTACGAGATCATCCGCGAGCAGCTCACCAACGCCGCGGTGCGTCCCGCCACGCCCCAGTACCAAGCCGTTTCCACCCGCATCTCCACGACGCTCGCGCCGATCACCGACATCGATCCGGAGCGCACCGCCGACGAGCTCACCGAGCAGGTGCAGAAGGCCATCGACGGCAAGGGGTTGATCCCGTGACCGCGGCCCCGGCCACCGCGACCGCCCCGTCAGCGTCCGCGACCGGCAGCGACGACACGCGATCGGAACGCAGGCTGGCGTTCCTTCTGATCGCGCCGGCCGTCCTGTTGATGCTCGCGGTCACCGCCTATCCGATCGGCTATGCGGTGTGGTTGAGCCTGCAGCGCAATAACATGGCGGCGCCGGAGGACACCGAGTTCATCGGGTTGGAGAACTACGTCACGATCCTCACCGACCGGTATTGGTGGACGGCGTTTTTCGTCACGCTCGGCATCACCGTCGTTTCGGTGGCCATCGAATTCGTGCTCGGCATGGCGCTGGCCCTGGTGATGCACCGCACCATCTTCGGCAAGGGTGTGGTGCGCACGGCGATCCTCATCCCGTACGGAATCGTCACCGTGGCCGCGTCGTACAGCTGGTACTACGCGTGGACACCCGGCACCGGGTATCTGGCGAACCTGTTGCCCGAGGGCAGCGCCCCACTGACCGAACAGCTTCCGTCGCTGGCGATCGTGGTGCTCGCCGAGGTGTGGAAGACGACGCCGTTCATGGCGCTGCTGCTGCTGGCCGGATTGGCGCTGGTGCCACAGGATCTGCTCAACGCCGCCCAGGTCGACGGCGCGGGTGCGTGGAAGCGGCTGATCAAGGTCATCCTGCCGTTGATCAAGCCCGCGATCCTGGTGGCGCTGCTGTTCCGCACCCTCGACGCGTTCCGGATCTTCGACAACATCTACATCCTCACCGGCGGGGCCAACAACACCGGATCCGTGTCGATCCTGGGTTACGACAACCTGTTCAAGGCGTTCAACGTGGGCCTGGGTTCGGCGATCAGCGTGCTGATCTTCCTGTGCGTGGCGATCATCGCGTTCATCTACATCAAGATCTTCGGCGCGGCGGCGCCGGGGGCGGCCGAGGAGGGTCGCTGATGACCGAGCGGGCTCCTACGTCACGGGTGACCGGATGGACCGTCGTCAATGTCCTGGTGGTCGTCTACGCGCTTTTCCCCGTGCTGTGGATCCTGTCGCTCTCGCTGAAGCCGACGTCAAGTGTCAAGGACGGCAGGCTGATTCCCACCGAGATCACGTTCGACAACTACAAGGCGATCTTCCAGGGCAACATCTTCACCTCGGCGCTGATCAACTCGATCGGCATCGGCCTCATCACCACCGCGATCGCGGTGGTGATCGGTGGTATGGCCGCATACGCGGTCGCGCGGCTCGAGTTCCCCGGTAAACAGCTGCTGATCGGCGTGGCGCTGCTGATCGCGATGTTTCCCCATATCTCGCTCGTCACACCGCTTTTCAACATCGAGCGCGCGGTCGGCCTGTTCGACACCTGGCCCGGCCTGATCATCCCGTACATCACCTTCGCGCTTCCGCTGGCGATCTACACGCTGTCGGCGTTCTTCCGGGAGATCCCCTGGGATCTGGAGAAGGCGGCGAAGATGGACGGTGCGACACCGGCGCAGGCGTTCCGCAGGGTGATCGCCCCGCTCGCGGCGCCGGGCATCGTCACTGCGGCCATCCTGGTGTTCATCTTCGCGTGGAACGACCTGCTGCTGGCGTTGTCGCTGACCGCTACCGAACGGGCGATCACGGCGCCGGTGGCGATCGCGAACTTCACGGGCAGTTCGCAGTTCGAGGAACCGACCGGATCGATCGCGGCGGGCGCGATGGTCATCACGATTCCGATCATCATCTTTGTTCTCATCTTCCAGCGACGGATCGTCGCCGGGCTGACGTCCGGCGCGGTGAAGGGGTAGTTCCATGGCCGAGATTGTGTTGGACCGGGTGACGAAGAGTTACCCCAACGGCGCGACGGCCGTAAACGAGTTGTCGATGACGATCGCCGACGGCGAGTTCATCATCCTCGTCGGCCCGTCGGGATGCGGAAAGTCGACCACGCTGAACATGATCGCGGGGCTCGAGGACATCACCTCCGGTGAGCTGCGCATCGGCGGTGAGCGCGTCAACGAGAAGGCGCCCAAGGACCGCGACATCGCGATGGTGTTCCAGTCCTACGCGCTGTACCCGCACATGACCGTCCGACAGAACATCGCGTTCCCGCTCACGCTGGCCAAACTGAAGAAGGACGAGATCGCCCGCAAGGTCGACGAGGCCGCGAAAATCCTTGACCTGAGCGAGCTTCTGGACCGCAAACCGGGTCAGCTCTCCGGCGGCCAGCGCCAGCGCGTGGCGATGGGGCGCGCGATCGTGCGCGATCCCAAGGCCTTCCTCATGGACGAGCCGCTGTCGAACCTCGACGCCAAGCTGCGGGTGCAGATGCGCGCGGAGATCGCCCGCCTGCAGGATCGGTTGGGCACCACCACCGTCTACGTCACCCACGACCAGACCGAGGCGATGACGCTGGGCGATCGCGTGGTGGTGTTGCTCGCCGGCGTCGCCCAGCAGATCGGCACCCCCGAGGACCTCTACAACCGCCCGGCGAACCTGTTCGTCGCCGGCTTCATCGGCTCGCCGGCGATGAACTTCTTTCCC
>NZ_CVTB01000310.1 GCF_001050015.1 Mycolicibacterium malmesburyense
CCCGCCATACCGCACCGGAGAAGGGAATTCCGCGTCCGTGCGCGTCGGCCAACTGTCGGCCCAGCGGTTGCGCGTCGGTCCGCCGGTCGTAGGCGATGCAGCCGGGCAGCGCAGCGGCCAGGTCGTCGAATCCCGCGACCAGCCAGGTGCCTTCGGGTCCGGCCGCGTCGGTGTCGGGCAGCGGTACCTCGTGCCAGCCCAGGGTGTACAGCAGCCGGGTGGCATCGCCGCCGAGGCCCCGCAGCAGCGCCTCACGAGGTGCGCGTTTGACGGTGAACTCCCTGATGCCGCCGAGCGGACGCCCGTCCCGGCTGACGAAGTCGAGGTCGAAAACATATGTTTCGCTGGTGATTTCACCTGTGCGCCACCGAGCGCGGCAGTAGAACCGGCGCGGCATCTTCTCACGAAGAGTCACCTGCCCGTACCGCAGCGGCAGGAACAGGTCGTTGACGCCTTGTTCGATCGCCAGCTCCGATGGGAACGCGGGGAAGGTGACGCCGGTGCACAGATCCATCAGCACCGGATGCATCGGCTCGTCGCCGAGTTGATCGGTCAACTCTTCGCCGACGAACAGGTCGCCGATGGCCTCACCCTCGGCGAACCACAGCGATTTCAGGGAACCGGACCAGGTCGGCCCCCACGCCAGCTCCATGTCGGCGAAGGTCTCGAACAGATCCTGCGGGCGCATGCGGTTGCACCGCTCGATCGCCTCGTCGATCGGATCCTCCGACGCCGGATGGTCACCGACACCGCTCACGACCGTTCCGTCGGCGTTCAACGACCATTCGCCGCCGCGTTCCCCGAACGGGCGGCTGTGCACCTGGAAGCGCCATTCGTCACCATCTCCCTCCGGCCGCAAGGTCAGCTGGACCTCGCGAGAAGCCTTCTCGGGCAGGATGATCGGTTCGTAAAAGATGACGTCGCGCACCTGCGCCGGTGCGCCGACCGCCGCGAGCGCCATCGCCGCATACGTCGCCCCGGGGACGACGACGGTCCCGTAGATGACATGGTCGGCCAACCACGGCTGTGACCTGACTGACAGCCTGCTGGTGAAGACGGTGTCGCCCGAGGCGAGTTCCTTCGCGCTGCCGAGAAGCCCGGACGCAGCGGCGCTGCTGGCCCCTTCGACAGGGATGCCGGAGGTCCTTGGCCAGAACCGACGCCGCTGGAATGGATAGGTCGGCAGTTCCAGCCGGCGACGCGGCTTGGGGTGCAACGCCGCGAAGTCCGGTCGCAGGCCACCGACATACGCCGCGGCCAGTGCGTCGGTGATCTGGCGCCGATCGGCGACGCCCTTGCGGAGCGAGACGATCGGACGTGGCGCGGTCACGTGCTCCGGCCACACCTGCACCGCGGCGCCGGTGAGTACCGGTTGTGGACCTATTTCGATCAGCACCGAGCATCCCAGCGCCGCCACCGTGCGCACGCTCTCGGCGAACTGCACCGGTTGGCGCGAATGGCGCCGCCAGTACTGGGCGTCCAAACTGGCGTGGCCGGTCAGCACGGCCCCGGTGCGATTGCACACCAGCGGGACGGTCGGCGCGGCGAACTCGAATTGTGCTGCGTACGACTCGAACTCGTCGAGTACGGGATCCAACAACTCGGAGTGGAAGGCATGGCTCGTTTCCAGAGCCGTGCAGCGGATACCCTCGCCGGTGAACCGGTCGACGATGTGTTCGACGTCGTCAGCGGGTCCTGACACCACCGTGTTGGGGCCGTTGTACGCGGCGACCGACACCCGCGGGTACTCACCGACGATGTCCTCGACCTGTTTGGCGTCGGCGAACACCGCCGCCATCCGCCCGCCCTCGGGCAGGCTGCCGAACAACCGTCCGCGCTCGGCGATGAGCCGGGCGCCGTCCTCGAGGCTGAACACCCCTGCCACACACGCGGCTGCGTACTGGCCGACGCTGTGCCCCAGCACGACGTCGGGTTCGATGCCCCACGACTGCCACAGGCGGGCCAGTCCCATCTCGACGGCGAAGAGCGCCGGCTGCGCATACGACGTGTGCCGTAGGGCGGACCCGGTTTCCCGGTCGGCGGCGAACAGCACCTCGAGCAGCGGCTTCGGCAGGAGCCCGTCGACCGCATCCGCGCAGCGCTTGACGGTGTCGGCGAAAACCGGCTCGCTGTCGAACAATTCACGCGCCATGCCGGGGTACTGGCTGCCCTGCCCGGTGAACAGCCACGCGGTGGTCGGCGCATCGGCGCACTCACCGCGGAGGACGCCGGGACGGCTTCGGTTGTCGGCCAGGTCGGTCAGCAGCTCACCGGCGCTCTGCACCGAGTCGACCACCAGCGCGCCCCGATGCTCGAAATGCGACCGGCCGACACCGGCCGTGTAGCACACGTCGGCGATGTCGACTTTGGGGTTCGTGTTGTTCAGCCAGCCGCCGTATCGCTGCGCCGACGCCACCAGCGCCTCCGGCGACCGCGCCGACAACGGCAACACCTGAAGCGGCTCGCGGAGATCGGCCGGTTCGGCCGGAGGACCGTCCGACGAGTATTCGTCCGCGGTGGCCGACTGTGGCGCCTCTTCGACGATCACATGCGCGTTGGTGCCGGTGAAACCGAAGGAGCTCACGCCCGCCCGGCGCGTCCTGCCGTTGGTCTGCCACGGTCTGGCCTGGTCGACCACCCGAACCGGCAGGGCGTCCCAGGGGATGTGCGGGTTGGGCTCCTGGAAGTGCAGGCTCTGCGGGATCGCCTCGTTCTGCAAGGACAGCACGACCTTGATCAGGCCCGCGGCCCCCGACGCCGACTCGGTGTGCCCGATGTTCGTCTTCACCGAGCCCATCAGGAGTGGGCGGTCGGGATCGCGCGAGGCGCCGTAGACAGCCGCGGCCGCCTGCACCTCGATCGGATCGCCCAGTGGCGTGCCGGTTCCGTGCGCCTCGAGGTAGTCGATGTCGGCACCGGTCAGGTTTGCGCGTGACAGCGCCATGCTGATAAGCCGTTGCTGCGCACCACCGTTGGGCACGGTCAGACCACTCGAGGCACCGTCCTGGTTGACCGCGCTGCCGGGGATGACGGCGCAGATCCGGTCGCCGTCGCGCTCGGCGTCACTGAGCCTCTTGAGCACCAGCATGCCGCAGCCTTCGCTGCGCACGTAGCCGTCGGCGGAGGCGTCGAAGGTCTTGCACCGCCCGACCGGCGACAGCATCCGGGCACGGGACGCGGCGATCACCGTGACCGGGCTCAGCAGGACGTTCACCCCGCCGGCCAGGGCCATATCGCAGTCACCCGAGCGCAATGCCTGGACGGCCTGATGGACGGCCACCAACGCCGAACTGCACGCGGTGTCGACGGCCACGGCCGGTCCCTCCAGGCCGAGGGCGAAGGCGACCCGACCAGAGATCGCGTTCAGCGCATTACCGGTGATGAAGTAGGGCTCGATCTTGTCGACGGACTCCGACGAGAGCAGGTGCGCATACTCGTTGGCGGCGACCCCGGCGAAGATGCCGGTTCGGCTGCCTCGGAGGTTCGCGGGGGCGTAGCCCGCCCTCTCGAGGCCCTCCCACACGGTTTCGAGCATCAGCCGTTGCTGCGGCTCGATCCACACGGCCTCACGCGGCGAGATGCCGAAGAACTCGGGATCGAATCCGTCGATGCCGTCGAGGAATCCACCGAACCGTGTGTACGTCTTCCCCGCGGCTTCGGGGTCGGGGTCGTAGAACTCGTCGATGTCGAACCGGTCTTCGGGGACTTCCCGGATCGCGTCGATGCCACCGGACAACAGTTCCCAGAATGCCTCCGGGTTCGGCGCGCCGGGGAAACGGCACGACACCGCGACGATCGCGATCGGCTCATCGGTGCGCGGCGGCGCAGTGACTTTCGCCGGCCGAGATTCCGGCTGGGCCTGCTTGGTCAGCTCGAGTACCTCCCCGAGCAGGTAGTCAGCGGCGTCGGACAGCCGAGGGTGGTCCATCACCAGCGTGACGGGGATCTCTCTGCCGAGGCCCTGTTCCAGCCGTCGGCGGAGTTCGACGGCCATCAGCGAGTCCATGCCCAGGTCGAAGAACCCCGCGTCCTCGCGGATTTCCGCGGCGTCGACGCGGGTCACCTCCGCGACCGCGTCGCGCAGGTAGTTGGTCATCAGCCGTTTACGTTGTTGCGCAGGAGCTTTGGTGAGCCGCTCGACGAGCTCGGTCGGACCCGACTGTGCCGACGGCGCGGCAGCGGTCGACGCGGCGGACACCTCACGCTCCAACTCGGCAAGGAACCCGCGGCGACCCGCCTGCTGGTAGAGCGGCAGGAACCGGGCCCAGTCGATCCGGGCCACAACCCCCTGTGCCGAGGATGCCGACACGACATCGGCCAGGCCGGTGAGCGCCTCGGCGGGGGAAAGCGTCTGAACCCCACGCTGTTCCAGGCGGGCACGCGATTCCGTGTCGGCCATGCCGGCCGACCACGGCCCGAAGTTGACGCTGACAGCGGGGACGCCCTGTTCACGCAGCCGCCAGGCGAGCCCGTCGAGGAATGCGTTGGCGGCGCCGTAGGCCGTCTGGCCGAAGCCGCCCCACACCGATGCGATGGAGGAGGTGGTGACGAAGAAGTCGAGGCCCAGGTCGGCGGCTGCCTCACTCAGATGCCATGCGCCCCAGACCTTCCCGGAGAAGACGCGGTCGACTTCGGCGTCGTCGAGGCCGCCGAGCGGTGCGGTGCTGATGACACCGGCGGCATGGACGATCCCCGTCAGCGGCGGGAGCTCGGCGTCCACGGTGGCCAACAGGCGGGCGACGTCGTGCGCGTCGGCGACGTCGGCGGTGATGACACGCACATCGGCGCCGTGTTGTGCGGCCAGCGTGTCGATGCGCTGCCCGATCGCGTCGCTGGGTGTGTGCCGGCTGGTCAACACCAGGTGCTTGGCGCCGTGCGCGGCGAGATGGGCAGCGATCTCCAGCCCGATCGCGCCCAGCCCGCCGGTCACCAGATACGTTGCGTCGGAGCGCACGTGCAGTGATGCGGGCTGTTCCACCCGGCGAGTCAATCGAGGTACATAGGCGTCCGGCCCGCGCAGCGCGAGCTGATCGTCCCTGACGCCGGAACCTTCGGACGCGGTGATCCGGGCGAGCAGACCAGACCATTCCTCGACGGTGCACTCCGCCAGGTCGGCCAGGCCGCCCCACACCTGCGGCAGCTCCAGCGACGCGGCTCGTCCGAAACCCCACAGGCAGCTTTGGTCGGGGACCACGCTGTCCGCCGCGGTGACCCGCTGTGCGCCGCGGGTGACGATCCAGACCGGCGCGCGCCGTTCGGCCGCGGTCGCGGTGCGAAGGAGCCGCCTCGTTCCGCCCAGCACGCGGTGCTGCATGCGCAACAACGACCGCATGGACGGTGCCGCGGGGGAGTCCAGCGCTGCGGCGTGCAGTATCTGCAGTGTCGGTGCGTCGGCACCCGCAGCGCGCAACGCATCCGTCAGCGCGGCCTCGTCGGCGTCGGTGGCCGGAAGACCGACGATCCGGAACTGCTCGCCCCGGGTCGTCAGCGCGTCGGTCAGTGGCCGGACGGTGTCGGGGTCATCGGCGACGACGATCCATTCGCATGCGGGACCAGCCGTCGTTGGCGCCGCAGCGGCCCTGTCCCAACGGATCTCGTAGCGATCGGCCACCGGTTCAGCGGCGTGGTCCTGCGCCGGCCCGTCGCTGCGGGGGCGTTGCCCGGCGGGCTGCCGGTCGTCGCGGAACCAATACTCGCGGTGTTCGAACGGATACGTGGGCAGATCGACCTTCCGCACACCCGGTCGGCGCAGGGCATCGAACGCCGGTAGATGACCCAGCACATAGGCGTCGGCGAGCGCTTCGGAGATCTGCCGGTGGTCGGCAACGCCGGGCCGCAGGGACGCGATCGCTTTGGGCGCGGTGGCGGGGTCGGGCCATGCCGCCAACGCGGCGGCGGTGAGCACCGGCCGGGGCCCGATCTCGAGCAGCATCTTGCAGTTGATCTCGGCGAGCGTGCGCACGCTCTTGGCGAACTCCACCGGTTGACGCGCGTGCCGGCGCCAATAGGTTCCGTCGAGCTCGACACTCCTGCCGAGCGCGGCACCGGTGCGGTTGTCGATCAGGATCCGTTGTGGCGCAGCGAAACTGAACCGCTGCGCGTACGACTCGAACTCGTCGAGGATCGGATCCAGCAACGCCGAGTGGAATGCATGGCTGGTCTCGAGCCACTCACACCGGACCCCGTCGGCCGACAGGCGCGCGACGGCCGCCTCCAGATCCGCTCCTGGCCCGGAAAGCACGGTGTTGGCGCCGTTGTAGGCCGCGACCGACAGGCTCGGGAAGTCGTCGGTCAGGTTCTCGACCCGCTCGCCCCCGGCGAACACCGCGGCCATCCGCCCGCCCGCGGGCAGGCTGCCGAACAGCCGCCCCCGCTCGGCGATCAGTCGCGCACCGTCCTCGAGGTCGAACACCCCCGCGACGCAGGCCGCCGCGTACTGGCCAACGCTGTGGCCCAGCACGACGTCAGGCTCGAAACCCCAAGACTGCCAAAGCCGGGCGAGTCCCATCTCCACCGCGAACAGGGCGGGCTGCGCGTACGACGTCTGCCGCAGCGTCTCGTCGGCCTGCGGGCCTTCGACATCGAAAACGACGTCGAGCAACGGCTTTTCGAGCACATCGGCGACCGCCGCAGCGCACCGCCGCATGGTGTCGGCGAACACCGGCTCGGTGTCGAACAGCTCGCGGGCCATGCCGGGGTACTGGCTGCCCTGGCCGGTGAACAGCCACGCCGACTTCGGCGGCTCATAGCATTCCCCGCGAACCAGGCCGGGCGCCGGGCGGTCTTCGGCGAGCGCACCGAGAAGTTCGGTGGCCGAGTGGGCCGAGTTGATCACAAGCGCGGCGCGGTGCTCCAGGTGGGCACGACCCGCACCCGCCGTGAAGCACACATCGCTGAGCGCGGCATCGGGGTGTTCGATCATCCAGGCGCGGTAGCGTTCGGCGGTCTGGCGTAGCGCCGCTGGTGTGCGCCCCGACAGCGGGAGGACGCTGAACCGCGGTGCCGTCTGCACCGGTTCCGGCGCGGCGGCGGGCACCTCGGGCGCCTCTTCGAGGATGACGTGAGCGTTGGTGCCCGCGAATCCGAACGAGCTCACACCGGCGATCCGCGGGCGGTCGCCGCGCTTCCACGGGACCGTCTCGGTGACCACCTCGACCGGTAGCCGCTCCCACGGGATGTGCGGCGACGGGTTCTCGAAGTTGAGGTGCTTGGGCAGCGATTCGTGTTCGAGCGCCAGCACGACCTTGAGGACGCCCGCGATGCCCGCAGCCGCCTCCAGGTGACCGATGTTGGTCTTCGCCGAGCCGATCAGCAGCGGGCGGTCGGCGTCGCGCCCGGCGCCGAACGCCGCACCAGCCGCCTGCGCCTCGATCGGGTCGCCCAGCGAGGTGCCCGTGCCGTGCGCCTCCAGGTATCCGACGTCGCCGGGCCGCACGCCCGCGCGTACAAGTGCATCGGTGATGACGCGCTGCTGCGCAACGCCGTTGGGCACCGTCAACCCGCCGGATGCGCCGTCTTGATTGACTGCGCTACCGCGGATCACGGCCCGGATCCGGTCGCCGTCGCGGACCGCGTCCTCGAGGCGTTTGACGGCGATGACACCGCAGCCCTCACCGCGCACGTAGCCGTCGGCAGCCGCGTCGAAGGTCTTGCATCGGCCGTCGGGGGCGAGCATCCGGGCGTTGGAGAACGTGATCATCGTCGCGGGCGTCAACAGCACGTTCACCCCGCCCGCCAACGCGAGGTCGCATTCGCCCAGGCGCAGCGCCTGGCACGCCTGGTGAATGGCCACCAGCGACGAGCTGCACGCGGTGTCGACGGCCACGGCCGGACCCTGCAAGCCCAACCGGTAGCTGATGCGGCCCGCCGCTGCGGCGTTGGACGTCCCGATCGCCATGTAGGCCTCGATCTCGGAGTACGTCAGCTCGTCGGAGGCCATGCCGAGGTAGTCATGGGTCGACAGCCCCATGAACACGCCGGTGTTGGTCCCGGCCAGCGCCGTCGGCGCGATACCCGAGTGCTCGACCGCGCGCCACGCCGTCTCGAGCAGGAGCCGGTGCTGCGGGTCCATCATCCTGGCCTCGCGCGTGGACATCCCGAAGAACGGCGCGTCGAAGCCCGTCGCATCGTCGATGAAGCCCGCTCGGCGGGTCACCACCTTGCCCGGCGCCCCGGGTTCGGGGTCGAAGAAGTCGTCGGCGCTCCAGCGGTCGGCCGGCACCTCGGAGATCGCGTCGCGGCCATCGCGCAGCAGCTCCCAGAACTCGTCGGCGTCGCGTGCCCCAGGGAATCGTGCCGCGTATCCGACGATGGCGAAGCGCGACGCGGGGTCGTGATCCGCGACCAGTGCCATGCCGTTGCCCCCTTCTGCATCCGTGGCTGATCGGTGGCTGGGGGTCCCGACGCTCAGTGACGCTCCCGTAAATAAGCTCCCTCGGTCCCCACTATTCCACTACTCCGGTTGGGATGCGATGGCTCCCCCGCCCGTTTTTCAGTCGCGCCACGGCCGCTCGCGAGGCGGGAGTATGTTGATCCGGCAGCGGTTCCTGACGGGTCAGGAGCTCGGCAAAGTAGGCGAACCTGTAGAGGACTGAGGCTTTGCGCATCGGCAAGATTACCGTTGGGGCGCTTGATGAATGGTCCCTCAAACCGGGTTCCGTCACGTCCTGGCATCCGACGCCCGCGGCCGCCGAAGCGGCGCGACGGGCGCCGGTCAGTTCGGTGCCGGTCAGCTATATGCAGCGCCAGCACCTCCGGAACTATTGCGAGCGGACCGCGGCGGGATTGAACTTCTCCCGGCAGATCATTGCGAGCTGCGAGGTCTCCGGCGAATGCGATCTCGCGGCCATGGATCAGGCCGTGAATTCCTATCTGCGTCGGCACGACACATTTCGCAGCTGGTTCGAATACACCGACGACGGCGAATTCATCCGCCACGCGCTCGAAGACCCGTCCGCCATCGAATTCGTGCCGATCGACCACGGCAGGATGACGGCCGACGATATCCGCGATCACGTCGTCGGCATACCGAGCCCGTTGGAATGGGGCTGTTTCACCTTCGGAATCATCCAGCACGAGGACCATTTCACGTTCTTTGCGGCGATGGACCACATTCACGGCGACGCCACATTGATCGGCACCACGATGCTGGAAGCCAACGGGATGTATTCGGCGTTGAGCGGGGGCGGTGAGCCGCTCGAGCTGCCCGGGCCGGGAAGCTTCGACGAATTCTGTATCCGCGAGCGCGAACGCACATCCGAATTGACCCTAGATTCGCCCGAAGTTGCGGCATGGGTCGAATTCGCCGAGAGCAATGACGGTGGCTTTCCCGAATTCCCTCTGCCCCTTGGTAACCCGCGCGAGGCGACCAGCAGCGACATGATGTCGGAAGTGCTGATGACGCCCGCGCAGACGGAACGCTTCGAAGCCGCCTGCGGGGAGGCCGGCGCGCGCTTTGTCGGGGGACTGTTCGCCTGCCTCGCCCAGGTCGAACACGAACTGACCGGTGCGCTCACCTATTACGGCCTCACGCCACGCGATTCCCGTGCGGCAACCGATAATTTCATGACCCAGGGCTGGTTCACCGGGCTCATCCCGATCACCGTGCCGATCGGAGCGGCCTCGTTCGCCGAGGCCGCGTGGTCGGCGCAGGCCTCGTTCGACTCGAATTTGAATATGGCCAAGGTGCCGTATTACCGCGTTCTGGAATTAGCGCCCTCGTTGAATTGGCCGCGGCCGAATTTCCCCGTGTCCAATTTCTTCCATGCCGGGGCCGCACCGTTGAATGCGGTTCTGGCGGCCGCGGACATGGGGCTTGCGGACAATATCGGCATCTATCCCGACGGCCGATTCTCCTATCAGCTGACCGTCTACATATTCCGCTACGGCGAAGGCACGGTCATGGCGATCATGCATCCCGACAATGCGGTCGCCAGCAAATCCGTTGCACGCTATATGAACACGATGAGATCGGTATGCGAACGCGTCGCCGACTCGGGGCAGTGGGGGCGCGTCGCATAGCGTGGGGCCGGTCGAATTGAGGACGATATGCGTCGGCTAGCCGATCTCGTGGTGCGGTGGCCGTGGGTGGTCATCGGCGTCTGGGTCGCGATGGTCGTCGCGCTGCCGCTGGCGGTGCCGTCGCTGGGCGAGATGGCCCAGAAGCATCCGCTGGCGATCCTGCCCGCCGACGCGCCGTCCAGCGTCACCGCCGCCAGGATGGCCGAGGCGTTCGGTGAGTCCGGCAACGACGACCTGCTGCTGGTGGCGCTGATCAACGAGAACGGGCTGACACCCGCCGACGAGGCCACCTACCGCAAGCTCGTCGACGCGCTGCGCGACAACGTCACCGACGTCGTATCGGTGCAGGACTTCATTGCCACACCACAGCTGCGACCGTTCCTGACCAGTCAAGACAAGACGACGTGGGTGTTGCCGGTCAGCCTCGAGGGGGAGCTGGGCACACCGCGGGCGTTCGACTCCTTCAACCGGGTATCGGACCTGATCGAGCAGAACGTCGCAGGAAGCTCCGCCACCGCGTACCTGACCGGGCCGGCGGCCACCGTCGCCGATCTCACCGTCGCCGGCGAGAACGATCGCCTGCCCATCGAGATCGCGATCGCGGTAATGGTCCTTTCAGTGCTGCTGCTGGTCTACCGCAACGTGGTCACGATGTTGCTGCCGCTGGTGACGATCGGATCGTCGCTGTTGATCGCGCAGGCCGTCGTCGCGGGGTTCTCCGAACTGACGGGCGCGGGCGTCTCCAACCAGTCCATCGTGTTCCTCAGCGCGATCATGGCCGGTGCCGGAACGGACTACGCCGTGTTCTTGATCAGCCGCTACCACGACTACGTGCGGTCGGGCGACGGCTGCGACCATGCGGTCAAGGCGGCGATGATCTCGATCGGCAAGGTCATCACCGCGTCCGCCGCCACGGTCGGCGTGACGTTCTTGCTGTTGAGCTTCGCGCAGATGGGGGTCTTCCGGACCGTCGGTGTGTCGTCGGCGATCGGCATCGGCATCGCCTACCTGGCGGGCGTGACCCTGCTCCCGGCGATCCTGGTGCTGGCCGGGCCGCGCGGCTGGGTGAAACCGCGGCGCGAACTGACCGCGCGGTTCTGGCGGCGTTCCGGTATCCGCATCGTGCGCAGGCCCGTGCCGCATCTGGTCGCCAGCCTGCTCGCGCTGGCGCTGCTGGCCGGCATCGCCGTGTTCGCCGACTACAACTACGACGACCGCAAGGTGTTGCCGGCGTCGTCGCCGAGTTCGGTCGGGTACGCCGCGCTGGAAAGCCACTTTCCGGTCAACCAGTCCATCCCCGAGTACATCCTGATCCAGTCCCCGCACGACCTGCGGACGCCGCGGGCCCTCGCCGATCTCGAGCAGATGGCGTCGCGCGTGGCGCAACTGGAAGACGTCGGCCTGGTCAGCGGTATCACCCGCCCGGTCGGCGAGGTGCCGATGGAATTCCGGGCGACCTTCCAGGCGGGCATCGTGGGGGACCGGCTGGCGGACGGGTCCGCGCAGATAGGCCAACGCAGCGGGGATCTGAACAAACTCAGGGACGGGGCCGACACGCTCGCCGACAGCCTCGCCGACGTGCGTGGACAGATCGACGCGATCGCGCCCAGCATCCAGAACCTCGTCGACACGTTCTCCTCGGCGCGCACCCAGTACGGCGGCGACAAGTTGGTGCGTGACGTCGAGACCGCGGCCAAGCTCGTCGCGAGCATCAACGCGCTGGGCAACTCGATGGGCGTCAACTTCCGCGCGGTCAAGGACCTGTTCGCATGGATCGGCCCGGTACTGGCCGCGCTGCAGGGCAATGCGGTGTGCGACGCCAACCCGTCCTGCGTCGACACCCGAATGCAGTTCCAGCGGTTGGTCGCCGCGCGTGACGACGGGAGCCTCGACGAGATCAACGGTCTGGCGCAGGAACTCCAAGGTGTCGAGGACCGCCAGACCCTCAACGAGGCGGTGGCCAAACTCAACGCCGCGATGGCCAGCGTCGCCCGGGCGGTCAACACGATGGGGTTGGACCAACCCGGCGGAGTGCAGCGCGGTCTGACCGACCTGCAGCGCGGTGCAAACCGCCTCGCCACGGGCAGCCGGGAAGTGGCGGGCGGGGTGGACCAACTCGTCGAACAGGTCAAGGTGATCGCCGCCGGGCTGAACGAGGCGTCGACCTTCCTGCTGACCATGCGCAGCAACGCCTCGGATCCCTCGCAGGCCGGCTTCAACATCCCGCCGGAAGTGCTGAACCTGCCGGACTTCAAAAAGGCGGCCGCAGCCTATATTTCGGCAGACGGCCGGTCCGTGCGATACCTGGTCCAGACCAAGCTCAACCCGTTCAGCGCCGAGGCGATGGACCAGGTGAATCAGATCCACGACGTCGCCCGCGGCGCACAACCGAACACCGCGCTGGCCGACGCGACGATCTCGATGGGCGGCTTCCCGGCGGCGCTGCGCGACACCCGCGACTACTACCAGCAGGACATCCGGTTCATCATCGCCGCGACCCTGATCGTCGTGCTGCTGACGTTGATGGTGCTGCTGCGTGCGATCATCGCGCCGCTCTACCTGGTGGGGTCCGTGGTGGTGTCGTACTTTGCGGCGCTGGGTATCGGGGTGCTCACGTTCCAGCTGCTCCTGGGCCAGGAATTGCATTGGAGCGTACCACCTTTGGCGTTCGTGGTGCTGATCGCGGTGGGCGCCGACTACAACATGCTGTTCGTGTCCCGATTGCGCGACGAGTCGCCGCACAGCGTCCGCTACGGCGTGATCCGAACATTGGGGTCGACGGGCGGGGTCATCACCGCGGCCGGACTGATATTCGCCGCGTCGATGGCCGGCCTGCTGTTCTCCAGCATCGGGATCGTCATCCAGGGCGGTTTCGTGATCGGGGTCGGAATCCTGTTGGACACGTTCGTCGTTCGCACCATAACCGTGCCCGCGGTCGCCGCGCTGGTCGGGCGTGCGAACTGGTGGCCGTCACGAGTCGCGGGCGTGCGGCGCCCCGCGGCGATGTCGTCAAGCCGAGTGGAAGCGGATACCTCGTGAGCCCGTCAGATTCCTCGATCCTGTCGATGCTGCACGGTCGTGCCAGCATGCGCCCCGACGACCCCGGTTTCACCTTCACCGAATACTCGCGCGACCCGGCAGGGTCCCGGGAAACCCTCACCTGGTCGCAACTGGCGCGGCGCACCGTCAACGTCGCGCGCGATCTTCGGCGACACGGCACGACCGGCGACAGGGCGGTGATCCTCGCCCCGCAAGGCCTGGAGTACATCTCGGCGTTCCTCGGGTCGATGCAGGCGGGGCTCATCGCGGTCCCGCTGCCGTTGCCCCATCCCGGCTCCGGACACGACCGGGTGAGTTCGGTGCTCGCCGACACTCAACCCACGGTGGTCCTCACGACGTCGGCGGCCGCCGGCGACGTCGGGGACTTCATCGACCGGTCGCGTCTGGACATGGTGCCCAAGCTCGTCGAGATCGATGCACTCGACTTGGACGCCGAGGGGCACACGGGACCCGATCCGGTTGAGCTTCCCGACATCGCTTATTTGCAATACAGTTCGGGCTCAACGAGGTTGCCGACGGGAGTGAAGATCTCCCACCGCAACCTCACGGCGAACTTCGATCAGCTGATGCGGGAGTTCTTCGCGCAGTCACCGCTGCCGCCCGACGCCACGCTGGTTTCGTGGCTGCCCTTCTACCACGACATGGGACTCGTGCTGGGGGTCTGCGCGCCCATCCTGTGCGGGCGACGCGCCGAGTTGATGGGCCCCGTCGCGTTCCTGGAGAAGCCGGCCCGCTGGGTGCGCGCGCTGGCCGAGAACCCGCACGCGTGGTCGTCGGCGCCGAACTTCGCGTTCGACCTCGCCGCCCGCAAGACCACCGACGAGGATCTGAACGGGCTCGATCTCGGCGGCGTGGTCGGTATCATCAGCGGTGCCGAACGGGTGGAGCCCGCGACGCTGCGCCGCTTCGTCGATCGGTTCGCGCACTTCAACTTTCGCGATCACATGATGCGTCCCGCCTACGGTTTGGCCGAAGCAACCGTCTTCGTCGCCACGGGAACGTGGGACGAAGACTCGCCCGCGGGCCATTTCGACACCGAGGAACTCGGTGCCGGCCGGGTCTTGCCCTGCGCAGCGGGAAAGGGTACGGCACTCGTCAAATACCGCGTGCCGCAGTCGCCCTCGCTACGTATCGTCGACGGCGAGACCTGCCGCGAGCGCCCGGAAGGCGCGGTCGGCGAGATATGGGTGCACGGCGAGAATGTCTCCGACGGGTACTGGGGTAGAGGTCCCGACGCGCAGAGCTGTTTCGGGGCAACGCTTGTCGACCCGCCTCCGGGCACGCCGGCCACGCCGTGGTTGCGCACCGGCGACCTCGGATTCGTCCACGGCGGCGAGCTCTTCATCGTCGGCCGCATCAAGGACCTGCTGATCATCCGGGGCCGCAACCACTATCCCGAGGATGTCGAGGCGACGGTGCAGGAGCTCACCCGCGGCCGGGTCGCGGCGATCGCGGTTCCGGTCGACGGAACCGAGCGCCTGGTCACGGTCCTCGAGCTCAAGAAGCCCGATGAGCTCGACGACGAGGCGATCCGTCGACTGGCTGCGATTAAAAGCGAAGTGAAGGCGGCGATCTCGAACGTGCACGGCCTGAGCGTCGAGGACATCGTGCTGGTGGCTGCCGGTGCGATCCCCACGACCACCAGCGGCAAGATTCGCCGGGCCGCCTGCGTCGAGCTGTATCAACAGAATCAATTCGCGCGATTGGACTCCAGATGAAGCGGTTCCTCGCCTTCGGCGCTGCGCTGACAACCCTCGGCGCAGTGGGGTTTCTGGGACTCGGGATCGCGGTGGCCGACGAGCCGCCACCGCCGCCCGCCCCGCCGGGCGACGGTCCACCGCCTCTGGGCACGCCCGGCCGCGGATATGCGCTGGGCGGCGCCCACGTGCTGGGCATCCCGTACGACGAATACATCATGCGCACGGGTGCCGACTGGTTCCCGGGACTGGACAGGCAGATCGTCGACTACCCCGCGGGTCAGGTGCAGGGCCACACCCTGGAGCGGTTGTTCCCGGGTATCGGCGCGTTCGGGGACCGCTATGTGCCGGGCCTCGGACTTGACGGGCCCAGCGTCGGCGAATCGGTCGACGTCGGCGCGCCGAACCTGATCGACGCGATCAAGGCGGGTGGTCCGGGCACCGCGATCGGGCTGTCGGAGGGCGCGATGGTGCTCAACGACGTGCAGGCGCGGCTC
>NZ_CVTB01000311.1 GCF_001050015.1 Mycolicibacterium malmesburyense
CCGAAGAAGATCGGCGGGGTCCCCGCGGCAATCCACGACTCGACGTCTTCGTCTGCATCGGTTGCCAACTCCAGCGTGAGCGCTCCGACGAAGGGCCGCTGGTCCTCCCATTTCGCCCAATCGGTGGCGACCCCAGGGAAGCAGACTTCGTCATAGGCTTGAATTTCAAGCGATCCTCGGTCTGCAATCCGCCGCGACACTGGAACTGTTGCCTTCGGCAGGTGCAACTCACGACGCTGCGAGTCATCGATTGTCTTGATGCCGCGCCAATATGTCCATTCGTTGACGTTCATCGCAAAGCGGCCTACTTGGGCAGGCAGGCTTGGGTACAGCTGGCCGTGGGGCCGCTGCGGGGAGTGATGCATCGTGGCCAGAGGGATGTCGTAGTACTCGGCGATGTTGGCGGCAGGCTCTTCCAGGGTTCGACCCGTAAGGATCACATCGCAACCACCGGCGAAGGTCTTCAGGGTTGTGGCAGCATCCTCGAGGGATTCCGCGAATCGGCTACGCAGTTCGCGCCGTAACCTCCTGATCTCTCCGATCTTCCAAGCGGTGCTGGTCATACAGGTCCACAAGTCACGGTGCACGTCCATCCAGACCTGTGTGTTCACCCCGTAGCCGACCGCAGAAAGGCCAGCCGTTTCGGCGAACTCGACGAGATCAGGCGGCACGGCCATACGAACTTCATGCCCTCGGCTGAGCAGTTCACAGCCAATGGCGACCCCTGGTTCGACATCGCCGCGAGTTCCATAGCAGGCCAGCGCAAAAATCATCGTGAGTAAAGCCTTTCGCATCCAACGGACATCCGCGCGGAAGCAGCAGCCTATGCCCCCTACTCCCCCTTCGCAGAATAACCCCACGCGCTCGCTACCGACCCGAAATTGGAAGCCTGCAATGGTGACGTCGTCATCGATGTGATCCTTGAACAGGCAAGCGATTTAGTGCCCGACGATATGCCGCTTGCCGAGCGTTTCCGGGCCTAGCGGTGCTCATCGTTAGGGTACCGGCACAGGCTCGAGCATCACGGACGTCACGGTCATTCTCCGCGCGCCGAGTCGCACACGGGCGAGCACGCCGCGCTCACGTTTGATGCTGTCATCAATGTAGAGTCGTCCGTTCACTACCCTCAGTTCTCCCGTTTCCTCGATGAAGTGGCGCGCGTCCTGCGTCCCGGCGGACACTTTCTCTACACCGACTTCAGGTCTCACGGCAGCGCGCGCGCGTGGGATACGGCACTCGAGAACGCTCCTATGCGGATGCTTGCCGATAGGCTCATAAACGCCGAAGTTGTTCGCGCGATGGAACTGAATACACAACAGAGACTTGATCGGATTTATAGCCTGACGCCATCGGTGTTGCGCCCGCTGTCGCGCGCCTTCGCCGGATTGGCCTATTCGCGGGCGCTCGATACGATCCGGAGCGGCCGCGTGCCGTATCGGATGTGCTGCTTCATCAAGGATTGAGGCGGACTTCGGTTTTGTCCGAGCCATATGCCGCTTGAACGTGCTGAGGAAAATCAATAGGTGGGTTTCAAGCTGTCGATCTTCTCCCGCACCGAGTCGAAGCAGCTGACGGCGAAGAGCGCCTAAACGGTGCGTGCCGGCCGCTCGGCAAGATCGCCGTGAATCTGTTGGATCTTCGGGGGACGCCGCCGTCAGTGAGAAGGGCTGTGCCGTATCGTACTTCGATAGTTTGACGAGCTGCGTATCGTCGCGCCGGTCTGTGTAGCCTGCCGCAAACCGGTGACCAGCGGATGCTTCGGGTTCAGCTCGAGGCTCCGGTTGCCGACCGGGAGAGCTTGCCCCGAAGCCCGGGACATGCCTTAGACGCCCCGCGCCCATCCTCAATGCGGGGGATAACCAGCTATCCGCGAACTCGGCGTGGATCTAGAGTATTGCAGAGACTGAGGCGCCTGGTGCAATCGCTGATGTAATGAATTCAAGCGTGAATCCGACGGGTCGAACATTTGCCCCGGCAACGTCAGTTAGTGCCTGCACCACTCCATAACTCTTTGATTATGAAAAGAATCGATAGCGAGGCCGAGCCGAAACGCGATCCCAACGGTTCTTTGCTAAAAGTACATTTGGACGTCAAAAACCGCCGCGCGGGGACCCAGGTGGCTGTCATACTTGTCCGCGGGCTGTTACTTAGGGGGTAACTTCAATGCTGCGGAGCTTTGCGCGGTGAGCTGTTGTATGCCATCTGCGCCGGCAATGACGGTCGCTGGCCACATTCCCGGGATCAGGCAAAGGCAACGGCAGTCCGGTGTCGCCGCGGGGACTGATCACATGAGTCTTACGTTCTTCTCGGCAAAGCGTTAGATCGAGACTTTGTCTCGCTGTCGGGACCGACAGGTGCGTGAAATGCCCGGTGGCGTTCACGAAGCGAAGGCCGTCGAGTATCGACTCGAGCGGTTGCTTGAGAAGCGCCAGCGAAACTGCCGCGGGGGGCAGCATGACGGCTGACGTGACTCGACGACTGTCCTCGGTGAATCTGCTGGACGACGATGAGTACGCCCAGCTTCACGAGTGGGGTAATCGCGCCGTATTGACTCGGCGCGCGCGGGCGCTGCCCTCGGTTCCGGTGTTGTTTGGCGAGCAGGTCGTCCGCACGCCGAATGCGGTGGCGGTCACTCACGGTGAGCGGTCGTGGACTTACCGCGAACTAGATGAGGCCTCGAATCGATTGGCGAATCTGCTGATTCGCCACGGGGCGGCCCCGGGTGAGTGTGTGGCACTCCTGATGCCGCGGTCGGTCGAGGCGGTTGTGTCGATTCTGGCGGTGCTTAAAACCGGAGCGGCATATCTGCCGGTGGATCCGCTGTTGCCGGCGTCGCGGGTGAACTTCATGCTCGATGATGCAGCGCCGGTGGTCGCGGTGAGTACTGCGAGGCT
The DNA here is from genome assembly GCF_001050015.1 of Mycolicibacterium malmesburyense. The sequence goes on from NZ_CVTB01000311.1 coordinate 2,895, forward strand.
CGCGCAGCGTTTGGAAGGGTGCGGGCTGCTCGTCGTTGACGTCTCCGATCCCGCAATCGAAACTCAGTCGACCACCGCGGTGCCGGCACCGTTGGGTGAAGATCTGGCTTACCTCATGTACACCTCGGGGACCACCGGTGTCCCGAAGGCGGTGGCCATCACCCATCAGAACGTGGGTCAGTTGCTCGGTTCGGTAAATCCCGGGATAGATCCTGCGGGTGTGTGGACGCAGTGGCATTCACTGTCCTTCGACGTCTCCGTTTGGGAGATCTTCGGTGCCCTGCTCCACGGCGGTCGGCTGGTCGTGGTGCCGGAGTCGGTCGCGGCGTCACCGGAAGACTTTCATTCCTTGCTGATCACGGAGCGGGTCGGTGTGCTGAGCCAGACCCCGTCGGCGGTTGGTGTTCTTTCGGCCGAGGGGCTGGAGGCGACGGCCCTGGTCGTCGCCGGTGAAGCGTGCCCGGCGGAACTGGTCGCACAATGGGCGCGCGACCGGGTGATGATCAACGCTTACGGTCCGACTGAAGCAACGATCTACACCGCGATGACTGCGCCGCTTGAGGCCGACGCTGGAGCGGTGCCGATCGGTGCCCCCGTGCCGGGCGCGGCGTTGTTTGTGCTCGACAGCTCGTTGCAGCCGGTGCCGGCGGGGGTGGTCGGTGAGCTGTATGTGGCCGGTGCTGGTGTGGGGGTTGGGTATTGGCGGCGGCCTGGGTTGACCGGCTCGCGGTTTGTGGCGTGTCCCTTCGGTGGCTCCGGGATGCCGGGACAACGGATGTATCGCACCGGGGATCTCGTGCGCTGGGGCACGGACGGGCAGTTGCAGTACTTGGGTCGTGCTGACGAGCAGGTCAAGATCCGCGGCTACCGAATCGAACTGGGGGAGATCCGGACCGCGTTGGCCGAGTTGGAAGGGGTCGAGCAGGCGGCGGTAATTGCACGTGAGGACCGCCCCGGCGATAAGCGTCTGGTCGGCTATTTCACCGGCAGCGCGGATCCCGCTCAGGTTCGGAAGCAACTTCGTGAGCGGTTGCCGGCCTACATGGTGCCGACGGCGGTAGTGGTGGTCGAGGCGTTGCCATTGACAGTCAACGGCAAGTTGGACAGGCGGGCTCTGCCGACGCCCGAATACGTTGACGCTGACCGCTATCGGGCTCCGACCACCGCCGTGGAGGAGATTCTGGTCGGGCTTTACGCCAGAGTGCTGGGTTTGGGACGGGTCGGGGTGGATGACTCGTTTTTCGATCTCGGTGGGGATTCGTTGTCGGCGGCGCGGGTGGTCGCGGCAATCAACACCGACCTAAACGCTGATCTTGCGGTGCGCACCCTGTTCGAGTCGCCCGCCGCGGCCGAGTTGGCGCTCCGCCTTGACGAGAAATCGGGTGGGTTCGAGCCGTTGACGGCACGACAGCGCCCGGATGTGCTGCCGCTGTCATTCGCCCAGCAGCGGCTGTGGTTCTTGCATCAGTTGCATGGGCCGTCGCCGGTGTACAACCTGCCTGCCGTGTTCCGCGTCAGCGGACGGTTGGATGTCGACGCTGTGGGTGCGGCGTTGGCTGACGTCGTCCGGCGTCAGGAGAGTTTGCGCACGATGTTCGTGGCGTCCGAGGGGGTGCCGCGACAAGTGGTTGTGCCTGCTGAGCAGGCGGATTTCGGGTGGCGGGTTGTTGACGCCGAGGGTTGGCCGGAGCAGCGGTTGAAGGAGGCCATCGGTGCCGCGGTGCGGTATGGCTTTGACTTGGCTTCTGAGATTCCCTTGCGGGCAACGCTTTTCGAGCTCGGCGGGAATGAATTTGTATTGGCGGCGGTGGTGCATCATATCGCTGCTGATGGGTGGTCGATCACGACGCTGGTAAGTGATTTGGTCGCCGCGTATGGGGCTCGTCGGGCGGGTGGTGCGCCGGGGTGGGCGCCGTTGCCGGTGCAGTATGCCGATTACACGTTGTGGCAGCGTGAGCAGCTCGGTGAGTTGGGTGATCCCGATAGTCGTATTTCTGCGCAGGTGCGCCATTGGGAGCAGGTGTTGGCGGGGTTGCCTGAGCGGTTGGAGTTGCCCACCGATCGGGCGTATCCGGCGGTCGCTGATCACCGCGGTTCCAGTGTGGGCCTGGATTGGCCGGTGCGGTTGCAGCAGCAGGTGGCGCGGGTGGCTCGTGAGCATAACGCGACCGCGTTCATGGTGGTACAGGCGGCATTGGCGGTGGTGTTGGCCAAGCTGAGCGCCAGTTCTGATGTGGCGGTGGGGTTCCCGATCGCCGGGCGGCGTGATCCGGCTCTGGATGACTTGGTGGGGTTGTTCGTCAACACATTGGTGTTGCGGGCGGATCTGACCGGTGATCCCAGTGTGGCTGAGGTGTTGGCGCAGGTCCGTCGCCGCAGCATGGAGGCATTTGAGCATCAGGATGTGCCGTTCGAGGTGTTGGTGGATCGGCTTAATCCGGCTCGAAGCTTGACTCATCATCCGTTGGTGCAGGTGTTGCTGGCCTGGCAGAACCTGCCTGTTCATGGCGGGGACTCGGTTGCGGGCGCGGATGCTGATGTACGTGTCACGCCGGTGGAGGTGGATACGCAGGCCGCTCGGATGGATCTGACGTTTTCGTTGGCCGAGCGGTTTGGTGAGGGTGGTGAGCCTGCCGGTATTGGTGGGGCGGTGGAGTTCCGCACCGATGTGTTCGATGCGGTCAGTGTTGAGGCGTTGATCGGGCGTGTGGAGCGGGTGTTGGCGGCGATCACCGCTGATCCGAGGCGGCGGCTTTCCTCCGTTGATGTGCTGGATGGTGCTGAGTACGTCTTGCTGCAGGGGTGGAGCAATGAGCGGGTGTTGCCCTCGTCGCTGAGTGGGGCCTCGGCGTCGATTCCCATGTTGTTCGCCGAGCAGGTGGGTCGGGCGCCGAACGCGGTAGCGGTCACTTTCGAGGGCCGAGCGATGACCTATCGGGAGTTGGATGAGGCCTCGAATCGGTTGGCGCATCTGCTGATCGGGTACGGGGCCACTCCGGGGCAGTGTGTGGCGCTGTTGGTTCCGCGTTCGGTCGAGGCGATCGTGTCGATCTTGGCAGTGCTCAAGACGGGGGCGGCCTATGTGCCGATCGATCCGGCGGTGCCCGATGCGCGCATCGAGTTCATGCTCACCGATGCCGCGCCGCGGTTGGCGCTCAGTACTGCCGGGCTTGCTGGGCGGTTGACCGGGCATGGCTTGGTAGTCGTCGATGTCGAGGATCCTGCGTTGGGGGCCCATCCGCGTACGGGGGTGGCGGCCCCTGGGGGCGATGAAATCGCCTATTTGATTTACACGTCGGGCACTACCGGTGTGCCCAAGGGGGTGGCGATCACCCACCGCAACGTTGTGGAGTTGTTGGCGGCCTTGGATGCCGATGTGGACCGGGGTGGGGTATGGAGTCAGTGGCATTCGTATGCCTTTGACGTTTCGGTGTATGAGATTTGGGGTGCGTTGCTTGGTGGGGGCCGGTTGGTGGTGGTGCCCGAAAGCGCGACGCGTTCTCCGGATGAGTTTTTGGACTTGTTGGTCACCGAGGGTGTCGGTGTGCTCAGTCAAACCCCGTCGGCCTTTTATGCGTTGCAGACCGCTGAGGCGTTGCGTCCGCAACATGGGCAGCAGTTGGTGTTGCAGACGGTGATTTTCGCCGGGGAGGCGTTGGAGCCGGCGCGGTTGGACGGCTGGCTGGCTCATCATCGAGAGATCCCGCGGCTGCTGAATCTGTATGGCACCACCGAGACCACGGTGCATGCCTCGCACCGCGAGATCGGTCACGATGACGCCGGGCGAGCGGTGAGCCCGATCGGGGTGCCGTTGGGCCATCTGGGTTTCTTTGTCCTCGATGCGTGGCTGCGTCCGACTCCGGCTGGGGTGGTCGGTGAGTTGTATGTGGCCGGTTCGGGTGTGGGTGTGGGGTATTGGCGACGGGCGGGGTTGAGCGCGTCGCGGTTTGTGGCGTGCCCGTTCGGAGCCACGGGGCAGCGGATGTATCGCACCGGGGATCTGGTGTGTTGGGGTGCTGATGGGCAGCTGTCCTATGTGGGCCGTGCTGATGATCAGGTCAAGATCCGCGGATATCGCATCGAGCTCGGTGAGGTGCGCGCGGTGTTGGCCGACCATCCCGGGGTGCACCAGGCGGTGGTCATCGCCCGCGAGGACCACCCCGGGGACAAACGTCTGGTCGGCTACATCACCGGGGTCGCCGATCCCGGCCAGGTTCGCAACGCGCTGCTCGAGCGGTTGCCGGCCTACATGGTGCCCGCGGCGGTGGTCCGAATCGACGCGCTGCCGCTTACGGTCAATGGCAAACTCGACAAACGCGCCCTGCCCGCCCCCGACTACGCATCGACCGCCACCTACCGCGCCCCGACCAACCCGGTCGAAGAGATCCTGGCCGCCATCTACACTCGCGTCCTGGGATTGGACCGCGTCGGAATCGACGACTCATTCTTCGATCTAGGCGGTGACTCCCTGTCAGCGATGCGCTTGATCGCTGCCATCAACACCGACCTCGACACCGACATCTCCGTCCGCACCCTCTTCGAGGCCGCCACCATCGCCCGTTTAGCAACCCGGATCGACGAGGGTTCAGGCGCAGTAGAGCCGGTGACGCCACAACAGCGCCCGTCGGTGGTGCCCTTGTCATTCAGCCAGCAGCGGCTGTGGTTCTTGGACCAATTCCAGGGGCCTTCGCCAATCTACAATCTGCCCGCCGCTTTCCGGATCTCCGGCGCGCTCGATGCTGACGCGTTGGGTGCGGCACTGGTCGATGTGGTAGGCCGTCACGAAAGCCTGCGAACCCGATTCCCCGCCGTCGAAGGCATACCCCAGCAAATGGTAGTCCCGCTGGACGAGGTCGACTTTGGTTGGGCTGTAGTCGATGCGACACGCTGGGCGGAAGAGCAGCTGGCCGAGGCTATCGCCGCCGCGGTTTGCTGCAGCTTCGACCTTGCTAACGAAATACCCTTGCGTGCGACGCTTTTTCGCCTCGACGAGGATGAGCATGTGTTTGTGGCGGTGGTGCATCACATCGCCGGGGATGGCTGGTCGATCGCCCCGTTCGCGCGCGATCTGAGTGTGGCCTATGCCTGTCGTTCTGCCGGGGAGGCCCCCGGGTGGGCACCGTTGCCAGTGCAGTACATCGACTACACCTTGTGGCAGCGCGCCGAGTTCGGAGATCTCGACGATACAGCCAGTCCTATCGCGGCGCAGCTGGGCTACTGGGAACAGGCGCTGGCCGGGATGCCTGAACGACTGGAATTACCCACCGATCGGCCTTATCCACCGGTGGGTGATTATCGCGGCGCCAGTGTGAAGGTCGACTGGCCCCCGCATTTGCAGCAGCAGGTGGCACGTGTGGCCCGCGAGCACAACGCCACCGGTTTCATGGTGATGCAAGCCGCCTTGGCGCTGCTGTTGTCCAACCTGAGCGCTAGCACCGATGTGGCGGTGGGCTTCCCGATTGCGGGCCGACGCGACCCGGTGCTTGATGAGCTGGTCGGGTTTTTCGTCAACACCTTGGTCCTGCGCGTCGAAATCGACGGCGATCCAACGTTCGCCGAGTTGCTGGCCCAGGTGCGAGCACGAAGCCTGGGCGCTTTGGAACATCAAGACGTCCCCTTCGAAGTCCTCGTTGACCGCGTCAACCCAACCCGAAGCCTGACCCATCACCCCCTGATCCAAGTGGCATTGGCCTGGCAGAACTTCGCTCGGCAGGCTGATCCGTCCGCAACCGGCTTGGCCTTGGGTGATCTACAAGTCACCCCGCTGTCCGCGGAAACTCACACGGCACGAATGGATTTGACAGTTTCTCTGGCCGAGCGTTGGACCGAGGCCGGTGACTCTGACGGATTTTCCGGAGCCGTCGAATTCCGTACCGACGTGTTCGATACGGCAAGCATCGAGGTACTGATCGAGCGGTTACGGCGAGTTCTGGATGCGGTCACCGCCGAGCCCACACGGCAGCTGTCGTCAATCGATGTGCTGGATCCCGGCGAGTATGCCCATCTCGGCGAGATCGGTAATCGCTCGGCGGTGGTCGAATGGTCGAGCACGCCGGTGTCGATTCCGGAGCTGTTCGACCAGCAGGTGGTCCGCGCCCCGCACGCCGTGGCGATTACCTGCGGTGAGCAGTCCTGGACGTATCGCGAGCTCGATGAGGCGTCGAATCGGCTGGCGCACCTGCTGATCAGTGAGGGTGCCGGACCCGGGCAGTGTGTGGCGCTGTTGTTCCCACGGTCGGCCGAGGCGATAGTAGCGATCCTGGCCGTACTCAAGACCGGAGCGGCGTACCTGCCGATCGACCCGGGACTGCCAGCGGTCCGCTCGGAGTTCATGGTGGCCGACGCCGGGCCGATCGCAGCCGTCACCACCGCCGCGCTGATGGACCGGCTGTCCGGGGCCAGGCTCCTGGTCCTCGACGTCAATGATCCTCGCGTCCACAGCTATCCGGACACCGCATTGCCGACGCCGGCCGCCGACGATTTGGCGCACATCATCTATACCTCGGGCACTACCGGCACCCCCAAGGGAGTCGCGGTCACCCACCACAACGCCACGCAGCTGCTCGAGTCACTGGATGCATATCTCCCGACGACGGGGGTGTGGACGCAAACTCATTCCTACGGATTCGATACTTCGGTGTGGGAGACCTGGGGCGCCCTGTTGCATGGAGGGCGGCTGGTGGTGGTGCCCGAAGCCGTGACCGGTTCACCCGACGACTTCGAAGCCCTGCTCATCTCTGAACAGGTGACCGTGCTTACCCAGACTCCCTCTGCGGTAGCGGCATTGTCGCCGGAGGTAGCGGGGGCCGCGGCATTAGTGGTGGCTGGTGAGGCTTGTCCGGTGGCGTTGGTGGATCGATGGGCGCCGGGCCGGGTGATGGTCAACGCCTACGGTCCGACCGAAACCACGATGGTGGTCATGATCAGCGCACCGCTTGCTCCTGGTTCGGGGCCGCCGCCGATTGGTGTGCCGGTGCCGGGGGCGGCGTTGTTTGTGCTCGACCAGTGGCTGCGTCCGGTGCCGCCCGGGGTGGCGGGTGAGTTGTACGTCGCGGGCCACGGCGTTGGTGTCGGATACGTGCGGCGGTCGGGGTTGACGGGGTCGCGATTTGTGGCGTGTCCGTTTGCGTCGGGGCAAAGGATGTATCGCACAGGGGATTTGGTGCGGTGGGGTGTCGATGGGCAGTTGCAGTATCTGGGCCGGGCTGATGAGCAGGTCAAGATTCGTGGGTATCGCATTGAGCTCGGCGAGGTTGAGTCGGCGCTAGCTGGGCTGGATGGCGTGGGGCAGGCGGTGGTGGTCGCGCGTGAGGACCGCCCTGGTGACAAGCGTTTGGTGGGTTATGTCACCGAGTCAGCTGACGGTGCGGTTGACTCGGCTGAGTTGCGAGCGAGGTTGGCTGAGCGGTTGCCGGGTTATATGGTGCCGGCGGCCATTGTGGTGCTTGATGAAGTGCCGTTGACGGTGAACGGCAAGCTTGATCGGCGGGCGTTGCCCGCGCCGGAGTACACCGCTGGTGAGTATCGTGCCCCGGCTACCCCGACCGAGGAGATTTTGGCCGGGATCTTCGCCCAGGTTCTGGGTCTTGAGCGGGTCGGGGTTGATGAGTCGTTCTTCGACCTGGGCGGCGACAGCATTCTGGCGATGCGCCTGGTCGCCGCAGTCAACGCGGCTCTTGATTGCGGGCTTGTCGTGCGTGCGGTGTTTGAGTCGCCCGCTGTGTGGCAGTTGGCGACGCGGTTGAACGAGAGTGGTGTACGGCGTGTGCCGTTGGTTCCGGTTGAGCGGCCTGCCTTGGTGCCCTTGTCTTTTGCGCAGAGACGGTTGTGGTTCTTGAACCGGTTCGAGGGTGGGGTTGCGACGTACAACATGCCGACGGCGTTGCTGATCAGTGGGTCGTTGGACGTCGATGCGTTGGATGCGGCGCTCGATGATGTGATCGCTCGGCACGAGTCGTTGCGCACGGTGTTTCCAGATGTTGATGGTGTGCCGTATCAGAAGGTGTTGGCGGCACAGGTGGGGTTGTGGCGCCGCGGCGGGGCGGCGGTGGTGTCGTTGCCCGAGAGTGATGTGGCCGCCGAGTTGGCGGGTCTGGCGGAGTATCGCTTTGATCTGTCGTGCGAGATCCCAGTTCGCGCGCAGATTTATGAAGTGGGGCCGAAGCGGTATGTGCTTGGGATTGTGGTGCATCACATCGCTTTTGATGGTTGGTCGTTCGCGCCGATGGTGCGGGATGTGGCCTTGGCGTATGGGGCGCGGTGTCAAGGACAGGCGCCGGGTTGGTCGCCGTTGCCGGTGCAGTACGCCGATTACACCTTGTGGCAGCAGAATTGGTTGGGGGTTGAGACTGATCCAGACAGCGTGATAGCTGCGCAGTTGGGCTACTGGCGTGATGAGTTGGCTGGTTTGCCTGAGGTGGTGTCGTTGCCCGCGGATCGGCCGCGTCCGCCAGTGCCTAGTTATCGCGGTGATGAGGTGCAGTATCGCGTCAGTGCGCCGTTGTGGGCGGGGGTCAAGGCGGTGGCTGCGGCGCATAACGTGACGGCTTCGATGGTGTGGCAGGCGATCGTGGCGGTGGTGTTGCACCGGGCCGGGGCTGGTGAGGACGTGGTGATGGGCTCGCCGATCGCCGGTCGTCAGGACGCCGCGTTGGATGAGTTGGTCGGGTTCTTCGTCAATACGTGGGTGTTGCGGGTGTGGGTCAATCCGCAGGATCGTTTTGATCAGGTGTTGGCCCGGGTGCGTCAGAAGGCGCTGGACGCGTATGGGAATCAGGATGTGCCTTTTGAGTTGTTGGTTGAGCAGCTAAATCCGGTGCGTTCGGCGTCGCATCATCCGTTGTTTCAGGTGGCGGTGGCGTTTCAGAACAATGTGCGTCCTGAGGTTGTCCTGGATGGGGTGGATCTGGCGCCGGTTGAGGTGGAGACCCATACCGCGAAGTTCGATCTCGATATTCAGCTCAGTGAGATCGTCGATACGGATTCGGGTGCGCCCGCGGTTGCGGGGATCGTCACTTATGCCACCGACCTGTATGAGCGGTCCACCATTGAGCGGATGTTGGGTTGGTTCGACCGGGTCATCGATGCGGTGGTGGCTGATGCTTCGGTGACGGTGGGGGATGTGACCCTGCTGGATCGTGGTGAGCGCGAGTTGGTGGTGTCGCAGTGGTCGGGGGCTGAGGTGGGGGCGCCGGTCGGGCTGGCTCTTCAGTTGTTGGCCGATGCGGTAGCTGCGGGTCCGGAGACGGTGGCGGTCATCGATGGTGCGCGGCGGTGGTCGTATCGCGAGCTTGATCAATGGTCGACACGGTTGGCGCGGGTGTTGATCGGTGCGGGGGTGGGCCCAGAGCGCGCGGTGGGCGTGGCGATGGATCGGTGCGCGCAGTTGGTGGTGGCGTGGTGGGCGGTGATGAAGGCTGGCGGGGTCTATGTGCCGTTGGATCCGGGGCATCCGACGGAGCGCATTGCTGTGGTGTTGGACGCAGTGGATGCGGTGTGTGTATTGAGTTGTGGGGCTGACAGTTTGGCTGGGGCGGGGATGCGCCCGGTGCTCGATGTGGGTGGGTTGGATATCTCCCGTGTTTCTGCTGAGCCTGTTACTGACGCTGATCGGCTGGCTCGGCTGGAGGTGGGGAACGCCGCATATGTGATTTTCACGTCGGGTTCCACGGGCGCGCCTAAGGGGGTGGTGGTCAGTCACGCGGGTTTGTTAGCGGTTGCTGCGGCACATCGCACTCTGTTCAGGGTGGGTGCGGGGTCGCGGGTTTTGATGGTGGCCGCGCCGACTTTCGATGCCTCGATCTTCGAGTGGTTGTGGGCGGTGGGGTCTGCAGCGACGTTGGTGGTCGCTGGGCGGGATGCTTATGCCGGGCAGGCGTTGGTGGAGGTGTTGCAGGCCCACGGGGTGGATGCCGCGTTGTTGACTCCGACGGTGTTGGCGACGTTGGATCCGGCGCAGGTTGAGGGGTTGGGCACGTTGGTCACCGGCGGTGAAGCGTGTGCGGGTGAACTGGTGGCGGCGTGGGCGCCGGGGCGATCGATGTTCAACGCCTATGGTCCGACCGAGGCCACCATCTGGGTGACGTGTGATGTGTTGTCGGCGGGTCAGCCGGTGCGTATAGGCGCCCCGATCGCGGGGGTGAGCGCGCTGGTGCTTGATGCGCGATTGAACCCGGCGCCGGTCGGGGTGGTCGGTGAGTTGTACTTGGGTGGGCCGGCGGTGGCGCGTGGTTATGTGGGCCGGGCGGAGTTGACCGCTGAGCGGTTCGTGGCCGATCCCTATGGGCCGGCCGGGTCGCGGATGTATCGCAGCGGGGATCTGGTGCGGTGGAACGCGGCGGGAACGTTGGATTATCTGGGGCGCGCCGATAGTCAGGTCAAGTTGCGGGGGCAGCGGCTGGAATTGGGCGAGATCGAGAACACGTTGCTCGCCTGTCCACAGGTCACCGGCGCGGCGGTCAGCCTGCATAGCGGTCAGACCGGGTCTCATCTGGTGGCGTATGTGACTTTGGAGCACACCACCGCTATTGATGAGGAGACTGAGACCGTCGAGCAGTGGCAACACATCTATGACGACCTGTATGACGCGGACATCGAGGCGGCCGAGTTCGGTAGCGATTTCCGCGGTTGGAACAGCAGCTACACCGATGAGCCGATTCCGCTGGAGCAGATGCAGCAGTGGCGGGCGGCCACCGTGGAGCGGGTCGTGGCGTTGGGGCCGCGGCGGGTGTTAGAGATCGGGGTGGGATCGGGGCTGATGTTGTCCCAGATCGCCCCGTTGTGTGAGCAGTATTGGGGCACCGACTTTTCCGCGCCGACCATCGATAAGTTGTCCTCCGCCGTCGGTTTGCTGCCGTGGGGCGAGCGGGTCCGATTGCTGTGCCGGCCCGCCCATGTTGTCAGCGAGCTTGCGCAAGGCTTTTTCGACACGGTGATCATCAACTCGGTCATCCAGTATTTCCCCAGCGCGCACTATCTGAGTGAGGTCATCGACGCCGCGCTCGATCTGCTCGCCCCTGGCGGAGCGTTGTTCATCGGCGACGTGCGTAACTACAGCCTGCAGAGCGCGTTTCAGACCGGTGTCGCGTTGGCCCACACCGCCAGCGTTGATGCCGCTGAAGTCCGTCATCTGGTTCAGCGCGCCGTGCTGGGCGAACCCGAATTGCTTTTGGCGCCGGAGTTCTTTCTCGGTTGGGCTGGCCGGCATCCGTCGGTGGCCGGACTCGACATCGAGGTCAAACGCGGAGCGGCCGACAACGAACTGACCCGCTATCGCTACGACGTGGTGGTGTACAAGACTCCCGCCTCAGTGCGGTCGCTGGCCGAGACGCCCACCTGGGAATGGGCCGACTTGGCAAGCCTGGACCGCCTGGGCGCCGCGTTGAGGTCTGAGTTCCCAGACACGGTGCGTATCAACACTATTCCCCGCTCCGGCGTGATCTGCGACGTTGTGATCGATCAAGCGCTGGCCGGCGGATCCTCACTGGCCGAGGCCCTCGCCCGTGCCGAGACCACCCCCGAGGCACTCACCCCCGAACAGCTGCACCGTCTGGGTGAGACCACCGGATATCGAGTCGCGGTCACCTGGGGCACTCAACCCGGCACCGTCGACGCCGTTTTCATCAACGCCACCGATGACGAACACAACGCGCCGCTGACCGATTTGTACCGGACCGCCGATACCGACCACCGCAGCACTTACGCCAACGACCCCCACACCAACACCAAAATCACCACGGTGCGCCACTGGGTCAGCACCCGGCTGCCCGACTACATGGTGCCCACCCATTTCATCGTGCTCGACGAGTTCCCCATGACCACCTCGGGCAAGATCGACCGCAAAGCCCTACCCGAACCAGTCATCACCGCCACCGCTTTCCGCGCACCCCAGACACCCACCGAAAAAATCGTGGCCGGTGTTTTTGGTCAGGTTCTTGGGTTGGCACGGGTGGGGGTCGATGATTCGTTCTTCGATCTTGGTGGGGACTCGTTGTCGGCGATGCGGGTGATCACCGCGATCAACACCGCGTTGGATGCCGATGTTTCGGTGCGCACGTTGTTTGAGGCGCCGACGGTGGCTCAGTTGGCTCCTCGTATCGGGCAGGGGACGGCGCGACGCGTCCCGCTGGTGCCCATTGAACGGCCCGAGGTGGTGCCGTTGTCCTTTGCCCAGAACCGGATGTGGTTTATCAACCAGATCGAGGCTGAGGTTGCGACCTACAACATGCCGACCGTCTTGAGAATCAAGGGCGCATTAAGCGCAGATGCGTTGGGGGCGGCGTTGGGTGATGTGGTGGGCCGTCATGAGAGTTTGCGGACGG
>NZ_CVTB01000312.1 GCF_001050015.1 Mycolicibacterium malmesburyense
TCGTCGACATCCCCGCCGCCGTAGAGGAGCCGATACCGGCCGCTGTGCCACCGGAGCCGCCGATCGCCCCCGTGCCCGTGCCCGGGGCGCCCGTGTTGCCCCCCGAGTCGATGGCCCCCGGCTTGGTGCCCGCACAGCCCACCCCGGTTCCCGAACGCAAAGGCTGGTTGCAGCGGATCAGGGACCGGTTCTCTGATACCGGCGACGACCCCGCGGTCCAGCAGACACCTCCACCGGTCGATCCCGCGCTCGCTCCGCCGCCGGCAGACCCGCCGCCACCGCCTGAGCCGCTCGTCGCCCCGCCGCCCGAGGCCGTTCCGCCGCCGCCGCCCGAGGCGGTCGCCGCGCCGCCAGCAGAGGCCGTTCCACCTCCGGCACCGGAGCCCGCCCCGCTACCGCCGCCTCCGTGAGTCGCCAGCCGCCACCTCGGCAAATCGGCGGCTGACGCCACCTCACGCGATCTCGGCTGCGGTGGGCTCACACAGGTCCGGGAGCGGTGTGCTGGGATGCGGTCCGGCCCCTCAGACCCGGCGTTGCCCGTGATCGACCGGATTCTCCGACCGGCTCGAAGCGAGCCAATGTGAAACGTTCTGAGCAGCGGATTCGATATGCGCGTTGAAGTCGATACCGACATGCGCGTGCGGATCCGACTTGCGGTTGACCGGGGAACTCCATGAGACGAATTAGGATGAAAGTGTGCTGAAGCTACGAAATATGCTCGCGGTGGCGAGCCTCGCGGTGCTCACCGTGACCTCGGCCCCGACAAGTCATGCGGGCATCGCAACGCCGACTGACGTAGCCAGCATTCAACCGGCCGGCCAGACAGTCGGTGTCGCACACCCGGTCACGGTGACGTTCACCAAGCCAATCGAGGATCGGGCGGCCGCCGAGCGCACCTTTGCTGTGTCGTCACCGGCCATACCCGCCGGAACTCAGACAGGAACATTCGCCTGGCTCGACGACCGGGTGCTGCAGTGGACTCCGGACCAGTTTTTCCCGGCGCATTCGACCATCACGGTCACGGCGGGCAACACCAAGGCCAGCTTCCAGACCGGCTCCACCGTGCTCGCGGTCGCCGACATCGACGCCCATACCTTCACCGTCAGCATCGATGGCGAAGTCATGCGCGAGATGCCCGCATCGATGGGCAAGCCGAAGTTCCCGACCCCCAGGGGGAAGTTCACGGTGCTCGAGAAGCAGAGCCCGGTGATCATGGATTCCCGCACCATCGGCATCCCGCTGGACGATCCCGAGGGCTACAAGCTCACCGTTTACTACGCCGTCCGCATCAACTGGGGTGGTGTGTACGTCCACTCCGCACCCTGGTCGACGGGCTCACAGGGATACGAGAACGTCAGCCACGGCTGCATCAATCTCAGCCCGGACAACGCGGCGTGGTACTACAACACGGTGGGCATCGGCGACCCGGTCATCGTCCAGTAACCGGTCGATACGGTCACGTCGGTTGAGCTACGGCGTGAAGGTTTTTCGCTGTCGGTGAGTTCTCTACAGTGGACGGATCGGGGTATGTGCCGAGCACTCTGTCGGCCGTCCCGGAACTGGTAACGGTGAACCAGTAGTGCTCGTTCTTGAAGTGGTGATGGCGGTGGTTACGCCAAACCGCCCGGTACAAGGCGGTTTTCGGTTTGTAGTCGCTGTGGATCAGGTAGTGCGTCCACTCGTACGCCAGCCCCAGCGTTCCGATGCAGACGAGGTACGTCAGCCCCAGACCCAAACGGGGGAACGCCAGCAGCCCGACGGCGACGGTCACCGGTAACACCCATGTGGCCAACGACTTCCACGGGATGAAGATCAAGGGGATGCTGCGTGGGTCGGTGTGGTGAGCGCGGTGTTCGCGAGCCAGCAGCGGATCGATTGTCAACCGCCCCAGTCGCTTGGGCCGCCAATGGAGGACGAATACGTGGATGATCCATTCGAAGAATGGAAACAGGGCGAGCATCACCGCCGGAACCACCGCGTCGGTGATCTGCCAGTCGCCGACTACCAGGCGTGCCACCAGCGCGGCGACGAGGGTAACGCCGATCATCCAGGGCGAGGGGTGTTTCCAGAATTCGCCGACCGCATCGGCGAGCGTGAAGCCCTTGCGCGTACGACGCGCGTTCGCGGTTGTCATCGCTGATCCTCCAGATCCGCCAGAACGTCCAGAAGTGCTTCTGTCGCCGGTTGGAGAAGGTCTTGAGCGGCCTGCCGGGCCCGCATTGAGTCGCCCTCCGTGATTGCGTCGGCTAAATCTCGGTAAGCCTGTGGCCTGCCAACCTCGTCGGCCATCACCGCCGCCAGCGCCGGAAGCGCCGGTTCGTAGGTCGCGCGCAGCGTGTTGTACATCAGCCGGAACGCGATCGAGTCAGCGCCGTCGACGATGTGGTCCCAGAAGGTCAGAGCGTGGCGTTGTTGTTCGACGGGATCCTCCTCGGCCGCCAGATCCTGCAACGCCTCGTCGAGCGCCGCGGCCAGACGCGAACCGCCGCGCTCGGCCGCCAGTTCGGCGACCTTCGGCCCGTTGTGCAGCCGGGTCTCGAGGATGCTTCGGACGACGGACAAGTCCAGTTCGCCGGCCCGGATGAGCAGACGCGGAAGCAGGTCGAGACCCGCGTGGCGCCGGAAGTCACGCACCGTCGTCGCGTCACCCTGGCGCACCTCCACCAGCCCGGCGGCGGTGAGCCGCTTGAGCGCTTCGCGGACAGCGGGGCGGGAAACGCCCAGAACCTCGGCGAGCCTGCGTTCGCTGGGCAGGGACTCGCCGGGTTGCATCTGCCCGCTGAGCACCTCCGAGACGATCTGCTCGAACACGTCTTCGGGCACGGAGCGCCGATTCACCGGGTGCAGGGCCATGCGGCCAGCCTGCCATTGCACAGGACAGAGGTCAAGTGGTCAGACCAGTGTCTCCCGGCCGTCGGTCTAGGTTCCGGCGAGCCGCGCCTTCATCATTTCCGCGAGGGTCAGCGTCGCCGAGAGCGGGCGCACCATCACCGTGAGCTCGCTGATCGCTCCGTCTTCGTCGGTGCGGATGAAATCACAGCCTTCGACGTCCTTGTCGCCGACCTTCGCCTGGAATACCAGCGCATGGTCCTGCGCGTCCGGGGCTCCGATCTCACGGACGTATCCGAAGTCGTCGAAGACCTCCATCACCGCCGCGAGGATCTGGCGCAGGGCCTCTTTACCTCGGTACGGCGTGAAGACGACGGGACTGCGAAACACGACGTCGTCGCGGCACAACGCCATCATTGCGTCGAGATCGGCGGCCTCGACCGCCCGGCGAAACTCGTGCACGGCCACTCGCTAGCAGTTGGCTTCGATGCGGAAGGTGGCCGTCACGGCGTTGCTCGGGTTGTCGGTGAACGAACCGTCCGCCGAGCCGGTGATGGTGAACTTCCCTCCGACGCCCTTCACCTCGGCCTCACCGATTTTCCCTTTCCAGAAGTTGCCGGTGAAGCCGCCGAAGTCGTTGAAGCTGACCGACTGGACCGTGACCTTGTCTCCTGTTTCGATGCTGGCCGTGAAGCCCTTCTTCTCGTCGGGGGTCTCGATCGTCCACAGCCACCCGGATTGGTTGCACGACACCGCGTGCGGGCCACCGGTGCTCTCGCCGTTGATGGTTACCTTCGCGGTCGTTCCGCCGAGCGCCGCGGGCGGCGTGGAGCAGCCCGCGACCCCGGCGACGAGCATGACCGCGGCCGCCGCAACGAGTCGGTTGTCCATGACGCCAGACTCTATTGGTGTTTGTGGCCGCAGATGCGCGGTTCGGTCGGACTACCGGCCGTGTGTCGCCTCGGGGCTCCCACCCGGGACACCGGTGTACTCGGGGTTGGGCGGCACCGACAGCGCGATGCCGATTCGGTTGGTCGCGCCGATGAAAGCGGCGATCGAGATGCCCTCGAGGATCTGGTGATCGTCGAGTCCGAGGGCGCGGAGCCGATCGATGTCGTCATCCCGGATGGATTGGGGGTTGTTGTTGACGAGCACCGCGATGTCGGCCAGTGCCCGTTCACGGTCGGTCAGCTCGGCGACCTGCTGGTGGTCGATGGCAACGCGCTGACCGAACGACCAGTCGCCGGCTACCTTGCCGAGTTTGTTGGCGTGGTTTATTTGGCAGTAGGCGCACCGATTCTCGCCCGAGACGACGGTGGCGATGACCTCCCGCTCGCGTGCGGTCAATCCGCCACGACCGTCCGAGCCGAGCAGCGGGAGCAAGTATGTGTTGAGCCGTTCGAGGTCTCCCTCGTTCAGTGAGAGCGCACGGAACCAATTGGAGGTCAGCCCTTCGTCGCGCTGTTGTTTAGCGAAGAAACCGCGCACACCGGCGGTGCGCAGCTCGTCGAGGGCGGGCACTCGCAGCCGCGAGATGCGGACGGGTGCGGGGGAGGTGACGGGTGGCGCGTCGGCTGTCGTGGTCATGCGATGACGATGGCGGGTCGGCCGACCGTCGGGAAGGGTTCTGTCACGGCAGAACAGAACTCTTGCGATGGCTCACCGCAGGACGTTCGCCGTGGCCTCGTCGGCGGGCAGGAAGGCCTCGATGGAGAGTTCGGCGGCGGTCAGGTCGAGCGCGGTGCCGAACGTCGTCACGGTGGACAAGAAGGTCAGCAGGCGCCCGTCGGGGGTAGAGAGCTCGAGCGGTACCGCGACCCCGCCCAGATCCGAGGAACCGACGGAACCACCGGGGTAGGAGTCGATTTCGGCCAGCAGCGTCGACAGTTCGTGGGACCCGCTGACGGCGACTTCGCGTCGGAGCCGCTCAATGAGGTGGTGCCGCCATTGGGCGAGGTTTCGGATCCGAGGCGCCAACCCCTCGGGGTGGAGGGCGATCCGCAACGCGTTGGGCGGTTGGAGCAGTTCCGGGGCCACCCCCTCCAGCAGCACACCGGCGCCCTCGTTTGCGCGCACGATCTGCCAGCCGCGGTCCACCACAATGCACGGAAAAGGGTTGTAGGCGTTCAGGACTCGGTCGATACCCATGCGGACCGCAGCCATGTCCGGGTCGTCGAGTGAGCGCTCGGGATACACCGGGGCCAGACCCGCCGCCAGCAGCAGCTGGTTCTGTTCCCGGCGCGGCATGTCGAGTACCTCGGCCAACCGCAGCACCATCGCTCGGCTCGGTGCCGATCGGCCCGTTTCGATGAAGCTGACATGTCGGGGCGACACGTCAGCGGCGATGGCCAGGTCGAGCTGGCTGAGTCGACGGCGGCGACGCCACTCTTTCAAGAGCCCGCCGAACGCCTGGGACTGCAGAGCCGCAGTGGTCATGGACGCCAGTGTGGCCTGTTGCGCACCGCGTATCCACTACGTCACAGGTAATTGCGGCAGTTACCTCAGCCGAGCAGCGTTGGAGGTGACCAACGAGCAGAGAGGGGAATCATGGGCACCCTTCCCGCCACGACGCCGATCCCGCGGTGGCTCCGCTTCGTGCTGATCTCCGACCGCGCCGGCTCGGCGTGGTTCATCGGGGCCGGCTTCTTGTTCGCACCCGTCCTGGCGGTGCTGTCACCGTGGCCGACCGTGACCGCGGTGCTGTGGGCGGTCATCGGGCTCTTCGGGCTCTGGCTCGGGCTGCTCGGCATCGCCATGGCGACCGGGCTGGCGATGGTGTTGAAGTCGAACGGCGAGATACCGGAGGAGTACTGGCGCTCGATCATCGACTACTGACCGGCGATCACGAATCCCGAAGCGATGGGATTAGCTGTCGCATGCCGTGCCGTCACCATCGCGGTCGAGGCCTGTGCGGTAACCCGGTTGACCGACCCGGATGGGGGCGGCGCCGACCGCTCGGGCCGCATCGCAGTTCTTGTAGTAAACGCTTGTCGTTGACGCGGGCGGCGGAGGTGGGCTCGGCGGAGGCGCGGCGAGCGACGGCGATGGGACCGTTGCCTGCGACCCACTCGTGACTGTGGCCGGGCTGGACGACGTGTCGCCGTTGCACGGGGGACCCCAGAGCCCCCGCTTGGCGTCCCGCGCCTCCTGCTCGGCCGCCGTTATCGCGGGGGCGCGGCTCACTGGGACCCCGCCAAACACGTAGCTGCGAGCCGCTCCCGCGCGGGTCGCTTCGACCGAGTAGTCCCAATTATCCGCTCGGACAAGATAAGCCAGCGTGCGACCATAGCGATCAGTGCGGTCCTGCGTCGGGTCGAGGACAAGTGCTACTCGCTGCCCGAGCATTTCCGAGCGGGCAAACTCCGTTGCCTCCGGTCCCCAGCAGCCGACGGTATACCCAGGCTTCTTGGTTTCTGGTGAGTCGATCCCCAGAACCCGCACGCGAAGTCGGCCACGAAGGTCGTCGCGGATATCGATGGTGTCGCCATCGACAACGTTCAGCACGACCGCGGTCGCGGCTACAGAATCCGCCGCGGCGTCCGGAGATTCGATCAACGCCGAGCCCGCGCCGGATGTCATCACAGCGACTAGCAGAACGCGACCGACGAGTCGCTTCATCACGACTCGCAGGCGATGCCGTCATGGTCGCGGTCGCCGCCATCCCAGTAGTCGGGATCGCCTTGCGGGATGTCGTAACGACCGTCGGCGTGCGCTGCACTGCAGTTCGCGTACGGACCCTCCGCTACAGCCGAAGGCGCCAGGACAATGGCAGGCGCCGTGACGACGAAAGCAGCCACCAAGATGGTTCGGATCATGTGTATCCCCCACGTTCGGATCGAATTGATGTGAGACGACCCAGCCCCCGCGAGGGTTCATCCGGCTTCGACATTAGGGCGGTTCGGGGACGAAGGAATCAGGGATTTCCCTACAGTTGGGTTTGCTGACACCAAGCGTCCTTGCTCGCGTCGCTGAGTGCTGAAAACTCTCGCTCATCGCCTCGCTGCGCCCGGCGTTTTTACACGTCACCACATTGAGGTCGGGCTGTAGGCACGCCGTTGCACAGCGAAGAACGCTGCGGCGCAGAAAGGTTCCACGAGTGGGGCCCGGACGGGACGGACTGTGGGCCAAGCTTGCCCCCGATGGACAACCCACAATCCGGTCTTGCGGACAAGACCCGGCTTGGTAGTCGATCCCGTCCGGGTGGAACCATGACACCCGTTTTCTTCAGGCGCCGAAAAGAAAATATCGGTGCCGAGCGCGTCCGCGCGTCCGCTGATCGGACGCTTCTGCGGAGGACAACGGTGTCCACCGATCGGGGGAACACGTCAGTCCGCGCGCTCGCGACCGCGACCCGTTACTCGCTCGCGCTCGCACCGACATAGTCGACCCGCCAGTGTTTGATGCCGTTGAGCCAGCCGGACCGCAGTCGCTCCGGCGGAGCCAGCGGCCGCAGGTTCGGCATCTCGTCGGCGATCGCGTTGAAGATCAGGTCAATCGTCATCCGGGCCAGGTTCGCGCCGATGCAGTAGTGCGCACCGGTGCCGCCGAACCCGACGTGGGGATTGGGATCCCGCAGAATGTTGAACGTATAGGGGTCGTCGAAGACCTCTTCATCGAAGTTGGCCGACCGGTAGAACATGACGACGCGGTCGCCCTTCTTGATGTGCACGCCGGACAGTTCGGTGTCCTCGAGCGCGGTGCGCTGAAACGACGTCACCGGGGTGGCCCAGCGCACGATCTCGTCGGCGGCGGTGACGGGCCGCTCCTTCTTGAAAAGCTCCCACTGGTCGGGGAAATCGGTGAACGCCATCATTCCCTGGGTGATCGAGTTCCGGGTGGTCTCGTTGCCTGCCACCGCCAAGAGGATGACGAAGAAGCCGAACTCGTCGTCGGTCAGCTTGTGGCCCTCGACGTCGGCCTGCACGAGCTTGGTGACCAGGTCGTCGCCCGGATTCTTACCGCGCTCCGCGGCCATCTGCATGCCGTAGGTGATCAGCTCGACCGAGGCTGCGGTCGGGTCGTTGCGGGCGTACTCCGGATCCTGGTCGCCCACCAGCTGATTCGACCAGTGGAACAGCTTCATCCGGTCTTCCTGCGGGACACCCATCAGCCCGGCGATCGCCTGCAGGGGCAGCTCGCATGACACCTGCTCGACGAAGTCGCCCGACCCCTCGGCGGTGGCCGCTTTGACGATCTTGGCCGCGCGCTCGCGCAGTTCTTCTCGCAGTGATTCGATCGCACGCGGGGTGAAGGCCCGCGAGACGATCTTGCGCAGATGCGTGTGATGCGGGGCGTCCTGGTTCAGCAGCACCACCTTGCCGCCCTCGAGCGACTCAGGATCGGCCTCGTCGCGGTAGCGCGGCAGCGCGGTCTTCTTGTTGCTGGAGAAGATGTCGCTGCGCCTCGAGATCTCCTTGACATCCTTGTGCCGGGTGACCACCCAGAACCCGTTGTCGCCGAAAGCCAGATTCCCCTTCGTCTGCTCGTTCCACCAGATCGGCGCCACCTTGCGAAGCTCGGCCAGTTCGTCGACCGGCAGGCGTTCGGCGTAGATGTCTGGATCGGTGAAATCGAATCCGGGCGGAAGGTTCGGAGTCGGCATGCTGCATCCCTCGCGTGACGTGGTCTAGTGCCCTCACCGCATTGCTACACCACTGATGGGGCCAGGTGAAGAGGGTTCGGGAAAGTCCGACGAAATGAGAAGTGGAACGTGTTCTCTACGGCGCGGTTATTGACCTCGTCGTCACGGCGAGCACTCCTGTAACAATTCTGCGACACTGTTCGAACCAAAAAGTGACGCCGTCGCAAGGACCGGAGAACGGGCCGCACGACGGGAACCCGGAAAGGGGGCAGCGGTGAGGATCGTCATCAACCCGAAGAGGCTTTCGCTGCTGGGCGCAGGAGTGGCCGCCGCGCTCATGGCCGCCGCGCCGCAGGCCCTCGCCGATCCCGTCGAGCCGGTTCCTCCGCCGGCACCCCCCGCGCCTCCGGCCAGCGCAGCGGTCACGGCCGCGGCGGCACCCGCCCCGCTTGCTGCGCCGGCGCCCGCTCCCGATCCTTTGGCGTTCCTGCGTCCGGCGCCGGCCGCGCCGCCCCCTGCGCCGGCGGCGCCCGGCGCTGCCGAAGAACCGGCCGCCCCACCCGAGCCCGTCCCGCATCTCGCCAGCCCCGAGACGCTGCCGCCCGGCACCAAGCTGGACCCGACCGGTAGAGGGAACGAGAGCCCGAACGTCAGCTATCTGAAGGATCTGTGGCACGCCGTCCAGAGCCAGGAGATCAGCGGTAAGGAAGCGTTGATCATGGGCCTGGCGCAGCGCGGCATGAACACTCCCATCCCGGATCAGAGGCCCGGACCCAACGTTCCGGCCGCGCCGGCCCCACCCGCGCCCGCAACACCGCCGGCGCCGCCCGCACCGCTCGCGCCCGCACCGCTCGCGCCCGCGCCTCCGGCGCCGACGCCTTAGCGGCAGGCCCTTTCGAGCAGCGGTCGCACCGTGTGCACGTGCGACCGCTCGATCGATGCCCACAAAGCGCGAGCGATCGCGTTGTCGTGACGGGCGAACGTCGCGAAGACCAATCGATCGTCCCGACGGCATAGCAGCAATTCGCCCGGCATCCCGATTCGCGAGTCCGCGCCCAGCAGAATCTGATCCGCATCGGCGGTGCGCACGGTCCATCCGAGAATCGATCGACCCGACCCAGGGGGCTGCAGCTTGAGCCCGATCGTCGACCATGCGGAAAGCAACCGGACCCGGGTGGGGATCGGCGCGCCCTCCAGGATCATGCGCATCCATTCTTCGGCGTTGTGGTCGAGCGGACGCTGCACGTTCACGTCGAAGGCGTCGGCGTAGTCGACCCGCCCGAGCGTGCTCGCAGACAGCAGCCCATGCCCGGGGCGGACCTGTCGGACGCGGCTTTCGGAGGCTTCGGTTTTCGTCATGGGTGCCTGCTCTCGTGTCGTCGGATGGCATCGGGCCGGCTGCGCCACAGTCGCCCGATGTCACGAAGCATCAGGGGATAGACGATCACGCGGCGGAAGGGCGCGATCGCGTGAAGATACGTCCGGCCGAGCACGCCGTTGGGCCGGACCAGGATTGCCATCTGCCCGTGGTGAGCACCAGCGGGCCCCGACACCCACCCGATGTGCAGCACTCCGTGCACGGTTCGGTTGGCGATCTCCATCGCGAACTCATCATCGGTGAGGTACAGCGGCCGGAAGTGATCGTGGCCGAAGACGAGTTGCGCTGTCGAATCCCGTAATTCGGGATCAAGCCGGTCTCGCAGCGTCGGGACACGGGTGCCCAATCCCGCCTGCGGGGTGTCGAGACCGAACCACCGTCCGAGCACCCACCGCACGGCGAACAGCGCGCGCACGACGGGGGAGGTCCGGCTGGGGTCGAGGGTGCACCACAGGTTCACGAGCTCGCCGAAGTCCTCGCGGCGCCCTGGCGTCGGCAGCGCCCAGACGTCATGAACCTGGAAGTCCCCGGCGATTTCGTGGATGCGCCAGGGCCGGGCGATGTGCTCGGTCTCGGCGAGTCGCTCACCACCAAACATACACAACTGTATGCTTGAATCCGTCACGCCGTCAAGGCTTTATCAGAGGGATGTCAATGGTCGCTCAAATCCGCACGCCGCGGACCGCATGGATCGACGCCGGGCTCGAGGCGTTGGCGGCGGGCGGGCCGGACGCGGTCCGGGTGGACCTGCTAGCCAAGGCGTTGGGTGTCACCCGGGGCGGGTTCTACTGGCACTTCGCCAATCGCCAGGATTTCCTCGACGCCCTCCTGAAGTCGTGGGAGCACCGCAGCACCTACGACGTGCTCGCCCGCGTGGAGTCGGAGGGGGGAGACGCCAGGACCAGGGTTCGCAGGGCGGGCCTCCTGACGTTCTCCAAAGAGCTGTTGCCGATCGACCTCGCCGTGCGCGACTGGGCCCGCCGAGACCGCGCGGTGGCCAGGCGGCTTCGCCGCGTCGACAACCGGCGGATGGAATACCTGCGCGCGCTCATCGGCACCTTCGTCGACGACGCCGCCGACGTCGAGGCCCGCGCCATGCTCGCCTTCTCGTTGGCGATCGGCGCTCACTTCATCGCCGCCGAACCCAAGGGCCTGACCAGACGCGAAGTGCTCGAACGAGCCACGCAACGACTGCTCGCCGAATGAATCGGTTTGCCGGACCGCTTAATTCAAGGCGGGAGAGTCGGGGCCCAGCCGGTCCTTGATGTCGTCGATCTTGGCCTCGATGCGCTCGAGGTCCTCGGCGTCGACCTTGAACAACCAGTGCTTGGCGCCGAGCAGCAGGATCGCCTGAAAGATCAGCTGCAGCCACTCGCTCTGCCAGTTCTCGAACGTGCTGGCGAAGAACTCGTGCAGGTATTCACCCCAGATGAAGGGCTGCCCATGTTGCTGCTGGGTGCTGCTGAACTCGGCCAGTTGGGTGAAGAACTGGCCGAGCCACGAGCCCACGAACAGCAGGAGCAGTATGTATACGGCGCCCCACCGCCTTATGTGCGTCATGTCTGGGGGGTACCCCGGGATCAGCCGACCACCCAGAGGACGAGAAAAGCGGACATCGACGCCAGGCAGAGGAGGTGGTCGCGGCAGATGGCGCGTGCCAACCGGGTTTGGCCCGCAACATCGTCGGTACGGCCGCCGAGTCGCCTGGCGCTCGGCACGGTGTGCACCGCTGCCCAGACGATGGGCGCCGCGGCCAACGCTGACGGAACCGCGAACGCCAACGCGGGTTCGGTGACCCACCGGTGGATCAGCACACCGAGAAGCACGGCCATCACACCTGCGATGACGTAGTTCATCGGCCGCGACGTCGTCGTCGCACGCCGGTAGTAGTCAGCGATCGATGACAACACCGGCTCAGGCAGCTCGGGCACCGTCCGGTGGGACAGGACCTGACTGTCGAACATCAGGTCCATCCACAGGACGGCGAGCAGGAAGCCGGCACACGCCGCCGCCGTGAGATCCATGCGGCGAACGGCGGATCAGACCGAGGCGGCCTCGTTGATCTCGTCGAGCCTGCCGGTTGCGTCCAGGTATTCCTGCACCCAGCGCTCGATCACCGTCGCGGTCTTCTCGACCTTGTTGAACTGGCCGACGACCTGACCGATCGGGTTGAACGCGACGTCCACCGACTCGTTCGGGTACTTGTGCGTCGCGGCCACCGCCATCCCGGAAACCATGTACTGCAACGGCATTCCGAGCGGCTTGGGGTTGTTGGGATCCTCCCACGCATCGGTCCAGTCGTTGCGCAGCATGCGCGCGGGCTTGCCGGTGAACGACCGGCTGCGCACGGTGTCCTTGCTCGTCGCCTTCACGTAGGCGGCGTGCTGGACGGGGGTGTTCTCCGACTCCTCGACCATCACCCACTGCGAA
Source organism: Mycolicibacterium malmesburyense (assembly GCF_001050015.1). Next base: position 12,219 of record NZ_CVTB01000312.1, read on the forward strand.
CCGGTCCATGCGCCCTGCGCGCCGAGCGCGAGCGCCGCAGCGATCTGCTGGCCGCTGCCGATGCCGCCGGCGGCCAGGACCGGGACCGGGGCGACCTCTTTGACGACCTGCGGCCACAACACGATCGAGCCGATCTCACCGCAGTGGCCGCCGGCCTCGCCGCCCTGGGCGATGATGATGTCCACGCCGGCGTCGGCATGCTTGCGCGCCTGCGACGGCGAACCGCACAGCGCGGCGACCTTACGGCCTTCCTGGTGGATGTGCTTGATCATTTCGGCGGGCGGGGTGCCCAGCGCGTTGGCGATCAGCGTGCATTTCGGGTGTTGCAACGCCACCTCCACCTGCGGTGTCGCGGTGGCCTCGGTCCAGCCGAGGAGCTGCAACGCGTCGTCGTCGCTGTGCTCGACCGGAACCCCGTGATCGGCGAGCACCTTCTTGGCGAAGTCGATGTGTTCCTGCGGCACGAGGTCGTTGAGGGTCTTCTTGAGTACCTCGGGATCCATGTCGGCGGCGTCCATGCCCTCGTACTTGTTGGGGATCACGATGTCGACGCCGTACGGGTGGTCACCGATGTTCTCGTCGATCCACTTGAGCTCGATCTCGAGCTGTTCCGGGGTGTATCCGACGGCGCCGAGCACGCCGAAGCCGCCGGCCTTGCTCACCGCCACGACCACGTCCCGACAGTGGGTGAACGCGAAGATCGGATACTCGATGCCGAGGTCGTTACAGATCGGGGTGCGCATGCCTGCTCCTTGTGGTGGGCCGCTCAAATTGAAACGTGTTCTAGTTTAGTACGCGCCGAGGTCTTCTACGAAAGAGACCTCGTTACCGTCCGGATCGGCGATGTCGGCGACCCCACCAGGTCCGAGATCACGACGACCTCTCCGGGTCCGGTCTCGACCCCCAGCCCCGCCAGTTCGGCGATCTGCGCCGCGATCACGACGACCTCTCCCACCACCGACCCCGATGTGGACCACCGAGCGACCCACGCGGGCGGGGTCCTTGACGCTGGTCGATCGTGTCAAACGCGCACTTCGGCGGCAGGTTCGGCATACCCTGTGAATTGTCTGTGAGTCACGGAGCAGATGTTCACCAGACCTCCGACCGACACGGGGATCGATCGAAGCGCCAGGGACCGTCACCGGGAGGAACAATGAACGCAGTCTCTGCCCGTCGCGCACCGTTTCGTCGGCTGGCGCCGGTCGTCCTGTTTGCGGCAGCGGTCGCCTTGGGCGGCGTCGCCACGCCGTCGATCGCCAACGCCGCACCGGATGACGACAGCTGGGACATCGAGAATTACGACTTGTGCATCGCGATCACCGATCCCGAGAACCCGCTGGACCAGAGCGTTAACGACATCAGGTCCCAGATCCGTGTCTGTTGCCGGAACAGCGGTGGGGTGTATCAAGACGACGGGTATGTCGGCAAATGCGTCGCTCCTCCTGCCGAAAGCCAGGGCGCGGGACCGGGGTCACGACCACTGCCGACCCTGAGACCGTTCCCGGGGCAGATCGTCGGTCCGCCGCCCGGTGAGGTCCCGCCGGAGATTGCCCCGCCCGCCGGATAGGTAGTCGGCTGGATCGCCGGCCAAGCACCTCAGTCGTAACCGATGAACCGCCGGAACGACATCCGTCTGCGGTTGCTCGACCCCTCGACCTGGAGCACCGGCCACCCGTGTTCGGCCGCCTTGGCGGCAAGTCCGGGGCGGGGGTTCACCGGCCGCGGGTTACCGACCAGAGCCATCAACACCGCGTCCTCGTCGCCGTCGGCGTAGAAGTAACTACGCTGCAGCTCAACGTCATTGGCCTCACAGAACGCTTGCACCGCGGTGGACTTATTGGCTCCCCAGATGACCGGCTTGGTGATGCGGCCCGTGAGCCGCCCGGCGCCATCGACCTCGAAGTGGTTGCACAGCACGTGATCGATCCCGGTGAAGCGGGCCACGGGCTCGGCGTGGATGGTCAACGCCGAACTGCTGAGCACGACGGTGTGGCCACGCCGCTGGTGCGCCTGGACGATCTCGTGCATGTAAGGGAACACCCGCGCCGCGACCCGTTCGACGAAGAGGCGCTCGCCGAGTTCGTCGAGTTCGGCGAGGGACTCACCGCGCAGATACCCGGCCGCGCGGGTGAGTAGTCTCTCGAATTGCATGCGGCCCAAGCGATATCGTAGCGACGCTTCGACGACGCCGAGCACCTCGCCGATGCGCGCCTGTCGGCGTCGGATGCGGTCGGCCGCATGCGCGGTGGCGGTGAACCCGTCGACCAACGTCCCGTCGAGATCGAAGAACGCCCCGACGCGGGGATCCTGCGGGCTCGCGGCGATTTCGGCTACAGCGTCCAGGGGTACCGCCGGCTGCGCGCTCATAACGGGCTTCAGCTTACTGAGCGGCGTACAGCCCCTTGCCGGTCACGAGCGGCATGTCCAGGGTGGTCCGAATGCCCGGCGCGGCCGCCCCGACATCGGGAATCGCGTTGACGATGCGGCCGGCCGCGGCCAGGATCGCCGCGTAGTTGTGGTCGCCGTTGCGGCTGGTGGGGCAGATGTCCATCACGTAGGACGGTTCGCCGGTGATCTCGACGCGGTACGAACCACCCGGCTGCGCCGGCTGCGCCCAGTCCGGCCGCAGATCACCACGCAACCGCGTGACGTGCTCGACGACAATCACCGGCTTGCCTGCGACCATGCCCTCGATCTGGAAGCGCACCGCCGCCACGGTGCCCTTCTTGATGGTGCCGACCGCGACGTCGAAATCCTCGGGCGCGGGCTCCTGTTCTACGGAGTCCTTGATCTCGTCGACCTCGACGCCGAGGCCCGCCGCGACCTGCCGG
>NZ_CVTB01000313.1 GCF_001050015.1 Mycolicibacterium malmesburyense
GTACCAGATCGCCCGCCTGCTCGGCATGAACGCGAACGTCGAACCCGCCGAGCTCTACGACACCTGGTGGCGCATACCGGTCCTGCTGTTGACAGCGTTCGCGAACGGGTGGGCCGAAGAGATGATCGTCGTCGGCTACCTGATCACCCGGCTGCGGCAACTGCGGGTGAACCCGGTGACCGCGGTGGTGGCCACGAGCGTGCTGCGCGGGTTGTACCACCTCTATCAGGGCTTCGGCGCGGGACTGGGCAACCTCGCGATGGGAGTGGTGTTCGGCTACGTCTACCTGCGCACCGGCCGGCTGTGGCCGCTGATCGTCGCGCATGCGCTGATCGACGCCGTGGCGTTCGTCGGATACGCGCTGGCCGCAGGTCATCTGGGCTGGTTGCGGTGAACACGCGGGTCCGCGACGTAGATTTCTATAGGTGACCGACAACCGGCAACCGCCCCGCGGGGGTTTTGAACCTCCGCCGCGGCCGCGCCGGGAGCCGTCACAGGTGATCCGCCGTGACCCCAACTACCGGCCACCTCCGCCCGGGCCACCGATGCCTCCGCCGAGGCCGCCCTCGGGTGGCCGGCCCGCCGCGCCTCCACCCCGCAGGCCTCCTCCTCCGCGTATGCCGCCGCCTCCCCCTCCGATGCGCGCCGGGGCGCCCGCCGGCCGCGCGCCGGCACCACCGCGGAAGCCACCGCCTCCACCGGCCGCGCCCAAGGCGCCGAGGACGAAACGCGCACGGCGCAAACGGCATTGGGGACGCCTGCTGTTGGTCGTCCTGCTGCTGGCCGTGGTGGGTGTCGTGGCGGGCGGTCTCTGGCTGGACTCGTCGCTGCAGCGCATCCCCGCGTTGGTCGATTATCCCGAGCGGCCCACGTCCGGCGCGGGCACCACGTGGCTGCTGGTCGGCTCGGACAGCCGCCAGGATCTGACACCCGAACAACAGGAGCGATTGACCACCGGTGGCGACCTCGGCGACGGTCGCACGGACACGATCCTGCTGGTGCACATTCCCGGCATCACCTCGAGTACCGGGGCCACGATGGTCTCGATCCCCCGCGACTCCTACGTGTCGATCCCGGGCTACGGCAGCGACAAGATCAACGCCGCGTTCACACTCGGCGGCGCCCAGCTGCTCACCCAGACCATCGAGCAGGCGACCGGTCTGCGGATGGACCACTACGCCGAGATCGGATTCGGCGGTTTCGCCACCATGGTCGACGCGGTCGGAGGGGTGCAGATGTGCCCGGCCGAGCCGATCAGCGACCCGCTGGCCGGTATCGAGCTGCCTGCCGGATGCCAGGAACTCGACGGTCGCAGCGCTCTCGGGTTCGTCCGCTCCCGGGCCACTCCCCGCGCCGACCTGGACCGCATGCGCCACCAGCAGGAGTTCATGACCGCGCTGCTGCACCGCGCCACCAGTCCATCGGTGCTGTTCAACCCGCTGCGCTGGTATCCGATGGCACGTGCGGCGACCCGCACGGTCACGGTCAACGAGGACGATCACGTGTGGAATCTGGCCCGGCTCGCCTGGGCGATGCGGGGCGACGTGCTGACCACCACCGTGCCCATCGGCGAATACAGCAGCGGTGACGTGGGCTCGGTGGTGGTGTGGGACGAGGCCCTGGCGGGCGAGCTGTTCGAGGCGCTGCGTACTGACGCGCCAGTCCCCGCAGAGGTCCTCGACGCGCAGCCGTGAAATCGCCACAGCAAACTCGAATTGAGTTCTGTAAGCGCCGTCACAAAGGATGACCTCAATTAGGAAAAGCTGGCCTGTGTTAGGTCGACCTTCACTGACAATGCGCTCTGAGCTGGGCTATCGTGACGCCCATGACCACTGCCGAAGCTTCCGACACCAAATTCCACGCCCTTCTGCAGGAGCAGATCCGCAACGAATTCGGGGCCACGCAGCAATATCTCGCGATCGCCGTTTATTTCGACGGCGCCGACCTCCCGCGGCTGGCCGGGCACTTCTACCGGCAGTCGGTCGAGGAGCGCAACCACGCGATGATGCTGGTCCAGTACCTGCTCGACCGCGACGTCGAGGTCGAGATCCCCGGGGTCGACGCGGTACGCAATTCCTTCGACGCGCCCCGCGACGCACTTGCCTTGGCGCTCGACCAGGAGCGCACCGTCACCGAGCAGATCAGCCGGCTGGCCGGCGTCGCTCGCGATGAGGGCGACTACCTCGGCGAGCAGTTCATGCAGTGGTTCCTCGGCGAGCAGGTCGAGGAGGTCGCACAGATGACGACGCTGGTGCGCATCGCCGATCGCGCCGGCGCCAACCTCTTCCATCTGGAGGATTTCGTCGCGCGCGAACTGGGCTCGCCGTCGACGGACAACACCGCCCCGAAGGTCGCGGGCGGCAACCTCTAACTAGTCGCGGCCCGCGCCCGCCAGCCCGTTCTGCAGCCAGTCCTTGGTGCGGCCGGGGTGGTTGGTCGCGACCCAAGCCACGCCGAGGTCGCGACAGTAGTGCACGTCCTCGAAGTGGTCGACGGTCCAGCAGTACAGCGCCCGGCCCTGCGCGGCCGCGCGGTCGACCAGCTCCGGATACTCCCGCAGCGTCGCGATCGACGGTCCGACCGCGGTCGCCCCGACGGTCGTGGCGGCGCTGCCGCCGAGGTAGCGCGACGTCTCGCCGAGTAACACCGTCGGCAACATCGGCGCCGCACGGCGCACCCGCCACACGGCGGCGGCCGAAAAGGACATCACCACCGCACGCGCCAGGTCGGCGGAGGCGGGCGCGGCGATACCGAACCGGTGCAGCAGTGCCAGCACCTTGCTCTCCACCAGAGCGCCGAACCGCACCGGATGCTTGGTCTCGATGAACAGCTTCACCGGCCGGTTCCAGTCGAGCACCAGCGAGATCAGCTCCTCGAGGGTGAGCAACCCCGTATCACTTTGTGTATCAACGGTATTGCGACTGGGATGCCACGCGCCGTAGTCCAGCTCACGCAGCTGGGCGAGGGTCATGTCGCTGACGAGGCCGGTCCCGTTGGACGTCCGGTCGACCCTGCGGTCGTGCACACAGACCAGGTGTCCGTCTCGCGTCAGCCGCACATCGCATTCGACGCCGTCCGCACCCTCCTTCAGCGCGAGCTCGTATGCCGCCAGCGTGTGCTCGGGACGGTCGGCGGACGCGCCACGGTGCGCCACGACGAAAGGGTGACCCCCGGGCGTCGGCCCGGAAGTCGCGTTGTCGGCGGCTTCGGAGTCGCCAGTCATAGGGCCTATGCTGCCGGGTCTTGACCGTGCGACTCAACCGCAGCGGCCGGCTCGGGCCGATCCTGTGCCCGCGAGTCGTCCTCGGGGACGACCACCCAGCGCCTGCCCGGCCGTTCGACCGGACGCCGCTCGAATCCCGACAGAACCTTCTCGGCGAGCAGCAGCGTCGCCAGCGCCAGTAGGTACGCGATCATCGTGGTCATGGTGTTGTCGGCGATGCCCTGCGCGTCGGTGGTGAAGCTGGTCGCGATCGAGAGGATCGACACCGCGTAGCTGGCGACCCACGCGAGCCACCACGCCACGATCGGCCGCCGCAGATGGTTGAGCCGCTCCTCGACGCCCGCCAGCTCGAGGACGAACACCGGCGCCCAGAACAGGTTGACGAACGGGAGCAGGCAACCGGCTTGCAGACGCCACGCCGGTCGAGGATCGGTCGACCCCCGAAAGGCGTACGCGGCGGCCCGCCTGGCGATGAGCCAGTTGGTCAACACGATCAGGCTGGCCACCACCATGAACAAGGCGACCACGCTGAGCACCACGCCGAACCAGGTCGCGATTGCGGCGATCCATGGGTGCAGCAACACCGACCGGTTGACGATCAGCAACACGTAGCGCACCAGGTGGATCAGGGCCGCGGCGCCCAGCACCGCCATAGTCAGCAGCACGGTGCCGCGGACCATGCCCGACGACGGTCCGCGATGGGGCGCGTCCTGCGGTTGATCGACCGGTGCGATGTGGTCGACCAGACCCCACCGCGGGATCGTCGCGTAGCGCGGAGTCGGGCCGAGGACGGGTTTCGGACGCCGCGGATGCGGCGGTGCGCCGGGCCGCACGGCGACCCAGCGATAACCGGGCGGCAACTGCGGGCGCCCGCCGGGGCCCGGCCCCGCTCCCGCGCTACCGGTCGCCCTGCCGCTCCACTGGGCGTTCGAGGCCGGCGCGGGGGTCGATGGCGGCAGCAGCGATCCATTGCAGCGCGGACACCACGTCCGGCGCCGGTCGCGCACGTTCCACCGGGTTCCACACTGGGAACACACCTGGATCATGTCGCTCCTTGCGTGCGCGGGATCATGTCGCTCCTTGCGTGCGCGGGATCATGTCGCTCCTTGCGTTCCCGGCGTCATGTCGCTCCTCGCCCCGGCCATTCGACCAGGGTAGCGATCCGTCAGACGACGCCCGGCCCACCGTCGTCGGTCACGACCGGACGGCCGGCCCCGGCCCAGGCGAACATCCCGCCGTTGACGTTGACCGGTGAATAGCCGCTGCGGGCCAGGTACTGCGCCACCCGCTGCGACCGGCCCCCCGCGGCGCAGATGACGTACACCCGGGCGTCGGGGTCGATCTCCGCGAGACGCGCCGGAACCTGGCCCATCGGGATGTGTCGGGCATCCGGTGCATGCCCGCGGACCCACTCGTCATTCTCCCGCACGTCGAGCAGGATCGTTCCGGATCCGAAGGTGCTCGGCACCTCGGCGATGTCGGCCTGCGCGATCTCGACCTCGTCCATGCCCCCAATGCTGACATGCCGCCGCACGGTTCGCGCCGACAGCAATGCCGACCTATCCACAATTTCCACAGCTTCATCCACAGGCCGCCACGTCGGACAACCCGCCGTGAGCCGCTGAATCTGTGTTTTTCCTGAGGAAAACTGTGGATAAGCGCAATGGATTCCGGCGGGCCCATCAACAGATTTTCGACGGCCGAGCGAAATCCCTAGTCGCCCTAACCGCAACCCCGTGTCCCTCGGGCCCGGCACGACAGCGGTGTGAGTCGATTTCTCCGCCGCTACGACAAGGGTTATGATCGGCGTCACAGCGCCAGGTTGTGATAGAGCTCACCGGGGGAAGGCTTTGAAGATGCGGGTCAGGAGGGGTTCATGACGTCATCGATGGGTTCGGGTTCGGCTATGCCTCCCACCGAGTGGCAGTCCTCGGCACCCGCCGCCTACACCCGGTCCCAGTTGATGGCGTTCCTGCGTGCCGGCGTGATCGCGCTGGTGCTGCTCGTCGTCTTGGCCCTTATCGTCTTGTACTGACCCGTCCTGCACTGGACACAAAAGAGCCGCCGGTCGATGACTCGGCGGCTCTTCGGTGTGGGCAGGCTGGTCAGGCGGGCGGATAGACACCCATCTGCTTGCCCTTGTCGGTCTGCCAGAAGATGTCGGCGATCTCGTCGATGGTCTTGAGCAGTTTCTCGGCGACCGCGGCATCGAGCGACTTCTTGACGTCACCGGCGCCGTGCACACCGTCCCAGAACAGCTGGTGCAGGTTGGGGAACTGCTCGAAGTGGTCCTTGGTGAAGAAGTCGGCCCACAGCACCATCAGATGATGCTTGACCTCCTCGGCCTGGCGCTCCTTGATGATGATGCAGCGCGTGCGGAAGTGCTCGTCGTCGGAGTCGTGGTACTTCTGAATCGTCTTCAGGCACGAAAGCGCCTCGATCTTGGCCTGCGCGGGGTCATAGACGCCGCAGTAGAGATCGCAGTGGGCATGGGCGGGGGTCGCGTTGGTGAACAGTCGATGCAGCATGCGTCCTAACTTACCCTTTTGGTGTGCGGCGCAACCAGACACCGCGACGCTGGCCGCTGCGGCTGTTCCGAGTCGTGGACGACTCGATGCGCCCGGCCGTTCGACCAGGCGATGGACTATTGGCCATGCGGGGAGGCAGCATTCGGCGCGGGCAACTACGCGTGTTCCAGGATCCGCGGCAATCGAGACGGTGGCTCGTCAAGCGCGTCGGTGAGGTGTACGGGGCGGGGCGCGACGTGATCTTCGAAGCCCGTTCGGACAATCCGGGTGCCCCGGGTGCCGCCGACTCCCATGACTTCGGGTGGGTCCCGGCGGCGGGAACGTACCGCGTGCTGTGGACCGCCAGGGCAGATTCCGGCCGTTAGCAGTCGTGTCCTCTTGCGTGCCAGTGGAGTTCTGCCGCATGCTGAGCAAATCGACCCACTGGCGTGTCGGGCCATCAGTCGGCTGGGGCCGGCGTCCGAACACCGATGGCGCGGAGGCGATATGGAGAGGGAGTCGGGCAAGGCGATCGAAGTCGCCCCCTTTCATTCACGCGGTTCACTCAAGGGTTTCGTGATCTCGGGCCGCTGGCCGGACTCGACGAAGGAGTGGGCACAGCTGCTCATGGTCGCCGTGCGGGTCGCTTCGCTTCCTGGATTACTCTCCACGACAACGATATTCGGCGCCCGCGAAGAGCTACCCGGTGAGCCGGAGCCCAACACTGTCGGCCTGGTCGTCGCCGAGGGCACCGTCGTCGGCGAATCAGCGGTACCCCCAGGCTATTTCGCCGAGCACCAGCCGCCGGCCCTGCTGATGCTGCATCCCCCGTCGGAAACCACGCCGTCGCTGCCGGAGTGCAACGGTGCGGCCTCCGGCTGCGTCCTGCTGCCCGGCCTTCCCCACCTCGGGCTCGAGCATCGTGCCGCGTGGGTGGAAGCCGAGGCGGACGGAACGGTGACGTCGATGGTGAGCCGCGTCGGTGTCGACCCGATCAGCCACCCGGACACCGCGATTCTCGCGATGCTCCTTGCGGCATAAGGTCTTTCGAAGCATTTCATTCGGGTCCCTGAACGGTGGATTCGGTTGGCCGAAAACACTGTGGCACTGGCGCATCCACGAGGTCGCGGCTATGGTCGGTTCAGTAAGCGAAGGGGAGTAGCCCCCAATCGTCGTGTCGACACACTGGCGCAAGCCCGGCCGGCGAACCACACCCGCACCCGGTGTGGTGGGCGAGACCTTCGACCGAAGCCGGCGGAGCGGTGGCACCGCATCGTCGGCGACGCGTCGAGAGGGTCGTCCGAATGCTCGCCGCCATCCTGGTCAGCCTGGCCGTGGTCTTCGTCGCCGAACTGGGCGACAAATCGCAGCTGATCACCATGACCTATTCCCTGCGGCACCGGTGGTGGGTCGTATTGTCCGGCGTCGGGATCGCCGCGATGCTGGTGCACGGACTGTCGGTCGCGATCGGCCACTTCCTCGGGATGACGCTGCCCGAACGCCCGATCGCCTTCGTCGCCGCCATCGCGTTCCTATTGTTCGCACTGTGGACGTGGCGCGAGAAGGGGGACGACGAGGAGATCAGGATCGCCGAACCCCGCTTCGTCGTCCCGGCGATCGTCTCGTCGTTCGTGCTCGCCGAACTCGGCGACAAGACGATGCTGGCCACCGTCGCCCTGGCCAGCGACCGCGACTGGGCCGGCGTCTGGATCGGCGCGACGGTCGGCATGGTGCTGGCCGACGGAGCGGCGATCGCGGCGGGCAGGTTGATGCACAAGCGGCTGCCCGAGAGGTTCCTGCACGGCCTGGCCAGTGTCCTGTTCCTGCTGTTCGGCCTGTGGATGCTGTTCGACGGTGCCCTCGGACTGCGGTGGGTGGCCGTCGGCGTGACCGCCTCGGTTACCGTCGTCGCGCTAGTGGCCTGGCTCTTATGGCGCCGCACCGCGCAGGCGGCCGCACCGGAGCCGTCGACCCGGCCCGCCTGAGCTCCACCTGCACGTTCGCCCGCGGGCGTCCCGCGACCATGCGTCCGATACGTGGCAAACGCCGGGCAGCGCCCGAATGCATGCAATCGATGTTGCCGGCGGCGCTCAGCCGGTTTCCTGCGGGCACGCTGTCGAGGTAGCTGGCAAAACTAGCTCGGCCGACCCTCGGCAGTTTGCTTCGTCGCACCGTATGGTAGAGGCGTCGGTGCACGCTACGGGCGTCGTAACCGGCAACGTTGCGGGGGTTGACGAGGGGGCGGGTGAACTTTTCCCCGGTTTGCACTTGGTTGTGGCCACAACACTCGCTACGATGATCAGCAAATACGCCGCTTGTACACCGCTCGTCCAATGCATGTGGAGGTCATATCGATGAGCACGACGTTCGCCGCTCGCCTGAACCGGCTGTTTGACACGGTCTACCCGCCGGGACGCGGCCCGCACACCTCCGCCGAGGTGATCGCGGCGCTGAAGGCCGAGGGCGTCACCATGTCCGCTCCGTACCTCTCGCAGCTGCGCTCCGGCAACCGCACGAACCCCTCGGTCGCCACCATGGCCGCTCTTGCCAACTTCTTCCGTATCAAGCCGGCGTACTTCACCGACGACGAGTACTACGAGAAGCTCGACAAGGAGCTGACCTGGCTCGCCAGCATGCGCGACGAGGGCGTCCGGCGTATTGCCGCACGCACGGTCGGCTTGTCGCCGGAGGCCCAGCAGGACCTCGTGCAGAAGGCCGACGAGCTGCGCCGCCGCGAGCATCTGGACGATTAGCTTGACCCGGCTCACCTCGCCCCGGCTGGCGAAGTGAGCCCTCTCGACCAGCTACGCTGCTTGACCCGTCGCGTCACCGCGGCGGGTCAATGCGTGGTACTGCTCCGCGATCTCGAGAATCCATTCGCGGTCTGAGTACTCGCTCGGCTGGTTCAGCCATCCCAGGCCCGGGAAATCGACCCGCTTTTCCTCCGAAGCGCCGTCGACTCCGGAATGGATCCACTCGGCTATCGCCCGAGCCTGTTCCCGCGGCGGGACCGGCGGCGATTCGAGATCGCCCTCGTCCTCGGCGTCATCATCGGCCACCGTGCCTGCCGGATCCACCCGCAGCTTGCGTTGGTGCTCGGCGGCGGTGGCTTCCAGGTAGAGCGCGTCGGAGATCAACGACATCCGCTCGGCGACCCGGAAGACGAGCGGGCCGCGCGGCCGAACCCCGATGCCGATGTCGGGATGCCTGCGGCCCAGTTCGGTGAGTATCGGGCCGATCACCCGCAGTTCCCGGCGCGCACCGAACCAGTCCTCGATGCTGGGCAGCAGCGATCCCGCGGCGACGACGACCATCGCGCAGCCCAGCAGCGTCGCGGCGGCCCCGACGCCGACCGGACCGCTGCGGTTGACCGCGCGCAGGAAGAAGAAGGCCGATGCCACGACGATCAGCACGATGCCGATGGTGAACACGAACAGCGCGCGTCCTCGGCGGCTGCGGTTCGAATAACGCAGCCCGGCCCAGGAGACCAGGGACAACGCCAGCAGGACGTAGAGCAGCGGCAGCAGCCACGGCAGCGAGTTACCGCTCAGATTGCGCTGCAGATACTCCTGAGCCGACATCTCGGGCTGCCGGCCGGCGGCGAAGAAGGTCAACGCGGTGATCACCGCGATCACCGCCGCGACGGCATACTGCGCCATCGCGATCTTGCGGATCGTGGCCGGTTTGCGCACCGACGATGCCGACGTGATCATCACGCAGCTGCCCGCGGCGCAGGCGACGAGCGCAAGCTGGGACAACCCCAGGGAGATGTTGGGCCACCGCAACAGCCGGTCGATCAGCAGGGTCAACGGCTGCCAGTTCAGGGCGGCGATCAGCGCCAGGCTCGACAGCGCGACGATCATCGCGGTGCTCACCAGGCTCTGCTTGTTGACCAGCGCCCACCCGATGCGTAGGCCGGTGGCCAGTCCGAGCAGACCGGCGATCACCCAGACGATCAACCAAACGCCTCTCCGAGCCGCACCTGGACGATCGATGAACGGTCGGACGGCAGCCTGCCGAGCCGGTACAGCAGCAGGGCGGCGAAATCCTCCGCCTCCTGCTCGGCCTCCTCACCGGCGGGCCCCATACAACCGGTCCGCTGGTTGAGCATGTAGCTGATCAGATCGGAGCTGGCGAACTCCGTGCTCTGTTCGGCGGCCTGCGCGACGGGAATGCCGTCGTGGCCCAGCACCAGATGCCCCAGCTCATGGGCCAGCGTGCGGTCCCAGGCGGGCAGCCCCTTCTGGATCAGGAAGACGTCGTGGTCGTTGTACTGGCGCCACTGCCCGCAGACACCGGGCGGCAGCTCCGCCATCTTGAGCTCGATGGGTCGTTTACGGTCTTCGCTGACGGCCTCGACGAGCCGGGTCAGCGACACCTCCCCGTGCCGCGGTGCCAGTTCGAGTACGGCCCCGACCGCGCGGGTGACACGGCGGTTAGCTGGCATGGATCCCCCTTCCGACCAGTTCACTATGCGCTGTCCGCCGTCTTGACGGGGCGGCTTCTGGTTCAGTTCGCGAACGTTGCGGTCGGTACAAGCATGCCCTCATTGGGCGGTGCAGGCCAAGGCGTAGCCGCACCGGTTCTTCGGGCAGGAAGCCGCCCGCGGCCCGGGCGCGCCGAACGATAGGGTTGTGCTGCGCCGACAACGGCGCCCAGCGACGACGTCAGCAGCCGAGACCACCACTGGGAGGCAGCCGGGATGGGCCTGTTCAAACGCAAAACCCGCGCCACCCGCAGGGCCGAGGCCCGCGCAATCAAGGCGAAGGCGAGGCTGGAGGCCAAGCTGGCGGCCAAGAACGAAGCCCGTCGCATCAAGGCCGCCAACCGGGCCGAGACGAGGGCGCTGAAGGCGCAGATCAAGGCGCAGCGCGACAGCGACCGGGCGGCGCTCAAGGTCGCCGAGACGCAACTGAAGGCCGCACGCGAGGGCAAACTGTTCTCCCCCACCCGGATTCGTCGGATGCTGACCGTGACACGGCTTCTTGCGCCGATCGCCGTGCCCGTCGCCTACCGCGCCGCGATCACCGCGCGCGGCTATCTTGACCAACGCCGCGCCGACAGACTCGGTGTGCCGCTGAGCCAGGTCGGTCAGTTCAACGGCTACGGCGCGCAGTTGTCGGCCCGCATCACCGGTGCCGAGCAGTCGTTGCGACTCGTCGCCGAGAAGAAGCCCAAGGACGCCGAGACCAAGCAGTTCGTCGGCGCGATCACCGAGCGGCTCGGAGACCTGTCCGCCGCGGTGGCCGCCGCCGAGCACATGCCGCCGTCGCGGCGCCGGTCGGCGCACGCGTCGATCGAACGCCAGCTCGACGGAATCGACGCCGACCTGATGGCTCGGCTCGGCGTGAGCTGAGCCCAACCATGTCGCCGTCCGGTTTCGCGGCCCGCCTTCGCGGCGTGGCCTCGGGGCTGCTGACGGCGACGCTCGCGGTCGCCGCGCACGGCTACGGCGGCGCCGAACCGCCGACCGGCGCCGCCGCGGTTTGCCTCGCCATCCTCGCGGCAACGGTGGGCGCGCTGACCGCGACGTTGCCTCGCGCCTCGGAAACCCCTGTCCTGCTTGCCGTTCTGGCATCCGGACAGGTCGCCGGCCACGTCCTGCTGGGCGCTTCCGGGCACGCCCACGCGGCGCCGACGGTCACGATGGTGGCCGCTCACGCGGTCGCGGTCGGCGTGGGCGCTGCGCTGATCGCCACCGGCGAGCATCTGTGCCGGGCGGTGTCGCGCGCGGTGCGCGCGGTTGTGCGCGTCGGATGCCGCCCGGTCTCACCGCAGGTACGCCGCGTCGCGCATCGCGCCGACCAACCGCTTCGCTCTGCGCTGCTTCTCGCCGCGTCGGTGTCTCACCGTGGGCCGCCGGTCAGCCTCGTCAGCTGATCGACTTCACCCACGAAAAAGAAAGCCACATTCGATGAGAACCATCACCAGGGCGCCGCTGCGCGCCCTCATCACCGTCGCCGCGGCGGCGTCGACGGTCGCGCTCGCGGGTCCCGCGTCGGCGCACGTCCGCGTCGAGGCCGACCACGCCGACGCCGGCGACTACGCGGTGCTCACGTTCCGCGTGCCCGGCGAATCCGACACCGGCGCGCTCACCACGGAAGTGACCGTCGGACTGCCCAGCCTGACCTCGGTGCGAACGGAGGTCATGCCGGGCTGGACGGCGCGCCTCGACCGCGACACGGCCGCGGGGACCGTGCGCTCCATCACCTGGACGGCGGCACCGGGAACCGGTATCTCTCCGGACCAGTTCGCGCTGTTCCGGGCGTCGGTCAAGCTCCCCGAAGGCGATTCGGTGAGCTTTCCCGCGACCCAGACCTACGACGACGGCACCGTCGTGCACTGGGATCAGCCCGCCACACCCGACGGCGCCGAACCCGAGCACCCCGCGCCGGCGCTCGCGCTGACCGGAGCGGCCGCGCCGCAGGCGGCCGACACCGCAACGCGATGGCTGGCCGGTGGGGCGCTCGGCGTGGCCGTGATCGCGGTCGCCGTGGCGTTGATCGGAAGGCGGCGGGCATGAGACGGATCGGCGCCGGAGTGCTCGTGATTCTCTGGTTGGCCGCCGGGATGCTGGCCGGTGCCGGTCCCGCATCCGCGCACGCGACCCGCATCGCGACGGATCCGGCCGAGAACGCCCGGCTGACCGAGACACCCACGACGGTGTCGGCGACGTTCAGCGAGGCGCTGCAGACGCAGTTCGCGGCGATGACCGTCGTCGGCCCCGACCGAAACCTGTGGTCGACCGGCGAACCGCAGGTGCAGGGCGCTGTCCTGCGCGTCGGCGTGCGACCGCTCGGCCCCCCTGGGCGCTACACGGTGAACTACCGGGCGACCTCGGCCGACGGCCACGTCGTCAACGGGTCCTGGTCGTTCGAGCTCAGCGTGCAGGGGACCGGGACGCCGGGCCCGCCGGCCGCTCCCCCTGCGGAGACCTCCACCGACGATGCGATTCCGGTCTGGCCGTTCTTCGTGGGCGCGGTGGTCGTCATCGGTGCGGCGGCGGTGTGGGCGGTGCGGCGCCGCCCGTGACCCGCGGACGCACGGTAGCGGTCGGGGTGCTGCTCGCGGCGGCCGCGGCGGGCCTGGCGTTGGCGCTGGCCCACCCGCAGGCGTCGGTGAGCGGCACGACGGTCCGGGTGCTGGCCGACTGCGCGGCGGTCGTCACGCTGGGCCTGGCCGTGGTGCCGATGCTCGACGGGCAGCGCCACCGCGGCGAGTTGCTGATCCGCTCGACGAGGCCGCTGGCCGCCGCCTCCGTGCTGTGGCTGCTGGCCGAGCTGGCCCGGCAGCTCGTCGCGGCCGCGGAGGCCGCCGCGCTGCCGATATCGCGGCTCGGCGTGCAGACCGCAGCGGATTTCGCGACGGCGACGACGCCCGGGCGGGCGGGCCTGCTTGCGGCCGTCGCCGCGGCGGCGGTAGCAGTGTCTTCGCTGGTCGCACCGCGGACCGCGTCGTGGAACGTCGCGATGATCGGCACCGCGGCGGTCGGCGTCGCCGCCCGCCAGCTGACCGGACACTTCGCCGAGAGCCCGCTGGGTGGCGTCGCGGTCACGGTGCACACGCTGGCCGCCGCGCTGTGGTGCGGTGCGCTGGCGGCGCTGGTGCTCACCGTCGACCATCGCGGTCAGTGGGCCAGGATGTTGCCCCGTTTCTCGCAGTTGTCGCTGGTCTGTGTGCTGGTCCTGCTCGCGGGCGGGATCGTGGGGGCGGCGGTCCGGCTGGGCGCGCCGGCCGAGCTGTATGCGACCGGCTACGGGCGGCTGTTGTCGGCCAAGATCGCGGCGACGGTCGTCCTCGTCGTCCTCGGCTGGCGCAACCGCACCATGTGGGTGCCGGCCGCTCGGTCGCATCGCGCGTCGGCGGTGGCGTCGCGGACCCGGGCGCGGGTGGAGACGGCGCTGATGATCGTCGCGCTGACGCTGGCGGCCGGTCTGGCCGTCACGGGTTAGCGCCATATGCGACCTGGCATGATAGGACCGATCGACGGCCGGTCGCCCGCTCGGCCGGCCTGGCGCCGAGACACTGCAAAGGAGCAGCCCGATGGCAGACCAGCAGGGCCGACCCGACGAACAGCCGCAGGGCTCACCACCGGCGGATGAGTCGACCCCGCCGCCGGCTGCCGCGGAGTCCGCGAGCGCCTCGCCGGACCCCCTGATCCCCCCGGCGCCGGCCAAGAAGACCCCCGCCAAGAAGACGCCCGCGAAGAAGGCCGCCAAGAAGACCCCCGCCAAGAAGGCGGTGAAGAAGGCAGCGCCGGCCAAGAAGGCGGCCAAGAAGACTCCCGCCAAGAAAGCTCCCGCGAAGGAGCCGGCGAAGAAGACGCCCGCGACCGAACCGGCCGCCAAGAACAACGACCTCGTGTCCGCCGCGAAAGAGGCCGCGGCGCAGGCGAAGTCGACCGTCGCCAGCGCCGCCAACCCGGTGTCGGGTCCGGAGCCGACACCGATGATCGGGCCGGAGCCCTCGCGGATGCCCGTCGCGGTGGCGATCGCGGCGGGTGTGCTGGCGATCATCGTCGTGCTGTTGATCCGCCGCGGCGGCGACGAGGACTGATCAAACCCTTGACCCTGACGCGACGTCAGGGTCGATAGTGGCGCTATGGACGCCATGACCGTCGGCGCGGTGGCCGCCCTCACCGGTGTCTCGGTGCGCACCCTGCACCACTACGACCACATCGGTCTGGTGGTGCCG
Organism: Mycolicibacterium malmesburyense; assembly: GCF_001050015.1. Next base: position 14,425 of record NZ_CVTB01000313.1, read on the forward strand.
AGCTTCCGCACGCCGGCGGGCTACCGCGGCTACACAGATGTCGATATCGAACGGCTCCATCTGGTGCTGGTGTACCGGTCGGTGGACATGTCCCTCGAGGAGATCCGAGACCTGCTCGACGGCGGGGGCGATGTGCTCGACCACCTTCGACGACAGCACCAACTCCTGCTCGAGCGGGCGGACCACCTGCAACACACGATCAAGGCAGTGGAGGAACTGATGAGCGGACACCGCAGCGGAATCCAACTGACGGCCGAGGAACAGGTGGAGATCTTCGGCAGCGCAGTGTTCGACGAATATGCCGAGGAGTCCGAGGAGCGCTGGGGCGGTACGGACGCGTGGGCCCAGTCGCAGCAGCGCACCGCGCGGATGACCAAACGGGACTGGATCGAGTTCAAGGCCGACAACGACGCGCTGTTGGCCGCTCTGGTCGACGCCCACCGCGATGGCGTCGCACCGGGATCGCGGCGGGCGGACGAACTGGCGGCCTGGCATCGCGCCAACATCGAACGGTTCTACGACTGCGACCACGAGATGCACGTGAGCCTGGCCGAGATGTACCTGGCCGACGAGCGGTTCAAGCGCTACTACGACGACGCCGAGCCCGGACTGGCCCAGTTCGTGCACGACATCATCGTCGCTAACATCGACCGGTGAGCATCGAACCCCGCCCCACCGCCGACCTGGTCGACGACATCGGCCCCGACGTCCGCAGCTGCGATTTGCAACTGCGCCAGTTCGGCGGACGCGCCGAGTTCGCCGGGCCGATCGTCACGGTGAAGTGCTTCCAGGACAACGCCTTGCTGAAGTCGGTGCTGTCCGAACCCGGCAACGGCGCCGTGCTCGTCATCGACGGCGACGGGTCCCTGCACTCGGCTCTGGTCGGCGACGTCATCGCGGGCCTGGGCGTCGAAAACGGCTGGGCCGGTGTGATCATCAACGGCGCCGTCCGCGACTCCGCGACGCTGCGCACCCTGGACATCGGCATCAAGGCCCTCGGCACCAATCCGCGCAAGAGCACGAAAACCGGTGCGGGCGAACGCGATGTCTCCGTTGAGTTCGGCGGCGTCGTGTTCGAGCCGGGCCACCTCGCCTACAGCGACGACGACGGCATCGTCGTGGTCGCCCCCTGATGCCGAACTAGGCCGAAGCCTGCACCGACGCACGGTGTTTGGTGAACTCCAGCGCCTCGTCGTCGACCTTGCCACGACGGATCAACCGCAGATCGAGCAGGTAGTTCTGCTTGAGCCGCCACGGCGTGACGTGTCCGGCCTTCGGCAGGTAGTCCAGCGCGCGCAGGACGTACCCCGGGGTGAAGTCCATCAGCGGACGCTCGTCGACGCTGTTGCCGGGATGCTTGGGCTCGAAGCGGTCGAATCCCTTGGCGTCCATGTAGTTCAGCACCCGGCAGAAGAACTCCGAGACCAGGTCGGCTTTCAGCGTCCACGACGCGTTGGTGTAGCCGATCGTGAACGCCATGTTCGGCATGTGGGTCAGCATCATGCCCTTGTAGGCCATGGTCTCGTTCAGCTCGATCGGCTCGCCGTTGCGCATGATCGCCGCCCCGCCGAACAGCTGCAGGTTCAAACCCGTTGCGGTGATGATGATGTCGGCGCTCAGCTCCTCACCGGAGGCGAGCTTGATGCCGGTCTTGGTGAACCGCTCGATCGTGTCGGTGACGACGTCGGCCTTGCCCTTGCGGATGGTCTTGAACAGATCGCCGTTGGGCGCCAGACAGAGTCGCTCGTCCCAGGGGTTGTACCGGGGGCCGAAGTGCTTGTCCACGTCGTAGCCCTCGGGCAACCGACGCTGCGCCATCGTCATCAGCTGCTTGCGCATGAAATTCGGGAAGCGCCTGCTGATCTGGTACTGCGCGGACTGGAACAGGATGCTCTTCCACCGGTTGAGCACGTACGCCACCTTCTCCGGCAGCGCCTTCTTGGTCTGGACGGCGAACGGGTCGACGTCGGGCAGCGCGCCGATGTAGGTCGGCGAACGCTGCAGCATCGTGACGTGACCGGCGCCCGAGTCGGCCAGCGCGGGAATCAGCGTGACCGCGGTCGCGCCGCTGCCGATCACGACAATCTTCTTGCCCCGGTAGTCGAGGTCCTCGGGCCAGTGTTGCGGGTGGATGATCGTGCCCTCGAAGTCGTCGCGGCCGACGAACTCCGGGGTGTAGCCCTCGTCGTAGTTGTAGTAGCCGCTCGCGGCGAACAGGAACGACGCGGTGATCTCGGTTTCCTCACCGTCCCGGTCGACGCGCACGGTCCAGTGGTTGTCCTCGTCCGACCAGTTCGCCGACAGCACGCGGTGCTGGTAGCGAATGTTCTTGTCGATGCCGTACTCGGCCACCGTCTCCTCGAGGTACGCCATGATCGACGGCCCGTCCGCGATCGCCTTCTCCGACGTCCACGGCTTGAACCGGAAGCCCAGCGTGAACATGTCCGAGTCGGAGCGGATGCCCGGGTACTTGAACAGGTCCCAGGTCCCGCCGAGGTTCGCCCTGCGCTCGAGGATCACGTAGCTCTTGGTCGGGCAGCGATCCTGCAGGTGCCATGCGGCGCTGATGCCGGAGATGCCGGCTCCGACGATGACGACGTCGAGGTGTTCGGTCATGGTACCGGAGCGTATCAACGGTGTGTCGAGTCAGTCAACGGTGTGTCGAGAAAATCGACATCGTGTAAAGTCAGCCGATGTGACCACCGTGAGCCAGTCCCGCGGGCCGAAGGGGCGCCGGTCCGGCAGGCCGTCGGGCGACGACCGTGAGCAGGCGATCTTCTCGACGCTCGAGGCATTGCTCGAGGAACGCCCGCTGGCCGACATCTCGGTGGACGACCTGGCCAAAGGCGCCGGCATCTCGCGTCCGACCTTCTACTTCTACTTTCAGTCGAAGGACGCGGTGCTCCGTGCGCTCGTCGACCAGGTGATCGACGAGGCCGACCGCAACGCCGACGCCGCGATGGGCGGCATGGACACCGCGGTCGATCCCGCCGGGGTCTGGCGGGCCATCAACGCCCTGTTCCGGACCTTCGGCGCGCACCGCGCCGTGACGCTCGCCGGTGCGGCGGCCCGGCCCACCAACCCCGACGTGCGCACGCGGTGGTCCAGCTTCATGCAGAAGTGGATCGACCACACGACCGCGTCGATCGAAACCGAACGCGCACGCGGCGAGGCGCCCGAGACCATTCCGGCGCGTGACCTCGCGACGTCGTTGAACCTGATGAACGAGCGCACGATGCTCGCGGCCTTCGCGGCCGAGCAGCCCGCGGTCGACCCGGAGCAGCTCGTCGACACGCTCGCCCACATCTGGGTCACGAGCATCTACGGCAAGACTCGCCACTAGTCGGCCCTCGATGCGAACATATGTTCGTGTCCATCGGTCCCGGGGCGGATTCGGCGAGCATCCTGCACGCCGACCTCGACTCGTTCTACGCCTCGGTCGAACAGCGCGACGACCCGTCGCTGCGGGGCAAGCCGGTGCTCGTCGGCGCCGGGGTCGTACTCGCCGCCAGCTACGAGGCCAAGGCATACGGCGTGCGCACCGCGATGGGTGGGCGGGAAGCGCGCCGCCTCTGCCCGCACGCGATCGTCGTGCCTCCCCGCATGTCGGCGTATTCACAGGCCAGCCGCGCCGTCTTCGAGGTCTTCCACGACACCACCCCGGTGGTCGAACCGCTGTCGGTCGACGAAGCCTTCCTCGACGTATCGGGTCTGTGGCGGGTGTCGGGCACCCCGGTCGAGATCGCCGCCCGGCTGCGCACGCGGGTCCGCGACGAGATCGGCCTGCCGATCACCGTCGGCATCGCGCGCACGAAGTTTCTCGCCAAGGTCGCCAGCCAGGAGGCCAAGCCCGACGGGCTGCTGCTCGTGCCGCCGGATCGCGAACTGGCCTTCTTGCATCCCCTGCCCGTGCGCCGGCTTTGGGGCGTCGGCGCCAAGACCGCCGAGAAGTTGCACTCCTACGGCATCGAGACCGTGGCCGACGTGGCCGAGCTGAGCGAGTCCACGCTGGGCTCCCTCGTCGGCGGCGCGATGGGCGGCCGGCTGTTCGCGTTGTCGCACAACATCGATCGGCGTCGGGTGGTCACCGGCGTGCGTCGACGCTCGGTCGGTGCGCAGCGCGCTCTGGGGCGTCGCGGCAACACGATGTCCGCTGACGAGGTCGACGCCGTCGTGCTCAATCTGATCGACCGCATCACCCGGCGGATGCGCAAGGCGGGCCGCACCGGGCGCACCGTGGTCCTGCGGCTGCGGTTCGACGACTTCGGCCGGGCCACCCGCTCGCACACGATGCCGCGGGCGACCGCATCGACCGAGGTGGTCCTGCACGCCGCGCGAGGGCTCGTCGCCGCCGCGGCGCCACTGATCGCCGAGCGCGGTCTCACCCTGATCGGGTTCGCGGTGTCCAACATCGACCGCGACGGCGCGCAGCAGCTCGAATTGCCCTTCGAGGAAAGCCAGGACACCACCGCGGTCGACGACGCGATCGACCAGGTGCGTCAGCGCTACGGCAATGCGGCGGTGACGCGCGGCGCCCAGCTCGGTCGCGACCCCGGCCTCGAGATGCCTCAGCTACCGGACTGACCGGGCCGGCCCTTGCGCGGCTGGGCCTTCGCCTTCTTGGCCGGCGCTTTATTCGCGGGCACCCTCTTGGCGGGCACCCTCTTGGCGGGCACCTTCTTCGCGGTCGCCTTCTTGACCGCGCGCGCGGGATCCGGCGGTGGGTTGGCGGCCCCCGTCTTCGCCGACTTCATCGGCGGCACAGTCTTTTTCGCCGCACCCTTCTTGGCGGGCGCCTTCTTGGCCGCCGCCTTCTTGACCGGAGCCTTGGCCGCCGCCGTGCTGGCGGGCATCTTGGGGACCGACCTTTTGGCCGGCTTCTTCGCCGGCGCCTTGGCGGGCAGCTTCTTCGCGGTCGCCTTCTTGGCCGGGGCCTTCTTGGCGGGCGTCTTCTCCGCCGGCGCCGCAGCACCCCGGTCCTCGGGTTCCCCACTCACACGACGCACGATGCGCCCGGCCGTCTCACCCGCTGCGCTCGCCAGTTCCGCCGCGCGGGCGCCGAGCGCCGCGGCCGTCTCACCGATTTTTCGTCTCACAGACTCCCTGTACCCGGTTCGGGTCGGTTAACCGCGGACGAATTTCATGATCCCGCCCACGCCACCAGTCGATCGGCGGGCCAGGTGTTGACGATGCGGTCCACCGGCACCTCGGCATCGAGCGCCCGTTGCGCCCCGTATCCGAGGAACTCCAGCTGTCCCGGCGCGTGCGAATCGGTGTCGATCGAGAACAGGCAACCGATGTCGAGCGCGAGCTTGAGCAGCCGGGTCGGCGGATCGCGGCGCTCCGGCCGCGAATTGATCTCGACGGCCGTGCCGTGGTCGCGACAGGCGGTGAACACCTTCTCGGCGTCGAACTTCGATTCCGGCCGCATTCCGCGCCCGCCGGTGACCAGCCGGCCGGTGCAGTGGCCCAACACGTCGGTGTGCGTATTGGCGACGGCCTTGAGCATGCGGCGCGTCATCGCCGGGGCATCCATCGACAACTTCGAATGCACGCTGGCAACGACGATGTCGAGCCGTTCGAGCAGGTCCTCCTCCTGATCGAGCGAGCCGTCCTCGAGGATGTCGACCTCGATGCCGGTGAGGACCCGCAGCGGGGCCACCGTCTCGCGCAGCTCGTCGATGACGTCGAGCTGCCGACGCAACCGGTCGGCCGAGAGGCCGTTGGCGATGCGCAAGCGTGGCGAATGATCGGTCAACGCACAGTATTCATGTCCGAGATCCCTTGCCGCCGACATCATTTCCTCGATCGGGGCGGAACCGTCCGACCAGTTCGAGTGCACGTGCAGATCACCCTTCAGCGCCGAACGGATGTCGCCTCCCCCGAGATCCTCTGCGTTGGAACGCAGTTCGACGAGCACATCGGGCTCGCGCCCCGCCCATGCCTGTGCGATGACCTTCGCGGTCTTGGGCCCGACGCCGGGCAGCGACTGCCAACTGTTAGCGGTGCCGTGACGGTCGCGTTCGGCGTCGGAGAGCGCTTCGACGACGTCGGCGGCGTTGCGGTAGGCCATCACCCGTCGCGGGTCCTCGCGCGCACGGTCCTTGTAGTAGGCGATCTGCCGCAAGGCGATGACGGGGTCCATCACTCCAGTGTGCCCGTTTTGCTCGTCGCGGCTCGGGCCGGATATAGTGGATTGCGAATTTATTCAATCCATCAATCAGTGAGACGCATGCCACATCGCTTCCCCGGCGGCCCCGAGCTGCCGCTCTACGAGATCAAGGCCAACCTGTTCAAGGCGCTGGCCCACCCCGCGCGCATACGGGTCCTCGAGATCTTGTCCGCGAGCGGTGGGCCGACGCCGGTCAGCGAGATCCTCGCCGAGACCGACCTCGAGCCGACCCTGCTGTCGCAGCATCTGGCCGTGCTCAAGCGTCACCGCGTGGTGTCGGCACAGCGCGTCGGCAATGCGGTGATTTACGAACTCGCCCACCCCAAGATCTCCGAGCTCCTGATCATCGCGAGAACCTTCCTCGCCGATGTTCTCGGCTCTCAGCGGGACCAGTGGGAGGCGCTCAAGGCGCTCCCCCCGCTGCGGGGTGACGAGTGATCACTGCCGCTGCGAGCAACCTCGCTCGCCTACTTCCGAACCGTCGTGACTACGCCGAAGTGCCCCGATCGTGGCGGCGCGACATCCTGGCCGGAATCACGGTCGGCGTGGTCGCCCTGCCCCTGGCGCTGGCCTTCGGGATCAGTTCGGGCGTCGGCGCGGCCGCCGGACTGGTCACCGCCGTCGTCGCCGGTCTGGTGGCCGCCGTCTTCGGCGGATCCCACGTACAGGTATCCGGCCCCACCGGCGCGATGGCCGTAGTGCTCGCTCCGATCGTGGCCCAGTACGGCCTGGGCAGCATCGCGCTCGTGACGGTGTTGGCCGGCCTGCTCGTGCTCGCCGCCGGTGTCACCGGCCTGGGCCGTGCCGTCACATTCATCCCCTGGCCGGTCATCGAGGGGTTCACCCTCGGTATCGCGGCCATCATCTTCCTCCAGCAGGTACCCGCGGCCTTGGGCCAAGACAGCCCCGCGGGCGGGCGGACCCTGTCGATCGCGTGGAACGTTGTCAGACAAACGGATTGGGCGTCGGCCGCGAAGACGCTGGCCGTGGTGGCGGTGGTCGCGGTACTGATGGTGACGCTGCCCCGGCTGCACCGAGGCATCCCCGAATCGTTGACCGCCGTGATCATCGTGACGATAGCCGTTGTGGCTCTGAACATTTCGGTCGTCAGCATCGGTGAGCTTCCGTCCCACCTGCCCACGCCCGTGCTGCCCCACGTCGACGTCGGTGCGATGCGAACCCTCGTCGGTGCCGCGCTGGCGATCGCGGCGTTGGCGGCGATCGAGTCCTTGCTGTCGGCGCGGGTCGCCGCGACCATGGCGCCGACGGGCCCGTACGACCCCGACCGCGAACTCGTGGGCCAGGGCCTGGCATCGGTGGCGTCGGGCGCGTTCGGTGGGATGCCCGCGACCGGGGCCATCGCCAGGACCGCCGTGAACGTCAGGTCCGGCGCGCGTACCCGGGTGGCGGCCATCGTGCATTCGATGGTCCTGCTCGGGGTCGTCTATCTGGCCACCGGACCCGTTTCCGCAATACCGTTGTCCGCGTTGGCCGGTGTGCTGATGGTGACGTCGTTCCGCATGGTCTCCGTGTCCAACATTCGCAAGATCCTGCGCTCCACTCGCTCCGACGCGGTGACGTTCGCGCTCACGGCCGCGATCACGGTGTGCTTCGACCTCATCGAGGCCGTGCAGATCGGAGTCGTCGTCGCGGCGTTCTTCGCGTTGCGCGGGGTGGCCCGGCGAAGCAGTGTCACTCGGGAGGACCTTCCGGGTCCCCGGCAACCCGGCGACGAGGAGATCGCGCTTCTTCGACTGGACGGGGCGATGTTCTTCGGTGTGGCCGAACGCATTTCGAACGAGATCACCGATGCCGACCATCCGCGTACCTCGGTGGTGATCATTCGGCTGAGCCAGCTGGGCATGCTCGACGCCACCGGCGCCAACACATTGGCGCAGATCGCGACGGAGCTGGAGGCTCGCGGCATCACGGTGATCATCAAGGGTGTGCGGCCGGAGCACATGAGCCTGCTCACGAACGTCGGCGTATTCGACTCACTGCGTCACGAGAACCACTTGATGGATTCACTCGACGAGGCGATCGCACACGCCCGAACCCACGTCAGCCGTCGGGTGTCCTGACCGACCCCGGATCGAGCGCGCCTTGGACCAGCGCCGCGACCTCACCGTGCGTGCCGCCGCCGGCGAGGAACAGCATCTCGTCACCGGCTTCCAGCACATCGTCGGGCTTCGGCAGCACGATGCCGCTGTCGCGGATGATGATCGCCAGCGCGGTGTTCTCCAGCAGCGGCAGGTCGCGCATCCGCCGGCCGACCAGCGGATCGCCCTCGGGCAGCGTCAGTTTGGCCAAGCTCACCTGGCCGTGCCGCAACTGCATCAACCGCACCACGTGGCCGATGTCGATCGCGCCCTCGATCGCCGCGACCAGCGCGCTCGGCGCGGAGACCGCCACGTCGACGCCCCACGCCTCGGTGAACAACCACTCGTTGCGCAAGTCGTTGACCCGGGCCACCACGCGACCGACGCCGAACTCCGTTTTCGCCAACAGGGCGGCCGCCAGGTTCACCTTGTCGTCCCCGGTGGCCAGGATCACCACGTCGCACATCTGCAGACCGGACTCCTCCAGCGAGGTCAACTCGCAGACATCGGCGAGCAGCCATTCGGCGCCGGCGACCGACTGCGGCTCGTAGTGCCGCACGTTGTGTTCGATCAACAGCACCTTGTGGCCGTAGTCGATCAGCTCCTGCGCGACCGACCGGCCGACGGCCCCGGCGCCGGCGATGCCGACGCGCATCATCAGCCGTTCCTCGACGCGATGCGGGGCATCGGAGCGCCGCCAGCCAAGCCGTATCACGCACCCATACTGACCCATCGTCGCCGCTTACCGCGCGGCTACAGGGCGAGACCGACGGGTCACCACCCGTGGTAGGTGTTTTACTGCACCTCACACCACCCACCCGCTCCCGAACGGCGATCGAATGACCCTCGAGCAGCTCTATCTCGTGCTGCTGCTCGCTGGGGTGGTGCTGCTGGCGAGCATCGTCGCCACCAGGGCCGCAAGCCGTGTCGGGCTGCCGAGCCTGCTGCTCTTCCTCGGTGTCGGCGTCATCGTCGGCGAGGACGGGCTCGGCCTGGACTTCGACAACTATCTGCTCGCCGACCACCTCGGCACGGTGGCGTTGGCGGTGATCCTCGTCGAAGGCGGTCTGACGACCCGGTTCTCCGACATCCGGCGGGTGCTCGCGCCCGCGGGTGCGCTCGCCACCCTCGGGGTCGCGGTCAGCATGCTGGTCACCGCCGCCGGGGCGCACCTGCTGCTCGGGATCGACTGGCAGTTGTCGCTGTTGCTCGGCGCCGTCGTCTCCGTCACCGACGCCGCCGCGGTGTTCTCGGTGCTGCGCGTGGTGCCCCTGCCGCGCCGGGTGGCGGGCCTGCTGGAAGCCGAATCCGGCTTCAACGACGCCCCGGCCGTCATCCTCGTGCTGATGTTCAGCGTTGCGCCGCTGGAGCTGTCGCCCGTGCACGCGCTCACCGAGGTGGTCTACGAGCTCGTGGTCGGCGCGGTGGTCGGTCTGGGCGTCGGCTTTCTGGGCTCGATCGCGCTGCGCCGCGTCGCGCTTCCGGCCTCGGGCCTGTACCCGTTGGCCACGTTCGCCCTCGGCATGGTCGCGTTCGCCGCGGCCGGCGCCGCACACGCGAGCGGATTCCTCGCCGCTTACCTGGCCGCGGTGGTGTTGGCCAACACCGGCCTGCCGCACCGTTCGGCGACGCGCTCGTTCGCCGAGGGGCTCGGTTGGCTGGCGCAGATCGGCCTGTTCGTTCTGCTTGGCCTGCTCGTCGACCCCAGCGACCTCGGTGTGGAGGTGGTGCCCGGCATCGTGACCGGCCTGGTGCTGTTGCTCGTCGCCAGGCCGCTTTCGGTGTTCCTGTCCCTCGTGTGGTTCCGAATACCGTGGCGTGAACAGGTTTTCGTGTCGTGGGCGGGTTTGCGCGGCGCCGTTCCGATCGTGTTGGCCACCTTTCCGATCGTGGGCGGCGTGCCCGACAGCGTCCGCCTGCTCAACATGGTGTTCATCCTCGTGGTGGTGTTCACGCTGGTGCAGGGCCCGAGCCTGCGCTTCGTCGCGCACCGGTTGGGGCTGATCCCGAAGGAGGCGACCCGCGAGATCCAGGTGGAGTCGGCCCCTCTCGACGTGTTGGACGCCGAACTTCTGACGATGACGGTGCAGGCGCCGTCGCGGCTGCACAACGTCACGGTGCTCGAGTTGCGGCTGCCCGATCCGAGCGTGATCACGTTGATCATCCGCAACGGCCGCACGTTCGTCCCGCAGCCCGACACCCGCATCGCGATCGGCGACGAACTGCTGATCGTCACCACCACCAAGACCCGCGCGGTGGCCGAGCGCCGGCTGCGGGCCGTGAGCCGACGCGGCAAGCTCGCGCACTGGTTCGACGAATACGGCGAAACCGAATAGCCGCTCTCTCACAGGGAACCGTCAGCGAAGCGGGACTAACCTCGATTCGGTGAGATTCGCTTTCAAGACTTCACCGCAGGACACCACGTGGGCCGACATGCTCGCCGTGTGGAAGGCGGCCGACCAGATCGATGTGTTCGAGTCCGGTTGGACGTTCGATCACTTCTATCCGATCTCCTCCGACTCCACCGGCCCGTGCCTCGAGGGTTGGGTGACGCTCACGGCGCTCGCGCAGGCCACCGAGCGGTTGCGCGTCGGCGTACTCGTCACCGGTGTGCATTACCGCCACCCCGCCGTGCTCGCCAATATGGCCGCCGCACTGGACATCGTGTCCAACGGGCGCTTGGAACTCGGCATCGGCGCGGGCTGGAACGAGGAGGAGTCCGGCGCATACGGAATCGAGCTGGGTTCGATACGCGAACGGTTCGACCGCTTCGAAGAGGCGTGTGAGGTGCTCACCAGTCTGCTGAGCCAGGAGACGACGTCGTTCGACGGCAAGTTCTACCAACTCAAGGACGCCCGCAACGAGCCGAAGGGCCCGCAGCGCCCGCATCCGCCGATCTGCATCGGGGGCAGCGGCGAGAAACGCACGCTGAGGATCACCGCCAGGTACGCGCAGCACTGGAACTTCGTCGGCGGAACGCCCGAGGAGTTCGCCCGCAAGCGCGACGTGCTGGCCGGCCACTGCGCGGACATCGGGCGGGATCCCAGGGAGATCATGCTGTCGGCCCACGTCCGGTTGAGCTCGGACCTCGACTACGGCAAGGCGGTCGAGGAAGCCGCGGCCCTCGGTGAGGAGGGCCTGGACCTGGCCATCATCTATCTGCCGCCACCGCACGATCCCGCCGTGCTGGAACCGCTGGCGGACGCGATCGTGGCGTCGGGTCTGCGGAGTTAGCCGTCATTTCTGACGGTCACGAAAATATAACGATTCGGCAAACGGGCGGTGGTGGACGCTCCCCGCGAGGGGGATCGCGCTTTCCAGTTCGCTAGACGCCGTACAGACGGAGTTCGTCGGCGGTGATGAGCCGTTCGGCCTTGGCCGGAAATTCGCGGCTCTTCAGGGGATGACGGAGAAGTGACCAGGCGATTCGGCTCACCCGAGACCGGGATAGCGGGTTGACATACACGGATCTGACTCCTGTGTCGAAACCGATAGCTGACCGGGGGCTAACCTTACCTCAGCGCCCTCATGAAGTCATTAGAACCCCGCCTGTGAGCAAACTGTGGAAGGCGCGCCGATTAATAGTCGGATGTTTTTGGAGTTGCTGAAGTGACAGATGTGACTACGACGGGTCGTCGGTCGCCGGTTTGCTCGACACGCTGCCGACCCCGGCCAGCGCGTCAGCGCTGCGGAACGGCGGTCGGCTTGATCGGGGCGGGAAGCGCGGACTGCCCCATCAGGTAGCGGTCCACCCCGGCCGCCGCGGCGCGCCCCTCGGCGATGGCCCACACGATCAGCGACTGCCCGCGCCCCATGTCGCCGGCGACGAAGACACCGGGCACCGATGACGCGAAATTCGCGTCGCGGCTGACGTTTCCGCGCTCGTTGATCTCGACCCCGAGGTCGGTCAGCAGGCCTTCGCGCTCCGGTCCGGTGAAGCCCATCGCGAGCAGCACGAGATCGGCTTCCAGCTCGAACTCCGTGCCTTCGATCTTCTCGAACTTGCCCGCGTTCATCTTGACCTCGTGACCGCGCAGCCCGGTGACATGCCCGTCGCGGCCCATGAACTCCTCGGTGTTGACCGAGTAGACGCGCTCGCCGCCCTCCTCGTGCGCGGAGGACACCCGGAACATCAACGGGTACACCGGCCACGGCGTCGAGTCGGCACGCGTCTCGGGCGGCCGCGGCATGATCTCGAACTGGTGCACGCTGGCCGCGCCCTGACGGTGGGCGGTGCCCAGGCAGTCGGCGCCGGTGTCACCGCCGCCGATGATGACGACCTTCTTGTCCTTGGCGTGGATCGGCGGCAGGCCGTTCTCGTCGGTGACGGGATCTCCGAACTGGACCCGGTTGGCCCACGGCAGGTACTCCATCGCCTGGTGGATGCCGTCGAGTTCGCGCCCCGGGATCGGCAGATCGCGCCGCGCCGTCGCGCCACCGGCGAGCACCACCGCGTCGAAGTCCTTGCGCAACTGTTGCGCGGTGATGTCGACGCCGACATTGACACTGGTGCGGAACTCGGTGCCCTCGGCCGCCATCTGCTCCAGACGACGGTCGATGTGGCGCTTCTCCATCTTGAATTCGGGGATGCCGTAACGCAGCAGGCCGCCGATGCGGTCGTCGCGCTCGAACAGCGTGACGGTGTGTCCTGCGCGGGTGAGCTGCTGGGCGGCGGCCAGGCCGGCGGGACCGGAGCCGACGACGGCGACCTTCTTGCCGGTCCTGACCTCCGGTGGCAGCGGCGTCACCCAGCCCTCGTCGAAGGCCTTGTCGATGATCTCGACCTCGATCTGCTTGATCGTGACCGGATCCTGGTTGATGCCGAGCACGCACGACCCCTCGCACGGCGCCGGGCACAGCCGGCCGGTGAACTCGGGGAAGTTGTTGGTCGCGTGCAGCCGCTCGATCGCGTCGCGCCAGCGGTCGCTGCGCACCAGATCGTTCCACTCTGGGATCAGGTTTCCCAGCGGACAGCCGTTGTGGCAGAACGGAATCCCACAATCCATACAGCGCGTCGCCTGCTCGCGCAGGGTGTCGTGCGAGAAGTCCTCGTAGACCTCTTTCCAGTCGCGCAGCCGGATCGGCACGGGCCGCCGCTGCGGCGTCTCGCGATGGGTGTACTTGAGGAAACCGCGGGGATCAGCCATTGGCGGCCGCCATGATCGCCTCATCGACGTTCGCGCCGGTCCGTTCGGCCTCCGCGATCGCCTCGAGCACCCGCTTGAAGTCGCGGGGCATCACCTTGGTGAAGTGCTTCACGTTGTTGTCCCAGTCATTGAGAATGCGTGTTCCGACAGCGGAATCGGTGGCGTCGACGTGGGCCCGCATCATCCCCACGAGCCATTCGAGATCCTCCTCGTCGAGGCCCTCCAGTTCCACCATCTCGGCGTTGAGGTTGTCCGCCAGCGCACCGTTCGGGTCGTAGACGTAGGCGATGCCGCCCGACATGCCCGCGGCGAAGTTGCGGCCCGTCTGTCCGAGGATCACGATCTTGCCGCCGGTCATGTACTCGCAGCCGTGGTCACCCACGCCCTCGACGACCGCGTGCGCACCGGAGTTGCGCACCGCGAACCGCTCGCCGACCTGGCCGCGGATGAAGACCTCACCGCTGGTCGCGCCGAACAGGATCACGTTGCCCGCGATGATGTTGTCCTCGGCGACGTAGTCGTCGGGCGCGTTGTCCGACGGGCGCACCACGATGCGTCCGCCCGACAGGCCCTTGCCGACATAGTCGTTGGCGTCGCCGTAGACCCGCAGCGTGATGCCCTTCGGAACGAAGGCGCCGAAGCTGTTGCCCGCCGAGCCGTCGAAGGTGATGTCGATGGTGCCGTCCGGAAGGCCTTGCCCGCCATAGGCCTTGGTGACCTCGTGGCCGAGCATCGTGCCGACCGTCCGGTTGACGTTGGCGATCGTGGTCGAGAACCGCACCGGCGTCTGGGAGTCCAACGCCTCGCGGCACATCACGATCAACTGTTGGTCGAGCGCCTTGTCGAGGCCGTGGTCCTGACGCGAACTGCAGTACAGGTCCTGGTTCATGAAGGCCGACTCGGGCTCGTGCAGCACCGACGCGAGATCGAGCTTGTAGGCCCTCCAGTGCTCGGCGGCCTTCGTGGTGTCCAGCGCGCCGACCTGGCCGACCATCTCGTTGACGGTGCGGAAGCCCAACTGCGCCATCATCTCCCGGACCTCTTCGGCGATGAACATGAAGAAGTTCTCGACGAATTCGGGCTTACCGGTGAACCGCTCGCGCAGCACCGGGTTCTGCGTCGCCACACCGACCGGGCAGGTGTCGAGGTGGCAGACCCGCATCATGATGCAGCCCGACACGACCAGCGGCGCGGTGGCGAAGCCGAACTCCTCGGCGCCCAGCAGGGCGGCGATCACGACATCGCGCCCGGTCTTGAGCTGACCGTCGACCTGCACGACGATGCGGTCGCGAAGACCGTTGAGCAGCAACGTCTGCTGCGTCTCGGCCAGGCCGAGCTCCCACGGCGCACCCGCGTGCTTCATCGACGTCAGCGGCGTCGCACCCGTACCGCCGTCGTGGCCGGAGATGAGCACCACGTCCGCGTGTGCCTTCGACACCCCGGCGGCGACCGTTCCGACACCGTTCTCGGAGACGAGCTTCACGTGCACCCGTGCCTGCGGGTTGGCGTTCTTCAGATCGTGGATCAGCTGCGCGAGATCCTCGATCGAGTAGATGTCGTGGTGCGGCGGCGGGGAGATCAGGCCGACGCCGGGCGTGGAGTGCCGCACCTCGGCGACCCACGGGTACACCTTGCCGCCCGGAAGCTGGCCGCCCTCACCGGGTTTCGCGCCCTGGGCCATCTTGATCTGGATGTCGGTGCAGTTGCTCAGATAGTGGCTGGTCACGCCGAAGCGGCCCGACGCCACCTGCTTGATCGCGCTGCGGCGCCAGTCGCCGTTCTCGTCGCGCTCGAAGCGTTTGACGTCCTCGCCGCCCTCACCCGAGTTCGACCGTCCGCCAAGGCGATTCATCGCGATGGCCAGCGTCTCGTGCGCCTCGGCGGAGATCGAGCCGTAACTCATCGCACCGGTCGAGAACCGCTTGACGATCTCGCTGGCCGGCTCCACCTCTTCAAGCGGGACCGGCGGGCGCATGCCCTCGCGGAGCTTGAGCAGCCCGCGCAGCGAGGCCATGCGCTCGCTCTGATCGTCGACGAGCTGGGTGTACTCCTTGAAGATGTCGTACTGGCCGGTGCGGGTGGAGTGCTGCAGCTTGAACACCGTGTCCGGGTTGAACAGGTGGTACTCACCCTCGCGGCGCCACTGGTATTCGCCGCCGACCTCGAGTTCGCGGTGTGCCCATTCGTCGGGCCGGTCGAGGTAGGCCAGCGAGTGCCGGGCCGCGACGTCGTCGGCGATGTCGTTGAGTTCGATCCCGCCGACGGGACAGGCCAGCCCGGTGAAGTACTCGTCGAGCACCTGCTGGCTGATGCCGATGGCCTGGAACAACTGCGCGCCGGTGTAGGACGCCAGCGTGGAGATGCCCATCTTCGACATCACCTTCAGCACGCCCTTGCCCGCGGCCTTGACGTAGTTGGACTTGGCCTGGTCGCTGGAGATGCCGGTGATGACGCCGCGGTCGACCATGTCCTCGATCGACTCGAACGCCATGTACGGGTTGATCGCGGCCGCGCCGAAACCGACCAGGCACGCCATGTGGTGCACCTCGCGGGCGTCGCCGGCCTCGACGACGAGTCCGACCTTGGTGCGGGTGCGTTCCCGGACCAGGTGGTGGTGGACGGCGGAGACCGACAGCAGCGACGGGATCGGCGCCATCTGCTCGTTGGACTCGCGGTCGGAGAGCACGATGATGCGCGCACCCTCCCGGATCGCCTCCGAGACCTTCGCGCGCACGTTGTCGAGCGCTTCCTTGAGGCCCTGACCGCCACGGTGCACCGGATACAGGCAGCGGATCACCGCCGCGCGCATCCCGTGCTTGTGCCCGCGGATCTCGTGATCGGGGTCGACGCACATCAGCTTCGACAGCTCGGCGTTGCGCAGGATCGGCTGCCGCAGCACGATCTGGCGACACGACTCGGCGTTCGGGTTGAGCAGGTCGCCCTCGGGGCCGACCGTGCCCTGCAGGCTGGTCACCACCTCTTCGCGGATGGCGTCCAACGGCGGATTGGTCACCTGGGCGAACAGCTGCTGGAAGTAGTCGTAGAGCATCCGGGGACGCTGGGAGAGCACCGCGATCGGGGTGTCGGTGCCCATCGAACCGAGCGGTTCGGCTCCGGTGCGCGCCATCGGCGCCACCAGCAGGTTGAGCTCCTCGTAGGTGAAGCCGAAAATCTGCTGGCGCAACACCACCCGGTGGTGCGGCATGCGCACGTAGTCGCCGGGCGGAAGCTCGTCGAGGTGGAACAGACCGGCGTCGAGCCACTCCCGGTACGGCTGTTCGGCGGCGAGTTCGGCCTTGATCTCCTCGTCCTCGACGATGCGGCCCTTCGAGGTGTCGACCAGGAACATGCGGCCGGGTTGCAGGCGCATCCGCTTGACGACGGTGGACGGATCGAGGTCGAGAACGCCGGCCTCCGAGGCCATCACCACCAGACCGTCTCGCGTCACCCAGATCCGCGACGGGCGAAGGCCGTTGCGGTCGAGCACCGCGCCGATCACGGTGCCATCGGTGAATGTCATCGACGCTGGGCCGTCCCACGGCTCCATCAGCGACGCGTGGTACTCGTAGAACGCCCGGCGCGCGGGGTCCATCGACTCGTTGCGCTCCCACGCCTCGGGGATCATCATCAGCACCGCGTGCGGCAGGCTGCGTCCGCCGAGGTGCAGCAGTTCGAGCACCTCGTCGAACCGTGCGGTATCCGAAGCCCCGGGAGTGCAGACCGGGGTGATCTTGTCGAGGTCCTGATTCGGGCCGAAGACGTCGGTCTTGATGAGCGCCTCGCGTGCGCGCATCCAGTTCTCGTTACCGGTGACGGTGTTGATCTCCCCGTTGTGGGCGATGCGCCGGAACGGGTGGGCCAGCGGCCACGACGGGAACGTGTTGGTCGAGAAGCGCGAGTGCACGATGCCCAGCGCGCTGGTCAGTCGGTCGTCCTGCAGGTCGAGGTAGAACGCCTTGAGCTGCGGGGTGGTCAGCATGCCCTTGTAGACGAACGTCTGCCCGGAAAGGCTTGGGAAGTAGACGGTTTCGCGTCCCGGTCCGTCCTGACCCGGCCCCTTGGTGCCCAACTCGTGCTCGGCGCGCTTGCGCACCACATACGCGCGACGTTCGAGTTCCATGCCCGAGGCGCCGCCCAGGAACACCTGGCGGAAGGTCGGCATGGCGTCGCGGGCCAGCGCGCCCAGCGGCGAGTCGTCGATCGGCACCTCGCGCCAGCCGAGCACCTCGAGGCCTTCGGCCTCGGCGATCTTCTCGACGGCCTCGCACGCGGTCGCCGCATCCTTGGACGACTGCGGCAGGAACGCGATGCCCGTGGCGTAGCTACCCGGCTCGGGAAGGTCGAAGTCGACCACCGCGCGCAGGAACTCGTCGGGGACCTGCAGCATGATGCCCGCACCGTCGCCGGTGTTCGGCTCGGCACCCTGCGCGCCGCGATGCTCCAGGTTGACCAGAGCGGTGATCGCCTTGTCGACGATGTCGCGACTGCGACGGCCGTGCATATCGGCCACCATGGCCACGCCGCACGCGTCGTGCTCAAACGCGGGGTTGTACAGCCCTTGCTTCCTGGGCGTCATTCCCACCTATCCTTTTCCGCACGTCTTACGAAGCTTCTGCCTGACAGCCGTGGACAACGGCAGCTCGCCGGTCCGGCTGTGGAGTGCCTTCGTGCAGCATCGAACGCCGGCCTTTTTCCACTTGCCTCGAGTGGAGAAAACGATATGACAAACATTGGGTGACATGCCAACTTAGTAGAACCTAACTAGGCCGGTGGGACGGTGCGGCCGCCCTGCCGGTCGAGGCCCCGTCGAATACCGGAAAGTGCTGTCGCCCTTGTGCTTTCAAGGCGCTCACTCGTTCTCCAGCGGGGTGCGGTATACATCACACTTCCCTCCCGACGCCGGACGGCGTTTGCTGAAGTGCGCTTGACTGCGCTTCTGCCAGCTTAGACCGGCTTGCCGAGGTTTGCGAAAAGCCTAGCCAGATTCTTAGGAAATCGCCTTCAGGCTCGCTTCGGGGGTGAGGTCCAGCCGCCGCAGCAGCTGAGCGTTCAGCGCCACCACGACCGTCGACGCCGACATCAAGATCGCGCCGACGGACATCGGCAGCACAAAGCCGACCGGGGCCAGCACGCCCGCCGCCAGCGGCACCGACACCAGGTTGTATCCCGCTGCCCACCAAAGGTTTTGCTTCATCTTGCGGTACGCCGCCCGCGACAACACCAGCACCGACAGCACCGAGCGCGGGTCGGACCCGGCCAGGATCACCCCCGCCGAGGCGATCGCCACGTCGGTGCCCGCGCCGATCGCGATGCCGACATCGGCCGCGGCGAGCGCGGGAGCGTCGTTGACGCCGTCGCCGACCATCGCCACCTTGCGGCCCTCGCGCTGCAGCTCGGCCACCTTCGCCGCCTTGTCCTCCGGCCGAACACCGGCGAACACCCGCTCGATGCCCAGGTCAGCGGCGACGGACCGCGCGACGGCCTCGGCGTCGCCAGTGATCATCACCACCTCGACGCCCTGGCCCCGCAGCGCCGCGACCGCCTCCCGCGACTCTCGCCGCACCTCGTCGGCGAGCTTGATCGCGCCGACGACCTCCCCGTCGACGACGACGTGCAGGATGATCGCCCCCTCGTCGCGCCACTGCGCGGTCTCGGGCAGGTCGGTCAGGCCCGCCTCCGCCAGCATCCGCGGCCCGCCGACCTGGACGACGCCACCGTCGACCGTGGCCCTGACGCCCACCGCGGGAGACGAGCTGAAATCCGCGGCCGGCGGCAGCCGCAGGGAGTGGTCGGCCGCGGCCGCGACGATCGCCCGGGCGAGCGGATGCTCGGAGTCGGCCTCGGCCGCCGCCGCCCAGGTCAGCACGTCCTCGGCGGACCGGTTGCCTGCGGTCGCGACCGCGGTGACCGTGGGCTCCCCCTTGGTCAGCGTGCCGGTCTTGTCGAACAGCACGGCATCGACGGTGCGCATGCTCTCCAGGGCCAACCGGTCCTTGACCAGCACGCCGCCGCGTGCGGCCCGTTCGGTCGCGATGGACACCACCAGCGGTATCGCCAACCCGAGCGCGTGGGGGCAGGCGATCACCAGGACTGTGATGGTCCGGACGACGGCCTCGGCGGGCAGGCCGACGAAGGACCACACCACCGCGGTGACGACGGCCGCCGACAGCGCGAACCAGAACAGCCACCCGGCCGCCTTGTCCGCCAGCCGCTGCGCCCGCGACGAGGAGTTCTGCGCCTCGGACACCAGCCGCTGGATCCCGGCGAGCGTCGTGTCGTCGCCGACCGCGGTGACCTTCACCCGCAGCGCCGAGTCGGTGGCCACGGTGCCGGCCACGACGTGATCGCCCAGCTCGCGGCGGACCGCGCGCGACTCACCGGTGACCATCGACTCGTCGACGTCCGCGGCGCCGTCGACGATCTCGCCGTCGGCGGGGATGTTGCCGCCGGGACGCACCAGCACCACGTCGCCGACGCGCAATTCGGCCGGTGCGACGGTTTCGGTGCCGTCGTCGACGACGCGCTCGGCCTCGTCGGGCAGCAGCGCGGCCAGTGAGTCGAGCGCCGAGGTGGTCTGCGCCAGCGAGCGCATCTCGATCCAGTGGCCGAGCAGCATGATCACGATCAGCAGCGCCAGTTCCCACCAGAAGTCGAGCTCGTGGGGCAGCACGCCGACGCTGGCGCCCAACGACGCGATGTAGGCCACCGTGATCGCCAGTCCGATCAGAAGCATCATTCCCGGTGCGCGGGAACGGATTTCACTGACCGCCCCGGTCAGGAACGGTCGACCGCCCCAGACGTACATCACGGTGCCCAGCACCGGTGACACCCATTTGAGCCAGGCGATGTCGGGCAGTGAATAGCCGACGATCATCGCGAACATCCCCGACAGCGCGACCGTAGGGATGGCGAGCACGAGCATGCTCCAGAACAACCGGCGGAACTCGGCGACGTGGCCCGAGTGGTCGTGACCCCCCGAGTGACCCGAGTGGTCCGGGTGGCCTCCCTCGTGCCCCGCGTGACCCGTCGCCGCATCCGGATGGTGTGCGCCATGCTCGATGTGCGTCATGGCGGCCATGTTATACCCCCTAGGGGTATATGGCCACCGCCTGTCGGTCACGCTGTATTCCGATGTCACACCCTCTGAACTCCCCGCTGGGCCGGTTCGGCATCGCGACGTCCGAGGACGAGCCCGAGCGGTCTGTGGCATCGATTCCGGTGGGCGGAATGGTGAACCCGCTGACCGGCGCCCCGACCATCGCACCCATGGCGATGCTCGTCGACCACGCGTGCGGTCTCGTCAACCACCGACGCCGCGCCCACGACGAGTGGACGGTGTCCAGCGAGCTGTCGTTGGAAGCGGATCCGGAGGCCACCGAAATCATCGCGGGCGCACCGGATGTCCCGGTGGTCGCGGTCGCGCGGTCGTTCGGCGTCAAGAGCGACGTGGCGCTGGCGATGTGTGAACTTTCCCACCGCGACACCGTGCTGGCCACCGCGACCGTGCGCTCGTTCTACATCCCGTCACCCGCCGACATCCCGCCGTTCCCCGAGGGCGCGGTCGGCCCGTTGCCACCGGGGACGCTCGCCGAACGGATGTCGGTGCGGGTTGCCGAGAGCGGCGGTGCAGGACAGGTTCTGTTGCAGGACGAGGATCCCGTGCTGAACAACTTGATCGGCATCGTCCACGGCGGGGTCAGTGCGATGGCGCTGGAACTGGTCGGGAACGCGGCGCTCAACACCGACGGTTCCGATCAACCCCTGCGAACCTCCTCCCTGAGGGTCAATTTCCTGCGGCCCTTCCACAGCGCCACCGAATCCCGTTATGTCGGTACGGCTTTGCGTGTGGGCCGCCGGACGGGTGTCGCGGAGGCGCAGGCCGTCGGGCCCGGCGGCAGTGTCGCGCTGATCGCGAGACTGACCGCATACCGCACGGATCCGCGCTAGCATCTGGAGACCATGGCCGAGACCCGTGAAACCGGCGGCGGCCTCGGCGGTTTCATTCGGCGATCCGGATACATCCGTAAGTGGCTGATCCTCGGCATCGCTATCGGCGTCATCGCCGGCCTCGGCGCGGTGGTCTTCTACCTGGCGCTCGACTACGCGGGCAACTTCCTCCTCGGTGATCTGGCCGGGTACCGGATCCCGAAACCGGACGGCGACGGCGGCGACCCCGGTTCGGCCGGATTCGACCGGCCCTGGGCCATCCCGCTGGTCGTGTGTGGCGGCGCGTTCGTATCGGCGTTGCTGGTCGCGAAGTTCGCGCCGGAGGCCGAAGGACACGGCACCGACAGCGCGATCGAGGCCGTGCACACCAACCCCCGCGCCATCCGCGGCCGGGCCATCGTCGTCAAGACCATCGCCAGCGCCTTGACGATCGGATCTGGCGGTTCCGGTGGCCGTGAGGGCCCCGCCGCCCAGATCTCGGCCGGCTTCGGATCCCTGTTGACCAAATGGCTGGGTCTGTCCGACGACGACGGACGGATCGCGGTGTCCCTGGGCATCGGTTCGGGAATCGGCGCGATCTTCGGGGCACCGCTGGGTGGCGCCGTGCTGGCGGCGTCGATCGTCTACCGCCGGGACTTCGACTATCAAGCGCTGATACCCGGATTCATCACCTCGGCGACCGCCTATTCGGTGCTGGGTTCGATCCTCGGGTTCGACCCGCTGTTCGGGTTCGTCGCCGCCGACTATCGGTTCCACAGTCCGCTGGATCTCGGCTGGTTCGTCGTGCTCGGTGTCATCGCGGCCGGCGTCGGATACCTCTACGCCCGCATCTTCTACGGCACCGTCGCGCTGACCGCGCGGCTGCCCGGCCACAAGGTGCTCAAGCCCGCACTCGGCGGGCTGGCCGTCGGGTTGATCGGACTGGCCATCCCGCAGGTTCTGGCCAGCGGCTACGGCTGGGCGCAGAAGGCCACGGCGACCGAGACGCTGATGGAGATACCGCTGTGGATCGTGCTGATCCTGCCGCTGGCCAAGATCGTGGCGACGTCGCTGTCCATCGGCACCGGCGGCTCCGGAGGCATCTTCGGACCCGGCGTGGTGGTGGGCGCGTTCCTCGGCGCCGCGCTGTGGCGACTCGGCGATCTCGTCGGTGCGCCCGGAATCCCCGACAGCCCCGCCATCTTCGTCGTCGTCGGCATGATGGCGTGCTTCGGCAGCGTCGCGCACGCGCCGCTGGCCGTGATGATCATGGTGGCGGAGATGACCGGCTCGTTCTCGGTGATACCGTGCGCGATGGTCGCGGTGGGGATCGCCTACCTGCTGGTGTCGCGCACCGACGTGTCGATCTACCAAGCCCAGCGGCTCGACAGGGACGCCGCTCGCGCCGAGCGCGAAGCCGCAGCGCGCCGGTCAGCTCCGCCCGAGACGGCTACTTGACCGGGGACTTCTTCTTGGCCTGACTGGCCGCGCCCTTCTCGGTCGTCGCGCCCTTGTTGGCGAGCTGACCGCCCGAGTTCTCCAGATGGGCGCGCACGAACCACTGGAACTTCTCCAGCTCGGCGGCGTGGCCGATCAGGATGTCCTCGGTCACCGGATCGGCGTCCTCGGCCTCTTCGATGTTCTGACGGGTGTCCTCGATGATCCCGTCGTAGACCAGGTCGAGCGCGGCAAGGTGCGCCTGCACGGTGTCGCGATCGAGTGAGTAGTCATCCCAGCTGCGGTCCTCGAGGATCGCGCCGGGCGTTCCCTTCGGCGAGAAGCCGAGGGTGGCGATCCGCTCGGCGACCTCATCGGCATAGCCGCGCACCAACTCGACCTGCGGGTCGATCATCTCGTGCACGCCGATGAAGTTCGGGCCCACCACATTCCAATGGATGTGCTTGAGGGTCAGGTGTAGGTCGTTGTACCGGCTCAACTGCTTCTGCAGGAGTTCGGCGACCTTCGTGGCGTCTTTGTCGGTCATGCCGGGAACGGTGTATTGAGACATGGGCAAGCTCCTTTTGCACGCTTTGGTGTCGACCGTTCGACTACCCGCTGCACTGATGCGGTAATCAGCCCCGTCGCGGGCGTCACATCTCGATCAGATTCGGGATCGCCATGCGCGGCCCGAATCGCGGCAGCACTGCCAGCCCGCTCACTTCCAGCAGGCGCACCGCGCGATGGCGGTGGGGTCGAAGCGGTTCGAGCAACTCGACCATCGCCGGGTCATCGATGGGATGCCCAAGCAGGCTCCATCCGACCATCTTCGCCAGGTGATAGTCGCCGACCGAGAGCGCGTCGGCGTCGCCGAACGCGCGCTGGCTCGTCTCCGCGGCGGTCCACTCACCGACCCCCGGAAGCGACGCCATCGCGGCCCGGGCCTTGGCCGACGATCGTGCGCCCAGCCGTTCCAAGGAGTCGGCACGTTGCGCACACCCGACAACGGTGCGTGCGCGGCGGGGATCGACGTTGGCGCGGTGGAACTCCCATGACGGGATGCGGCGCCAGATCTCGCCCGGCGGTGGCACCCGCATGTGGGCCGGCGCCGGGCCAGGGGCGGGGGCGCCGTACTTCGTGACGAGCAGTCGCCACGCGCGCCGGGCGTCCCTGCCGTAGACGCGCTGTTCGAGCACCGCGGGGATCAGCGCCTCGAGCACGCGGTCGGTGCGGCCGAGGCGTAGGTGCGGGACGCGTTGGTGCGCGGCGGCGATCGTCGGTTCGGTGGGCGCGAAGCCGGCGCTGTCGTCGTACGCGCCGAGTTGGGCGGGCAACGTCTCGGCGAACTCCCGTGCCCCATCACCCCACGCCTCGCAGTCGACGGTGTCGGGTGCCGATTTGGTGAGCCGCGCCGTGACCGGACCGCTGCGCATGAGGCTGGTGCGCCAGATCGCGCCCTCGGGCGCGTCGTAGTAGCAAGGGTCTCTGCGGCCACGCCGCAGCGGCGACAGCGTCAGCGCGGGGCTGACCGGGCCGTCGAACGCGACGCTGACCGAGGTGTGCACCGGCCAAGGTTATGCCCGGGCTACTGACCATGCCTGAACGACGGTGACCTCGGCCTTGTCCGGATAGAAGGCAACGTGGCCGGCGATCGCCCCCACGGCCGGATAGGGCTTCTCGTAGGTCCAGATGGCGTCCTCGACGGTGGCGCCGTCGCCGGTCACGAGGTGGTAGTAACTGGCGTCGCCCTTGAAAGGGCAGTAGGTCTGGGTGTCGCTGGGCCGGAGTTTGTCCTCGGCGACGTCGGCGCGCGGGATGTACTGCACGGCCGGATACGTCGACTCCTGCAGCGTCAGCGCCCGGTCGGTGTCGGCGACGATCTCGCCGTTCACCCGGACGGTGACGTGTCTGCCGGTTGGCTCGACGGTGATCGGATGCTCCGCGGTGGGCTCGAGTACGGGTCGATCGCTCATGCCATGCCCAACGCTCGAGGTACCGTCTGGGATTCCGGGCGTGTCATACCTCCATGGCATAGTCGAACGCATGTTCGGGTCGGAGTTCGCGAAGGTCGACGATTCCGCGCTCGTCGCCGCCATCGCGGAGGGTGCGCGTGCCGAGGCCAATGCCGCCGCGCGCCGGCTCGCGGCAATCGCGGAATTGGTCCGGCGCAAGGTGTGTGACGACGACGAGCGCAGCCGGAACGCGTTCGATCCGTGGGACGCGGTGGCCGCCGAGGTGGCGGCTGCGATGACGGTCGGGCACCGGCGCGCGTCCGGGCAGATGAGGATCGCGCAGGCGTTGCGCGAACGGCTGCCTCAGGTCGCGGCGTTGTTCGAGCGGGGAGGGATCGGTGCGCGGATCGTCTCGGCGATCACCTGGCGCACGATGTTGGTCGAGGACCCTGAGGCGTTGGCGCTGATCGACGCTGCACTCGCGTGGCGGGCGTCGCGCTTGGGCCCGCTGTCCGAGCAGCGACTCGATGCGGCGATCGACGCACTCGTCGAGCAGTTCGACCCCGAGGCCGTGCGCAAAGCCCAAACCAGGTTGCGCAGCAGGGATTTCCACATCGGTGACGTCGACGACCCGACCGGCATCACTTCGGTGTGGGGCAAGTTGTCGATCACGGATGCCGCCGTCCTCAAGCGTCGCCTCGCCGAGATGACGAGGGCGGTGTGCGAGAACGACCCGCGCACCATGGGCGAGCGACGGGCCGACGCCGTCGGCGCGTTGGCCGCCAACCAGGACCGGTTGGCTTGTGCCTGCGGATCGCCGACATGCGCCGCGACCGGCCCACAGGCGTCGAATGTCGTCATACACGTGGTGGCCGACCAGGCCGCGATCGACAACGCCACGGCCGGAGCCGCCACGGAAGACGACCGCCCCAAGCGGGGCACCGCGGTACTGCTGGGCCACGGCGCCTTGCCCACCTCACTGCTGCCCTGGCTGATCCGCCGCGGCTCGAAGGTACGGCCGATCAAGCCCCCAGGAGCCAACGCCGAGCCGCGGTATCAGCCGTCGGCAGCGCTGGCCGACTTCGTGCGGATGCGCGATATGTACTGTCGCGCACCGGGATGCGACGTGCCCGCCGACCTGTGCGATATCGATCACACAATCCCGTGGCCACTGGGGCCCACACACCCGTCGAACCTCAAATGCCTGTGCCGCAAGAATCACATGATGAAGACGTTCTACGGCGGCCCCGACGGCTGGCGCGACGTCCAAATGCCGGATGGGACCGTCATCTGGACCGCACCCAGCGGCCACACGTACACCACCTACCCCGGCAGCAAGCTGTTCTTCGACTGGGACACCACCACCGCCGACCTTCCGCCACCGTCCGGTATGCCATTGCCGCCGATCGACCGCCAAGCGCGGATGCCGAAGCGAAAACGCACGCGCGCCGCCGAATTCGCGGCACGGATCAAAGCCGAACGGGCCCGTAACGTCGACCCGGCACTGTTCTGAGCCCCAGGCGCTAATGCGGTCGTCCCGCGATCAGGTCGGCGACGCGCGCGATCGGTGAGGTGGCGGACCGTCCGCGAGCCTCATGCCAGTCGGCGGCCTTGTACGCGAGATACAGGCCGCGGACGCCGAGCCACCGCAGCGGTTCGGGTTCCCAGTTGCGCGAGCGGTGTCCGACCCACGGCAACTCGGTCAACGGCGTGCGCCTGCCGAGCACGAGATCGGTCAGCGTACGCCCGGCCAGATTGGTGGCGGTGACACCATGGCCGACATAACCGCCCGCGACACCCAAACCCGTTGCCCGGTCGAAGAATACGCTCGCCGTCCAATCCCGCGGGACCGCGAGCACACCACACCACCCGTGCGCGATCGGGATCTCCCGCGTCTGCGGCAGCACCGAATGCAGCACCCGGGTCAGGTGGGTGATGGTGCGCGGCGGCACTCGGCCGTCGCGGTCAATTCTCGACCCGAACCTGTACGGCACGCTACGGCCACCGATCGCAATGCGATCGTCGACCGTGCGTTGCGCGTAGAAGAAGCCGTGCGCGGTGTCGCCGAGCGTCTCACATCCGCGCCAACCGATCGTGTCCCAAACCCGTTCGGACAATGGCTCGGTGACGATCATCGAGCTGTTCATCGGCAACCAGCGTCGCCGCAGCCCGGGCAGCGCCGCGGTGAAACCCTCGGTCGCCCGCAATACGACCGGCGCATTGACCGCACCGAACGGCGTACCGACGCGGCCGGGCGCGATCGTCACAGCCGGAGTCTCCTCGTACACCTCGACCCCGAGCCGCGTCACCACCTCCGCCACCCCCCGGGCCAGCCAGGCGGGCTGGATCCGCGCGCAGTGCGGGTTGTGGTAGGCGGCGACCACGCTGTCGAGTCGAATGCGTTCGGCCACCTCGGATTCCGAGAGCGGTTCGATGCCGTCGACTCCCCAGCCGGCCTCGCTCTCGAATTCGGCGCCCAGTCGGACGGCCTGCGCACGGTTGCGCGCGATCTGCACGGTGCCGCCCTTGACGATCCCCGCGTCGATGCCCTCACGCTCGGCGACCGCGATGACCTCGTCGACGCTGTCGTTCAGCGCCCGCTGCCAGGCCAGCACCCGGTCCCGGCCGTATCGCCTGGCCATCGCGTCGCGGTCGCCGGGCGCCAGCCCCGACAGCCAGCCGCCGTTGCGGCCCGAGGCGCCGAAGCCCGCGAACCGCGCCTCGAGCACCGCGATCCGCAGCGACGGGTCGGCCCTTTTCAGGTAGTACGCGGTCCACAGCCCGGTGTAGCCGGCCCCGACGATGCACACGTCGACGTCCCGGTCCCCTGGCAGCGGTGGCCGGGTCGTCGGATACCCGCCGAGCCAGTGCGAGACCTCGCCGTTGACGGTGGTCACTGTGTGATTGTGCAGCAGGTGGTGTAATCGGCTGATGGCTGACCTTCAACGGCACGGCGCGGTGTACGTGTTGTCCCTCGGCGATGATGAGAACCGGTTTCACCCCGACAGGCTGTCCGCCATCAACTCGGCGCTCGACGAGGTGGAGGCTGCGGACGGGCTGAAGGCCGTGGTCACCACGGGCAGCGGCAAGTTCTACTCCAACGGGCTCGACCTCGACTACATGGCCGCCAATCCTGATGCGGCCGAGGCCAATCTGGCCGACGTGCACGCCTTGTTCGCGCGCGTGCTGGCGTACCCCGCACCGATCATCGCCGCGGTCCAGGGGCACGCGTTCGCCGCCGGCGCGATGCTGGCGCTAGCCCACGACCAGATCGTCATGCGCGCCGATCGCGGCTTCTTCTGCCTGCCCGAGGTCGACCTCGGCATCCCGTTCACCGGAGGGATGAACGCGCTCATCCGGTCCCGACTACCGATAGCGACCGCGCACGAGGCCATGACCACCGCGCGACGCTATGGCGGCGAAGACGCCCGCGCGGCGGGGATCGTCGCGGCCACCGCCGGCGAAGGCGAAGTGGTCGACGCGGCCGTCGCCCGCGCCGATGCGCTCGCTCCCAAGGCAGGCCCGGTGTTCGGCGCGATCAAGGCGCGGCTCTACGCCGAGGTGATCGCCGAGCTCCGCGTCCGATAACCGCCGAAACTGAACTCCTGCGCGAGAAATCGCGCATTTCGCCGGCATATCTTCAGTTTCGAGCGCGACGGCTCAGAACGCGTAGCGGTGATACTGCGCCATATATCGCAGCGACGGCAGCGTCGACATCGCTCGGCCCATGGCGCGGTAGTACCAGGCGACGTTGCGAAACGTGGGGGAGTCGAACGGTGACATCCAGGCAAGCAACCGGACTCCGGGCACCGCGGCGACGATGTCGTCGGGACCCTCGACCGCCCAATGCAGCGTCGCGCCCGCTCGCCGCACGACCGCGTTCAGGACCTGCGACCTGATACCGAGCCGGTTGTAGGCGTCGAAATGCAGCTCGCCCGAGGAAAACCTGTCGACCACTCGCCGCAGCAGTGCCACACCCTCGGACTCCGCCAGATACATGGTCAGGCCCTCGGCGATCATCAAAACCGGTCGATCCGTGGGTATTTCGGCCATCCACGATGGATCGGTGACCGACGCGCCGATGACGCGGCAGCGGTCGCGGGGCGGATAGAGCTGCCTGCGCAGATCGATCACCTCGGGGTAGTCTACGTCGAACCAGTCGACACCCGGCCCAGGGTCGAGCCGGAACACCCGCGCGTCCAGCCCGCACCCCAGGTGCAGCACGACCGCCTCAGGGCGGACAGCCAGGAACTGGCGCGCCCACAAGTCGAAATGCGCGGTGCGCGTCGTCACCGACGGCGAATTGGCCGCGGTCATCGTCGTTTTCGACCAGTCGTAGTCGATGCGCTCGACGATCTCCTTGGCGAACCGGTCCCCCAGAATGGGTTCGGGCAGGTCCGCGTCCAGCGCCTTGGCGTAGAACGTCGCGAGCATGGTCTGCGGCGCACCGGACAAATCGACAGGCAGTTTGTCGGGCATCCTTCGACCCTACTCGGCGGCGCTAGCCGGCCTTGCTCTTGCGTCGCGCATCCCGCAGGCCCGCCCAGAACCGTGCCGCCTCGCGGATCGACTCCTCGACCGGCTTTGGCCGCCAATCCAATTCACCCCGCGCCTTGCTGCAGTCCACCGGCGCCTCCGCCCGCATCAGCCGCAGCGAACCGAGCGACAGCTTCTCGTCCTTCCCGGTCAGCCGCGCCTTGGCGGTGCCCATCGCGGCCATCGCATACGACACCGGCAGCGGAATCGTCTTCGTCGGTGCCGGCATGCCCGCCGCCTCGGCCGCGATGCGCACAACCTCGGCGTTGCTGATCATCTTCTCCGAGATCAGGTATCGCTCACCGACACGTCCCCGCTCCGCGGCCAGGATCATCGCCCGCGCGGCATCGTCGACCCCGACGGCCTCGAGCTCGATACCGCCCATCACGAACGGCAGCTTGCCGAACGCCGCCCCCGCGATGATCGCGCCATGCGGGGTGCGGCCCCAGTCGCCGCCGCCGTACGTCGTCGACACGCACATCGCCACCGCGGGCAGACCGTGCTCGCGGGCATTCCGCAGCACGGTCTCCTCGGCCTGCACCCGCGACCGCACGTACGGCGTCAGCCCCTTGTCGACGATCACGTCGTCCTCGGTCGCGACGTGTCCGCGCCTGCGGCCGACCGTCACGTAGCTGCTGGTGTAGACGAACCGTCGCAGCCCCATGTCCTTCGCGATCTCGAGCACGTTGCGGGTGCCCTCGACGTTCGTGTGGAACAGCGGCGTCGGGTCTTTCAGCCAGCCGCGCGTGTCGACGACGCAGTAGTACACGTCGTCCACGTCCGTCATCGCCGCGCGCAGCATGTCGTCGTTCCAGATGTCGCCGAGGAACCGTTCCACCGGAAGGTCGTCGATGCCCAAGGTTTTCGCGTTCGGGCGGACCATGACGCGGACGTCGTGGCCGTCGGCGACGAGCTGGCGCGTGACATGGGATCCGAGGAAACCGTTGGCCCCGATGACGAGCTTGCTCACCTGCCTCCTCCGTACTGCTTCATCCATTGCTCGGCCTCCGGCGGCAGCGTGCCGAGCTCGGCGGCCTTGCGACACCACTTCACGGTCGCCTTGACGAACCGCAGCGGGTTGTAGATGTCCTCCTGCCGAAGCCACAGCCCGTCGCCGGCGTAGGTGACGATCGAGATGTTGGTGGCGCTGATGACGGTGCCGTCGCCGGGGTCGCGCATCGGGTTGTCGAGCTCGCAGATGACCCGGTCCGTCTCCTCGTCGACCACGGTCCACAGCGACGGGAACGACGTCATGTAGCTGCCGGGAAACGACTCCATCGTCTTCCAGATCCAGGGCCGCACCTGCTCGCGACCGCGCATCGTGCCCGCGGCGTGCTCGATGTAGAGGACGTCGTCGGTGTACTGGTCGACCCACGGATCCCAGTCGCGGGTCTGTGCGGCGCGATCGACCGTCGCCTCGAATTGCCGGAACGCCGCGGTGAGTTCGTCACGGCTGAAGGTGCTGCTCGTCACACCAGAACTAGAACACGTTCTACCGAGCTTTGTCGAGGGGTCAGAACGCGGCGAGGACCTGCCGCGAACCCAGCGGATCCCGCAGCGGGACGTCGAGGATCCCGGACACCGCGATCATGATGCAGGGCCGGCCGACGGCTTCGGGCAGCGTGCCGCCGAGCAGTTCGACGGTGACGGTTTCGGCGGTCTCCTGCACGGTCGCGTGCACGCCGTAGCACTGCGGGGTTCCGGTGGTGAAGTGCACGCCGACGGCGCGGTCGCCGGGGACGCGGTTGTACGACTCGGCGCGCAGCGGATGGGCATCGACGATCGCGGGGTTGTCGGTGAACAGCATGCCTGGATGGCCGGGCCGCTCCGGCAGCACCGCCGTCTCCGCCGACGCCGCCGGGGCCGCCCACACGGCCAGCACGGCGGCCATCACGGCGGCCATCACAGCGAGGAATGTGCGCATCACACAACCGTAATATCCGGCAGGAACACAGCGGTCGGTTCGACGGTTATACAGGCACTATGGCGAGGCAATACAACAAGAATCCGGCCGCGGTGAACGCGTTGTCGCCGGAGCAGTACCAGGTCACGCAGAAGAACGGCACCGAGCGGCCGTTCACCGGCGAGTACTGGGACAACCACGAGCCCGGCATCTACGTCGACGTGGTCTCCGGTGAGCCGTTGTTCGCCTCGGTGGACAAGTTCGACAGCGGGACGGGTTGGCCCAGCTTCACCCGCCCGATCGAAGCGGCCAACGTCGTCGAGAAGCGCGACTTCTCGCACCTGATGATCCGCACCGAGGTGCGCTCGGCGCACGGCGACAGCCACCTCGGGCACGTCTTCACCGACGGGCCGCGCGCCGACGGCGGGTTGCGCTACTGCATCAACTCCGCTTCGCTGAGGTTCATCCACCTCGATGACCTCGAGGCCGAGGGGTACGGCGAGTACAAGAAGCTGTTCGTGAACGAGGAGGCACAGGCATGAGCGACCACGACCGGGCAATCCTGGCAGGCGGGTGCTTCTGGGGCATGCAGGACCTGATCCGAAAGCAGCCGGGCGTGGTGTCCACCCGCGTCGGCTACACCGGCGGTGAGAACGACCATCCGACCTACCGCAACCATCCGGGCCACGCCGAGGCGATCGAGATCGTCTACGACCCGACGCGGACCGACTACCGCGCGCTGCTCGAGTTCTTCTTCCAGATCCACGATCCGACCACGAAGAACCGTCAGGGCAACGACATCGGCACCAGCTACCGCTCGGCGATCTTCTATCTCGGCGACGAGCAGAAGCGCGTCGCGCTCGACACCATCGCCGACGTCGACGCGTCGGGGCTGTGGCCCGGCAAGGTCGTCACCGAGGTGACTCCGGCCGGCGAGTTCTGGGAGGCCGAGCCCGAGCATCAGGACTACCTGGAGCGCTATCCGAGCGGCTACACCTGCCATTTCCCGCGCCCGGGCTGGAAGCTGCCCAGGCGCGCGACGGCCAGCCAGTAGCGCGCTAGGTGCGGTGACGCACCA
Source organism: Mycolicibacterium malmesburyense (assembly GCF_001050015.1). The sequence continues at coordinate 46,675 of NZ_CVTB01000313.1, forward strand.
CGACCTTGCCGCCGTCCTTCGGGGTGAACGCGATCCCGCGGAAGTGCACCTTCTCGTCGGGCGCGTGATCCGTATCGATCACGTAGTGGCGCAACACGGTTCGTAGGACGACGTCCATCTCGACGTTGGCGAACGCGGCGCCGATGCAGCGGCGGGTGCCGCCGCCGAACGGCACCCACGCCGTCGGCGGGCGCTTGCCCAGGAACCGCTCGGGGTCGAAGCGTTCGGGGTCGGGGAAGACCTCCGGGTTGGCGTGCATGTTCGCCAGCGCCACCATCACGGTGTAGCCGTGCGGGATCCGCCATTCGCCGACGTCGAAATGCGGTGCGAGGACGTGGCGTCCGGAGAAATCGATGACGGTCCGATTGCGCTGCAACTCGTAGATGAAGGCCTGGCGGTATTCGTTGCCGCCGGCATCGTTCTCCTCGACCAGCCGGGCCAGCACGTCGGGGTGGCGGCGCAACCGCTCGAACGCCCACCCCAAGGTCGACGCGGTCGTCTCGTGGCCGGCGCCCAGAAGGGTGAGCAGTTCGTCGGAGATGTCCTGGTGCGACATCGGAGTGCCGTCCTCGTAGGTGCTGCCCAGCAGCAGGGCCAGGATGTCCGTGCGCTCCTCGCGGGCGGGATCCTTCTCGGCCTTGTCGATCAGCGCGAAGACGGTGCGGTCGAAGTTGCGCCGGAACGTCTCGAGGCGCCCCCACGGGCTGTACGGGCCGGTCTTGAACGACGGTTCGGGCAGCGTTGCCATGCGGGAGCCGAGCTTGGCCCACGGCGGAATGATCTCGCGCAGGTAGTCGAGTTCGGCCCCGTCGGCCCCGAACACGGTGCGCAGGATGACGTTCAGCGTGATCCTGTTCATCGGTTCAAGGGTCGCGAACTCGACGCCCTCGGGCCAGGTCGCGGTCTCGCGGAGCGTCTCCTCCTCGATGATCTTCTCGTAGTTCTTGATGCTCTGGCCGTGGAAGGGCGGCGCGAGCAGCTTGCGTCGTTTGCGGTGCTCGACGCCGTCGAGGGCGAAAACCGAACCGGGACCGAAGATCCGGCTGAGGTTCGGTTGCACGTTGATCAGGTCGTCGGTGCTCGCGAGATAGACCGTGCGGATGAGCGCGGGATCGGCGATCACCACGCTGCGGCCGAAGAACGGCACGTTGATCGCGAACACCTGGCCGTAGCGGTTGAGCGCCTTGCCCAGGAACCAGCGGCGAAAACCCGCCATCAGCACCATCTGCACCGGTTTGGGCAGCGGCACCGCCGGCGGCAACTTGCCGGGGGCGACGGCGGTCTCCTGGCCGGTGGCGGTCGCATTCGTCATCGGTTTCTCGGCTCCTTCTGGGCGAGGGGACTCCTACGGCGGTGCGCCACGATGCGGCCGCCGTCCTTCGGGGTGTAGGCCACGCCGCGCGAGTGCACCTTCTCGTCGGGTGCGGTGGTGGCGTCGATCACGAAGTGCCGCAGCACCGTCCGCAACACGATGTCCATCTCGACGTTGGCGAAGACGGCACCGACGCATCTGCGGGTGCCGCCGCCGAACGGGATGAAGGCGAACGTCGGAGGGCGGTCGTCGATGAAGCGCTGCGGGTCGAACCGCTCGGAGTCGGGGAACTCTGTCGACCTGTCGTGCATCAACGAGATGCTCGCCAGCAGGGAGTACCCCTGCGGCACAACCCATTCCCCGAGCTCGAAGGTCGACGAGTAGACGTGCCTACCCGCGAAGTCGATCACGGTGCGTGACCGCTGCACCTCGGCGAGCACGGCCTGGCGGTAGGCGTTGTCGTCGGTCTGCGCCTCGGCCACCAACCTGTTAAGTACGTCGGGATGGCGGGTGATCCGCTCGAAGGCCCAGGCCAGGGTCGAGGCGGTGGTTTCGTGCCCGGCCGCCAGCAGCGTCAGCAGTTCGTCGCCGATGTCCTTGTTGGACATGGCGGTACCGTCCTCGTAGGTGCTGCGCAACATCAGCGCCAGGACATCGGCCCGCTCGTCGAAGTTCGGATCGGCCGTCACCCGCTCGATCAGCTTCTCGATGACCGCGTCGTACTGCCTGCGGTACTCGGCCAACCGGCCCCACGGACTGAACCGGCCGTAGGTGCGCGACGGTGCGGGCAGCGACGCCACCCGCGATCCGAGCGTCACCCACGGGGGGATGATCCGCCGAAGTTCGTCGAGTTGTTCCCCGTCGGCGCCGAACACCGCGCGCAGGATCGCGTTGAGCGTGATGCGCATCATCGGCTCGAGCGTCGAAAACGCCTGACCCTGGGGCCAGTTCGCCGCTTCGCGCAGCGTCTCCTCTTCAAAGATCTTCTCGTAGTTCTTGATGCTCCTACCGTGGAATGGCGGCGTCAGCAGCCGGCGGCGTCGGCGATGCTCATTCCCGTCGAGCGCGAACACCGAGCCGGGACCGAGCACCCGCGACAAGTTGGGCTGGATGTTGCCGACGTCGTCGGTGTTGGCCATGAACAGCTGCTTGGCCAGCTGCGGGTCGCCGACGACGACCGTGCGCCCGAACACCGGGAGGTTCAGCGTGAAGACGGGGCCGTAGCGGCGGGCGAGCCGGGCGACGGTCCAGCGCCGGGAGACGGAGAAAGCCAGGCCCAGGAGCGGTTTGGGGATCGGCGGCCTCGGCGGCAGTTTGACCGCGGCAGGTGACGGCGCCGTCGGTGTGGGGGTATCGACGACCAAAGTTTCGCTCATGACGCTCCCAGCCGGTTCCCCGGTACTACGATGTACCGCAGGTTTGTGTAGTACGGTACCGCTTGGTACCAGGGGATGCAAGACCATCGAGGAGGCGGCATGACGACTGCGCTGGACAACGGCGCGCAGACGGCCGCCGACACCGCTTTCCGCGACCGCCTGCTCGACGGGATGGCCGCCTCGATCAACGAACGGGGCTATCGCGACACCACGGTCGCCGACATCGTGCGGCACGCGCGAACGTCGAAGCGCACGTTCTACGAACAGTTCGCGAGCAAAGAGGAATGCCTGATCGAACTGTTGCGGCGCAACAACGAGACGATGATCGCGAGCGTCCGCGGGGCCGCGGAACCCGACGCCGACTGGCAGGAGCAGATCCGCTCGGCGGTGACCGCCTACGTCGACCACATCGCGGCGCGGAAGGCCATCACCTTGGCGTGGATCCGCGAGGCGCCCGCGCTCGGCGCCGTCGCGCAGCCGCTGCACCGGGAGGCCATGGAGCACTTCACCGACATGCTCGTGGACATCAGCAGCAACCCCGGCTTCGAACGCGCACGGCTGGCGCCGCTGTCGCGGCCGTTGGCGCTAATCATCCTGGGCGGCCTGCGGGAGCTGACCGCACTGTTCGTGGAGGACGGGCGCGACCTGCGCGGCATCATCGAACCGGCCATCACCGCGTCGGTGGCGATCCTCGGTTCCCGCTGAGCGCTCAGCCCAGGATCAGGCGCGCGGATTTCTCGAGTCGCTCGGCGATCTCGGCGTAGGACGCGTACCCCATGCCGGCGCGCACCAGCGCGCCGGAGTACAGCAGCTCGAGCGTGTCGATGACGTCGGTGTCGATGTCGGGGCCCAGCGCGGCCGCGAGCCGGTCGCGGATATCCCGGCCGATGCGCAGCCGCAGCACCTCGACGTCGGGGTCGCGGCCCAGCAGTGCCGTCGTCACCGCACCGGCGAACGCGGGTTCGTCGGCGACCAGCAGCGCGATGTGCCGCAGCACCTCGGTGACCCGCGTGGCGGGATCGTCGGACTCGTGCGCCGCTGGCGGAGACGCCGCGAGCCTGCGCCAGAACACCTCGGCCACCAGATGTTCCTTCGACGAAAAGTAGGTGTACGCGGTGGCGGCCCCGACGCCCGCGTCGGCGGCCACCCGTCGCACCGTCAGGCCGGCGAAACCCTCGCGGTTGAGGAGTTCGACCGCGGCGCGACCGAGGCGGTCGACGGTATCCGCTTGTTTGGCGGTCAGACGGCGCCGAGTCGACTCCAGAGCCGTGTCGGACACATGTCCGGACGCTACTACAACACCCCGGCACCAGCAACGATCCGCTCCGAGTAGGTTCGTATCCGATGCGCACCACAGACGAACTCTTCGCCCTGGCCGAACAGGTCATCGGATTCATGCCCGCCGACGAGGGCCGGGCCCTGTTCGACACCGCCGTGAAGTACCTCGCCGACGGCATAGGTGTCGAGATCGGCACGTACTGCGGCAAGTCCACCGTGATACTCGGCGCCGCCGCGCAGCAGACCGGCGGCGTGATCTACACCGTCGACCACCATCACGGCTCCGAGGAGCACCAACCGGGGTGGGAGTATCACGACGAGTCGATGGTCGACGCGGTCACGGGCCTCTTCGACACCCTGCCGACGGCGCGGCACACGCTCGACACCGCGGGCCTCGACGACCACGTCGTCGCGATCGTCGGCCGCTCACCGGTGGTGGCCCGCGGATGGCGAACCCCGTTGCGGCTGCTGTTCATCGACGGCGGCCACACCGAGGAGGCCGCGCAGCGCGACTTCGACGGCTGGGCCAGGTGGGTCGAGGTCGGCGGAGCGCTCGTCATCCACGACGTGTTCCCGAACCCCGACGAGGGTGGGCAGGCGCCGTTTCACATCTACCAGCGGGCGTTGAGCACCAACGAGTTTCGCGAGGTCTCCGCTACGGGTTCGCTGCGGGTGTTGGAGCGCACGGCCGGCGCCGTCGGCGAAGCGCTGTAGCTAGCGCTCGCTGGTCGCGCACTCGCAGTCGTACTCGCCCTCGAGGCCGCGCGGGAGGTCGACGCCGCGGAAGATCCCGCTCGCCGCGGTGGTCGACGACAACGCGTCGGCGGCCAGGATCATCGCCGCGCCGGTCCACGTCGTGCGTTCCTCCGGCCACCGCTTACCGTCGGCGAACACCAGACCCGTCCAGTAGGAGCCGTCGTCCTCGCGCAGATGGTGCATCGCGCCGAACTGCTCCCTGGCGCGCACCATGTCCCCCATGGCATCCAAAGCCAGGACCAGTTCACAGGTTTCGGCGCCGGTCACCCAGGGACGGTCGTCGACGCAGCGGATGCCCAGCCCGGGAACCACGAAATCGTTCCACCGCTCGTCGATCCGCGCCCTCGCCGCGCCACCGCGCACGGCGCCGGTGAGCACCGGGTAGTACCACTCCATCGACCATCGGTCCTTGACCGTGAACGCCTCGGGATGATGGGCGATGGCGTGGCCGAGCCTGCCGACCGCGACCTCCCACTCCGGCTGCGGGTCGTCGAAGTAGTCGGCCAGCGCCAACGCACAGCGGATGCTGTGGTAGATGCTCGCGCACCCGGTGAGCAGGGCGTCGGATTCGATGGCCGAAGGGCTTCTGGCCCAGGCGATCTCACCGCCGCCGAGCTGCATGCCGAGCACGAAGTCGATCGCCTTGGTGACCACCGGCCACATCGTCTCGGCGAACCGGCGGTCACCGGTGATCAACACGTGGTGCCAGACGCCGGTGGCGATGTAGGCGCAGAAGTTGCTGTCGCTGTTGGCGTCTTCGATCACGCCGTTGCGCAACTGGATCGGCCACGACCCGTCGGGGCGCTGATGCGTGCGCGACCACTCGAACGCCGCGCGCGCCGGTTCGAGCAATCCCGCGACCGTCAGCGCCATCGCGTTCTCGATGTGGTCCCACGGATCGGTGTGGCCGCCGTCGAACCAGGGCAGCGCTCCGGACGACTCCTGAGTAGCGGCAATCGATTTCGCTGTCTGTCGACACTGTTCCGGCGTCAGCACCCCGGGCACGCCCGGGACGCCTTCGAGTTTAGGTGTCAGCACCGGCGCCCACCGGTTTCGAGAAGTACAGCGCGACGCTCTTGCCGATCACGGGGTTGAGCAACGACTCCGCCGCCCGGGTCAGCCACGGACGGCTCATCATGTCCCACACCAACAGCTGGTGATACGCCTTGACCGCGAGGTGGTCCGAGTTCTCGGTTCCCACCGCGCATTTCAGCCACCAGTAGGGCGAGTGCAGGGCGTGTGCATGGTGGGTGTGCTCGAGCCGCAGACCGTGGGCGAGCACTTTGTCGCGTAACCGGTCCGCGTGGTAGATCCGCACGTGGCCGCCCTCGTTGGCGTGGTACGAGTCGGAGAGCACCCAGCAGAGCTTCTCGGGGAGCCACCGCGGCACCGTCACGGCTAGTGTTCCGCCGGGCTTGAGCACGCGGACCAGTTCGGCGATCACCTTCTCGTCCTCGGGCACGTGCTCGAGGATCTCCGAGGCGATCACGCAGTCGAAAGTGCCGTCGGCATAAGGCAGATCGAGCGCATCGCCCTTGACGGCCTCGGCCTTGGCCGTCGCAGGCGCCTCACCCTCGTCGCGCATGGCGGTCAGGATTTCGTCGACGTCGTTGAGGTCGGACGCGCTCTGGTCGAACGCGACGACGTCCGCGCCGCGCCGGTACGCCTCGAAGCTGTGCCGGCCCGCGCCGCAGCCCACGTCGATCACCTTCGTGCCCGCGCCGACACCGAGCCGGTCGAAGTCGACCGTCAGCATGCGCCGACCCGTCCGCGCGCTTGCTCGTAAACCGCAACCGTCTGCGCGGCGACCGATTGCCAGCTGAACACCTCGACCGCGCGCTTGCGCCCGTTGGCGCCGAGGCGGGCGAGCTCCCGGGGCGAGTCGAGCAGTTCGCCCAGCACCGCGGTCAGTTCGTCGACGTCGGCGGGCTTGACCAGCCGGGCGCATTCGCCGTCGGCCCCGACCACCTCCGGCAGTGCGCCTGCGCGGCTGGCCACGATCGGTGTACCGCTGGCCATCGCCTCCACGGCGGGCAACGAGAAGCCCTCGTAAAGCGAAGGGATACAAGCCACTTCAGCCGATGCCAGCAGGTCGGCCAGCTCGCCGTCGGAGAGTCCGCTCGAGCTGTGCACGATGTCGGAGATGCCGAGCTCGGCGATGAGCTTCTCGGTGGGCCCGTTCGGTTCGAGCTTGGCGACCAGCTGCAGTTCGAGGTCGCGTTCCACGCGCAGCCGCGCGACCGCGTGCAGTAGGTGCCGCACGCCCTTGAGCGGAACGTCGGCGCTGGCGATCGCGATGATGCGGTTGCGCACCCGTCGCTCGGCGGGCTTGAACATCGCGGTGTCCACCCCCAGCGGCACGACGTGCAACTGGCTGGGGGCGACGCCGAAGTCCTCGGCGATGTCGGCCGCCGATGTCGACGACACCGTCAGCAGCTCGGGCATCTCGCGCGCGACCTGCTTCTGCATCTCGGCGAAGCCGTACCAGCGCCGCACCAGCGGTTTGCGCCACCACTTGGCGGCCGCGACGTCGACGACCTTGTCGCGGGTGATCGGGTGGTGCACGGTCGCGACCACCGGGAGACCCAGGCCGGCGATCTTGCGCAGCCCGGTGCCGAGGCACTGGTTGTCGTGCACGACGTCGAACTCGTCGCGGCGCTCGGCCAGCATCCGCGCGGCGCGCAGGCTGAACGTGCGCGGTTCGGGGAAGCCGGCCGTCCAGGTGGTCAGCAACTCGAGCAGATCGATCGAGGTCTTGATCTCGTTCGGCCACGGGATCCGGAACGGGTCGGGCTCCCGGTACAGGTCGAGGCTGGGCACCTCGGTCAGCCGGACGCGGGGATCGAGCTCCTCCGGATAGGGCTGGCCCGAGAACACCTCGACGTCGTGGCCCAGGTCCGCGAGGCCGCGAGAGAGGTAGCGGACGTAGACGCCTTGCCCACCGCAGTGGGTCTTGCTCCGGTACGACAACAGGGCGATGCGCATGTTCAACTCAGGACGATGCGCAGAAGCGGGTTGATCCAGGGCCGGTGAGCTGGACAAATCGTGTCACGCAACAACTCCGAACCTTCTGGACATGTGTCCAGACTATAGTTTGACGTGCTAGCGGACGCAACGCGGCCGTGATGCCTTGACTATCACAGTGGCCGGAGGTCGTGCCTGTCGGGCTGTCGGTTCCGCGCTCCGACGACCGGGTATCCGCCCGTCATGAGCAGACACATCGAGGCGACCTTCCAGATCGCCAGCTGGGATGAGACGCCCTTCGAGGATGGCGACGAGGCCACCAAGCTCACCGAGGCCCTGGTCACCAAACGCTACGAGGGCGACATCAAGGGCACGTCGACGACGAAGTGGTTGCTGGCCTACGCACCCGACAAGAGCGCGCTGTTCGTCGGGATCGAGCACATCACGGGCACCATCGCGGGCAGCACCGGCGGCCTCGTGTTGTTGCACGACGGCTCGTATCACGACGGCATCGCCAGCGGCGACGTGCGCATCGCGTCGGGCACCGGCGGGCTGGCCGAGGCGGCGGGCAGCGGGAAGTTCCGCGCCGACCCGTCGGGCGCCATCACCCTCGACGTCGACGGGCTCGACACCGCGGTCCCCTAGTCCGTGCCTAGTCCGGCGGCGGAAACCCCCCGGTGGCGACGGGACCCCACCGCCGCGGGGTGATGCGGATGAGGCACTTGCCCTGGTCGACCATCGCCCGGCGGTACTCCGACCAATCGGGATGTTCACCGGCGATCGCCCGGTAATAGTCGACCAGCGGCTCGACCGCGTCGGGCAGGCCGATCACCTCCGCGTCGCCGTCGACCTGAACGTAGGGGCCGTTGAACTCGTCGGACTGCACGACGACGCTGGCCTGCGGACGGCGACGCAGGTTGACCGCCTTGGCGCGCTGCGGATAACTCGCGATCACGATGCGGCCGTCCGCGTCGACCCCGCCGGTCACCGGCGAGCTCTGCAGCGACCCGTCGACCCGGAACGTGGTGAGAACCATCCGATGCCGCGGCCGGACGAACTCGAGCAGTTCGGGCAGGTCGACGGCGTCGGCGGTCGCGTACTTGGGGGCCATGCCCAGACCCTAGTGACGGCCCTCGGGCCCGAGATAGTGGAATGGCCCGCTCGGGTGCCCCCTTAAGATTGGCTGCGTGCAATCGGCCCATCAGCGTGACGTGAGAGTTTGCGCGGCGCAACGGGCGGAACGGAGTTTGCTGCCGGTGTCTCAGCACACCGCCGACCAGTCCCGCCGTAAGGAAGGTGCGTAGCGCGTGCGGCGCATTCTCGAGCGCGTCACGGCGCTGGCGGCCGTCCTGCTGCTGGCGTTGTTCGCCGCCCCTGCGGCGACGGCGATCGAGCCGCCGACCATCGATCCCGCGGCCGTGCCCCCGGACGAGACCGGCCCGGACCAGCCGATGGAACAGCGCCGCGTCTGTTCGGCGCCGACGGTGTTTCCCAACTCGAACTTCGCCGACCGGCCGTGGGCCAACGACTATCTGCGGTTGGCCGAGGCGCAGAAGTTCGCGACCGGCGCCGGCGTCACCGTCGCGGTGATCGACACCGGCGTCGCCGGCTCGCCGCGGGTGCCCGCCGAACCCGGCGGCGACTTCGTCGACCAGGCCGGCAACGGGATGGCTGACTGCGATGCGCACGGCACCCTCACCGCGTCGATCATCGCGGGCCGGGGCGCACCGACCGACGGCTTCATCGGGGTCGCGCCCGATGCCCGCATCCTGTCGCTGCGGCAGACCTCCGAGGCGTTCCAGACGGTCGGCGCCCGCCAGGATCCCAACGATCCGAACGCCACCCAGACCGCCGGATCGCTGCGCAGCCTAGCCCGCGCGGTGGTGCACGCGGCCAACCTCGGCGCGCAGGTCATCAACATCAGCGAAGCGGCCTGTTACAAGGTGACCCGCCCGATCAACGAGACGAGCCTGGGCGCGGCGATCAACTACGCGGTCAACGTCAAGGGCGCGGTCATCATCGTCGCCGCCGGCAACACCGGCCAGGATTGCGCGCAGAACCCGCCCGCCGATCCCGCGGTTCCGACCGATCCGCGAGGCTGGCAGCAGGTGCAGACGATCGTCAGCCCGGCGTGGTACTCGCCGCTGGTGCTGACCGTCGGCGGCATCGCCCCGAACGGCCAGCCGAGCACGTTCTCGATGTCGGGCCCCTGGCTGGGTGCCGCGGCACCGGCCGAGAACCTGGTCGCGCTCGGCTACGACGGCAATCCGGTCAACGCGCTGCAGGGGCAGGACGGCCCGATCCCGATCAGCGGCACGTCGTTCGCCGCGGCCTATGTCTCCGGTTTGGCGGCGCTGCTCAAACAGCGTTTCCCCGCGCTGACGCCGGCCCAGATCATGAACCGGATCACCGCGACGGCACGTCACCCCGGCGGTGGTGTCGACAACTACGTCGGCGCCGGAGCGGTCGATCCGGTCGCTGCGCTGACGTGGGACGTGCCCGCCGGGCCCGAGCGGGTGCCCTACCGGGTCAAGGAACTTCCACCGCCGGTGTTCACCCCGCCGCCCGACCGCGGGCCGATCACGGCGGTCGTCGTCGGCGTGGCCGTGCTCGCGGCCGTCCTCGGGATCGGGGCGCTGGCTCGCCGCGCGTTGAGGCGCCGATGAAGAGGCTCTTCGGCATGTTCGGCCTGCGCTTCACGACGGGCCACGCGATCTGGGCGGCGGCGCTGATTCCCGCGGCCGTCCTGCTGTTCGCCAAGCTGGACCTGCTGTGGCTCGGGATCACGGTCGCCGTGCTCATCGCGCTCGGTTCGGTGGTGACGATCCGCGGCCTGCGGGTCACCGGTTGGGTCGCCGCGGTTTTCGCATGGCGGCGACGGCATCGGTCGGTTCCGGACCGGCCGTCCGAACCCGCGGTGGGAGCCACCGTGATGCCGGGCGACCACGTCGCCGTGCGGTGGCAGGACGACCATCTGGTCGCGGCAATCGAGTTGGTGCCGCGCCCGTTCACGCCGACGGTGATCGTCAACGGGTCGGCGTTCACCGACGACGTCGTCGACACCCGCCTCGTCGAACGCCTCGTCTCCGCACACTGTCCCGACGTCGAGGCCGACGTGGTGGCCTCCGGGTACCGGGTCGGCAAGACCGCTCCCGGCGCGTTGATTTCGCTGTACGAGCAGGTGGTCGGCCCGTATCCGGCGCCGGCGAACAGGCGAACCTGGATCGTGCTGCGGGCCGACCCCGAGCCCACCCGCAGGTCGTCGCAGCGCCGCGACTCCGGCGTCGCCGGACTGGCCCGCTATCTGGTGTCTTCGGCCACACGGATCGCGGATCAGTTGGCCAGCAACGGAATCGACGCCCGGCCCGCACGCAGCTTCGACGACCTGGACCGGGCGACCGAGATCAGCTTCGAACGCGAGACGTGGTCGGCGATCAAGGGCCGCAGCACGTTCACGGCCGCATACACCGCGCCGGGCGGTCCGGACGTGTGGTGGTCGGCGCGCGCCGACCACACGATCACCAGAATCCGCATCCGGCCCGGCGAGGCGCCCCGGTCGACGGTGCTGCTGACCACCTTGGCGAATCCCACGACACCGCGCGGCTTTTCATGTCTGTTCGGCGGACAGCGCGCGGCCCTGCACGGCATCAGCCCCGTCGCCGACCGCCACTACGAGCTGCCGATCGGGTCGGCGGGGGTGCTGGTCGGTGAGACCGCCGACCGCTACCCGGTCTACATGCCGTTCGACGACGTCGACGTGAGCATCAACCTCGGTGACTCCCGGCTGTTCATCCAGTTCATCGTGCGGTCCGCGGCGGCGGGCGCCGTCGTCACCCTGTCCCCGCAGTTCGACGAATTCGCCGGTTACGTCAACGCCAGGATCGGCGACGAGACCAAGGTTGCGTGGCCGCATGCGACGACCTATCTGGGCCCGCACCCCGGTATCGGTCGAGTCGTGTTGCGCAGCAACTACATCGAGACCCCGCGCCATCGTCAGCTGCCGATCCGGCTGATCAACCCGCGTGAGGAGAGCCGCTACCAGATGGTGCTCGAGGGCTGAGCCGACATGCGGGCGCAGGGGTAGCGATGGGCGAGGTTCAGCGGGTCGAACCGGCGGAACTCACCAAGCAGTCCGCCGAGATGCGCGGTGTCGACTGGCACAACCCCTTTGCCCGAACGGTGGCGCCGCCGGACGCGTTGCCGTCCTCGGCCGCCGCCGTCGCCAACCTGAACGCCAACGCGCAGTCGCTGCTGGAGTTCCAGCGGTGGGCCGAGACGGAGAACCAGCGCATCGCCGAGACGCTGCAGATCGCCGCCGACGCCTACACCCGGGTCGACGAAACATGCGGCAGGGCAATCGAAGATCCGGCCCGCCAGGCGGCGGTCGAATCGATCGTGGTGCCCGCTCCGGCGACGCCGCCACCCGCACCGCCCCATCCCGTCGGTGCGCCGCAGCGCGTCGATGCGGGCGGCTACAGCGACGTCCACAACACCCAGGCCGACCTGACCGCCGGCGACGACGGCGCCTCGCTGAAGGCGGCGCTGCTGCAGTGGGGACTGGCCGCCAGCCGCATCCGGGACAACGCGCCGCGGCCGCCCAGCGGGGACTGGGAGGGCCGGGCCGCCGACGCGGCCTACGCCAGGATGGCCGAGTTCGGGGGTTGGCTGGAGCAGCTCGCCGAGGGCTGGCGGGACCTGGCGGAGGCTGCGGCGAAAATCGTTGCCGCCCATGACGCCGCGAAGGCCGAACACGCGGGCATTCATGGTGAGTACGTGAGTCTGGAAACGCAACTGCGCCAGCTCGCGGCGCAGACGACGGTCGGCGGCGGCCTGGCGGCGCGTGACGAGATGGCGCGAATCCAGAACCGGTTGCAGGAACTGCAGCAGCGGTCCGACGAGGTGCGTCGCGAGTACGCGAGCGGTGCGACGTTCTCGCCGGTCCGGCCTGAGATGCCGGCGGCCCGGGGCGCCGACAGCGCCGGCGCCGCCGGTGCTCCCGGCGGCGGAGGCCGGCCCGCCGGCGATCCCGCGGGGTTGGCCCAGCAGATGGCCCCGTCGTTTGGCCGGCGGGCAGGCGCGACCGCGGACAAACCCGGCGGTGGTGCGCGCTCGGTCGGCCAGCCGGGTGGCGGCGCACCGGCCGGAGACGGCGCGCAGTCGGGCGGAAGTGGTTCGGGCGGCGGCACATCCGCCGGGGCGCCCGGTCCACCGATGCGCACGCCGACGACGGATCCGCGTGTCCGTCCCGCCGCGGCGAGCGGCGGGGCCGGGGCCGGCCGCGGCGGTGGAGGCGCGGGAGGCGGCGGGATGCCCGCGACCCCGATGTCGGCGCCGGTGACGGCGGAGACGGTCGCGCCCGCGCCGAGCGCCCCGGCCGTTGCGGGTGCCGCACCGGGATCGGCGACGGACGGGCGCGCGATGGCCGGGATGGGGGGCATGGCGCCGATGGCCCACGGCGCGGGGGCCCCGCAGGGCAAGGAGAAGCGGCGCGATCCCAAGGTCGCCCCCGACGAGTCCCTCTACACCGAGGACCGGCCGTGGACCGAGGCGGTCATCGGGAACCACAGGCGCAGAAGAGCCCTCGACGACCACGGGAGTCGAGAAGACCAGTGAGCGACGAGATGCATCCCGAGGTCGCCGCCGTGCTCCGGCAGGCGCAGCGGCTGCAGTCGCTGATGGACGACCAGCTGCGCCGAATGGACACTCAGACCTTCACGGGTACCGATGAATCCGAAACCGTGGAGGTGACGCTCGACGGTCACCATCACCTGACGGGTGCCGCCATCGAGGACGGGCTGCTGCGCCTCGGTGTCGAAGAGGTGCAGAAGCGGCTCAACGAGGCGCTGCACGAGGCGACCGCCGCGGCCACCGCGTCGCTCGAGGCCGACCGCGACCGGATCGACGCCGCCGTCGCCGAAATCACCGAAATCGCCGACGGAAACCGCTAGCGCACACCCTCTTTCGCGTACACGACGCGCAGCACGTGGGCGACCTCGGGGCCCATCACCGTCTCGGCGAGTTCGCAGAAGGTGGCCACGAACTGCGGCCCGTGCGGAGGAGCGACGTCGCAGAGGTGATGCGCGATCTCGTGCAGCACCACCAATTCGCGTAAGGCCCAACGGGTTTGAACCTCGGGAACGGCGATGGCCGCGCCGTCACCGTCGACCTCGTAGTGCGCCGCGCCGGCCCCGCGCCTGGGCCGCACGCCGAGCGGAGCCGCCCGGGGCCACCGTTGCCGCACCGCAGGATGGGACAGCACGTCGTCGACATACCGCTGCACCGACTCCACCGAGGCGAAGCGCGCCTCGGGCGGCAGCGTCAACGAGGTGCCGAAGAACTCGATGACCCGATTGCCGTGCTCGGCGGCCCTGTCGAACAAGGTCCGGACGAACTCCTCGGCGGCGTAGACCTTCGCCCGCTGGGTATCGCGCGGCGTCACGTCCGGCCGGAGGCCCTGCCGTTGCCGGGCAGCGCGGAGCGGGCGCTCGCGAGTTCCGGGCTGGGCCCGAGCCTGGCCTTGCGCCCGGCGCGGTCGCCCGCGCGGCGAGCGGCCGAGGAGTAGCCGGCCGTCGCGCTGGTCGCCCGCCAGGTGCCGCGCGCCTCCGACGTCTGTCGGTAGAAGTCGCGTAGCTCGAGGTCCTTGTCCCGCAATGCGATCGCGGTCCCGGGCCGGCTGTCGCGGCTGTTCGTCGCTTCCCGCCGCGCCTCCTCCCGCGCCTCGGCCAGCCGCTGGCCGATGCGGGCGCCGAACGCCAGCTGAAAGTTGATGCGGGCGGTGATGGTGGGGGTGGGGCGGTGGGCGCCCGACTCGATGTAGGCCTGCGAGGCCTTGACCATCTGCGTCACCAGGCTCGCGTACAGCGCGTGGCTGGAGTCGATGTCCTCGGGGAAGCCATAGGCGTAGACGAACGTCGAGTTCGACGCGACATCGCACTTCACGTCGTTGGCAAGCGCGATCACCGTGAACAACTGGACGTAGGTGCGCAAGCCCCGGGTACCGGCATCGCCGATCGTGATGGTGCGCTGTATCGGCATCTGCGCCTTGGTGCGTTGATCGGAGTGCGACCGCGCCACGGCGAGATCGATCGAGGTGGCCGTCGCCAGTCGCTGCGCGGCGGCCATGAACGCGTCGGCCTCGTGCGGGTTGTCGGTGCCCTCGGCCTGGCGCAGCAGGGCGGCGATGCGGGCCAGCATCTTGTCGTCAGTCATGCGCGTCAGGTTAGGGCTACTCGGCGACAAAGCGATCCAACGCTTCGACAACCTGTGGAGAAAGCGGATCTTGGGAGGCGTAGTTGGCGACGTTGTCGCTCGGGTCGTCGCGCAGCACGTGGTTGACACCCTCGAGTTCGACGAGCGTCAGCGCGGTGTGCCGCAGCGCCTCGGCGAGGGGCCTGATCGAGTCACACGACGCCTGGGTGTCGGAGTCCGAACAGGTCAGCAGGACCGGTGTGCCTGCGGGCACCCGGGCCGCCAACGTCAGCGGATCGATCTTGTCGGCTTCGATGACGGCGTTGACGTTGCCGGGGTTCACCATCGCGCCCAGACCCTCGGGCAGATTCGGCGGCACCGTGCCCGTGGTGCGAACCTGATCGACGGCGGCGAGCCACGAGGACAGCGTCTCGGGCGCGGCATTGGCGCGCACGCGGTTGGTGATGATGTCGAGGTATCGGCCGGGCAGGGGCTGAAAGAGCCCGAGCGAGTGGATCTTCGGAGCACCGGCGCCGGTGTCGGCGGCCAGCGACATGGCATGGATCGTCCCTTCGCCCAGCGCGTACACCGAGATGCGATCGTCCTCGGTGCGCGACTGATCGGCCAGGTAGCGCACCGCGGCGTTCGCGCCCGAGGTGTACACGGCGCTGACCACCTCGGTGGGCCGCGAAGCGTAGGGGCCCAGGCCGGTCTTGCCGGTGCCGACCTTGTCGTAACGCAGGCTGGCCACGTCGCGGTCGGACAGCAGTTCGGCGAGTTGGCGCATGTTCCCGACCGGCCCGGCGACCTGGTTGTCGCCGTTGCGGTCGGTGGCCCCGCTCTCGGAGATCAGCAGGGCGGCGGGACCCGCCGACTCGTCCGTCTTGTGCCGGTAGGTCCCGTGGATGGTCAGGTCGTCGGCGGTGAAGGTGACGTCCTGGTCGACCCACTGCGCCTCGCTCGTCGAGGAGCAGCCCGACAACGCGACGATCAGCGAAAGCGCAGCGGCGCCAAGTGCTTTCAAAGCTTGGCCTCGATCCACGAGGTGACGTCGTCGAGCACGAGGTCGCGCTCGGGCTCGTTGAACACCTCGTGGTAGAGCTCGGGGTAGACCTTCAGGTGGGCGTCGGTCGAGGCGACGCACGACAGCAGGTGGCGGCTGCCCGCGACCGGGATCAGCTTGTCCTGCTCTCCGTGCACCACCAGCAGCGGCGCGGTGAGGGCGGACGCGCGTTGCGGCATGGACTCGCCGACCTTGATCAGCGCCTTGGCGATCCCGGCGGGGAGCTTGCCGTGGTGCACCATCGGGTCGGCCATGTAGGCGGCCACCACGTCGGGGTCTCTGGACACCGCTTCGGTGGGCAGCTGCTCGACGGGCAGCCCCGGCAGGATGCCGCCGACGAGCTTGGCGACCGTGACCATGACCGGCGACACCCCGTCCTGGGCGTAGACGGCCGGTCCGGACAGCACCATCGCGGTGTAGTCCTCGGGGTGGTCGACCCCGTAGGCGAAGACGACGCCCCCGCCCATGCTGTGGCCGACGACGATCCGGGGCAGTTGAGGGTGCTCGCCGGCGGCGATTGTCACCAGGGTGTGGAAGTCGCCGGTGTACTCGCCGATGTCACGCAGATACACGCGTTTGCCACCGGACCGGCCGTGGCCGCGCAGGTCGAGCGCGTAGGTGACCAGTCCGGCCTCGCCGAAGCGCTGTGCGACGTGGTCGTATCGGCGGGCGTGCTCGGCGTACCCGTGGCACAGGATGACCACGCCGCGCGGATCCCCGTCGGGGACCCAGACGTCGTAGACGATGCGCACACCGCCGATACCGTCGAAGCTGCGTTCGCTGCGGGTCGTGGCCACGCAGCGAGACTATCCGTTGTCGGACCCACTGATTAAGCTCGGCGGCGTGACGGTACTGGCTCACGACGTCGACGACGCGGCCAACGACAGAAGCGCCGAGAATGCCTTCCTGGCCGATGCCCAACGGTATCGCCGGGAGCTGCTGGCGCACTGCTACCGGATGACCGGCTCGCTGCACGACGCCGAGGACCTGGTGCAGGAGACCTATCTGCGCGCGTGGAAGTCGTACAAAGGCTTCCAAGGCAACTCGTCGGTGCGCACGTGGCTGTATCGGATCGCCACGAACACCTGCCTGACGGCGCTGGACAGCAGGCAGCGGCGCCCGTTGCCCACCGGTCTCGGGGCCCCGAGTTCGGATCCGCTCGACGACATCGTGGCGCGGGAGGAGGTGCCGTGGCTCGAGCCGCTGCCCGACGACTCGAGCGACCCCTCGAACATCGTGGGCTCCCGCGAATCGGTGCGGCTGGCGTTCGTCGCGGCGCTGCAACACCTCTCCCCGCGGCAGCGCGCCGTGCTGGTGCTGCGCGAGGTGCTGCAATGGAAGGCGTCCGAGGTCGCCGATGCGGTCGGCGCGTCGACGGCCGCGGTGAACAGTCTGCTGCAGCGGGCGCGGGCACAGCTCGACGCCGTCGGCCCCAGCGAAGACGACGAGCTGCGGCCGCCTGAGTCGCCGGAGGCCCAGGACCTGCTGACGCGCTACATCGCCGCGTTCGAGACCTACGACATGGACAAGCTGGTCGAGTTGTTCACCGAGGACGCCGTATGGGAGATGCCGCCGTTCGACGGCTGGTACCAGGGTCCGGAGAACATCGTGCAGCTGTCGAAGCGCCACTGCCCGGCCGAGGGTCCCGGCGATATGCGGTTCGTCCCGACCACGGCCAACGGTCAGCCCGCCGCGGCGTTGTACATGCTCAACCGGGAGACCGGCGTCCACGAGGCGTTCCAAATGCACGTGCTCGACGTGACCGCGCGCGGCATCGCCCACGTCGTCGCATTCCACGCCCCCACCTTCGCCGCGTTCGGGCTCGCCGACACGGTCTGAGGGTCTGCGGCCAAGCGGGCCGCCGAAATGACGAGGCGAAGGCCCTATCTGCGCAGTTCACAGCGAAGTTGACACCTGTTCTGGAACGTGTTCTATAGTCAGCGGCCATGAAGACCAAGGGCGCGCTGCTGTGGGAGCTGAATTCACCGTTCCGCATCGACGAGATCGAGATCGGTGACCCCGTCGCCGACGAGGTACAGATCCGCATGCACGCCGCGGGCATGTGCCATTCGGACTATCACCTGACCACCGGCGCCACCCCGATCGGGCTGCCCGCGCTCGGCGGACACGAGGGCGCCGGCGTCGTCACCAAGGTCGGCAAGAACGTCACGGGCCTGGAGGAGGGCGACCACGTCATCCTGGCGTTCATCCCCGCCTGCGGTGAATGCCCGCCGTGCCTCAAGGGCTACCGGTCGCTGTGCGACCGCGGGGCGGTGCTGCTCGGCGGCAAGGCAATCGCCGACGGCACCTCGCGCGTGCACGCCGGCGGCACCGAGGTCTCGCCGATGAACCTGCTCGGCACGTTCGCGCCGTACATGACCGTGCACAAGGACTCCGTCGTCAAGATCGACAAGGACATCCCGTTCGAGTCGGCGGCGCTGCTGGGTTGCGCGGTGCCGACGGGCTTCGGGTCGGCCACCAACGTCGCCGAGGTGAACCCGGGCGAGACCGTCGTCATCGTCGGCGTCGGCGGCATCGGCATGAGCGCGCTGCAGGGTGCGGTGATCGCGGGCGCACGCAATGTCATCGCGATCGATCCGAACGAATGGAAGCGCGAACAAGCCATCAAATTCGGCGCCACTCACGTCTATCCGTCGATGGCCGAGGCCATCGCCCCCGTCATCGACCTCACCCACGGCGTCATGGCCGACAAGACGATCATCGCGGTGGGCGAGATGAAGGGCGAGTACATCGAAGAGGCCATGACCCTGACCACCAAGACCGGCACCTGCGTCGTGACCGGCATGGGGTCGATGATGGACGTCGACGTCAAGCTCAACCTGTTCCTGTTCACGATGTTGCAGAAGACGTTGAAGGGCAACATCTTCGGCGGCGGCAGCTCGCATGTGGAGACCCCGAAGCTGGTCGGCCTCTACAAGTCGGGCCTGCTCAACATCGACGACATGGTCACCAGGACCTACCGCCTCGAGGACATCAACTCCGGCTACCAGGACATGCTCGACGGCCGCAACATCCGCGGCGTCGTCACCTACGACGAGGCGGACTGGTAGCCAGTCGCTCGGCCACCGACCGCAGAACCTCGTCGAACGCCCGCAACTGGGCGGTGCTCAGCCCCTCGAACACGGTGCGCCGCACGAGTTCGGCATGCCCCGGTGCCGCGGTGCTCAACGCCGCGAGCCCCGCGTCGGTGATCACCACGCTCGCGCCGCGGCGGTCGTCGTCGCTGCCGCGGCGCTCGACCAGTTCGCGCCCGCGCATCCGGCGCAGTTGGTGCGACAGCCTGCTCTGCTCCCACGACAGCGCGTCGGCCAGGTCGTTGATGCGTTGCGGCCCGCGTTCGGACAGCGCGACGAGCACTTCGTAGTCCGCCAGCGACAGTTCGCAGTCCCGCTGGAGTTGCCGGTGCATCGCGGTCTGCAGCCGGCTGCTCACCGTCAGGTACCTGCGCCAGACCTCTTGTTCGCGCTTCGTCAGCCACACGGAATACATGACACATCATCTATGTTGTGGCGTCCAGTAGCCCCACCTAGGCTGGGCGCCGAACGAGAGGTAAGCCATGAACGCCCCCACCGTCGACATCCGGCGCGCCGATGGCCGCGCGGCGACCACGATCTCCTGGCTGAACTCCAAGCACTCGTTCTCGTTCGGTAGCCACTACGAGCCGGAGAACACCCATCACGGCCTGCTGCTGGTCAACAACGACGACATCGTGGAACCGGGCACCGGCTTTGACACCCACCCGCACCGGGACATGGAGATCGTCACCTGGGTGCTGCGGGGATCGCTGGTGCATCAGGACTCGACCGGCAACTCCGGCGTGATCTACCCCGGTCTCGCGCAACGGATGTCGGCCGGCCGGGGAATTCTGCACTCCGAGAAGAACGACTCATGGACGTTGACGGGCGCCGAGAGCCACACCGAGCCGGTGCATTTCGTGCAGATGTGGGTGGTTCCCGACCAGTCGGGCATAGATCCGGGTTATCAGCAGCTCGAGATCGATGACGAACTGCTGCGGGGCGGTCTGGTGACGATCGCGAGCGGGATGCCCGAGCACCGCGACCAGACCGCGATCGCCATCCACAACAAGTACGCCGCGCTGCACGGTGCCCGCATGCAGGCCGGCGACAGCGTCGAGCTACCGAACGCCCCTTACCTGCACCTGTTTGTGCCGCGCGGCGAGGTCACGCTCGAGGGCGCGGGTCCGTTGCACGAGGGCGACGCCGTCCGGTTCACGGGCACGGGTGGCCAGCGCGTCACCGCCGCCACGCCCGCCGAGGTCCTGATCTGGGAGATGCATGCGAGTTTGGCTGCGGCATAACGCAATTGCGTGCCTCGCCGGTGTGATGCTGGCGGCTGGTTGCTCGTCTGCGCCCGAGACCGCTCCCGCGCCGAATCCGCCGGACCCGCCCTCACCCACCGCGGAGGCGGCCGAGGGCCGCAGCGCCGTCACCGTCGCGGTCGACCCGCAGTTGGCGCAGGCGCCGTTCGACCGGCCGCGCCAGGTGCTGGTGCCCGCGGGGTGGTCGATGTCGGTGTGGGCGCGCATTCCCCAGGCGAGGCTTGCGGCGTGGACGCCCGACGGAGCGCTGCTCATATCGCAGCCCAGCACCGGAAAGGTGCTCAAGCTGCAGCCCACCGATGGGGAACCGCGTCAATCGACGCTGCTCGAGGGTCTCGACCAACCGCACGGGCTCGCGTTCGCCGGTGACACGCTGTATGTCGCCGAGAGCGACCAGGTTGACGCCTACACCTACGCCGACGGCGCGGCCACCGCTCCGCGGACCATCGCCGGAGACCTCCCCGACGCGGAAAGCGGCGATCTTCGCGGTGCCTACGCGCACGCGTTGAAGTCGGTGGCCGTCGGGCACGACGGCAGCGTGTATTTCTCGATCGGGTCGACCGGCAACATCACCGCCGCCGATCGCGACGCGGATCCGCCGCGCGCCACAATCATGCGGGTTCCGCCGGGAGGCGGGCCGGCAGAGCCGTTCGCCACCGGCGTGCGCAACGGAACCGGCCTGGCCATCGCACCCGACGGGGCGGTGTGGACCGCGGTCAACAACCGCGACAACGTCGCCGATCCGGAGACCGGGGAGGTCCGCCAGGAGTATGTGAGCCTGCATCCGCCGGAGTCGGTCGCGCGACTGACGCCCGGCCGCGAACTGGGTTGGCCGTTCTGCAATCCCGACTTGTCTCCTTCGGGCACGGCGAACTTGCGGTTGATTCGCGACGTGCAGACCAATGCAGACGGCAGTCGACTCGACTGCGAGGCCCTGCCGCCCATCGAGCAGAGTCTGGGCGCGCACGCGGCGCCGCTGGGGATGGTCTTCACCGAGGGTGCGCTGCCGGCTCCGTACTCCAGCGGTGCGCTCATCGGGGTCCACGGGTCTTGGAACCGCGAGCCGCCGATCGCGCCCGAAGTCGCGTTCTTCGGCTGGCGCAACGGCGAACTCGCCGACCAGCAGACGCTGGTCGGCGGGTTCCAGTCCGACGACGCCTCGCGGTGGGGCCGCCCGGTCGCCGCGGTGGTCGGACCCGACGGCGCGGTCTACATCACCGACGACTACGCCGACGCGGTGTACCGGTTGGCCCCGCCTGGGCGGTGATCAGGTCCTGGGAGTTCCGGCACCCCGGCGTCCGGTGATCGCCACGTAGATTGCGATCAGGATGAGCGCCACGACCAGGCCGATGACGAACGGAATCGGCGAGAACATCTTGTCACCTGTTCCGAACGCGGCGTTCGAGATCCACGAACCGGCCAATGCGCCGACTGCACCAAGCAACACCGTGATGAGCACGCCGACGTTCTGCTTCCCTGGCAGGATCAGCCTCGCCAACGCACCGAGGATCGCGCCTACCACGAGCGCAACGATGATCGTCCACATATATGACTCCTTTTGTTGCGGCGCTCGCACGCCGTCTAGATCAAAGTGCCCGACAAAGGGGGTTCCTAACCAACTCCGTTGCCGCTGCTAGCGACGTGACTTAGATGGACGCTTCGCATACAACTCCCATTGCACGTAGCTCGCGGGCCAATTCATCGACAGCAATTCGACCGGGATCTCTCCGTGATCATTACGTGACTTGAGTTGTGCGAGTTACTGGTGTGATTACTTGCGTGCACCAGATTTCGATTGAACGAGCCGCCGCGCCTGGCTCGGCGACGGTGTTTCGGCGATTCGCGGCATCGGCCGCGGCGCTGTTGATGTGGGTGGTGTTGTCGACGACCGAGGGAATCCCCGTCGCGAACGCCGCCAGCGCCCGCGAAATGCTTGCCAACGCGATCGCCAACACGCGCGGTTCCTACCTGGTCTACAACTTCGGCGGCGGCCATCCCGCCCCGATGCTCAACGCCGGGGGCGGCTGGTACGAGTTGGCCAACGGCGGTCGTCTGATGATCATCAAGTCGGCCTCGACCCGTCTTGCACCCCGCCTGCTGGTCGACTCGCACCGGGGGTATCAGGCGCGCTGTGAACGCGACCCCCGGGCACGTACCGGAGAGGGCCTGTTGCAGGCATCGGAGATCTTCACTCCGTTGCAGGCCTGGCAGGCGCTGGGCCAACCGACCATCGCGATCAACGCCAACTTCTTCGACGTGCGGGGGCAACGCGGAGGATCCTGGAAGTCGACCGGATGCAGTTCGCCGTTGGGCGCCTACGTCGACAACACCCGCGGACAGGGCCGGGCGAACACGGCGGTGACCGGCACCATTCCGTACGCGGGGAAGCAGGGGTTGTCCGGCGGCAACGAACACTGGAAGGCGTTGTCCACCATGATTCTTCCCGTCGGCGGCGCGCCGTACGTGGTGCCGCCGAAGAGCCCCGACGACTACGACGCGGCGTCTCCGGTGGTGCAGCGCCTCGTGGACGAGGGTGTCCGGTTCGTCGCGGTCGCCGGTATCGGGTTGCTGTCGCCCGGTGACACCGGTCAGCTCAACGACGGCGGGCCGAGCGCTGCTCGGACGGCGCTCGCCTACGCGAAGCAGAAGGACGAAATGTACGTCTTCCAGGGCGGCAGTTACACCCCCGACCAGATCCAGGATCTGTTCCGCGGGTTGGGCAGTGACACCGCGATCCTGCTCGACGGCGGCGGCTCGTCGTCGATCGTGCTGCGCCGCGACACCGGCGGCATGTGGACCGGCGCGGGCGTGCCGCGCGGATCGTGCGACACGCGGCAGGTGTTGTGCGATTCACGCGAACGCGGGTTACCGAGTTGGCTCGCGTTCAACTAGGCCGCGGCGCTATCGGAGCCCGCACCGGCCGAGTTGGTGTCGGTGTCGCCGGCGGTCGCGCTCGGCGGGTCGTTGTCCGGCTTGGCATGTCGGGGTGACGATCCCGGGATCGCCCTGACCGGTTCGCCGTTGTCAGGTTTGGCGTGCCGGGGGCCGGACCTGGCGCCGGTGTTCGGGCTGAACTTGTTACCCGGCTTGTAGCCCCTCTTCGACGTGGACGTGTCGCCGTCGTCGTTGCCGCGCGTGGTACCGGTGCGCGCGGGTTTCGTTTCGGAGGGCTTCGTTTCCGACGGTTTGGTGTCGGTGGGCTTCGTCTCAGGCTTGGTCTCGACGGGTTTCGTCTCGACGGGTTTGGTGTCGGTGGTTTCGAGCCCATCCGCGTTCGTCTCGCCGTCCTTGGCCTCGTCGACCTTCACGTTCTCGACGACGACCTTCTCGGTGACCAGCTGTTGCTCACCAGGATCGGCGTCCGTGTTCTCGAGCTTCTCCACGACTTGCTCGACCACGTCCTTCTGCTCGTTTTGATCGAGCTTGATCTCGTCGGTCGGCTCTTCGTCGCTCTTCTGTTCGTCGGTCGACAGCGTGAGCATCCGCGAGTTGGCGTCGGTGTTCAGCAGATCCGTCGGCGACGGAAGGTCGCTGTCCTCCGTTCCGGGAACGACGTCCTCGGTGGCTTCTTCCAATGCCTCGTTGACGACGTCGGTCAGCACACTGACCGGCGTTGTGCCCCAAAGGCTTCCGCCGGTGAGGAAGCGCAGCAGATTGGTCAGGACGTTCGGCGTGCCCACGGTGGGGTTGCCGCTGAAGAACTCCTTGTAGATGCCCTGGACGAGCTGGTTGAAGATGACACCCGGCACCTGCGCCCAGTCGACGTTCGGGAAGGACATGAACGGCGTCGGATCACCGGCCTCGGTGAGCGTGCGCGTGTATCCACCCGTCACCGGGTCGTAGACGACGTCGGTGTAGCCGAGGTTCACCAGGCTGGTCAGCGCCGGCGCCAGCGCGTTGGCCACCAGGCTGAACGGGTTGTACCGCGCAATCGTCCCGAGCGTCACGAGGTTGAGTACGTCCGCGGCGAGGTAGAACGGCTCCAGCAGCGGCAGGGTCGCCGAGCGAAGCGTGAGGTACAGGTTGACGGCGACGGGGTCACCGTCCTTGATGCGCTCGGCGAGACCAGTGAGCTGCGCCAGCTGCTCGGTGTCAAGCGTGAGACCGCGAAGCATGTACGTCGGAAGCAGCCCCGCAAACAGGTTGTTGGCCAACGAGAATGGATTCGGCCACGCGGCGAAGTCGGACATGAAATCGTACTCGACGGTCGCGTCGAGCTTGAGCGGGATCAGGTTCGCGCCGCCGATCGAGAGGCCGGTGTCCAACAGCGAGATACCGCCGCTGTGGGTGATCTCGGTCTCCGGGGTGACCGTGTTGATGCCCGCCAGACCGAACAGTGGATAGAACCGCGCGAACATGCCTCCGTTGGCACGTCCGGGATTGCGCAGCAGGATCAACGGGAGAATGGTGATGCTGCCCAGGAGGGGATGCTCGTCGGAGTTCTCGCCGCCCGGTTGGTTCACCAGATCGGCGACGATGCGCTCGTACGCCGCACCGGCGGAGAAGGCGCCGAGGCCCATGCCCAACACCACCGGCACCCGCACTTCGACGACGTCGAGGTTGGGGATCGAGACACCGATCAGCTCCAGGATGGGGTTCAGAATGCCCAACTCGTCAAGGACGTCGCCGAGCCTGACTTCCGCATCCAGGTACGGGGTCTTGTTGACCTCCTCGGCGATGGCGTTCGGCAGGCCCGGCACCCATCCGAGGTCCACACCCAGCAGCTTCAGCACCGTGAAGACCGGGCCCGCGGTGATCACGTTGACCGGACCGGGGAGGTTGGAGAGGTTGAACGGATCGCTGAGGTCGAGGCCGAGTAGGTCCAAGAGCCCACCCAGCGTCTCGGGCAGCGATCCTGCCAGTGCTTCGCTGAGGTCATCACCGACCTCGGTGCCCAATATCTCCAACGGCTCGAGGAGCGCGCCGATAACGCCTGGTACATCGATGGGGACTGCGCCGATGACGTCTCCGAGCAAACCTGGCGGGATTTCGCCCAGCACACCACCGAGCAGGTTGTTCAGCACCGTTTCCGGATCGGCCCCGGCCGCCTGAGCGAGCACCGCGAGGTTGAAGTTCTCGACCACCAACCTGATCAGCACCTCGGCGGCGGCTTGGCCCAGGTCGTATACCGCCGGGCCGAGGCCGAGGGTCAGGTCCGGAATCTCATTCGGATCTGGCCATTGGTTCACCGCTGCGGCTAGTCGAACATCGGTGTCTACCAGCGCCTTATCGCGTTCGGCCGGATTGGGAAGGGGCGATGCGCAGATGGTCAACGCCGTTGCCGTCGCTGTGGCTGCACCGATCGCGGCGATCTTGGTGGCGCCCCTGCTGCGCTTACGGTGCCTGCGTCCGTGCCTGGTAGCCACTGACCCGGTCCTTTCGAAGCGAAATAGTATTTACGTGACCGTAACAGAGAGCCTCACGAATGCATAACGATTCAGCAAATTTCTTGCGTTAGCTGCCGACCTCCGCCAGCGCGAGCCAGCGATTCCCCGCGGTCATCCACCGAGGGCGCTGCGCGCCGCCGCCGCTGTTTGCCGTGCGTAGCCGCCGCCGAACAGCACGACGTGGGCCAAGAGCGGATAGAGCTGATGCAGAACCAGCCGGCCGCGCCATCCCTGCCGCAGCGGCCGCACGGACTGGTAGCCGTCGATCACCTCGTCGAGATGCGGACAGCCGAAGAGCGCGAGCATCGCCAGGTCGGTCTCCCGGTGGCCGCCGTGCGCGGCGGGATCGATCAGCACCGCACCGTCCGGTGTCCACATCACGTTGCCGCTCCACAGATCCCGTGCAGCCGCGCGGGCGGGTCCTCATCGTCGAAGTCCCCGCCGTCGCATCGCGCCATCACCTTGTCGAGGTCCGTCCGGCAGTCCGCGTCGAGTCGATCGGCGGCGAGGCGCACCATCGGCGCCAACCTCTCGCGGGCGTAGAAGGCGCCCCATCGCTCACGCCCGGTCAGCGACATCGGCAGCGGATGGTGCATCGGCCCGAAGAATCCCGGCCCGTCCCATCCGTCCGGTGCGGCTCCGAAGGCCGCGGCTCCGGCGTCGTGTGTTCGCGCAAGGCGGCGGCCGAACTCACGGGCGGCCGAGCGGTTGGGCGCCCCAGTGCGCAGCCGTTCCAGGGTCAGGCTGGTGTCGTCGTACCCGAGCACCGTCGCGCACGGTACGCCACCCTCTACAGCCGAAAGCCATTGCAACCCAGCGGCTTCACACGCGAAGAAGCCGGTGGGCGCCGACGGGTTGCGCTTGACGAATTCCGCCATGGCTCAGGGTTGGCTGGAGACCCGTCGCAACACCGCGTCGCGAACCCGGGTCGGCAACTTCGTCACCAGTCCCACCTGCAGTCTGGGCCCCAGGCCGACGACGTACCTCGGACGCGGCCTGCGAGCGGTGAGCGCCTCCCCGACCACCGCCGAGACTTTCTCGGCCGGGACGGCGAGCCGTTGCGACACCGGTACCGATTTCTTCATGCCCGCTATGTGCCTGGCGTAGAGCGCGCGGTGCTCGGGTGACAGCGCGGCCTCGGCCTCCACGACCATGGTGTCGGCCGTGCGCCACATGTCGGTATCGGTCTGTGCGGGCTGTATGACGACAACCGGGATCTTCCAGGGCCGCAATTCCATCCGCAACGCATCGGCCGCCGCCTCCAGCGCGAACTTGCTCGCCGCGTAGGCGCCGATCAGCGGCATCGACATCCTGCCGTTGACGCTCGAGATGAACACCACCCGGCCGCGTGACTGCCGCAATCTCGGCAGCACCGCCCGAGTGACCGCGAGCTGGCCGATCACGTTGACCTCGAGCTGTTTTCGCCATTCATCCGACGTGACGGTTTCCATCGGCCCGCTCACGACGACACCGGCGTTGTTCACCACGGCGTCCAGGCGTTCGGGCAGCGCGTCACGCAGCGCGGCGAGGTGGTCCGGATCGGTGACGTCGAGCAGAACCGTCGAGATCCGTTGCGGATTCGACGCGACTACGTCGTCGGCGTCGCGCTCGGTGCGGACACCGGCGATCACCTGCCAGCCGCGCGCGGCCAGGTGCTCGGTGATCGTCCGGCCGATCCCGCGCGACGCGCCGGTGACGAGTACCGATGGCATACGGTCAGACTAGCCCCGGCTTCGTCTCTCACCGAGCCAGAACAGGATCCCACTGAGCGCCACCATCACCGCAGCGAGTCCGATGATCGGCGCGACGGTGTAGCGGGTCATCGTCGCGCCCACGGCCGCCCCCGCGCACATCGTCAACACCACGGCGTAGCGCAGCTTTTCGCGTTCCCCCGTGCCGCCGGCCAGTCGGCTGTCGAACCCGATACGCACGATCGTCGTCGTCAAAACCGTGGTCGACAACTCCTGGATGCCGAACTGCTGCGCGGTGGAGTTCTGCACGCCGAAGGTCACGGCGAGCCCCGCGATGAGAAGCAGTTTCGTGTTGTCCTGATAATCGAGCGCCCCGGCGCCGGCGAGCACCGACAACGCCGCGAGCATGACGACTTCGAACGCGAGGGTGATCGCGAGCCATCGCCGGACGTCGTCGTTCAGATGGCGGGCGAACCGGCCGCCCACCACCGCGCCCGCCACGAAGCTGGCGAAGGCGACCAGTGCGGCGGTCACGTCGACCCCGGAATGCGGAACGAGCCAGAAACCCAGGAAGATCACGTTCCCGGTCATGTTCGCGACGAACACGTGGCCGAGTTTCAGCACGCTCACCGCGTCGACCAAGCCGGTCGCGAACGTCAGCAGCAGCAGGCAGGCGATCGTCAACCGCTGTGAGACAGGGGATTCGACCGCCACGCGTCGGCGTCCCGTTACAACTGCGGCGTCAGATCCAGCGACGTGATGGTCGACATGCGGGTGATCAGCCACCTGCCGTCGTGGCGCTGCATCGTCAGCCGGTAGGACAGGTACCGCAGCGACGGGATGTTCTTGCTCATCGGGCTGGTGGCCACCGAGTTGGTGTAGACGATCGCCGTCGCCTCCGTCGGAGTCAGGCTCTCCACCGCCGCGCCCAACACCTGGGTGTTGTTGGTGACCTGCGCCTGCTTGTTCGTCGCGACGATCGCGTCGATGTATTTGCGGTATTCGTAGGCGAAGTCGCCGCCGAGGAACGCGGCGGACCGGTCCGGCAACTGCTCCATGTTGTCCGGCGTGTAGGACCACAGCGTGGAGATCGCGCTCGCCGCGGTGCGGGCCACATCGAGTTTGGTGTCGATCTCGGCGCGTTCCGACAGGTACGGCTGCAGGGTTGCCGCCGCGAACGCCGCTGCCCCGACGAACAGGACGGCGGCGGCCACCGTCGCGGCGATGAGCCGCTTACCGGCGGGCCGGTGCGGAACGAAGCGCACTTCCTGTGGTGTGACACCGGATTCGTCCGCCGCGCTGGGCTCCTCGCCCTCGGTTGCCGCTACGGGTTGTTCGCCGTCCGGCGCCTGTGCGGTGGTGGTGTCTTCGGCTTGGGCCTCGTCGGTCTCGGCGTCGTCGGCCTGGGCCTCGTCGGTCTTGGCCTCGACCGTCTCGGCGTCGTCGACGCGGGTTCTTTCACGGCGTTTCGCCTTACCGACCGGCCGAGGCGCGGCCGGCTGCGGGTCGGCCACCGCCTCCTCGGTCGTCTCGGCCGCTCCCGTCTCGGCCGCCCCGGCCGGGGTTTTCGCCTTCCGCCGCCGGAAGAACCACCCACTCCGACGCGGTGCCGGGGTGGAGTCCGCTGAGGAGTCGGTGGTCAGATCACCTGGATCAGCTGGCTGATCTTCCACTGCTGTCCTTCCTTGATAGCCGTTGCTATCCAACGACTTCCACTCTCGACCGTCGATTTGCCGTCGGCCGCCTTCGTCGACACCTTGGTAGCGACCAGGATGTCGGCGCTGCCGTTGTCGTTCCAGCGCTGCACGCCCGCGGCCAGAACGGTCCCGGTGGTGGGCTCGGCCTGCGCGACCTGGATCAGGATCTCGTTCTGTTTCTCCTTGAACATCTTCGCGAAGTCACCTGTGCCCCTCGCGAGGATCCGATCCACGTAGGCGTTGGCGTTGAAGGGATCCAGCGACGTGTAGTCGGTCATGAACTCGCTGACGTACACCAGCGCGGCATGGTCGTTGGCCACGGTGCGGCGGTCGTTCTCATGGCTGACCAGCATCAGCGAGCCCGCCGTGATCGCCGCCGCCATCAACAGCGACGCGACGGCGGCGATGATCGGCAGCCCCCACCGACGCGGCGGCTTGGGCGCCACCTCGAAGAAGTCGCGCTCGTCGGCGTCGACCCTGCGACGCGGACTCATTGGCCCTCCGCATTCATCTGCGGCCGCTTCAGCACGGTGAGATCGGCGACGCGCCACTGGCCGTCACCGGACTTCTCGAATTCGACCCGCACGGTCGCGGTGATGAACTTCAACTCCTGGGGGTTGTCACCGCGTTGACCCTGCATCGCCAGCAGCATCTCGGCGGTGTCCGGCGTCGCCTTCAGCACGGCGCTGCTCACCGCCCAATATTCGTTGGAGCTGACACCGGCCTTCTCGCTCGCCTGCTGTTGCTCGATCAGTTGCCGACGGTAGCCGTCGGTGGTCAGCGACTGTGCGCGCGCGAAATCGTCCTGCATGGTGTCGCGCTTGTAGCTGAGCATCTGCTCGACGATCCGCGGGCCCTGCTCGGCGATCTGCTGTTTGGTGTCGTTCACGGCGCGCTCGTGCCGGTAGACCACCCAGTAATTCGCCGCGACGACGGCCGCGCACACGAGCGTGGCGACGATCAGCACGATCGCGGTCAGCTTTCGGATGTTGCGCTCCGGCGGGGTAACCGGACGCACCTCGGTGCGCAGCAGGAGGTCGGCGAACGTCCGGCGGCGGCGATCCCACAGCGGCCACAGCCAGCCGATGAACAGGGCCGCGGTGTCGAGCAGGTGGGCGAGGTCGCGCAGGAGCAGCCGCCACACGCCCACCGGTGCACCGTCGCGCGTGCGGACCGCGATCCCGAAAAGCGCGCGCCCCAGCGAGAAACCCGTCACCGTCGGCAGCACCAGGCGGTTGACCGCGATCGCCAGCACCACCGCGCCGATCGCGACCATGTAGCTCCACCACAGGGAGCTGCCCTGCGGCGCGGTCATCGACACCACCGCCACCGTCGCCAGCACCGCGAGCCCGATCAGTACATCGACGGCGAACGCGCCGACCCTGGCCGACCACGCGGCCACCGGCTCCTCGACGGCCTGATCGGTGGCCGCCGACTCCGGAGGCGCCTCATGCGCCGCGGTCAACGACGTCACGACGTGACCTGGTCCAACTTGGCGATCTTGTACGTCCCCTCGTCGTCGGGCGCCATCTGCACCCGAAGCCGATACCCCTGCTCCTGATCGGCGACGTCGGAGTTGGTGACCTTCACCCTGACCGCGACGAGGACGTCGAACGTCCCGTCGTCGTTGTGCTTCTCGACCGCGGCGCGCATGTCTGACACCTGCACCTGAACCTGGGCGGCCTGGTACGCCTCGGCCAGCACACCGGCATACAGAGAGGACTGCACGGCGAAGTCACCGGTCGAGCACTGGATGATCTTCGACTGGGCCGCGGTCATGCCGGCC
Source organism: Mycolicibacterium malmesburyense (assembly GCF_001050015.1). The sequence goes on from NZ_CVTB01000313.1 coordinate 77,533, forward strand.
GTGTCGGGGGCGTGGGTCGCCGCCACACAGTCCTTCGCGGCCTGCAGCGCGGCGGCCTCGGCGCGATCGGCGGCCGCCACCTTCTGATCGTTCCTGAGCAACAGGTAGCCCGCGACACCGCCGCCGGCGGCGAGCAGCAGCAGCGCCGCGCAGACCCCGGTGGCCAAACCGCGCCCGATTCTCGACGTACGGCGGGTGACCTCGGGCTCGGCGGTGTCCGGTTGCTCAGCGGGTGCGTCGTCGGCGGCTACCGCTAACGGCTCCTCGGGCGTCTCATCAGCATCGGTGGGGTTCAGCCGGCTGGTGCCAGCATCTCCTTCCATCCGTCATCTCCTGGGTTGCTCGAGTTGCTGACGTTGTACCTCACGCCGTCAGGTCCGACCACCTGCCCGCTGGCCGGGTTGTAGACCGCCCCGGAACCCGGTGGCCCTGGTGCCGGAGTGTAGATGCACGGGTTGGGCTGCTGTCCACTGCAGGTCACACTGCCCTGTCCCGGCGGGCTCAGGGGGTCGCTGATCGGTGCGTTGACACGCGCCGGCGGCAGATCGGTCGCCGGCGCCGGATTCATGCCGTTGTTGACCGACGGGGCCTGGATCACCCCGCGGCCCGGGTTCACGCCCTGGTCGCACCGGGCACCCGGAGCCGGGCACGACAGGACCTGGTTGGGGTCGCCGTACCACGGGTTGGTGCCCAGCGCCACGTACGGTTCGTTGCTGCGGCACTCCGTCGGCGTGGCGGCCCGCTTGCCCGGCACGTCGACACACGGGTAGTTGCGCGCACCGCGAACCGCGTTGCCCTGGTAGTCCTTCGGGATCTTGCAGTAGGTGCCCTTGGGTAGCGGCGCCATCGACACGTCGGCCGGGGCGCGCCATTCGGAGGCGGGCAGGAAACCGGTCAGGCACGGCGGCGGCTGGTTGATCGACAGCGCCAACGGCAACTGACCGACGTTCTCGAAGAGGAGGCCCGCCTGGGCGACCGACGTGCCCTGCGGGAGGATCACCAGCACCTGCTCCAGCCCCTTGTGGTAGCGCTTGAGCATGTCGATGACGATCGTCAGGTTGGCCAGCGTCTGCGGCAACGAATCCCGCACCCCGCTGAACACCGCGTTGACCTGATCCAGCGTCGGCGCGGCCTGCTGCAATCCGCTGCGCAATGCCAAATCCTGCTCGGCGGCCTGTGCGGCAATCACATTGAAGCTGCGCGACCACTGCTCGATGTTGTCACCGGACACCACCTGACTGTCCAGCACCGGCCCGGCGTTCTCGATGATGTCGTTGACCTGTGGCAGGTTCTGCTGGAAACCCTCGACGACGCTGGTGGTCGAGTCGACCAGCCGCTGCAGCGCCGGCCCCAAACCGCCGACCGCCTCCGAGGTTTCGATCAACAGCTTGTCGATCTTCTCCCTGGGCAGCACCGCCAGCCCCCGATTGGCGGCATCCAACGCCGGGCCGATCTCGCTGGGGACCGTGCTCTCGGTGATCGTCGAACCCGGCGCCAGATACCGGCCCGGGTTGCCGGTGGAGACGAGGTCGAGGTACTGCTCGCCGATCGCCGACACCGAATGCACGTTGGCCGTCGCGTCCGCGGGGATCTTGTAGCGATCCTCGATCCGCATCACCGCCAATGCGCCCTTCTCGGTCGGCTCGACCGAGATGACCTTGCCGATCTGCGTTCCGCGGTACGTCACGTTGGCCGTGGCGTACAACCCACCCGAACGCGGCAGCTCAGCCCTCAGCTCGTACTGTCCGAGTCCCATCAACGTCGGGATGCGCAGGTAGTACCACCCGAGCACCACGACCGCGACGACCGTCAGGATGGAAAACAGCACCAACTGGATCTTGATGAACCTGGTCAGCATGACGCATCACCACACTCCCCCATCGAGCCATCGCAGCGGTGAGCGCCCAACGCGCGCACCGTCTTCGAGACGTCGATCCCCGCCCGGTCACGCCGACCAGTGTTGGCGTCGGGACGGGTCCCCATCGGGTCAGCTGGCCGGTGCCAGCATCTCCTTCCACCCGTCATCCCCCGGTCTGCCCGAATTGTTGACGTTGTACCTGACGCCATCGGGTCCGACGACCTGAGCGCTGGTCGGGCTGTAGACCGCCGAGGAGCCGGGCGGTCCGGGTGCCGGAGTGTAGACACACGGGTTGGGCTGCTGGCCGCTGCAGGTCACGCTGCCCTGCCCGGGCGGGGTCAGCGGATCGCTCACCGGCGCAGTCGAATTCGGTGGCGGGAGGTCGCTCGCCGGCGCCGGGTTGACGCCGTTGTTGACCGACGGTGCCTGCATCACCCCGCGACCCGGGTTCACCCCCTGGTCGCATCGGGCACCCGGAGCCGGGCACGACAGGACCTGGTTCGGGTCTCCGTACCACGGGTTGGTGCCCAGCGGCACATACGGTTCGGGGCTGCGGCACTCCACGGGCGTGGCGGCCCGCTTACCCGGCACGTCGGCGCACGGATAGTTGCGCGCACCGCGAACCACGTTGCCCTGGTAGTCCTTCGGGATCTTGCAGTAGGTGCCCTTGGGCAGCGGCGCCATGCTGGTGTCGGCCGGTGAGCGCCACTCGGAGGCGGGCAGGAACCCGGTCAGGCACGGCGGCGGCTGGTTGATCGACAACGCCAACGGAAGCTGACCGAGGTCTTCGAACAGCGTGCCCGCCTGGTTCATGGCGGCGCCCTGCGGCCAGACCACGAGGACCTGCTCGACGCCCTTGTTGTAGCGCTTGAGCATGTCGATGACGATCGTCAGGTTGGCCAGCGTCTGCGGCAACGAATCCCGCACCCCGCTGAACACCGCGTTGACCTGATCCAGCGTCGGCGCGGCCTGCTGCAATCCGCTGCGCAACGCCGGATCCTGCTCGGCCGCTTGTGCGGCAATCACGTTCAGGTTGCGCGACCACTGCTCGATGTTGTCACCGGACTGCACCTGGCTGTCCAGGATCGGCGCGGCGTTCTCGATGATGTCGTTGACCTGGGGCAGGTTCTGCTGGAAACCCTGCGCGATGTTCGTCGTCGAGTCGACCAAGCGCTGCAGGGCCGGGCCCAAACCGCCCACCGCCTCGGAGGTTTCGGTCAGCAGCTTGTCGACCTTCTCCTTCGGCAGCACCGCCAACCCCTTGTTGGCGGCGTCCAACGCCGGACCGACCTCGCTGGGCACGGTGCTCTCGGTGATGGTCGAACCGGGTTCCAGTGTGTTCGGGGGGTTTCCGGTCGAGACCAGGTCGAGGTACTGCTCACCGATCGCCGAGACCGAATGCACGTTGGCCGTCGCGTCCGCGGGGATCTTGTAGCGGTCCTCGATCCGCATCACCGCCAGCGCGCCGTTCTCGGTGGGCTCGACCGAGATGACCTTGCCGATCTGCGTGCCGCGATAGGTGACGTTGGCCGTGGCGTACAACCCACCCGAACGCGGCAGCTCGGCCCTCAGCTCGTACTGCCCGATGCCGACCAGCGACGGGATGCGCAGGTAGTACCACCCGAGCACCACCACCGCGAGCACGGTCAGGATGGCGAACAGCACCAGCTGAATCTTGATGAATCTGGTCAACACAGGTCATTCACCACGTTCCACCAACGGACCGTTCGGAGCGTTGTGCGGGTTCGGCGTGAACCTCACGTCCGGAATCATCGTCGCCGGATCGCGGCCCCACGACTGCTCGAGTGCGCGCAGCATGCCCGAGACACCGGTGCCCGACAGGACGCCGTTGTCCAGTGCGGACAGTGTCAGGTCGACCATCAGCGACACGTTGAGGTAGTCGCCACGCACCACCTTCGGCACGTTCTCGATCGAGAACGGTGCGGTGAGCATCAATTTGAGCGCTCCGATCAGGTACGGCGACGCCTTACCCAGCTGCTTGAGCGGTCGCTGCAGGGCGGCCAGATTCTTGTTCAGGGGATCGCTCGCCGGCCCCAGGTAGTCGTTGGTTGCCCGGCTGATGCGCCCGAGGGCCTCGACCGCGTCGGCGAACAGGTCACGGGTTTCCGCGAAATGTTTGATCAGCGGCGGGAATTCGGTCAGCACGCGGTCCAGCGTTTCGTTGCGCTGCGCGACGACCGTCAACAGCCGGTCGGTGGAGTCGATCGCGCGCGTGATGTCCTGGCGTTGCTGGTTCAGTTCGTCGGTGAACGTGTCCAGCTTGTTGAGGAACTCGCGGATCTGGTCGGCTCGACCGTTGACCACGTTGAAGATCTCGGTCTGGATGACCTCGAGGTTCTGCACCCCGCCGCCCTGCAGGATGGACGCGATGCTCGCGAGCACCCGTTCGGTCGAGGGGTAGGCCGACGCGTTGGCCAGCGGGATGGTGTCACCGTTGCGCAAGCGTTCCGGCGACGGATCCGGCGGAGGCTCCAACTCGACGTGCTGTGATCCCAGGAGGCTGGTCTGGCCGATGCGGGCCAGCGCGTTCTTGGGCAGCTCGATGCCGGGTTGCAGATCGAGGGTCAACGTCGCGACCCAGTTCTTCAGTTCGATGGCGCGCACGCGGCCGACGTAGACGTCCGCGACGCGCACGCGGCTGTTCACGTTGAGCGCCAAGGTGTCCGGCATCTGCACGTAGATGGTCGTCTTGTCCGAACCCGTGCCCGGGCCACCCGGCAGCGGAACGTTGGCGATGCCCTTCCAGGAACCGCACGAACTGAGCACCAGGGCGATGGCTGTCAGCGCGACGGCGCGCTGCGCGAACTTCCTCCACTTGAGCGCGATCATCATCTACCTGCCTCTGCTGGTAGCGGCGGTCCCGCGGGGGCTGGGGGCGGAGCGGGTGCGGGCCCCGACAATGGCGACCCACCCGGGTCACCCGGGATCACACCCGGCGCAGGCGCCGGCGGCGGCCCCGGCTGCGGATACCACGGTGGCGGCAGCGGATTGTTCTGGTCGAACGCGTTCGGCGGGCCGGGCAGGTTGCCGTCACGAGTGGTGCCGAACGCCGGCGGGGCCGCGGGAACCGCGCAGTCCGGTCCGCCCAACAGTTCCGCCAGGCATTCCGGCGTCATCATGTTGGCCGTGAAGGGCTGAACATCGATGCCCTGCATGCCGGGTGCGGCGACCCAGCCCTGTTCGTGGTTGCCGTGCGAGAACAAGGTGTCGCGCGACCAAATGCCCGGGACCGTCGTGTCCTTGTAACCCGGCGGCGGCTGCAACCGCGGTTCGGAGTACGCGATGTGCTTGGGCAGCGTCAACGCCGAGGCGAACTGGTTCACGCCGAACGGCGGGAAGTTGAACTTGATCGCATCGAGGATGGGCGCCAGGTACTGCGCGCACATCTCGGCGGATTCCTGATAGCCCAGTCGGCTGCCCGCCTGGATGGAGCTGCAGATGAACTGCAGCGGGTTGGCGAAGTTGTTGATGACGGGGATGCCCATGACACCGCCGGTGACCGGCGAGACGATGTTCATCAGGTTCGCCCCGAGGTTGGGGAACACGTGCAGCGCGGTCTCCAGGCCGTCGCGCGGCTCGGGCTGCAGGATCGCGTTCGTGGTGTCGGCCAGGTTGTTGACGTCGTGGACCAGCACCTCGGCGTTCTCGTCGAGGAAACCGCGGGTGGTGGTCAACAGCTGGTTGAGGTCCTGCAGCGCGTTCGCGACCTCCCGGTCGGTGTTGGTGAACGCGTTGGTGAACTCGGCGAGGTCATCGTTGAGCGCGACGAACTGCTGATCGCTCTGGTGCAGGGCGTTGACGAAGAGCGCCAGGCTCTTGACGATGCCGAAGAAGTCGTCGCGGCCCTCGTTCAGCGCGAACAGCGCCTCCGACAGGTTGTTCAGCGTCGCGTTGAGTTGCTTGCCCTTACCGGCGAAGCCGTCCGCGGCCGATTCGATGATGTCGCCGAACGGACCCTTGGGCTGGTCGGGCGTCGGGCCCAGGTCCGTGAGGATGCGGTTGATCGAGTCACGCAGCTCGTCGTATTCGACCGGCACCTGGGTGCGTTCGATCGGGATGACCGCGCCGTCCTCCATCACCGGCCCACCCGTGTACGGCGGGGACAGCTGGATGTTGCGCGACGCAACCAGGCTGGGGTTCAGGATCGACGCCGTGGCGTTCGCGGGCACCTTGAACTTGTTCTCGTAGTTGAAGGTGACCTTCATCCTGTCGCCGGCGGGCTGGATCGACTCGATCTGGCCGACCTGCACACCCATGATCTGCACCTTGTCGCCGGGATACAGCGCGAGAGTGTCGCTGAAGTAGGCGACGACGGTGTTGTGCGTCAGCTTCTTGTACAGGTTGTAGCCGACGAAAGCGGCCACCAGCGCCAGCACCACGATCAGCGCGCCGATGATCACGGTCGCCCGAGAAACCGCGGGCAGCTTCAGGTTTCGGACGTTGAAGATTGTCGCCATCTGCTATCCCCCTAACCCTCTTGCGACCCTGGCGGGAGGAACGGCGGATTGCCCGGGAGCGGCGGCTGGCCCGCGGGGGCGAGTTGCTGTCCCGGTCCCGGTACCGGCGGCGCGGGCAGCGCCGGCGGCAGCGGGGCGATACCCGGCGTGAAGTCCGGCGGCTGCGGCGGCATCGGGCCGACCGGCACGGTGCGCGCACCCGGCGGGGCGGGCGGCAGCTGGCCGTGGGCACCCGGCACGTTGGGCGGGATCTGTCCCGGAATGGCCGCGGCGGGCACGCCCGGCGAGGGCTGCGGACCGTGCACGTTCGGATCCGAGGTCGCCACGTTCGGCGGGCCGTATGCGGGGCCGCCGAACGGACCCACCGACAGGTCCGCGCACGGCAGCGGGTTGCCGGGCCGCGGTAGACCGTCGGCCGGTGGCGTGTACGAGCACGGAGATCCCTTCAGCACACCGGGTCCCGGGTTCTCCGGGGTGCCCTCGAGCACGGCGGGTCCCGGCGGCGGGGCGCCGTTCTCGAAGCCCTGCGCGTTCGGATCCGGGAACCGCCAAGCCGGCAGGCCCGCGTCGCGCCAGAACTTCTCCGGGTCGATGCCGCGCTTCTTGAACGCGGAATCCACGAACGGCTGCAGGATCTGGCCCGGCAGCAGGTTCACCAGCATGACCTTGAAGTAGGGGCCGGAGGCGATCGCCTCACCCAGCGACGCCACGAAGCTGGCGGTGGTGACGAGCGTGTCCATCAGGTCGAATCGCCGCTCGCGCAACACATCGCTGACGACCCGCAGCTGTTCGAGCACCCTGTTCAGGTTCGGGTTGTCGTCGATGAACCCCTTGACCTGTTCGGAGAACGCGCCGACCCGCTCGAGCAGCATGTTGATGGCGTACTGGCGCTCGTTGATGGCGCCGAGCAGCGTCTGGGCGTTGACCAGCAGCCGGTTGATCTGTTCGCTGCGGCTGCCGAGGATGCCGGCGATCTCGTTGGCGTTGCGCAGCAGCTTCTTGATGTCCTCGTCGCGCTTGCCGATGGTGTCGGAGAAGCGGGCCACCCCGTCGAGCGCGGCGCTCAGATGCGGGTAGTTCTGGTCGATGGTCTCCGAGAGCACGTTCAGCGACTGCCGCACCGTCTGGGTGTCCCACTCGGAGGCGGCCTTGGTCACGTCGAAGAACGCGTCGTAGATCTGGTACGGCGTGGTGGTCTGCCCGAGGGGCAGAACGCCGTTGGCCCGCAACGCGTCCGAACCGCGCGGCTCGATCTCGATGTTGCGGCGGCCGAGGATCGTGTCGGTGCGGATCGCGGCGCGGCTGGCCTGGCCGATCTGGGTGCCGTCCAGCGAGAAGCCGATCCTGACCTTGTCGCCGGCGATCTCCATGTTGCGCACCAGCCCGACGTCGACGCCCGCGATGCGCACCTTGTCGCCCTTGGTGATGCCGCCGGTGTCGGAGAACTCCGCGTAATAGGTGGGCGTCGCGAACAGCATCGGCACGCTGGCGAAGCTCTGGCCCACGCCGATGACGACGATCAGGATGACGATGCCCATCAACCCGTTTCGGACCCGGTTCGAACCTTCGAGCGTCCTCATTGCGGTGTGCACCTACCCGACGGCTGGCTGAACAGTTTGACGGTCCGGACGGGGCCACCCGGCTGCAATCCGTTGAGGCGCAGCGAGATATCGCAGGCGTAGAAGTTGAAGAAGTCGCCGTAGATACCGCCGGCCCGGCCGATGATCTTGAACGCGGTCGGCAGCCTCGTGAGGATGTCGTTGAGCTGTTCCTTCTGGTCGACCAGCGGTTGCTGTACCGCTTCGAGGTGGCCGACGGTGCTCTGCAGCAGCGGCCGGTTGTCGGCCAGCAGGTCGGCGACGGTGCCCGCTGCGTCGCTGATGTCGGCCACCGAGCTGGCGACCGGATCCCTGCGGTTGTTCAGCCCGGTGATGAGCTTCTCGAAATCCTGCACCGTCTGGTCGAACTGGGCCTGATGCTTGACCGTGGTGTCCAGCACGGTGTTGAGGTTGCGGATGACCTCGCCGATGGCCTGGTCACGGTCAGCCAGCGCCGCCGTCAGCGAGGCGGTCTGGTCGAGGATGTCGTTGATGGTCCCGCCCTGGCCCTGGAAGATCGTGATGATCGACTGCGCGATCTCGTTGACCTTGTCCGGATCGAGCGCCCGGAACACCGGGCGGAAGCCGCCGATCAACGCGTCGAGATCCAGTGCGGGCTGGGTCCGCTCGATCGGGATCGTGGCGCCTGAGGGCAGCCGCTTGTCGCTGTCGCCGCGCTTGAGTTCCAGGTACCGGTCGCCGATCAGGTTGAGGTAGCGCACCGAGGCGGTGGTGCCCTCGAACAGCGGAAGCGATCGGTCGACGTTGAACTCGACTTTGGCCTCCGTACCGCCGTTGGTGAGTTCGACCTTGGACACCTTGCCGACCTCTACACCCGACGCGCGGACGAACTGTCCGGAGCGAAGGCCGCTGGCGCTCGAGAAGATCGCGGTGTAGCCGGTGGTGCGGTCGAAACGCACCTGGCCGAACACCACCACGATGATCGCGGTGAACAGCAGCAGCACCAGTGAGAAGGCGCCGAGCTTGATGGCGGTTCCGGTGATTTTCATGGGTTGATCGTGTTCTCCCCGACTTGGCGGCCCCAGACGTACTCGATCAGGAGCGGTTGACCCAACTCGAAGTGGTTGTACGGCGCGATGGAGGCGCCGGTGTCCATGACGAGGTACGGCGCGGGCCAGAGGTCACGGGTGATCGGTTGCCAGCAGCCGGGCCGACCCTCCGGGCCGCCCTTGGCGTTCACGCGGGGCAGGTTGTCCGGATAGACGTAGGGGTTGCCGGCACCCATGAGCTCCGACAGCGTCCGCAGCGAATAGCCGTTGCCGCCGAGCGACGCGGCGACCTTGGGCTCGGCGTCGTGGTAGTTGCGGATCATGCAGTACAGCGCGGGGCTGTACTCGTCGAGCAGTTCGGAGGTGATCACGAGGTCCTCGGCCCCACGCACCAGGTACGGTCCGCCGCGCTCGAAGACGTCACCGCCGTTGTTGCCGAACCCGACCGCCGCCATCAACGCCTGGTCGATGTTGCCCTGCTGCTCGTTGAGCGTCCGGGCGGTGGTCACCGCGTTGTCCAACCCGGCGAACAGGTCGGGCGCCGCGTCGGCGTACACCTCGCCGAGGTCGGCCAACAAGCGGTTGTCGCGCCGCAGTTCGGGCATCCGGGCGTTGACGTCGGTGAGGATCTCGTTGCCGTTCATGATCGACTCACCGAAGCGGTCGCCGAGCCCGTCGAGTGCCTCGGCCGTCGCGCTCAGCGTCTGGTTCAGCTTGATCGGGTCGACCTGCTCCGAGAGCGACACTACGGTTTCGAACAGCGTGTTGAACTCCGTCGTCACCGTCGTCACGTCGATCACATCCGACGACGTGATCCGTTGCGGCGTCGGGTTTTTCGGCGACGAGAAGTTGATGTACTTGTTGCCGAACACGGTGGTCGCGTCGATGCTGGCGTCGACGTTCTGCGGAATCAGCCGCAGGTACTTCGGATCCACGTCGAGGGTGATCTTGGCCCTCGGTTCGCCCCCGACATCGACCGCGTCGACGGACGCCACCCGGCCGATCTCGACGCCGTTGTAGGTGACCTTGGCGCCGGGGTCCATCGACAGGCCCGAGCGCGCGGCCATGATCGTCAGCTGTTCGCGCGGCAGGAAGTCGCCGCGGAACTGCATGTACACCAACACCAGCGCGACGACGGCCAGCAGGCTCAACACCAGGCCGGCCAGCTTGTAGGGCGGGGTGCGGGGGTTGTTGAGAGGGGCGGTCATGGCGCTACACCGTCAGGTTGAAGTTCGGGTCGACGCCGTAGAGCGCCAACGAGGCGAACAGGACCACACAGACGATCGCCACCAGCGATGCGCGCATCGAGCGACCGACGGCTTCGCCGACGCCGACCGGGCCGCCGCTGGCGAAATAGCCGTAATAGCAGTGATTGAGCATCACGATCACCGAGATGATCACGGCCTGGATGAACGACCAGAACACGTCGTCGGGTCGCAGGAATGTCCGAAAGTAATGGTCGTAGGTGCCGATCGACTGGCCGTAGAAGAGGGTCGTCGTCACCTGCGCGGACAGGAAGCTCATGATGATCGCCATCGCGTACAGCGGGATGATCACGATGAAGCCGGCCATGATCCGGGTCGACACCAGGTACGAGATCGACTTGATGCCCATCACCTCGAGCGCGTCGATCTCCTCGCTGATGCGCATGGCGCCCAGCTCCGCGGTGGCGCCCGCGCCGACCGTCGCGGCAAGCGCCTGACCCGCGACGACGGGTGCGGCGATGCGCACGTTGATCAGCGCGGCGAAGAAGCCGGTGAACGCCTCGACGCCGATGTTGCCGAGTGAGGCGAAGCCCTGGATGGCGACCAGCGACGAGCCGGACAGCGTCACGAAGCCGACGATCGCCACGGTGCCGCCGATGACGGCCATCGCGCCGGTGCCCATGCCGATCTCGGCGATCAGCCGCAGCGTCTCCTTGCGGTAGTAACGCAGCGCGTGCCCGATCGACCCGACCGCGGTGATGACGAACCAGGCGACGTGCCCGACGCTGTCGAGGAACCGCGCGGGCGCGCTGGCCACACCCTTCGTGCGCTCGTACGCCCGCGGAAACCGAGAACGCAGGACCGTTGTCGTCGACACGTCAGCTCCCTGTTCCGAATCGCACACCGATCGTGGTCAGGACCACGTTGACCGCGAACAGCGCGATGACGCAGAGCACCAGGGTCTCGTTGACCGCCGTGCCGACGCCCTTCGCGCCGCCGGCGACGGTCAGCCCGCGGTAGCAGCCGACCAGGCCGGCGATCAGGCCGAACGTCATCGCCTTGATGATCGAGATGATGACCTCGGGCAGCCCGGTGATCAGGGTCAGCGTCGATACGTACGCACCGGCGGACACGTTCTGCAGGTAGACGCCGAAGATGAAGCCGCCGACCAGGCCGACGGTGATCACCGCGCCGTTGAGCAGCAGCGCGACGAAGGTGGAGGCGACCACGCGGGGCACCACCAGGCGGTGGATCGGGTCGATGCCGAGGACCTCGAGCGCGTCGATCTCCTCGCGGATGGTGCGCGCGCCCAGGTCGGCACAGATCGCGGTCGAACCGGCCCCGGCGACGACGAGCACGGTCACCAGGGGACCGAGCTGGGTGACCGCGCCGATGGCCGCACCCGCGCCGGAGACGTCGGCGGCGCCGAACTCGGCCAGCAGGATGTTGAGCGTGAAGATCAGGAGCACGGTCAGCGGGATGGAGACAGCCAGCGTCGGCAGGAATGCGACGCGCATCAGGAACCAGCTCTGAAGGATGAACTCGCGCCACTGGAAGGGCGGCTTGAACAGGGCTTTTCCGACGAGCACGCACATGCGCACGAATCCGCCGACCGCTTCCAGGCCCGGTCGGACCTGATCGCGTACGTATCCGACGACCCCGGTCGACGCCGTCACCAGTGTGCTCCCGCGGCGCAACGGCGACTGTCGCGGTGCACCGGCAGCCCCTGTCGCACGGCCCCTCCTTGCCCCGACCTGGTTGTTGTTATCCCTGTCTCGCTACCGATCGGTAGTAAGACAGACCACAGGAATGTACCCGATGCGATTCGCGCCGTGCAGGGCATCGGGCGGATTGTGCCTGTAACCGTTAGCAAACCCGATTCCGTTCTCTAATTCCTCTGTGGCGCACCAGAAACCGTCGCCTCGGAAGAACTTTCATCGGCGTCAACCGGCTTTGCGGCCCCAAATCGAGCGCGCAGCTCGGTTTTCAAGACCTTGCCTGCGGGGTTGCGCGGCAACGCATCAACGATCTCCACGGCCTTCGGATGCTTGTACCGGGCGAGCCGTTCGTCGAGGAAGGTGTCGAGCTCGCGCAGGTCGAGTTCGGTCTGCTCGGTCGCGCCGAGCGCGACGACCGCGAGGGGAACCTCGCCCCACCGCTCGTCGGGCCGACCGATCAGGGCGACCTCGGCGATCGCCGGGTGGGCCGCGAGCGCGTTCTCGACCTCGGCGCAGTAGATGTTCTCGCCGCCGGAGATGATCATGTCCTTCTTGCGGTCGACGACCCAGACGTAGCCCTCCTCGTCCTGCCGCACGAGGTCGCCGGAGTGGAACCACCCGCCCGCGAACGCTTCGGCGGTGGCCTTCGGGTTGTTCCAGTAGCCGGCCATCAGAGTCGGTGCGCGATAGACGATCTCGCCGACCTGCCCGACCGGGACGTCGTTCATGTCCTCGTCGACGACGCGTGCCGCGACGGTGGGGATGACCTTGCCGACCGAACCGAGTTTGCGGATCGCGTCCTCGCCCAACAGCATGCAGGTCACCGGCGACATCTCGGTCTGGCCGAAGGCGGCCAGGATCTGGGTGCCGGGGAAGGTTTCGGCCATCTGGCGCAGCAGCGTGTCCGACGCCGGCGCGGCGCCCCACGACAGCACCCGCAGGCGCAAGTCACGCGGGCGGGCCTGCTGGGCGGCGCACACCGCCTGCCACTGTGCGGGCACCAGGAAGATGCCGGTGACCTGTTCGGCCTCGAGCACGTCGAGCAGTTCGTCGGGGTTGAACGCACCCAACGGGTAGACGACCGTGGGCCGCCCCAACAGCAGGCCCGGGATCATGTTGCCGATCCCGGCGATGTGGAACAGCGGCACGCCGATGAAGCCGACGTCGTGGTTGATGTCGGCGCCGTTGGTGAACAGGAAGGTGAGCGCCTGGCCGGCGATGTTGGTGTGGGTGAGCACCGCGCCCTTGGGCCTGCCGGTGGTTCCGGAGGTGTACATGATCAGCGCCGGGGAGTCGTTCGGAATGTCGACGACGGTCGCCGGTTCCCCGGCCTCGGACATGAGGTCGTCGTAGCCGATCAAGCCGTTGTCTGTGGCGCCGCCGGCCACGATGACGGTGGTCAGCGTCGCCGACACATCGGGCATGTCGCGCACCGCGGTGGCCACCCCCGCCAGCACCGCCTCGGTGATGACCACCTTGGCCTGGCAGTCGCTGACCAGGAACGCGATCTCCGGCGGGGTCATGCGGAAGTTGACCGGCACGGCGATCGCGCCGAGCTTGTTGACCGCCAGGAACGACTCGATGTACTCGGTGCGGTTGAGCATCAGGATCAGAACACGGTCGCCGAAGGCGACACCGCGCCGGCTCAGAGCCCCGGCCAACACGCTCACCCGCTCGTCGAGCTCACGCCAGGTGGTCGTCTTACCGAGGTAGCGCAGCGCGGTGGCGTCCGGCTGCATCATCGCGTGCCGGGCCAACTGGTTCGTCCAGTTCTGCCTGCGGGAGAGATACGGCTGTTCGGTCAGGTCCGGTGACAGGAAAGAAGTCAACTGATGCTGCTCCATCGGGGTTGCGCGCGTTTGACATTTGATCAAACATGGTGTTGCCCCGGTCACACTATGGCCTCGGCGGCTCGGGTACAAGCCCTCGTCCACGACGGCCCGCTAGCACCGGAGAACACTGTGAACGCACCCACCGCACGGCTGACGAAGCCGCGCCGGGGCGTGCGGCGCGAACAGCTCTCCGACGAGGTCGCGGCGCGGTTGCGTGCCGACATCATGACCGGGGTGCTGCGGCCGGGGACCTTCATCCGGCTCGACGAGACCGCCGCGGCGCTCGGGGTGAGCATCACGCCGGTGCGCGAGGCGCTGCGGACCCTGCGGGGTGAGGGCATGGTCCAGCTCGAACCGCACCGCGGCCACGTGGTGGTGCCGCTGACGCGTGCCGACGTCGAGGACATCTTCTGGCTGCAGGCGACGATCGCCCGCGAGTTGGCCGCCACGGCCACCGCGCGCATCACCGAGGCCGAGATCGACGAGCTGGACCGGCTCAACGACGAGCTGGAGGCGGCCGTCTCACGCCACGACGTCCAGGAGATCGCCGCCGCGGAGTTCGCGTTCCACCGCGCGTTCAACCGGTCGACGGGCCGGATCAAGCTGGCCTGGTTCCTGCTCCACGTCGCCCGCTACCTGCCCGGCCAGATCTTTGCCGGCGACCCGCAGTGGGGGGTCGCCGCGGTGGCAGGCCACCGCGAGCTCATCGCCGCGCTACGCCGACGCGACGTCGACACCGTCGTCGCCCTGACGGCCGGCGAGTTCACCGACGGCGCCCAGCGCCTGATCGCGCGCCTCGACGAGACGGGGTTGTGGAGCTGAGCGGGGCGCGGTGCGGCGGCGCGTGAATTACTTGGCGGCCAGCTGCTCGGCGCGAGTCTTGAGGTTGTCGGCGAGGTAGTCGAGCGTGTCCCCGATCGCCTTCTTCACCATCGGCTTCGGGATGGGCAGCTTCGTTTCGACGTCGAGGTCGACGGTCAACAGCGAGGTGCCGCCGATGGGCACGACGGAGAACTTCTGTTCCTGCTTCTCGAAGTGGTCGCCCTGCTGCAGCACCGTGAAGATCTGGTTCTCGCCGGGGTAGTAGACCGCGGTGATGAAGGTGCCCGCCTGCCCCTGGACCACGACGTCGAGCCGCAGCTGGCTGGGCCGGCCGTCGTGGTAGCGGGCCAACACCCAGCACCCTTTGATCTCTTCGTTCCACTGCGGGTAGGACTCGAAGTCGGCGACGATCCCCATGATCGCTTCGGCGGAGGCCGCCACCTCGACGGTTTTGCTCACGAGCGGCATTCGTCGAGCATATCTAGTCGTCTCGGCGCGCCTTTTGCAGCAGCTCTCGGATCGGCTCCGGGATCGGCACGGGTTTACGCCCCGCCCGGTCGACGTAGACGTGCACCCAATGCCCGACCGCGGCGGTCGGACCATCGTGCTGCCACAACCCCAACCGGTACGTGACGCTGCTGTTGCCCAGCCGGGCGACCGCGAGCCCGACCGTCAGCGGATCCGGGAAGCGCAGCTCGGCCAGATACCGGCAGCCCGATTCGGCAACCACGCCCAGCCACGGCGCGGTCAGCGGGTCGATCCCGAGGCCGGTGTTGATCCAGCCGTTGATCGCCGAGTCGAACAGTGCGTAGTACACCGCGTTGTTGAGGTGGCCGAACATGTCGTTGTCGGCCCACCTGGTGGTCACCGGCCAGTGCACCGGGAAATCCGCCGCGGCCGGCACCGCCTCGCGCTCGGTCATGAAGGAAGTCTCTCAGGCCGGATTGCCGGTTCGGCCGGTGCGACGGCAGGCTGGTGCCATGAGGATTCGCGGTGCCGTGCTCGAAGAGATCGGCCGCGCCCGGCCGTATGCCGAATCCCGACCCCTGGCCGTCGGCGAGCTCGACCTCGCCGAGCCGGGACCCGGGGAGCTTCTGGTCCGGGTCGAGGCCGCCGGTCTGTGCCACTCCGATCTATCGGTGGTCGACGGCAACCGCGTGCGGCCGGTGCCCATTCTTCTCGGCCACGAGGCCGCCGGCATCGTCGAGGCGATCGGTTCCGGCAACTCCGACATCGAGGTCGGCGCCCGCGTGGTGATGACCTTCCTGCCGCGGTGCGGACGGTGTCGGGCGTGCGCGACGGACGGCCTCACCCCGTGCGAAGCGGGTTCGGCGGCCAACGGGGCGGGCACGCTGATGACCGGCGAACGGCGCCTTTCGCGGGACGGGCAACCCGTGCACCACCATCTGGGCGTCTCCGGGTTCGCGACCCACGCGGTCGTCGACCGCCGTTCGGTCGTGCCGGTGCCCGGCGACGTGCCCGCGGTGGTGGCGTCGCTGCTTGGCTGCGCCGTGCTGACCGGCGGCGGTGCGGTGATCAACGCCGGTCGGCCCCGCGCGGGTGACACCGTGGCGGTGGTCGGTCTCGGCGGTGTGGGCATGGCCGCGGTGCTGACCGCGCTGGCGCAGGACGACGTCCGCGTGGTGGGCGTCGATCAGCTACCCGAAAAGCTCGAGCGGGCACGCGCCATGGGCGTGCACGACGCATACACCCCGGACGAGGCCCGCGCCAACGATGTGAAGGCCGCCGTCGTGATCGAGGCCGTCGGCCATCCGAGCGCATTGGAGACCGCGGTGGACCTCACCGCCGGGGGCGGGCGGACCGTGACGGTCGGCCTGCCCCGACCTGACGCACGAGTTACACTGTCTCCCTTGGGCTTTGTCGCCGAGGGTCGGTCGCTGATCGGCAGCTACCTCGGATCCGCGGTGCCCTCCCGCGAGATCCCCTACTTCGTCGGGTTGTGGCGTGCGGGGCGGCTACCGGTCGAATCGCTGGTGTCCTCGACCATCACCCTCGACGAGATCAACTCGGGCATGGACGAACTCGCCGACGGCAAGGCCGTGCGCCAGGTCATCCGGTTCGACTAGGCGTCAGAACCAGCCGTCGCGCATCTCCAGGGTCGTGCGGTCCAGGCTGGCCAGCAGGTCGAGTTGCCCGGCGGTCTTCGGCAGTTCGTACCGGAAGAAATAGCGGGACGCCTGGCGCTTGCCGTCGTAGAAGTCGCCGCCCTGACCGTGCGCGGCGATCTCCTGCTGCAACCAGATCCAGGCGACGACGATGTGGCCGAACGCCTCGAGGTAGATCACGCTGTTGGCCATCGCCGCCTCGATGTCACCGGAGCCGAACATCTCGGCGGTCACGGCGGTCAGGCGATGCCATGCCGCGTCCAAGACGTTCGCATGCTCGGCGGCCCGACCGCCCAGCGAACCCGCCTCGGCGACCGTCCGACCGATCGCGGCGCCGAGCGCCGCCAGGCCGGCGCCGCCGCGCGCAGGCACCTTGCGCCCCAACAGATCCAGGCTCTGAATCCCGTGCGTGCCCTCGTGGATCGGGTTGAGCCGGTTGTCGCGGTAGTGCTGCTCGACGTCGTATTCGCGGGTGTAGCCGTATCCGCCGTGCACCTGGATCGCCAGGCTGTTGGCCTCCAGGCACCACTGCGACGGCCAGCTCTTGCCGACGGGCGTCAGCATCTCGAGCAGCAGCGCGGTTGCGTCGCGCTCCTCGTCGGACGCGGCGCTGTGTTGGAGGTCGACGAGCTTGGCGCAGTACAGCAGCAGCGCCAGCCCGCCTTCGGCGTAGGCCTTCTGCGCCAACAACATCCGCTTGACATCGGCGTGCTCGATGATCGGGATCTGCGGCGCCGCGGGATCCTTGGCGCCGACCGGGCGGCCCTGCGGACGCTCACGGGCGTACTGCACCGACTTGAGGTAGCCGGTGTAGCCGAGCGCCACCGCGCCCATTCCGACACCGAGGCGGGCCTCGTTCATCATCGTGAACATGTAGGCGATGCCGCGGTGGGGTTCGCCGACGAGATAGCCGACGGCGCCGGGCTTTCCGCCCGGCGTGTAGGCGCCCTCGCCGAGGTTGAGCACCGTGTTCGTGATACCCCGCTGCCCCATCTTGTGATTGAGCCCGGCGAGCACGATGTCGTTGCGCTCACCGACGGCACCCTCGGCGCCGGACAGGTACTTGGGCACGATGAACAACGAGATGCCCTTGGTCCCCGGTGGGCCGCCGGGGATCTTGGCGAGCACCAGGTTGACGATGTTGTCGGTCAGCTCGTGTTCGGCGCCGGAGATCCACATCTTCGACCCGAACAGTCGGTAGGCGCCGTCTTCTTGGGGTTCGGCGCGGGTGGAGATGTCGGCCAGCGACGACCCCGCCTGGGTCTCCGACAGCGCCATGGTGCCCGAGAACCGGCCTGCCAGCATCGGTTTGACGAACGCCTCGATCTGCTCGTCGGTGCCGAAGCGGGCCAACAGGTTGGCGTTGGCCATCGTCAGCATGAGGTAGCCGGTCGTGCTGAGGTTGGCCGCCGAGAACCATGCGAACGCGGCCTGCGCGACCGTCACCGGCAGCTGCGCACCGCCGAGGCCGTGTTCGGCCGACATCGCGATCAGGTCGGCCTCGGCGAACGAGTCCCAGGCCTCCTTGACCTCGGGGATCACGGTGACTTTCTCGCCGTCGAACGTGGGCTCGTTGGCGTCGCTCTTCTTGTTGTGCGGCGCGAAGTACCGCGTCGCCAGTTGCTCGCAGAGCTCGAGCACCGCGTCAAAGGTCTCACGCGAGTGTTCGGCGAAGCGCTCGCGTTCGGTCAGCTCCTCGACGCGCAACCACTCGTAAAGCAGGAAGTCGAGGTCGCGGCGCGACAGCAGCAGCGATTTCACGGCGCCGCGGCGGTGTCCGGTTCGCCGGGCAGCGCGTCGACCTCGATGCCCAGCGGCGATTCCGCGCGCACCGACTCGTCGCGGATCAACCCGCGCAGCAGCGCCGTGCTGAACTCGACCGCGATCTCCTGTGCGGTGCGCCTGCCGTGGGGCCGCAGCCAGCGGTACGCGCCCAGCGTCATGCCGATGTAGCCCAGCGCCAAAACGTGAGAGTCGCAGTCGTAGAACTCGCCGCTGGCGATGCCGCGGTCGATGACGTCGCGCACGTGCTCGTAGACCTGGGTCTCCTTCTCGCGGATGTAGGCCACCTGCTCCTCGGTGAACCACTCGTCGATGTAGGGGCCCTCCTGGAAGTAGACGGCGGCGCGTTCGATGTCGCTCGCGATGCCGACCAGCAGCCGCCGGGTGAAGTGGTAGATCGTCTCGCGGGCCGACGCCGACGGGTCGTCGTGCAGCGCGTCGACCGTGAAGTCGGCGGCACCCTTGTAGATGTCGTAGAGGATCAGCGACTTGCTGGCGTAGTAGTGGTAGACGGTCGCCTTGTTCAGGCCGACGGCGTCGGCGACGTCGTCCATCCGGGTGCCGTGGTAACCACGCGCGGCGAAGAGCTTGGTCGCGACGGCCAACAACTCGTCGCGACGGGTCCTCCCGTTCGGGGTGGCGGCGTCCGAAGGTGGCATGGCGACTCACTATATGCAGGCCGGAAGCGCGTCCGGGTATCAATCAACTGGTTGGAAGTGTAGGTGTTGGGGGTGTCGCCGGCCGCAGGGCGGGTCTAGACTTCGGTCATAACCGGCCACACTCGAGAGGTGACCCCATGGATCCGAATCCGGACTATGACGCGAGCGACGAGCTCGAGTACGGCGCGAACTGGTTCGCCTGGATCCTCCGCGGCGTGTACCCGCCGCCGGCCTATCCGCCGGTTTAACCCGTCAACTGCCAGCGGTGCACCCCTGCGCCCTGCGCATAGGACAGGTGCCCGCCCAGCGCACCGCCGACTGAGACCGCGGTCAAACCCAGCACGCTGAACACTCGCGCCGCGCCCAGCTTTCCCCGCTTGTACTTCCGATAGGCCACCCAGAACGACACGGCCGCGACCGTGTTGCCCGCCGCGTGCAACAGCCCGACCCGGCGCTGCCGGACACCGAGCGTCGGGAACTCCGCCAGCCCGGCCAGCACCGCCGGCGGTGTCGCCGCCAACCCGATCGCGATGAGTTGCCGCGCGGCGTCACGGTCCTTGAACACCAGATCCAGCACCATCGACGACATCCACGCGCCGATGGGCAGGGTGATCAGCAGCGGATGGGTCGGGTGGCCCAGCCAGGAGCCGCGCAGTCCCTGCGCCAGCGCGCCGTCGCCGAGGACCCGGTCGACCGTGTCGGCCGTCAGGTCCGCGACCGCGTCGAGTGAGTCGGCCGATTCGGGGATCTGAAGAAGGGCGTGCATGTCCATGGCGTCGGGTTACCCGACCGGCGCCGGCTGAACCGCGTCGGTCAGGCCGCGCGCGGCAGCGTGCGCAGCGCGGTGCGGATCGCGAGGTAGATGACCGACGAGGTGATCACGAAGATCGGCCAACCCATCGCGACGCGCGCCACCGCCAGCAGTCCCTCGCGGTCGGTGTCGTAGAGGTAGTACTGCACCAGGAACCGCGACCACGACGCGGTGGCCATCACCGCGGTGGCGACGTCGAACGCCAGGCGCACACGCCGCACCCGTCGCCATGCGCCGTCGCGTCCGGTGATCCACGCCCACACGACCCCCACCAGCGGACGCCGCACCACGAGCGAGGTGGTGAAGACGATCGCCAGCCCGAGGTACATCCAGATGCCCGGGAGGTAGAAGTCCTTGGCGCGGCCGGTGACCAGCGCCACGGCGGCGCAGACCGCCACCCCGGCGAAACCGAACAGGGCGGGCCGGATCGAACCCCGTTGCAGCAGTTGCCAAACCGCCACCAGGGCGGCGGCGCCGACGGCGGCTGCGGTGGCCACCTTCAGGCCGAGCGTCGGAGACGACGCGGCGAACACCGCGACCGGCAGCGCGGAGTAGATCAGGCCGCGGACGCCGCCGGCGCGGGCCAGCAAGACCTCGACCGGCGAACGTCGTTCCGTCACCCGCCCGAGCTTACGTCCGACGTGAGCTGCGTGGCCGGCGGCACCGGCGCTCCCGACACCCGGGCGGCGGCGAACTCCGCGGCCTGATTCTCGGGCCCGAGGCCGGCCGGTTCGTTGGTGCCCCTCGCGAACACCACGTCGACGTCGAAGCAGGCGTCGTCGGCCTGCGCGCTCGGAGCGAGACCGATCAGCGCCATCGCGCCCAGCATCCCGATCACCGCCGCCAAGCCCGACTTCGAGGTCTTCTGAACGGACATGCCGCCTCCTTGGTGAGATCTGTCGTCGCTTCAATCTCACCGCGGCCGCGGCGACCGGCCAATGGCGCTGGCAGCAGAGCCCCGGCTAGCCGGTAACGGCTAGAGCGCCTTGAGCTCCTCGATCACCGACGTGACGGACTTCTTCGCGTCGCCGAACAGCATCGAGGTCTGTTCGAGGAAGAACAGCGGGTTCTCGATGCCGGCGTAACCCGCGTTCATCGACCGCTTCAGGACGATCACCGACCGGGACTCGTCGACGTTGAGGATCGGCATGCCGTGGATGGGCGAGCTCGGGTCGTTGCGGGCGGCCGGGTTGGTGACGTCGTTGGCACCGATGACCAAGGTGACGTCGGTGCGGCCGAATTCGCCGTTGATGTCGTCCATTTCCTTCATCGTGTCGTACTCGACGTCGGCCTCGGCCAGCAGCACGTTCATGTGCCCCGGCATGCGGCCCGCGACGGGATGGATGGCGTACTTGACCTCGACGCCCTTGCTCTCCAGCAGATCGGCCATCTCCTTGACGGTGTGCTGGGCCTGCGCGACGGCTAATCCGTACCCGGGGACGACGATCACCTGGTTGGCGTAGGCCATCTGGATCGCGGCGTCGGCGGCCGAGGTGGCCTTGACGGTCCCCTGGTCCCCGCCGGGGCCCACCGCCGCGGCGGCGCCACCGCCGAAGGAGCCGAACACGATCGCCGGGATCGACCGGTTCATCGCGACGGCCATGAGGTTGGTCAGGATCGAACCCGATGCGCCGACGATCATGCCGGCAACGATCATCGCGGTGTTGTTGAGCGCCAGACCCGCTGCCGCCGCCGACAATCCGGTCAACGCGTTGAGCAGCGAGATGACGACCGGCATGTCGGCGCCGCCGATCGGGAACACCACGAACAGACCCATCAGGCCAGCCAGCAGGAGCACCAGTGCGATCGTCCAGCCGGGGCTGCCCGTGCCGGCGTTGAGCCCGATGTAGATCGCCGCCGCAGTCGCGCCGAGCAACAGCACCACATTCGCGGCCTGAAAGAACTTGGCCGAAGCGACGAGTCGCTTCTCGACGTTCTTCGGTATCGACTCCTGCAGTTTGAGGAACGCCACGAGCGAACCCCAGAACGACACCGAGCCGATGATCGCGGCGAACAGCGAACCGGCCACCAGCGCAACGGTCGGATGCTGATCGGGTGTGAAGTGCGCGAAACCGTCGGTCTCGATGAACTCCGCCCACGCGATCAACGCCACGGTGCCGCCGCCGACGCCGTTGAACAGCGCGACCAACTGCGGCATCGCGGTCATCTTGGTCTTCTTCGCCGGTGGCACACCGAGAATCACGCCGATCGCCAGGCCGGCCACGATCAGGATCCAGTTGACCGGCGCGGTGTCGCGCACCTTGATCAGCGTGGCGATCACGGCGATGGCCATACCGGTGGCGGCGATCCAGTTGCCCCGCACCGCGGTCTTCGGCCCGGTCAACCCGGACAGGCCGAGGATGAACAGCGCGAACGCGACGATATAGAGGACAGTGACGAGGTGGTTCACTTGTCGGCCGCCGCTTCCGTCGTCTCAATGGCTTTCGGTTCCGGCCGCCGCGACTTGAACATGCCCAGCATCCGGTCGGTGACGAGGAAGCCACCGATCACGTTGAGCGTGCCGAAGATCAAGGCGACGAACGCGATCGCGCGCACACCCCAGTGCGCGTCGGCGGGCAGGTCGCCCAGCACGATCAACGCACCCAGCACCACGATGCCGTGGATGGCGTTGGTGCCCGACATCAGCGGTGTGTGCAATGTGTTGGGCACCTTGGAGATAACGGCGAACCCGACGAACCCGGCGAGCACCAGGATCGCGAGATTAGCCAGCAGATTGTCGTACATCATCCCTCCCGGGTGACGCAGGAGGCCGCCACGACCTCGTCGTCGAAGTCGGGTGCCAGCGCACCGTCGGTGATCAGCAGGTCCAGCAGCGAGGTCAGATTCTTCGAGTACAACTCGCTGGCGTGCTCGGGCATGGTCGCCGGCAGATTCAGCGGTGAGGCGATGGTGACGCCGTGCTTGACGACGGTCTGCCCCGGTTCGGTCAGCTCGCAGTTTCCGCCCGTCTCGCCGGCGAGATCGACGACCACGCTGCCCGGCTTCATTCCCTCGACGGCGGCGGCGGTCACCAGTCTGGGCGCGGGCCGGCCGGGCACCAGCGCCGTGGTGATCACGACGTCGAACCCGGTGATCGCGCGCTCCAGTTCCTTCTGCTGCCGGGCGCGTTCCTCCTCGGAGAGCTCGCGCGCGTAGCCGCCCTCACCGGCGGCCTCGATGCCCAGGTCGAGCCATTGCGCACCGACCGAGCGGACCTGATCGGCCACCTCGGGACGCACGTCGTAGCCGGTGGTGCGCGCGCCGAGCCGTTTCGCGGTCGCCAACGCCTGCAGCCCCGCCACCCCGACGCCGAGCACGAGCACCGACGCCGGTTTCACGGTGCCCGCGGCGGTGGTCAGCATCGGGAAGAACCGCGTCGACTCCGAGGCCGCCAGCACCACGGCCTTGTAGCCCGCGACGTTGGCCTGTGAGGACAGCGCGTCCATCACCTGGGCACGCGAGATGCGCGGGATCGCCTCGACGGCGAAGGCCTGCACCCCCGCGGCCTTCAGCGCGGCGATCTGGTTGTCTTCGTTGCGCGGGGCCAGGAAGCCGATCAGCGTCTGCCCGCTCTTGAGCTTGGCGACCTCGTCGGTGGTCGGCGGCGCCACCTTGACCACGACGTCGGCGCCCCACGCGTCGCCGACCGTTGCGCCCGCGGCGGTGTAGAGGTCGTCGGGCAGCAGCGCCCGCTCGCCCGCCCCGGCCTCCACGACGACGGCGACCCCGCTGTTCACCAGCGAGGCGACGGCCTTCGGCACCAGCGCGACGCGGCGCTCGTCGGCCCCGGATTCGCGGACCACCCCGACCGTCGGAGCCGCCGCGGCGGCGACATCAGCATGCGTCTGCTCCGTCATGACGGAACACCCTAACCGCTACCGCCGGTCACAGCTAAATCGCTACCGGCCGTCGCGGATTTCCCGGCACGGCGAGCCGGAAAGCGGCGCGGGTCGAACTAGCATCCCCCTGGTGCCGGAAGACGAACCGTCGAAGTTGCGCAGTCGCAGACGCTCACGGTTGAACGACATAGCCACCGTCCTCATCATTCTCATCGTCTACGCGGCATCGCTCGTCGGCTATCACTATCTCTCCGGAGAAGCCAAGAGCCTGAGTTCTCCGGATCTCGGCACCGACGAGGACACCATCGTCCAGGTCACCCTGTCGGAGCTGCACACGGTGGCCAACAAGGTGGACGTGAAGGTCGTCGTCTTCCCGTCCGCCGACCACATGAACACCGATCTGAACGTGGTCAACACCGATATCGCGGTGCGCCTGTTCATCAACGAGGTGAACATCGCCATCGACGATCTGCAGACACCGGAGGGGCAGTTGCCCGCCGAGATCAACGCCACGCTCACCGCCAAGGGCGACCCGGACAAGTGGCCCTTCGATTCGTACACCCTCGGGGCGCTCGGCGCCGACGTGCTCGTCGGCAGCGGTGACGACCGCACGTTCGAGCCCGCCCGGGTGGTGGTCACCGGCGGGCTCGACGGGTGGGACGTGCGCAGCACCCGCAGCGGCCCGGCGACCCAGTCGGCTTCCGACGGCGACTACGAGACCGTGACGTTGAAGCGCTCGAAGGGCCCGCTCGCGTTCGACGTGGGTCTGTGCCTGGTGTTGATCACCCTGCCCGCTCTCGCCCTCTTCGTTTCGATCGAGATGCTGCGCGGGCGGCGCAACTTCCTCCCGCCCTTCGGCACGTGGTACGCCGCATCGCTGTTCGCGATCATCCCGATTCGCAACTTCATGCCCGGCGCGCCGCCGCCGGGGGCGTGGATCGACCAGATCCTCGTGTTGTGGGTGCTGCTCGCGCTGACCGGTGCGATGGTGCTGTACTTCGCCGCCTGGTGGAGACGCAGCGACTGACGGCCTGGCGAGCCCTTCGAAGGGGCACGCCTATGGTTGTTGCGACCGTTACAACCAGGAGGCCATCGGATGGCTGTCGACCGGCTGCTGCCCACTCCGGACGCCGAAGACCTGATCGCGCTGACCCGCGACATCGCCGACAAGGTGCTCGACCCGATCGTCGACGATCACGAGAAGGAAGAGCGCTATCCCGAGGGCGTGATGGCGCAACTCGGTGCGGCCGGGCTGCTGAGCCTGCCGCAGCCCGAGGAGTGGGGCGGCGGCGGCCAGCCGTACGAGGTGTATCTCCAGGTGCTCGAGGAGCTGGCGGCGCGGTGGGCGGCCGTCGCGGTGGCCGTCAGCGTGCACAGCCTGTCGTCGCATCCGCTGCTGGCGTTCGGCGCCGACGAGCAGAAGCGCCGCTGGCTGCCCGGCATGCTGTCGGGCGAGCAGATCGGCGCCTACAGCCTGTCCGAACCACAGGCCGGTTCCGACGCGGCGGCGCTGCGGTGCGCGGCGAAGAAGTCCGAAGGCGGTTACCTGCTCAACGGCTCGAAGTCCTGGATCACCCACGGCGGGCGCGCCGACTTCTACACGCTGTTCGCGCGGACCGGCGAAGGATCGCGGGGGATTTCGTGCTTCCTGGTGCCAGGCGACCTGCCCGGGCTGAGCTTCGGCAAGCCCGAGGAGAAGATGGGCCTGCACGCCATACCGACCACGTCGGCATTCTACGAGGATGCGCACATCGACGCGGATCGGCTGATCGGCGCCGAGGGCCAAGGCCTCCAGATCGCGTTCTCCGCACTGGATTCCGGCCGCCTGGGCATCGCCGCGGTCGCCACCGGGCTGGCACAGGCCGCCCTCGAAGAGGCGGTCGCCTACGCCAACGAGCGAACCACGTTCGGGCGCAAGATCATCGACCATCAGGGGCTCGGATTCCTGCTCGCCGATATGGCCGCCGCCGTCGCCAGCGCCAGGGCGACGTACCTGGACGCGGCCCGTCGACGCGATCTGGGCCGGCCTTACTCACAGCAGGCCAGCGTCGCCAAGCTGATCGCCACCGACGCCGCGATGAAGGTCACGACCGATGCGGTGCAGGTGTTCGGCGGCGCCGGCTACACCCGCGACTACCGCGTTGAACGGTACATGCGGGAGGCGAAGATCACCCAGATCTTCGAGGGCACCAACCAGATTCAGCGCCTCGTCATCGCGCGCGGCCTCACCGACTAAACGAGCGACGGCTCCGGCGGCGAGGTGACGGTCACCTGCGTGCCGTGGCCCTCGACGGAGTTCACCTTCATCGAGCCGCCCATGGCGTCGAATCGGGCCAGCAGCGAACCCAGTCCGATGTGACCGTCGGCGACGTGCTGCTCGATGACCGCCGGGTCGAACCCCTTGCCGTCGTCGGAGACGGTCAGCACCACCCGGTCCCCTTGCCGCGACAACCCCACCCGCACGGTTGTCGCGCCGGCGTGCTTGTGGATGTTGGCCAGCAGTTCGCGGGCGGCCCGGTAGAGCAACTGCTGCGATTCGGGCTTTCCGACCTCCTCCAGATCCGCGTCGACCTCGTAGGCGCCGCGGGATTCGAATTGCCGCATCAACTCTCGCACCGCCGGGGTGAGGCCCAGCTGCGCGAGCACCTGAGGATGCAGTTCGGTCACCGTCGAGCGCAGCGCGGCGGCGGTCTGCTGCAACGCTCCGCGCACCGACTCCAGCGCGGGATCGTCGTTGTTCTCGCGTGCCTCGTCGAGGTCGAGGCGCGCCGCGAGCAGGGTCTGCAGCGGTCCGTCGTGCAGGTGCTCGGCGACCTCGCGGTTGTGTCGTTCGTCGGCCTGCATCGCCTCGGACACCAGTTGGCGGCGCACCTCCTGCAGTCTGGCCACCCGAACCTGGCGGCGGACCAGCACTACGCACAGCGCGGTCATCGCAATCGCGCCCCACACCAGGAAGCCGAAGTGGGTGTAGACGACATCCGGCAGCCCGACCGAGTCGTCCCGTTTCGAGTACACGATCCAGGCGCCGAGATAGGCCGTCGCCGTGCCGAGGCCGAGCAGCGCGGTCAGCATCGGCCGGTCCTGGAACGCCACCGCGATCGGGATCAGGAAGAAGACCGGAAGCAGCGCCGCGGTGGCGCCACCCGACACCAGACACAGCACCAGGATCATCAGGACGTCCACCCCGCTCGACGCCCAGCCGCCCCATCGGGGCACCGGCCCGCGCAGCACCGCGATGAGCCACACCACGGCCGCGAGCGCCCAGGTCCCCAGCACCACCGCGTAGAGCACCGGCAGCCAGTGGTCGACCTCCCAGATCAGCACGAGCACCGCGATCAGCGCGAGCAGCGGCAGCCGCATCACCGCGCTCACGCGCACGGGCTCAGTGGCGAAGAAGGTCGCGATCCGGTCCCCCACGGCGGCGTCAGTCCAGCAGCTTGCGGCGCATCGCCTCGGCGACGGCGGCGCCGCGGTCGTTGACGCCGAGCTTCTCGTAGAGCCGCTGCACATGGGTCTTCACGGTCGAGGGAGCGAGGAAGAGTTCCTTGGCCATCGACGGGATGCTGATTCCCGACGCGATCAGCTTGAGCACCTCGCGCTCTCGCGGGCTCAGCGTCGGGCCGTCGGGCTCGGCGCGCTTGCGGATCTCACCGGCCAGGCCGGCGGCCAGGCTCGGGGCGACGATGTCTCGGCCCTTGGCGCAGTCGAGCACGGCGTTGACGAGTTCGGAGCGGGTGGACTCCTTGGGCAGAAAGCCCGCCGCCCCGTTCTGCAGCGCCTGATAGACGATCGCGGACTCGTCGTGCGCAGAGATCAGCAGCACCCGGGTGGGCAGCTCGTCGCGCACCACCGCGGCGGCCACCTCCGATCCGTCCATACCCGGCATGCGGTAGTCCAGCAGCGCGACTTGCGGGGAATGCTCACGAATGGCTGCGAGCGCGGTCACCCCGTCGTCGGCCTCGGCCACCACGTCGATCTGCCCGCTGGACACCAGGGCCCGGACGACCCCGTCGCGGAACATCGGATGGTCGTCTCCCACCACCACCCGGATCTTCTCACTGGTCGTGCTGCACACCACGCGATCAGCTTGGCATAGCAGCGCGTTCGCTTCCCCCATTTGGGGGACACGAGATTCATCCCGTTCGACCGCCGTTCGCCGGACATACAACGCCGCCGCGGTGCAGCACTCTTGAGTCATCGCCGGAACAACCCGGTCGGTCAAACGAAAAAGCAAGAAATCAAGGGAGATTCGAAATGAACGCCAACAACACTCGCCGCTTCGCCCGCTTCGTCGCGCTGCCGGTTCTCTCGGCCGGAATCCTCGCCGGGGCACTCGGTTTCGCCGGCGCCGCCAGCGCGGGCACCTACTCGCAGGATCCGACGCCGCGACCGGGCATCGTCGCCACGCCCAACATCCACGCTCCGAGCGTCCAGTCGGGCACGCACGGCCACCGGATCGATCACATCGAGATCGAGCAGCCGAGCTGGCACCGCTGAGCCGCGGCACACTAAAGCGGGGGGGGCACCACGCAGGTGCCCCCGCTTTCTCGCGTTTCGTCAGACCGCGGACAGCACGTCTGCGGTCTGCAGCGACTGGGCCACACCCGAGACGATCGAGGCCAAGCGGATCGCCTCGAAGATCGCCGTGCGCGACACGTCCGCATCGCGCAGCGTCTTCTCGTGCGCAGCGAGGCAGTGGCCGCATCCGTTGATCGCCGACACCGCCAGCGACCACAGCTCGAAATCCTCCTTGGCCACACCGGGATTGGCGATGATGTTCATCCGCAGCCCGGCCCGCAGGTCGTCATAGGCGCCGTCGAGCTGACCCTTCGTGCGGTAGAACACGTTGTTCATCCCCATGATGGCCGCCGCCCCGAGGGCGGCGTCGTAGGCCTCCTGGCTCAGGATGTCCAGTGCGTCCTCGGCGATTTCACGCAGCAGCCGCTCGGACTTGGTCGCCGATGCGGTCGCGACGAGGGCACCCCACAGCTGCTGTTCGGACAGCTCGGTGGTCTTGACGATGCTGCCGAGGTTGAGCTTGAGATCCTTCGCGTACTCCGGAAGCGCTTCCTTGATGTTGTCGATGCTCATGGTCTACACCGCCTCTGCCAGCAGCTCGGCCGGCTTGATCGTGGGATCGCCCTTCTTCCAGTTGCACGCGCACAGCTCGTCGGACTGCAGCGCGTCGAGCACCCGCAGCACCTCGTCGACGTTGCGGCCCACCGAACCGGCGGTCACCGACACGAACTGGATCTCGTTGTTCGGGTCGACGATGAACGTCGCCCGGTCGGCAACGCCGTCGGCGTTGAGCACGCCGGTGGCCAGCGACAGCTCGCGCTTGAGGTCCGAGGCCATCGGGAACGGGAGCTTCTTGAGGTCCTCGTGCTGGGCACGCCACTGGAAGTGGACGAACTCGTTGTCCACGGACACCCCGATGACCTTCGCGTCGCGGTCCTCGAAGTCCTCGTTGAGCTTGCCGAACGCGGCGATCTCGGTCGGGCAGACGAAGGTGAAGTCCTTCGGCCAGAAGAACACGATCCGCCACTTGCCCGGGTGATCGTCACTGGTCACGCGGATGAAATAGTCGTCGGGCTGCTTGGCATCGACCTCCGAGAGGTCACCGCCGACCACCGCAGCCATGTCGTAGCTGGGGAACTGGTCACCGATTGTCAACAATGCCATCGCGAGCACCATCCTTATCGCTTAGTTTGGATTCAGTCCAGATTACGTCCTCAATACTCGGCCCTCCGCCGCTGATAAGGCAAGCTAAAAGAACGTGATTGTGGCCACACCCCTGCGGTGAAATTAGTTCGCTTTCAGCAGATTTCGGCGCCGAGCGCGCCGGCCGCCGTTACGCGGGCGCGCGCCACCGCAGTTGGCCGGGCGTTGCTACGGTCGACGGATGTCGAACATCTCCGAAAACGACCGCATCGAGGACGTCACGCCCGGCGACATCGTCCTCGTCGACCGCGGCGCCGAACCCGTCCCGTGCAAGGTGGTGCACAAGGACGTCAACGACGGCACGGCCCTGATCACCTACGAGGTGGACGACGGCACGACGTTCCAGGTCGAGTACGCGACGGGCACCCGGGTGACCCGCAGCCTCGAGGCCAAGTGGGAGTCGCCGCAAAGCCCGACGCCGGAGGAGCCCATCTGAGTAGGTGACATATCGTGGCGGGCATGGATTTCGCGATGTCGGCCAAGGCTCGGGACTACCACCAACGCCTGACCGAATTCATGACCGAATTCGTCTTCCCCGCCGAAGCCGAATACGACCGCTACCGCGAAGAGGCAGGTCCCAAGGACCACACCGTCCCGCCGATCGTCGAGGACCTCAAGAAGCTGGCCAAGGACCGCGGGCTGTGGAATCTGTTCCTGCCCGCCGAGTCCGGCCTGACCAATCTCGAGTACGCGCAGCTCGCCGAGCTGACCGGCTGGAGCATGGAGATCGCTCCGGAGGTCACCAACTGCGCGGCGCCCGACACCGGCAACATGGAGACCCTGCACCTGTTCGCCGATGAGCAGCAGCGCAAACAGTGGCTCGAACCGCTGCTGGCCGGCGAGATCCGCAGCGCCTTCGCGATGACCGAACCCGCGGTCGCCTCGAGCGATGCCCGCAACATCGAGACGACCATGCTGCGCGACGGGAACGACTACGTCATCAACGGTCGCAAATGGTGGATCACCGGCGCGGCCGACCCACGCTGCAAGATCCTGATCGTGATGGGCCGGACCAATCCGGATGCCGCCAGCCACCAGCAGCAGTCCATGATCCTGGTGCCCGTCGACACCCCGGGCGTCGACATCCGGCGGTCGCTTCCGGTGTTCGGCTGGCAGGACCAGCACGGCCACTGCGAGATCGTCTTCGACAACGTGCGGGTGCCCGTTGAGAACCTGCTCCACGAAGAGGGCAGCGGGTTCGCGATCGCCCAGGCCCGCCTCGGTCCCGGCCGTATTCACCACTGCATGCGCGCACTGGGCGCGGCCGAGCGCGCGCTGGCGTCGATGATCGACCGGGTCCAGAAGCGTGTCGCGTTCGGCAAGCCGCTGGCCGAACAGGGCGTGGTGCGGGAGTCGATCGCGAAGTCGCGCAACGAGATCGACCAGGCTCGGCTGCTCTGCCACAAGGCCGCGTGGACCATCGACCAACAGGGCAACAAGAGCAGGGACGCCCAGGTGCAGGTGGCGCAGATCAAGGCCGTCGCTCCGCAGGTGGCGTGCGACGTCATCGACCGCGCCATCCAGGTGTACGGCGGCATGGGCGTGTCCGACGATGTGCCGCTGGCACGGCTCTACGCCTGGCATCGCGCCATGCGGCTGTTCGACGGGCCCGACGAGGTGCACATGCGCACCATCGCCCGCGCCGAACTCGGTAGGGAGAAAAGCGCTTTCGCAACGGCGGTGACCGCAGGGTCAGGCCCCGCGGTGACCGGAGGGGCCGGATAGTTGGCCGGCAACCCTGACGCCCTGTCAGGGGCGTGGAACTTTCGCGATATCGCCGAGGAGACCGGCATTCGCCCGGGACGGTTCTTCCGCTCCAGCGAGCTGAGCGGTCTGGACGATTCGGGCCGGGAGTTCCTGCGCCGCTTGAACATCACCGACGTCGCCGACCTGCGGTCGGAGCGTGAGGTCGAGCGGCGCGGGCCGGGGCGCGTGCCCGACGGCGTGGCGATCCACCGACTGCCGTTTCACGAGCTGGCCAAGCCCGGCGCCGAAGCCCCGCACGAACAGAGCTTTCAGCGCATGATGACCGAGAAGCCGGACGACGAAAGCGCAGCTGTGGCCGCGGGTCGGTTCATGACCGAGGAGTACCAGAAGTTCCCGACGCTGCCGGGTGCGCATCTGGCGGTGCGCCAGGTCGTTTCGATGCTCGCCGAACAGCGCCCGGTCATCGCGCACTGCTTCGCGGGCAAGGACCGCACGGGCTTCACGGTCGCGACGGTGCTCGAGGCGGTCGGCGTGGACCGCGACGCCATCGTGGCCGACTTCCTGCGTAGCAACGCGGCCGTGCCTCGGCTGCGCGAGAGCATCCTGGAGTCCATCCGCAGCCGGGCGGAAGACACCACCGACGAGATCGTCACGTTCGCCGAGGCGCGGCTCACCGAGGAGGTGCTCGGCGTGCGCGAGGACTACCTCGACACCGCGCGGCGTTCGATCGTCGAGAACTACGGCTCGCTGCGCGGCTACCTCGAGGCCGCGGGCGTGAGCGCCGACGAGGTGGTCCGGCTGCGGGCCGTCCTGTTGGGATGATCCGGGCCGGGGTGAACTGCCGCTAGCCGGAACCCTTCTCGGCCTCGTACTTCTGCGTCATGTGCTGGATCGCCGACAGCTGCGTCTGGGCCAGGTCCTGGCGCACCTCGCGGGCCCGCTCCGCGGCGTCGATCGTCGGCTGGGCCAGACCCTGGAAGTGCGGCATGACCTCGGCGGCGAACAGTTCCGCCGAGCGCTTGGTGGCGGCCGGGTTGGCCCACTCGTGCCCCATCTGCAGCATGCAACCGAACCCGCCGGACTGGTCCCACAGCCGCTGCACCTGCGCGCGGGCCTGTTCCGGGGTGCCGATGACGCCGGCGCCGGCGCTGTTGATGATGTCGACGACCTCGTCGATGTTCTCGCCGGGCACCTCCATCTGCGGGAACGCCGCGACCTTCTGGAAGTAGCGGTACCAGTGCTCGATGCCGAAGCGGACGTCGGCGCGGGCCTGCTCCTCGGTCTCGGCGATGTGCATCGGGCAGACCAGCGACCAGTTGCGGCGGTCGACCGCGGTGCCGAACGCGGCCGCGCGTTCCTCGGCGATGCCCCAGTGATGGGCGAGGGCGTCGAAGCCCTCCACGACCAGCGTCGCCCCGATCGACAGCAGGCCGATGCCGTGCTTGCCCGCCAGCCGTGCGCCGGTCGGCGACGCGACCGCGGCCACGGCGAGCGGGATGCCGTACTCCGCGTAGGGCGCGAGTTGCAGTCTGGCGTCGTGGAGTTCGTGGGTGGCGGTCTTGGCGGACACCGTCTCGCCCTTGAGTAACCGGACGACGATGTCGAGGTTGGTCTCCAGTAGTTCGCGGGTGTCGGTGGGCGTCAGCCCGATCATCGCCGAATCGGTGGGCAGCGAACCGGGTCCCATGCCGCCGATGATCCGGCCGTGGGTGAGGTGGTCGAGCAGCATCAGCCGGTCGGCCGTCCACAGCGGGTTGTGATACGCCAGCGAGATGACGCCGGTGCCGAACCGGATCCGCTTCGCGCGCTCCGCGGCCGCGGCGATGAACACCTCCGGCGAGCTGATGATCTCGCTTCCCGCCGAATGGTGTTCGCCGATCCACGCCTCGTCGAAACCCAGCGCGTCGAGGTGCTCGATGAACTCCAGATCGCGCTGCAGCGCGAGCGTCGGGTTGGTTCCGGCGCGGTGGAACGGTGCGATGAAGTATCCGAAACGCAGCTTGGCCATTCCTGCAAGTTACTGCGTCAGATACACGCCGATGCCCCAAACGACGGTGGCGAGCAGCGCGCCGGCCATCTCGACGCCCACCGACAACGCGACGCCTTTGAGCGCGTGCTTCGTCGACGTCCACGCCGCGCGCTGGTCGTGCCGGTTCGCCAGTTCGGCGAGGTAGATGCCGAGCACGAAGCCGATCGGCAGCCCGAGCACGGGGATCACGAAGAAGCCGATGACCCCGAGCACACCGCCGGCGACCAGGCTCGACGTGCGCACGTGGGCCTCGCGCATCCGTCGTACCGGCCAGGTGTACTTGATCAACGCCGCGGTCAGCAGCAGCACCGTGGCGATGCCGAACGTCACCCACGCGGTGACGTCATCGCGCTCAACAACGGCCCACACCGCGATCGCGCCGAACACCAGCAGAGTGCCGGGCAGCAGCGGTACGACGATGCCGACGATGCCGATCGCGATCGCCAGCGCGACCAGGACGAGTCCGCCGGTGCTCATACGCTCGAATCTACGGGTGCTGCGCGCGCACCCACTGCATGTTGCCGATGGTCTTGGTCCGCACCCGGACGAAGCCGCGCTGCTCGAACAGGTCGCCGAGCTCGTCTTCGGCGAAGAAGTGCGCCCCGCCCCTGGACAACCATCGAAGCGGCGGCGGGACGCTGCCGACCGTCGGCACCATGATCGCGATCCGGCCGCCCGGCTTGAGCACCCGGTACATCTCGGCCACCGCCGACGTCGGCTCG
The DNA here is from genome assembly GCF_001050015.1 of Mycolicibacterium malmesburyense. The sequence continues at coordinate 111,450 of NZ_CVTB01000313.1, forward strand.
GGGATGAGCTGCAGCACCGCCAGCGACGTCACCGCGTCGACGGTCGCGTCGCGGAACGGCAGTCGCTGGGCGTCCGCGCGCAGGAAGCCGACGTTCGGCCCCGCCTGCGCGCCGACCGCCCGCGCCAGCATCGGCTTCGAGATGTCGATACCCAGCGCCAGACCATCCGGCCCGGCCGCGCGGGCCAGCGACGCGGTCACGTTGCCCGGCCCGCTCCCGATGTCCAGCGCGATACCGCCCGTCGGGATGTCGAGCCAGTCGATCGGCAGCTGCCACATGCTCAGGAAGCGGCGGGCGAAGCCCTGCGCGTAGTCGTAGAACATCGAGCCGGGGCCCGACGCCCAGACGGCCTGGATCAGGCCCTTGTTCTCCGGCGGGGACCGGTCGGGCGACGCCGCGTCGCCGAGCAGGTCCAGGTAACCCCCGCTGACATCGAGACGTGCCGGTGGATCGGAGAAGAGCTCGACCGCCCTGCGCAAAGCGGGCGGAAGCGAAGACGTATCGGCCACGCTCCCACGCTACTCCCGCTTGGTCACGCGCCGAGCTGGTCCGCCAGGTCTGCGAAATCGGTTGCCATGACGTCGAATTCCCCGTCCTCGATCTTCGAGGGCCGACGCCTGCCCGCGCCGTATTCCAGCGGCCGGTCGACGTGAGCGGTCATCAGGCCTGCCCGCTTCGCGCCCCGCAGGTCGCTGGCGTGCGCGGCCACCAGCATCAGCTCACCGGGCGCGACGTCGAGCAGCTCGGCGCATCCGAGATACGCCTCCGGATCGGGCTTGTAGTGGCGGAAGAGCTCGGCGGAGATCACGCAGTCCCACGGCAGCCCCGCGCGCTTGGCCATGTTCGTCAGTAGCGACACGTTGCCGTTGGACAGCGTCGTGATGACGAAGCGGCGCTTGAGCCGGGTGAGCCCGTCGACGGCGTCGGGCCACGGGTCGAGCCGGTGCCAGGCCCGGTTGAGATCGTCCACGGCGGCGTCGTCGACACCCTCGATGCCCGCCGCGGCCAGCAAGTCGACAAGGATCAGGCGGTGCAGGCCGTCGATCTTGGTCCACGGCAGCTCACCGCGACGCACCCGATCCATCGCGGGTGGATAGCCGGCCCGCCAGTCGTCGGCGAAGGCCGCCCAATCCCGTTGCACGCCATGGGCGCGTCCGAACTCCTCGAGCTCGCGGATGATGCTCGAGCGCCAGTCGACAACCGTGCCGAACGTGTCGAACGCCAACGCCCGCGGCGACACTAGTGCCGTCGGCCCTTCGCGCAAGCCCACATCGCTACGGCTCCAGTATGACCTTGCCCAGCACCCCACCGTCGGCCAGCGCCTGCAACGCGTCGGCCCCCTTCGACAACGGGAAGCGCATGGGCGGTGGCGGACGCAGACCGGCCTTGACGAGCTGCGCGACACCGAACTCGAACACCGACTGCGAGCCCGGCTTGCGGTTGACGTACTCGCCGTAGCCCACACCGATCACCGCGACGTTGCGCAGCAGCAGCCGGTTCACCTTCACCGTCGGAATTCCGCCCGCCGCAAAGCCGATCACCAGCAACCGGCCCTCCACCGCGAGCGCGCGGATCGCGTCGTCGAACGCGTCACCGCCGATGGGGTCGACCACCAGATCGACGCCGCGGCCGTCGGTCGCCTCCTGCACCGCCTCGAGCCAGCCGTCGGTCAACGGCAGCACCACGTCGGCGCCCAGCGATTCGACGAACTCGACGGCGTGCGGCCGGTGCACCATCGCGATCACTTTGGCGCCCAATGCCTTCGCGATCTGTACCGCCGCGGTGCCCACACCGCCCGCCGACCCCAGCACCAGCACCGTCTCACCGGGCCGCAACCCACCGCGCTTGGCCAGCGCGAAGTACATCGTCTGGTAGTTGCCCAGCAGCGCGACGGCCTCCGCGTCGTCGAGATCGTCGGGAGTCGGCGTCAGGCCGTCAGGCGACACCGCCACCCGCTCGGCCCATCCGCCGAGCATGGACAGCGCCGTAACCCGTTGCCCCGGTTCGAACTCCGACTCGTACGGCGCGGAACGCACCACCCCGGCGACCTCCATGCCGGGAACGAAGGGCGGGTCGAGGCGCAGCTGGTATTCGCCGCGCAGCAGCAGCAGATCGGGAAAGCTGACCCCGGCCGCACCGACGTCGACAACCACGACATCCTCGCCGCCCACGTCCTCTACGTCGGCGTATACCAGCCCGGACGGTCCCGTGAGTTCCTGCGCGACAAGCGCTTTCATCGAACTCAGCCGAGGCTGAACGTGGCCCGCTGCGCCGCCGACAGGTCGGTGATCTCGCCCCACTTCGCGGCGATGTCGTCGACCGAGGGCACCTCGGTGAAGGTGACGCCCTCGTTCTGGAACAGGGCGGTGCGCTGCACCTTGCCACCGCCGACGATGAACACCGAGGCGGTATCGGGCACTTCCTCGGTCATCAGGTAGGCCACCACCGGCGCAACGTATTCCGGCGTCAGCTTCTCGAAGACCTCCGGCGGCAAAATGTCCTGCGTCATCCGGGTCGCGGCGATCGGCGCGAGCGCGTTGGTCTTGATGTTGTATTTCGCGCCTTCCTGGGCCAGCGTGTTGATCATGCCGACGAGGCCGAGTTTGGCGGCGCCGTAATTCGCCTGCCCGAAGTTGCCGAACAGGCCGCTCGTCGAGGTGGCCACGACCACGCGCCCGAAGTTGTTCTCGCGGAAGTGCGGCCAGGCCGCGCGGATCACGTTGTAACCGCCGTACAAGTGGACCTTGAGCACGGCGTCCCAGTTCTCGAACGTCATCTTGTGGAACGTGCCGTCGCGCAGGATGCCCGCGTTGGAGACCACGCCGTCGACCTTGCCGAACTCGTCGAGCGCGGTCTTGATGATGTTCTCGGCGCCCTCGGTCTCGGCGACCGAGTCGTAGTTGGCGACGGCCCGACCGCCGGCGTCCTTGATCTCCTGGACGACCTGATCGGCCATGTTGTGGCCGGCACCGGTGCCGTCACGGGCACCACCGAGGTCGTTGACAACGACGCTGGCGCCCTCCTTAGCGAGCGTCAGCGCATACTCGCGCCCCAGTCCGCCTCCGGCCCCGGTGACGACGATGACGCGATCCTGCACTCCTGGCATGGGGTTCCTTTCTGGACGTTCCGCGGTTCCGGGTCAGAGGCGCTGGGCGCCACCGAAACCGCTAAAACAGGCGTTTGGCGAGCTTTAGCGCCTTCTCTGTATACGGGGGATAGATGAACGCGCCGACATCGGGTCGGGTCGGCTTGGTCATCACGGTCTTCTTGTGGCTGAACTGCTCGAAGCCGTACTTGCCGTGGTAGGCGCCCATGCCCGACGGGCCGACGCCACCGAACGGCAGCTTGTTGGTGGCGAAGTGGAACAGGAGGTGGTTGACCACCATGCCGCCCGCCGGCACCTCCTTGATCACCCGTTCCCTGATGCTTTTGGTCTTGGTGAACAGGTAGGCCGCCAGCGGCTTGGGCCGTGAGTTCACGAAACTGATTGCGTCGTCGAGCGATTGGACCGTCACGACGGGCAGGATCGGACCGAAGATCTCGTCGGTCATCAACGGCTCCGCCGGGTCGGGGTCGACCACGACGGTGGGCTGGATGCTGATCTTCGACGCGTCCGAACCGCCGCCGACGACCACCTCGCCCTTGGTCACCGCCAGCGCGTCGGTCAGCCGGCCGAAGTGCCGTTCGTTGACGATGCGCTTGCCGTCGGGGTTTTCCGACTCGAACGTCGCCACGGCCTCTTTGATCTTGTCGACCAGCTTGTCGCGGATCTTGGCGTCGGCGAGCACGTAGTCGGGCGCGATGCAGATCTGCCCGGAGTTGATCAGCTTGGTCCACGCGATGCGCTTGGCCGCGACGTCGATGTCCGCGTCGGCGGAGACGATCACCGGGCTCTTGCCGCCGAGTTCGAGCGTGACCGGCGTCAGGTGCGGTGCGGCGCCCTCGTAGACCTTGCGGCCGATCTCGGTGCCGCCGGTGAAGCAGATGTGGTCGAAGCCCTGCGCGATGAGCTCCTGGCTGACCGAGCCGTCGCCCTCGACCACCGCGATCGCGTCGGAGTCGACGTAGCGCGGCACCAGCTCGGCCATCAGCGCCGACGACGCCGGGCAGACCTCCGACGGCTTGAGGACCACGGTGTTGCCCGCCGCGATCGCCCCGATCGCCGGGCCGAGCGTCAGCACGAACGGGAAGTTCCACGCGCCGATGACCAGCACCGTGCCAAACGGCTCATATTCGACCCAGCCCCGGCCGGGCAGCTGCGACATCTCCAGCAGCCGGTAACGGCGCTTGGTCCACTTCTTGACGTTCTTCGCGGCGTCCTTGGCCTCACCCGCGGTGCTCGCGATGTCGGCCAGCCACGCCTCGAACCGGTTGCGTCCCAGATCCTGTTCGAGCGCGGCGGCGATGGCCTCCTCGTTCTCGACGGCGAGGCGTTCGATCGCCTTGAGCTGTCGTATGCGCCACTCGATGTCCCGCGTGCGGCCGGTCTTGAAGGTCTCGCGCAGACGGCGGACGACGCTGGGAATGTCTTCGGAGGTTTGGGCGGGCGTGGCGATATCGGTGGTCATGGGGAGTCCTTCCTGACCCGGGGAATGCCCCGATCCTAACCAACCGGTTGGGCCGCCTAGAAGGCCTCTCTCAGTCCTTGTACGCGACGACGAACTCGGAAAACCCGTCGTCGTTCGTGTACTCCTCGGGAAGCACCCACCGACCCAGGCGGCGCATCTCCTCTTGCGAGGTCACCGCCTTCGACCGCCAGCCGTGGTCATCGAGCCACTCGGAGACGTCGGCGCGGTCGGGGTCGTTGTACATCAACTCCGCGACGTCGACGGATTCCTCCATCCCCAACTGTGCGCGCATGCGCTCGAAACGTTCCCGCATCTGCTCGCGCCGCTCCTCGGCCTGCACCCCCACCGTCTCCACCGAAACCCGGCTACCGGGTGCGCTGAGCTCGGTGATCTGCTCGAACAGCCGGTCCTGGGCGTCGGCGGGCAGGTACATCAACAGGCCCTCGGCCAGCCACGCGGTCGGGGCGCCGGGGTCGAATCCCCCCTCCCGCAGGGCGGCCGGCCAGTCATGGCGCAGGTCGATGGCGACCGCGACGCGCTTGGCCTTCGGCAGGGCACCTTCTTCGGCCAGCCGGGCGGCCTTGTACTCGAGCACCTTGGGCTGGTCGATCTCGTAGACCGTGGTGTCCGCCGGCCAGTCCAGCCGGTACGCGCGCGAGTCCAGCCCCGACGCCAGGATCACGAGCTGCCGGATGCCGGCTTCGACCGCGTCGGCGAAGTACGCGTCGAAGAACTGCGTCCGGACGGCCTGGTAGTTCCCCATGTGTTCGAAGATCGCGGCCACCTCGGGGTCGACCTCGACGACCTTCTCGCGGGTCGCGGGGTCCAGCATGACGTCCCAGACACCGCCTCCGGCGCCCGCGACCAGGACTTTCGCGAAGGGATCGCGGATCAGCGCGTCGTCGCGGTCGGTTTCGGCGGCGCGCGCGGCGGCCACCATCACCGCGGTCGTTCCCACGCTGGTGGCGATGTCCCAGGTGTCGTCTTCAGTGCGCAACGAACTCATCGAAAGCCATGCTAGCCGAGGAACTTAGGCAGGCTATCGAGCTGTGTGCCAGGTCACCGTGTCAGGACTGCAGGTTCCAGAGGTTGTTCGACATCAGCAGCTCGAACTGCCGGACGACCGCCTTGAGCTCGTCGTGGCTTCCGACGAAGCCGGCGTAGAAGCCCATGCCCCACATCACCGCGACGAGCATCTCGACGAGCGAGTCGACCTCGGTGTCGGTGGTGAGCTCGCCGCGCTTGATCGCGTCGTTGACCGCCCACGCCACGAAGTCGCGGGAGTGCTTGAGCGAGTCGTGCTCCTCGTCGCTGAGCTCCGGGTGACGCTGCGCCTCGAGCACAGAAGTCACCAAGAAAGCTGCGGCCGAACGATCTTCGGAGTCGGCCTGCATGGCCGCGGTGAAGTACGCGGACAGCCTGGCGAGCAGGTTCGTCTGGTCTTCGGCGCGCGCCTTGCCCGCGCTAACAATCGCGGCGTTGGTCTGCTGCACCACTTCGCGCCATAACACCTGCTTGTTGGCGAAATAGTGGTTGATCGCGGGACGCGTCAGATCCGCCCGAATCGCAATCGCCTGGAAGGTGGCAGCGTCGTATCCGAGTTCGCTGAAAACCTCGCGCGCGGCTCCTATGATGCGCTCACGCGTCTCGGCAGCCTTCGCTGCGGGTGGACGACCCGGACCTCTACTCGCCGTATGCGGCACGGTCAAATTGTGCCACACGTCACTGGGCGTTTCAGACATCAGCTTTCGGGGACGCTCCCGACCTGCCTTTTGTCAGCAAATTGCGATGGAAAACGCCGTGAAATCGGCCATAGAGAATCGACGCCCTCTAGAACTAATGTCCAGTTGATGAGCGTCGTATCGCGGGACGGATATTTCGACGTGGGTATCGAGATCCTTTCCGACATGGGGTACGGCGGCCTGAAGCTGGCGGAAGTCTGTCAACGCCTGGGCGTGACGACCGGCTCCTTCTATCACTACTTCCCGAACTGGCCCGCATACACCAAGGAACTGCTCGCGTACTGGACGCAGGAGCGCACCGTGCGGGTGATCGAAGCGGTACGCGCAGAGCCGGACCCGCGCCGCCGCATCGACGCCCTGTTCCAGACGGGTTTGGATCTACCGCACAGCGCGGAGGCGGCCATCCGGGTGTGGAGCAGGCTCGACCCGCACGTCCACGAGGTGCAGGTGGCCGTCGACCAGCAGCGCTTCGACATCCTCTATGAGTCGGCGTTCGAGATACTGCAACACAAGCGGCAAGCGCAGCTCTTCGCCGAGTCCGCGATCTACGTGTTCGTCGGGTACGAGCAGACGACGCTGCCGCGCGATCCCGAGGGGTTGCGGTGGATCTCGACCCAATTGCGTGAGGGCCTCGACGACGGTCGGTTCGCTTCGGTTTCCGACGGCGACTAGCGCGGGCGGCGGGGTTGTCGCTCACTGACGTCGCCTCCCCGGTATGGCGCCGCGTCGAAAACCGGCTGCGCCGGCGCGATCCCGAGCTCGACGCGCTGCGGCGCGCGATCCGCGCGGCCATCGTGGTGCCGATCGCGGCCGCGGTGAGCTTCGCGGTCGGCGGTGGAACGCAGACGCCGATGATCACGATCTTCGGTTCGGTCTCGCTGCTGATCATGGTCGACTTCCCGGGCAACCGGCCGGCTCGCGCACTGGCCTACCTGGGGCTGGCGGTCAACGGCGCCATCCTGATCACGCTCGGCACGCTGGTGGCTCCGCATCCGTTGTTGAGCGTCGCGGCGATGTTCGTGCTCGGGGTGGTGGTGACGTTCTCCGGGGTGCTCAGCGAGATCATCGCCTCCGGACAACGTGCCACGCTGCTGACGTTCGTGCTGCCCGCGTGTACGCCGGTGGGCCCCATCCCCGATCGGCTGTTGGGCTGGTTCATCGCGCTCGTGTTCTGCGTGCCCGCCGCGCTGTTCATCCTGCCGCCGCGACACCACGACGAGTTGCGCAGCGGCGCCGCGCGGGTGTGCGACCGGCTCGCCGACTGCCTGCAGGGCACGACGCCGGCCAAGAACGTCACCCGCGCGATGAACCACCTGTGGGAGACGTTCTTGGGCGCCGACTACCGCCCGGTCGCGCTGACCGCGGGCAGCCGCGCTCTGGTGCGCGTGGTCGACGATCTCGGGTGGCTGTCCGACCGGATCTCCGATGACACCGGGCGGTTGCTCGGCGACATGAAGGACCCGCTGATCCGGGTGCTGCGGGATTCGGCGGCCGTACTGCAGATCTCCGATGTCTCGGCCCGCGCGGTCCGCTCGGCCGATCTCGACGAGGCGCTCACCGAGCTCCGCGCGATCGCCCAGGGTCGTTACCGCGAGGACATCGTCGAGATCCTGGCGTCACCAGATGACCCCGACGCCATCGCCGTGGGCCGGAAGTTGTTGGATCGACGCACCTTTTCGGCGACGGTCGGCGTCACCGGCCGCATCATCCGCAATGCCGCGGCCGCCGATGCCCGACCGGTGTGGGCCCGGGTCCTGGGCCGCCGCCTGCCCGAGACGGGCACCGCGGACTGGGTGATGCCCGAGACAACGGCCGTCGCCGCCATCACCCGAGGATTCCTCGCGACACGGGCGGTCGTGTTGCGCAACAGCATTCGCACCGGGATCGGTTTGGCGCTGGCCGTTGCCGTGACTCACCTGTTTCCCCTCGAGCACGGATTCTGGGTGGTGCTCGGCGCGATGTCGGTGTTGCGCAGCAGCGCGTTGACCACCGGCACCCGAGTGCTCCGCGCCGTCGCAGGCACGGTGATCGGATTCCTGTTGGGTGTCGGGCTGATCGAACTCGTCGGCGTCGATCCCGTCGTCATGTGGATGCTCCTGCCGGTGGTGGCCTTCGGTTCGGCGTTCGTGCCGGAAGTGGCGTCGTTCATCGCCGGCCAGGCGGCGTTCACGATGATGGTGCTGATCATCTTCAACCTGATCGCGCCGACCGGCTGGAGCGTCGGCCTGATTCGCCTGGAGGACGTCGGCGTTGGCGCCCTGGTCGGGATCATGGTGTCGGTGTTGTTGTGGCCGCGCGGTGCCGGTACCCGGTTGGGGCGGGCTATCGACGACGCGTTCGCCGTCGGTGCGACGTTCCTCAGGGAGGCGGTGCTGAGGGTGACCCGCGGTGCGTCTGAGGAGGCCACGAATCGGGTTCTCGCGCTGAGCCAGGAGGCGTTGCGGGCGACCCGGACGCTGGATGATGCGGTGCGACAGTTCCTTTCGGAGAGCAGCGGCCCCACCGACATCCGCGGCCCCGCGGTACGGTCGGCGAACCGGGCGGTCAGGCTGCGCGCCGCCGCCGAATTGATCGCCGACGTCGTGCCGCCGCCGCACGACACCTACCCCGCAACGCGCGAGGTGCTCGAATCGCACGCGGAGGCCATTTGCGCGAAAGCGACTGGTGGGCCGGTTCATTCGCTGCCTCCGCTGAGCGACGATTTCGTCACGGCGCTGCGCGTCGAGGCCACCGACGACGAGCTGGCGGTGTCCGCGGCGCTTCCGTTGGTGACGGTCGCGGCGCACCTCGGGGCGTTGAACCTGCTGTACCCCAAGCCCGCGTCCGCTCGTACGGCTAAGGGCGGTGAGGCATGAGGGCGTTCGGCGGGATGGTGCCGAACTTGCCGGCCTGGTAATCCTCGAGCGCCTGGATCAATTCGGACTTGCTGTTCATGACGAACGGCCCGTACTGGAACACGGGTTCGCGAATCGGCCGGCCGCCGAGGATCAGGGCCTCGAGGGCGGGGCGGTTCGAGTCTTGGTTCTGCTGTGATTGCAGACTGACGCGGTCGCCGGCTCCGAGCACCGCGAGCTGTCCCTGCTGGATCGGATGGGCGGCCGGGCCGACCGCGCCGCGTCCGGACAAGACGTAGACCAGCGCGTTGAAGTCGCGCCGCCAGGGCAGGTCAAGTCGCGCGCCCAGCTGAATCGTCGTATGCACCAGCGTGATCGGAGTGTGCGTTGCACCGGGACCGACGTGACCGTCGACGTCGCCGGCGATGATCCGCACCAGGGCGCCGCCGTCGTCGGACGACAGCAGCTTCACGTGGGCGCCCTCGATCGCCTGGTATCTCGGCGCGGCGAACTTGTCTTTACGGGGCAGGTTGACCCACAGCTGGATGCCGTGGAACACGCCGCCGATCTCGACGAGTTCGGTTGGCGGGGTTTCGATGTGGAGGATGCCCGAGCCCGCGGTCATCCACTGGGTGGCGCCGTCGGTGATCAGCCCGCCGCCGCCGTGGGAATCCTGGTGCGCGAACCGGCCGTCGATCATGTAGGTGACGGTTTCGAAGCCGCGGTGCGGATGCCAGTCTGTGCCGCGGGGTTCGCCCGGTTCGTACTCGACCTCGCCCATCTGGTCCATGTGGACGAAGGGATCGAGATCGGCGGCGGAGACGCCGGCGAAGGCACGGACGACGGGAAAGCCCTCGCCCTCGCAGCCGCGGGGTCCCGTGGTGATCGACCGGACGGGCCGATCGGTGTCGGACGCCGCGGCCGCGGCGATGCGGGGAAGGGTGAGCGTGTCAGCGGTGATGGCAGGCATGCCATAGATAACCGGACTGTGGTCCGATTCATTCCTGTACTGCCGCCTGGGACCTACCCTCTCCGTCGGCCCTCCCGCCTCCTGTGGATAACTTTTCCCGACTTGATGCTCCTATTGATGTCAAGCGGCTTGAAGCCAGTTCCTGTAGTTGTCGGCGA
>NZ_CVTB01000314.1 GCF_001050015.1 Mycolicibacterium malmesburyense
CCCGCACGCGGGCGCCGGTGCGCGAGCCGCGCCGCACCTCGACGAGGCGCTCGGATTCGAGGACCCGCACCGCTTCGCGAAGGGTCGGTCGGCTCACCCCGAAGTGGGCCATCAGCTCGGCTTCGTTGGGGAGGAAATCGCCGTCCTTGAGCTGACCGTCGACCACCATGCGGCGCAGCGTGCCCGCGACGAGCTCGGCCGTCTTCGGAGACCGGACCGTCGTTCCGGATCCGACGCCGTCTGGACCGATCATCGGCGCCAGCGGTGTACTTCCAGCCACTCCCACTCCCATGACGTTCGGCTGACCGTTCAGCCAGCTGTACAACTCAGTAAACCATGTGAGCAGGCCTTTCCGAGCAAAGGAGTGAACGACGGTTCGTCACGTCGGCCGCAGGGACGACACCTTATCCCTACCGCCAGGCGGGGCTAGCCTCCGCTAGGTTCGGGCTGCAACCGGCAAAGTCACCGGACGCGATGCCCACCAACCAGTAGGTTGACCTAGTAAACCTTGTCGTTTACGTTCGGGGGTGGACCCCCGCGTGTGGGTGAATCATCGAACTTCGAAGGAGAAGTGTCATGGCTGAAGCCGTCATCGTCGAGGCAGTACGGTCGCCCGTCGGCAAGCGCAACGGCGGGCTGTCCGGCGTTCATGCCGGTGACCTGTCGGCCCAGGTGCTCAATGGCCTCGTCGAGCGTGCCGGCGTGGATCCTGCCCTGGTCGACGACGTGATCTGGGGCTGCGTCATGCAGGCCGGCGAGCAGGCACTCGACATCGCCCGCACCGCGGTGCTGGCGGCCGGGTGGCCGGAGAGCGTGCCCGGTGTGACCGTCGACCGCCAGTGCGGTTCGAGCCAGCAGTCGGTGCACTTCGCCGCCGCCGGTGTGGTGGCCGGCCACTACGACGCCGTCGTCGCCGGTGGCGTCGAGGTGATGTCGCGTACCCCGATGGGCTCGTCGCTGGCCAACGGCGGCCATCCCTACCCCGAGGCGTTCCGGGGCCGCTACAGCCAGACCCCGAACCAGGGCATCGGCGCCGAGATGATCGCCGAGCAGTGGGGCTTCGACCGCACCATGCTCGACCAGTTCTCCCTCGACTCGCACGAGAAGGCGGCAGCCGCGCAGGACTCCGGCGCCTTCGACGATCAGATCGTCGGCATCAAGACCAAGGACGAGGACGGCAACGAGAGTGTCGTGCTCAAGGACGAGGGCATCCGCCGCGGCACGCCGATCGAGAAGATGGCTCAGTTGAAGCCGGCGTTCAAGGAGGACGGCGTGATCCACGCCGGTAACTCCAGCCAGATCTCCGACGGTTCGGCGGCGCTGCTGTTCATGTCGGCCGAGAAGGCGAAAGAGTTGGGCCTCAAGCCGATCGCCAAGGTGCACACCGCGGTGCTGGCAGGTTCCGACCCGGTGATCATGCTGACCGCGCCGATCCCGGCCACCCAGAAGGCGCTCAAGAAGTCGGGCCTGCGACTCGAGGACATCGGCGTGTTCGAGGTGAACGAGGCGTTCGCGCCCGTGCCGATGGCATGGCTGAAGGACATCGGCGCCGACGAGAAGAAGCTCAACCCCAACGGCGGCGCAATCGCGCTCGGCCACCCGCTCGGCGGTTCGGGCGCCCGCATCATGACGACGATGCTGTACCACATGCGGGACAACGGAATTCGGTACGGCCTGCAGACCATGTGCGAGGGTGGCGGCCAGGCCAACGCCACCATTCTCGAACTGTTGTGACGACCGAAGTGACGACCCCCGCGGCGCTCACCGAGCGCCGCGGGAACGTCATGCTCATCACGATCAACCGTCCCGAGGCGCGCAACGCCGTCAACAGCGCGGTGAGCACCGCGGTCGGCGACGCGTTGCAGGAGGCGCAGGACGATCCCGACGTACGCGCGGTGGTGATCACTGGTGCGGGTGAATCCTTCTGTGCGGGTGCCGATCTGAAGGCAATCGCGCGGCGGGAAAGCCTGTTCCACCCGGAGCATCCCGAGTGGGGTTTCGCCGGCTACGTGCAGCATTACATCGACAAGCCGACCATCGCCGCGGTCAACTGCACCGCGCTGGGCGGCGGCACCGAGCTCGCGCTCGCCAGCGATCTGGTGGTCGCCGAAGAACGCGCGAAATTCGGTCTGCCCGAAGTGAAGCGGGGCCTCATCGCCGCCGCGGGCGGGGTGTTCCGCATCGTCGACCACCTGCCGCGCAAGGTCGCGATGGAGCTGCTGTTCACCGGCGAGCCGATGTCGTCGGCCGATGCGCTCAAGTGGGGATTGATCAACGAAGTCGTGCCCGACGGCACCGCGGTCGATGCGGCGCTCGCGCTCGCCGAACGCATCACCTGCAATGCGCCGCTTGCGGTTTGGGCGAGCAAGCGGGTGGCGATGGGTGTCGACGACGGCGTCATCACCGGCGACGAAGCCGGGTGGTCGAGGACCATGCGTGAGATTTCGACGGTGATCCGTTCCGAGGACGCCAAGGAAGGACCGCTGGCATTCGCCGAGAAGCGCCAGCCTGTTTGGAAGGCCAAGTAGCAGTGAAGAGAACAATTTTCGACGCCGAACACGAGGCGTTCCGCGAGACCGTCAGGGAGTACATCGAGCGCGAGCTCGTGCCTAACCAGGAGAAGTGGGAGACCGAGCGCATCGTCGACCGCTCGGCGTACACCGCGGCCGGCAAATACGGGCTGATCGGGTTCAACATGCCCGAGGAGTTCGGCGGCGGCGGGTCCGATGACTTCCGGTTCAACGCGATCATCGACGAGGAGACCGCCAGGTCCGGTGTGCACGGACCCGCGCTGAGCCTGCACAACGATGTCGTCGGCCCATACTTCAAGGAGCTGGCCAACGACGAGCAGAAGAAGCGCTGGCTGCCCGGAATCACCAGCGGTGAACTGATCATCGCGATCGCGATGACGGAACCGGGCGCCGGCAGCGACCTCGCCGGCATCCGTACGTCCGCGGTCCGCGATGGTGACGACTGGATCGTCAACGGCTCCAAGACGTTCATCTCGTCGGGCATCAACTGTGACCTGTGCGTGGTCGTCGCGCGCACCGATCCCGAGGCCGGCCACAAGGGCTTCTCGCTCTTCGTGGTGGAGCGGGACATGGAGGGCTTCACCCGAGGTCGCAAGCTCGACAAGATGGGCCTGCACAGCCAGGACACCTCCGAGCTGCACTTCGAGAACGTGCGGGTGCCGAACGCGAACCTGCTCGGCAAAGAGGGCCGCGGCTTCTACCACCTGATGACCAATCTGCCCTCGGAGCGGTTGGGTATCGCCATCTCGGCCATCGCCGGAGCTCGCGGGGTGTTCGACGAGACGCTGCAATATGCCAAGGACCGCAAGGCTTTTGGGCAGCCGATCGGCAGTTTCCAGCACAACCGCTTCCTGCTCGCCGAAATGGAGACCGAGCTCGAGGTCACCGAGAACTACATCGACCGCTGCCTGCAGGGCGTGGTCGACGGTGAGCTGACCGCGGTCGAGGCGGCCAAGGCCAAGTGGTGGGCCACCGAAGTGGCCAAGAAGGTCGTCGACCAGTGCGTGCAGCTGCACGGCGGTTACGGCTACATGATGGAGTACCGCGTCGCCCGCGCCTACGTGGACGGACGCATCCAGACGATCTTCGGTGGCACCACCGAGATCATGAAGGAGATCATCGGCCGCGACTTGGGTGTCTAGCCGGCTCGGCCGGCGTGGTGTCTGACGCCCCAACGCCAAAGCCCCCGAAACAACGGCGTTTCGGGGGCTTTCGCGTGTCTCGGGGCGATCAGCCGACCGGAGCCTCGGCGGCCGGTGTCGGCTCGGCCGGTGCGGTCGGCTCGGCCGGTGCAGCCGGCTCGGTGGTCTCGGTGGTCGTCTCGGTCGTGGTCGTCTCGCTGGTCGACGTCGCCGACGGCGTGACAGCCTCCGGCGGGTTGGCCGGATCGAGCACCGCGTCGATGAGGTAGATCCGGGCGTTGGCCGCCTGGATGCCACCGCAGACCACCTTGGCGGTGTCGTTGACCACGATGTCGGCGTTCTCACCGGTCACCTTGATCTCCGCGCCCTGCTGCGTGGGCCGCTGACCCTTGAGGTCCTTCGGTCCGAGCAGGCCGAGGAACACGTGGTAGTAGTCGAAGTCCGTCAGCGCGGCGGGGTCGGCCTTCAGCGCGTCCAGCTGTGCGGGCGCAAGCGCGGCGAACGCCTCGTTCGTCGGCGCGAAGACCACGTACGGGCCGTTCTCCAGCACGGGCACCACGTTCACGACGGGATTGAACCCACCCGAGATCGCGGAGTAGAAGGTGCTGGCCTCCGGGATGGCCTGCAGGGCCTGGCCGACCGGAAGGTTGTTCAGCGCCTTCCAGTTGGGCACGGCCTCCTTGAAGGCGTCACAGCCCTTGCCCTCCGGGTTCGGGATCTCCACCTCCGTCGTGGTGGTCGGCTCGGCGGGCTGCTCCGGCGCGGGCGGGTCGGCGTACGCCGTCACGGCCAGGGGCACGGACAAGGCGATCGCGGCGATCCCGGTTGCGGCACCAAGGGCTTTGCTGGTGCGAGTCTTCACTTACGGCTCCTCAGCTAGACAGGTCGAAAGGCATGGTAAAGGCAGTGCTCGGTCATCGCCAAAGTCGTCACCTCGCCAAACGCCCTTCGCAGGCATGCTGACCTGCGCGTTGTCAATCTGGCCACACGGTGCGCCGAAAGCCGGGAAACGGGCGATGCATACGATGACCCGCATGCCCGAGCCCCTGATCATCCCCATTCGAGGTCGTCGACCGTCCCTGCACGCCGAGGCCTGGGCGGCGCCCAACGCGAGCCTGATCGGGCAGGTGACGCTCGCCGCGCGCGCCAGCGTCTGGTACGGCGCCACGCTGCGGGCCGAGGCCGAGCCCATCGAGATCGGCTTCGGCACCAACATCCAGGACGGGGTGACGATCCACGTCGATCCGGAATTCCCGGTCTGCGTCGGCGAAGAGGTCAGCGTGGGGCACAACGCCGTGCTGCACGGCTGCACCATCGAGGACGGTGCGCTGATCGGCATGGGCGCGGTCATCCTCAACGGCGCGACGGTCGGGCAGGGCGCGCTGATCGCCGCGGGCGCGGTGGTGCCCCAGGGCTTCGTCGTGCCGCCGCGGACCCTGGTCGCAGGGGTCCCCGGCAAGGTGCGCCGTGACCTCAGCGACGCCGAGGTCAACCACAACCGCTACAACGCGCAGGTGTATCAGCACCTCATCGATCTGCACCGCGACGCGTCGGCCTAGATTCTCCCGGGTCGGATCCGGGTACAGGCGTACCGTGAAACGTCTTCGCATCCTGGTGACCGGCGCGACCGGTTACGTCGGATCCCGGCTCGTCACCGCCCTCCTCTCGGAGGGGTGCGACGTCGTCGCCGCCAGCCGAAACCCCGACAGACTCGCCGATTTCGGATGGCAGGACCGCGTCACCGCGGTCGCGTTGGACGCCCACGACGAGGATTCGGCGCGCTCGGCGTTCGCCGACGCCGGCCACATCGACGTCGTCTACTACCTCGTGCACGGCATCGGGCAACCGGACTTCCGCGAAGCCGACAACCGCGCGGCGGCCAACGTGGCCCGGGCGGCCAAGGACGCCGGCGTGCGCCGAATCGTGTACCTCGGCGGGTTCGTACCCGACGGCGACGACCTCTCCGAGCACCTGGCCAGCCGCGCCGAGGTCGCCGAGGCGTTGCACGTCGACGGCGGGCCCGACGTGGTGTGGCTCGGCGCGGCCATCATCATCGGGGCAGGGTCGACGTCGTTCGAGATGCTGCGGTACGTGGGCGACCGGTTCCTGATCATCCCGATGCCCGCCTGGTCGGCGAACCCGATCGACCCGATCTCGATCTGCGATGTGCTGCACTACCTCGTCGCCGCCGCGGATACCGAGCGCGTGCCCGCCGGCGCGTACGACATCACCGGCCCCGAAACCACGTCCTACGCCGATCTGCTGCGGACCTATGCCCGGATCGCAGGCAAGTGGCGGGCCGAGCTGCCGGTCAACGGTATCGACACCGGCCTCGTCTCGTGGGTGACGGCCGCGGTGCTTCCGGTGCCGGGTGGACTCGCGGCCGATTTGGTGCAGTCGCTGGACCATCCGATGATGGCGTCCGAGACCGGGCTGCGTGAGTTCGTGCCGGACCCGCCCGCCGGGCTGATCGGCGTCGAGGAAGCGATCACACGGGCACTGGCCAGCCGTCGCCGCCGGCCCGTCGACGAGCTCACCGATCCGCACCACCTCGCCGACACCGACCCCGGCTGGGCCGGTGGGGACACCCTGCGCCTCCGGCAGGTCGCCGGCGCGGTCACCCCGTCGATCGTGCGGCCCGCGCTCGGGCTCATCGGTGGCGTGCCCGGACCCGTCGCGGGAGCGGTGCGCACCGGCCTCGACACGTTTCTGCACTTCATGCCGAAGGTCGTCCCGACGTGACGGAGCCGACGCAGGCGCGCCCGGGGTTGCTTCGGGAGATCCGCGACATCGTCGGCGCATGCCCCGTCCCGCATCACGAGCCGCCCGGCGTCGTGCGGCGCAGGCGCATCGTGGTCGCAATCGTGCTCATCATCGGCGCCGGGCTGCTCGGTTACTCGCTGACCCGGCCGCCGGGGGACCAGTCCTTCTACTGGCTCACGCTGGCGTTGGCCGGGGTGTGGGCGCTGGGCGCGTTGGTGTCCGGACCCCTGCACATGGGATGCATCAACTTCCGCGGCCGCAACCAGCGACCGGTGATCACCGGCGTCGCAATGGGTTTGGCGTTGGGTGCGATCTTCCTCGTCGGCGGTCTGATCGCGCGGGAGATCCCCGGTGTGCGCGAATACATCACGCGGGTACTGGAATACGCCGACTACGGACCGCTGGTGCTCGTCACGTTCATCACCGTGATCAACGGGCTGGCCGAAGAGATGTTCTTCCGCGGAGCCTTGTACACGGCGCTGGGCGCCGTGAAACCGGTGCTCATCTCGACGATCTTCTACGTGATCGCGACCGCGGCGACGACGGGTAACCCGATGCTCGGCTTCGCGGCGATCATCCTCGGCACGGTGTGCGCGTTCGAGCGCCGAGCGACCGGCGGCATCCTCGCACCGATGCTGACCCACTTCTTCTGGGGTCTGGTCATGGTGCTCGCGCTGCCGCCGCTCTTCGGCGTCTAGTCAGCTCAGCGGGTGGTCCAACTCGTCGCGGCGCATCCCGGCCGCCCACACCGCGAGCGCGGCGATCACCACCGGGACGATGCCCGCGACGAGGAAAATCGTGTGTATCGAAACGACTTTCGACAGCGGTCCGACGATCGCGAACGACACCGGCATGAACGCCAGCGACACGAAGAAGTCGAGGCTCGACACCCGGCCCAGCATCGCCGTCGGCACTCGCCGCTGTAGCAGCGTGCCCCAAATGACCATCCCCATTCCGTCGGTGAACCCGATGGCGAACGTCGCCACCGCCATCACCGCGAACGACGACGTGAAACCGAAGACGACCAGCGGAACGGCGCCCAGGCTCCACATCGCCATCATCACCGACAGATACCGGCGTGGCATCCGCCGGGAGGACACGGTCAACGCGCCCAGAGCGCTGCCCAGCCCGAAGAACGCGAGGATGAAGCCGTACATCCGGGCGCCGTCGGCGAAGCGGTCCTTGGCGATGAACGGCAGCAGCACCTCGATCGGGCCGATGACGACGAGCACGAAAATGCTCGCGAACAACAGCGTCCACAGCAGCCAAGGTGTGCCGAGCACGAAGACGAAGCCGTCGCGAAGGTCGCGCAGCGCGTGTGGCCGCTCCTGTGTTGCAGCGGGTTTCAGCGGCGGTCTGGTCGCGACCAGTAACGCCAGGCCGACGGCGAACAAGCCGGCGACGGCCACCGCACCGACCGCGGGGAACGTCGCGCCGACGACCACACCCGCGACCGCCGGGCCGACCGCGCGCTGGAACACCGGACGCACCACACCCTCCACGCCGTTGGCCGCGAGCAGCTGCTCCGGCGGCAGGATCCGCGGGAGGATCGCGCTGTAGGCGGGGAAGAAGAACGCCGCGGCGGTACCCAGGGCCGCCGCTCCCACCGCGAGATGCCAGATCCGCAGCGCGCCAGCCATTCCCAGCACCGCGATCGCCGACGATGCGATCACATTGACCGTCTCGACCGCGATGATGATCGATCGCTGGGGGAAGCGGTCGGCGGCGATTCCGCCGACCAACACGAACGCGACGAGTGCGCCGCCGAAGCAGGTCGTGACGATCGACAGCGATACGGGATCGTTGTTGAGCTCGATGACCTGCATGGCCAGCACCACCGCGAACATGCCGTCGGCGAAGATCGACAGCGTGACCGCCGCGATCAGCAGGCGGTACTCGCGGATGCGAAACGGTGCGAGCACGCGCCAACGACCGGCGGTGCGCACCGGTTGTTGAATGTCGAATTGCGTACTCACCCGTCGATGGTCGCGGAGGCGTGGCCGCCGAGTCCACCGATTTTCCTATGCGACTTGTGTGCGTTCAGGAGCGCTCAGCGCAACAAAACGCACACAAATCGCCCTATTAGAAGTCCGAGAAGTTCGCCTGGCGGCGCTGCTGGAACGCGGTGACGCCCTCGACGAAGTCCGGCGAACTCAGCAGCGAGAGCTGACCCTCGCGTTCGCGACCCAGTGCGGGTTCGAACTCGGTGAGCGTGGCCGCGTTGATGGCGTCCTTGGTTTTGCGCAGCGCGACCGCGGGGCCGGACTTCAGCCTGTCGAGCACCTTGTCGACCTCGGCGTCGAACTCGTCGGCCGGATAGACAGCCGCGGCCAGACCCCAGTCGTAAGCCTCACGCGCGGAGACCTTTTCGGCCAGCAGCGCCATGCGGGCGGCGCGGGTGCGGCCGACCGCGGCGGCGACGAGCGCCGAGGCGCCGCCGTCGGGCATCAGCCCGATCTTGGTGAACGCCAACATGAAGTAGGCGTTCTCCGAAGCCACCACGACATCCGAGGCCAGGGCCAGCGATACGCCGACGCCGGCCGCCGCACCGTGGACCGCCGCGACCACGGGCTGGGGGAGGTTGACGATCGCACGGACCGCGTCGTTGGCGGCGTCGAGCACCGAGGCCGGCCCGTCGGCGGTCTTCTGCATCTGATCGTCGCCGCCGATGCCTGCGCCCGAGCAGAAGCCGCGCCCCGCGCCGCCGAGGCGCACGACCTTGACCCGCCGATCGGAGGCCGCCGTCGTGAGGGTGTCGGCGATACCGCGCAGCATCACGCGATTCAGCGAGTTGAGGCTGTCCGGCCGATTCAGCGTCACCGAAAGCACGCCGTCGGCGAGGTCGACCGTCAAGTCGTCGATACCGGTATACGCGGGTGCGCCCGAATCCAGCGTTGTCATGGCTGCACCCTAGAACCGGACGACTTGGTTATACAAGTAAGCTATGTCGGCGATCCGGAAGCGATTGTCCAACGAAGGGCGGTAAGCATGGCGGGACCTCTGCACGGACTGCGGGTGATCGAACTCGCGAGCATCGGCCCCGGCCCGCACGCGGCGATGATCCTCGGTGATCTCGGCGCGGACGTCGTCCGTATCGAACGGCCGGGCAAGCTCGGCGGAATCCCCACCAGCAAGCGCGAAGCCGCGCTACGCAATCGCCGCTCGGTGGCCGCCGACCTCAAGAGCGACGAAGGCCGCGAACTGGTGCTGCGCCTCGTCGCCAAGGCCGACGTGCTGGTCGAAGGGCTGCGCCCCGGCGTCACCGAACGGCTCGGCCTGGGTCCGGAGGACTGCGCGAAGGTCAACGAGCGGCTGATCTACGGCCGGATGACCGGCTGGGGTCAGACCGGTCCCCGCCGCCTGCAGGCCGGCCACGACATCAACTACATCTCGCTCAACGGTGTGCTGCACTCGATCGGACGGGCGGGCGAGCGGCCGGTGCCGCCGCTGAACCTGACCGGCGACTTCGGCGGCGGGTCGATGTTCCTGCTCGTCGGCATCCTGTCGGCGCTCTTCGAACGCCAGAACTCGGGCAAGGGTCAGGTGGTCGACGCCGCGATGATCGACGGCTCCAGCGTGTTGGCGCAGATGATCTGGGGCTTCCTGCAGGACGGACTGTGGACCGATCAGCGCGGGGTCAACATCCTCGACGGCGGTGCGCCCTATTACGACACCTATACCTGCGCCGACGGCCGCTACATCGCCGTCGGGTGCATCGAGCCGCAGTTCTATGCCGAGTTCCTCAAGGGCCTCGGCTTGGAGAGCGCCGACCTGCCCGACCAGAACGACGCGAGTCGCTGGCCGGAGCTGCGTGACAAGCTCAGCGAGGTCATCGCGGGCAAGGACCGCGACCACTGGGCGAAGGTGTTCGCCGACAGCGACGCCTGCGTGACGCCGGTGCTGTCGTTCTCCGAGGTCGAGTCCGAACCGCACGTCACCGAGCGCAACACCTTCTATCGCGACGGCGACCACCTGCAGCCGATGCCCGCGCCGCGGTTCTCCCGAAGCGTGCCGCCGGCACCGACGCCGCCCGGCCAAGCCGGAGCCGACACCGAAGCCGTCTTACGAGACTGGGCCTAGAGAAAGGAACACCCTCAAGTGGAGATCAAGGACGCCGTAGCCGTCGTCACCGGTGGCGCATCGGGCCTCGGCCTGGCCACCACCAAGCGGCTGCTCGACAGGGGCGCCTCGGTGGTCGTCATCGACCTCAAGGGCGAAGAGGCCGTCAAGGAACTCGGTGATCGCGCCCAGTTCGTCGAGACCAACGTGACCGATCCGGAGGCCGTCAGCGCGGCGCTGGACGCGGCCGAGAAGATGGGCCCGCTGCGCATCAACGTCAACTGCGCGGGCATCGGTAACGCGATCAAGACGCTGAGCAAGGACGGCCCGTTCCCGCTCGACGGCTTCAAGAAGGTCATCGAGGTCAACCTCATCGGCACGTTCAACGTGCTGCGCCTGGCCGCGGAGCGGATCGCCAAGACCGAACCGATCAACGGTGAGCGCGGCGTCATCATCAACACCGCGTCGGTCGCGGCGTTCGAGGGCCAGATCGGCCAGGCCGCCTACTCCGCGTCGAAGGGCGGTGTGGTCGGCATGACGCTGCCG
Organism: Mycolicibacterium malmesburyense; assembly: GCF_001050015.1. The sequence goes on from NZ_CVTB01000314.1 coordinate 11,042, forward strand.
ATCGCGCGTGACCTGTCGCGTGAGTTCATCCGCGTCGTCACGATCGCGCCGGGTCTGTTCAAGACCCCCCTGCTGGGTTCGCTACCGGAAGAGGCGCAGCAGTCGCTGGGCAAGCAGGTGCCCCATCCCGCCCGCCTCGGCGACCCCGACGAGTACGGCGCGCTGGCCGTGCACATCGTCGAGAACCCGATGCTCAATGGCGAGGTGATCCGCCTCGACGGCGCGATCCGGATGGCCCCCCGATGACACTGACGACGAAGTTCACCGAGACGTTCGGAATCGAGCATCCCGTCGTGCAGGGTGGGATGCAGTGGGTCGGCCGCGCGGAACTGGTTGCGGCCGTAGCGAATGCGGGGGCGCTCGGTTTCATCACCGCGCTGACCCAGCCGACGCCGGCCGATCTGGCCAAGGAGATCGCCAAGTGCCGCGATCTGACCGACAAGCCGTTCGGCGTCAACCTGACGATCCTGCCGACAATCAACCCGCCGCCGTATGACGAGTATCGGCAGGTGATCGTCGACTCGGGTATCAAGATCGTCGAGACCGCGGGCTCCAACCCGGCGCCGCACCTGCCGATGTTCCATGAGAACGGCATCAAGGTGCTGCACAAGTGCACCTCGGTGCGGCATGCGGTCAAGGCGCAGAACCTCGGCGTCGACGGCATCAGCATCGACGGTTTCGAGTGCGCGGGTCACCCGGGCGAGGACGACATCCCCGGCCTGGTGCTGATCCCGGCGGCTTCGGCCAAGATCGACATCCCGATGATCGCCTCCGGCGGTTTCGCCGACGCGCGCGGTCTGGTGGCGGCGCTGGCGTTGGGTGCCGACGGCATCAACATGGGCTCGCGGTTCATGTGCACCGTGGAATCGGCGATCCATCAGAACGTCAAGGAAGCGATCGTCGCGGGCACCGAACTCGACACCGAGCTGATCTTCCGGCCGTTGCGCAACACCGCCCGGGTCGCCAGTAACGCCGTCTCACGCGAGGTCGTCGAGATCCTCAACCGGGGCGGTCAATTCGAGGACGTCAAGGATCTGGTGGCCGGCAAGCGCGGGGTGAAGGTCTACGAGGTCGGCGATCTCGATGCCGGCATCTGGAGCGTGGGCACCGCGATGGGGCTGATCAACGACATCCCGACCTGCGGAGAGCTGGTATCGCGGATCGTGTCGGAGGCCGAGGAGCTGATCAGCGGCCGCCTCAGCGACATGATCGCCGAGGACGAAGAAGAGAGCGTGGCTTAGAAAGAGGGGATCGGTTCGCGGGCGAGGTCACGCCGAAGCGTCAACAGACCTGGCTCGCGCTAGGGGGCCGGACCGTCGGAACGAATGCGCGACCCCTCGGCGCGCGTTCGGTCAGACGGCGGTGCGCAGGGTGTGCTCGTCGTCGAGCTGCTCCGAGGTGTCGCCTTCTACCAGGACATCGCCGTGGTAGAGCGCCTCGAAGTCAACCTTGATGACATCGGCACTGGTGTCGTCGATCCACATGTACTCGAGAGTAAGTGTTACCTCTAAGGATTCTTTGAGTCACGATTCGGAATATCTTGGCAATTCTTACCCGCGGGTAGGGTCGCGCGATACCCGTCGGTAGCTTTTTGCTGGGCGTTATGCCCCGGCGGTGAAGTGAATGGGGTTCGTGCCGAGCAATGCCACCCAGGTCAGGATCGCGGCGGCGAACGCCACGACCAGCAGGCCGACCGCGATGCGGCTGCCCCACGACAGCCGGCCCAGCACCTTCGCGTCGATCGAGTAGGCGCCCGCGCCGAGGAACAGCAGCGCAGCCGCCCCGATACCGATCATGAACGGGACGTTGAACGGTTCGGACCAGAAGACGGATTCGGACACGTTGACCGCCCACGCGTCGATCATCGCCGCGACCACCGCGCACGCGGCCAGCGGAGTCAGCGCGCCGAAGATCAGGCCAAGGCCGCCGAGCGTCTCGGCGGCGGTCACCATGAAAGCCGCCAGGGCGGGCAGACGCCACCCGGCGGCTTCCATGAATCCGACGGTGGCGCCGAAGTCGAAGACCTTGATGAGCCCCGCCTGGAGAATCGCGGCACCGATGCCGATCCGCAAGATGAGCAGGCCGATGTCCGTCGCGCTGTGGCGCGTGGTGGTGGCGGCGGTCGCCGCGTCCGTCGTGGTCATGCCGATTACGACTACCAGACGAACCACAACTCATCGCCAGGAAACGCAATGAACGCCGCGCGACCCTGGATCGTGTCCGAAGGAAGCGTTGACGCTGCTGACTTACCGTTGTTAAGTTACCGGCGTTAGTCTCCAGGAGCGAGAGGACACGGAGTGCTGCAACGAATCGCACACCTGGCCATAGCGGCGCCCCGGCGCATCGTCGTGATCGCGATCCTGGTGATGGTGGCCTGCGGGATCTTCGGGATTCCCGTCGCCAAACACCTGTCCGCGGGTGGATTCCAGGACCCCACGTCGGAGTCGGCGAAGGCCACCCAGCTGCTGGTCGACAAGTTCGGCCAGGGTGACATGGAGCTGATCCTCTCCGTGCACTCCGACGAGGGCGCCCAGAGTCCCGCGGCTCGTGCGGTCGGAGAGGAACTCGTCGCCGAACTGCGGGCCGCCCCGTCCGTCGTCGACGTCACCTCGCTGTGGAACGCCCCGTCGACCGCCGCGCCCGCGCTGATCAGTGAGGACGGCAAGACGGGGTTGATCGTCGCCGGAATCACCGGCGGCGAGAGCGGCGCGCAGAAACACGCGAAGGAACTCACCGAGCGGCTGGTCCACGACCGTGACGGCGTGACCGTGCGCGCCGGCGGCGAGGCGATGATCTACGTGCAGATCAACGGGCAGAGCGAAAAAGACCTCCTGAAGATGGAGGCGATCGCGATCCCGCTGTGCTTCCTCGCCCTGGTGTGGGTGTTCGGCGGGTTGCTCGCCGCGTCGCTGCCGTTGGCCATCGGCGGCTTCGCGATCCTCGGTTCGATGGCGGTGCTGCGGGCGGTCACCTACGTCACTGACGTGTCGATCTTCGCCATGAATCTGTCGGTCGCGATGGGTTTGGCGCTCGCCATCGACTACACGCTGCTGATCATCAGCAGGTATCGAGACGAGATCGCCGACGGCGCGGATCGCGAGTCGGCCTTGGTGCGAACCATGGCGACCGCCGGGCGCACGGTGTTGTTCTCGGCGATGACGGTCGCGCTGTCCATGGTCGCGATGGTGCTGTTCCCGATGTACTTCCTGAAGTCGTTCGCGTATGCGGGTATCGCGGTCGTATCGTTCGCGGCCGTCGCCGCGGTGGTGGTGGCCCCGGCCGCGATCGTGCTGCTCGGCGACCGGCTCGACGCCCTGGATGTGCGACGGTTCGGCCGCCGGTTGTTCGGCAGGCCGGAGCCGGTGCGCAAGCCCGTCGAGCAGACCTTCTGGTACCGGTGCACGAAAGTCGTGATGCGACGGTCGGTTCCGGTCGCGCTGGTGATCGTCGCGTTCCTCCTGGTGCTCGGCGCGCCATTCCTCAACGCGCGGTGGGGTTTTCCGGACGAGCGGGTGCTGCCGCAATCGGCGTCGGCGCGACAGGTCGGCGACGATCTGCGCGCCAACTTCGCCGTCGACTCGGCCCGCAACGTCGCGGTCGTCATACCGGACACCCGGGGCATCACACCGGAGATGGTGGACCGCTACGCCGCCGACCTCTCGCGGGTCGCCGACGTGTCCTCGGTGTCGGCGCCCGGCGGCACGTTCGTCGACGGCAGGCCGGTCGGCCCGCCGTCGGCCGCG
>NZ_CVTB01000315.1 GCF_001050015.1 Mycolicibacterium malmesburyense
ACCCGGTCGACGAAGGTGCCGCACCCGCCGCCGCCCGCCCCGAAGCCGAGGGCGCCGAACCGGCCGACGCCGAGCGCGATCCCGAATAGCACAGCCGAACCCAACCGACGCACTAGCATTCCCCCGGTGGCGACGTTGCAGCGGTTCACCGACCGTCGGGTATTGATCACCGGAGCCGGCTCGGGCATCGGTCAGGCGACGGCCCTGCGGATCCTCGACGAGGGCGGCGCGGTCGTGGCCGCCGACGTCAGCGAGACCGGGCTCGCAGACACCGAGGCCCAAGCCGACGGGGCCAAGGGCCGGCTGACCACCGTCGTGATGGACGTCGGCAGCGAAGACTCGGTGGTCACCGGGGTCTCGCTCGCCGTCGCCGCGCTGGACGGACTCGACGCGCTCGTCAACGCCGCGGGAATCCTTCGGTCCGCGCACTTCACCGACACCACGCTCGCCGATTTCGAAACCGTCCTGCGCGTCAACCTGATCGGGACCTTCCTGGTGACCCGCGAAGCCCTGCCCGCACTCCGCGACGCTGTCGCGCCGGCGGTCGTCAACTTCAGCTCGACATCGGCGAATTTCGCGCATCCCTACATGTCGGCCTATGCGGCGTCCAAGGGCGGCATCCAGGCCATGACGCACACGTTGGCCCTGGAGTTCAGCAAGGCGGGCATCCGGTTCAACTGCGTGCAACCCGGGTCGATCTCGTCGGGAATGACCGACGGCACAGGGCGATCCGGTCAGAGCGTCGGACCGGGCCTGCCGGAGGACGCCGATTACACGCTGTTCGGCAAGATCATGCCGACGCTGCCGGTCGACGGCGGCGGGATGTTTGCCAAACCCGACGCCGTCGCGGCCGTTGTCGCCATGCTCGCAGCGCCGGAGGCCTATTTCGTCACCGGCACCGAGGTCCGCGTCGACGGCGGAACCCACATGTAATCAGTTGACACCGAGGAGTTTTCGTGACGACACCTGGCCGGCCGCTGCGCGTCATCCAGTGGACCACCGGCAATATCGGCCGCCGGTCGCTGCACGCGATCATCGGCCGCGACGACATGGAGCTCGTCGGCGTCTACGCCCACGGCGCGGACAAGGTCGGTGTGGACGCGGCCGAGCTGGCCGGTTGGCCCGAGCCGACCGGGGTGACGGCCACCAACGACGTCGACGCGCTGCTGGCGCAGCGGCCCGACGCCTGCTGCTACAACCCGCTGTGGCCCGACATCGACGAGCTGGTGCGGCTTCTCGAGGCCGGCGTCAACGTGTGCTCGAGCGCGGCGTGGATCACCGGCGGCAAGCAGTCGCCGGAGGACCTCGACCGCATCCGCAAGGCATGCGAGAAAGGCGATTCGACGATTTTCGGCAGCGGGGCGCACCCCGGCATGAGCAACATGGTGGGGATGGTGCTCTCGGGCGCCTGCGAGCGCGTCGACGAGATCCGCATCACCGAGTCGGTGGATTGTTCGACGTATGAATCGGCGGGAACGCAGACCGCGATGGGCTTTTCGCAGGATCCGGACACACCCGGTCTGGCGGAGCGCGTGCGGCGCGAGAGCGAGGTGTTCGCCGAGTCGGCCGCGATGATGGCCGACGCGATCGGCGCCAAGCTCGACCGGATGACCTTCGATGTGACGTTCACCGCCGCCACGGGAGACTCCGATCTCGGGTTCATGCAGATCCCGAAGGGCACCGTCGCCGGCGTCCACGGCTACCACCGCGGCTGGGTGGGCGAGAAGAACGTCGTCAGCGTCGGCTTCAACTGGATCATGGGCGAACACGTCACCCCGCCGAAGCCGCTCGAACACGGCCACGTCATCCAGGTGTTCGGTCTGCCGAACATGCGCACGGTGCTGCACTGCCTGCCGCCGAAGGACTGGACCGAACCCGGGTTCATGGGCCTGGGCATGATCTACACCGCGCTGCCGGTGACCAACGCCGTACCCGCGGTGGTCGCGGCGCCGCCGGGCATCGTGACGCTCAAGGACCTCCCGCCGATCACCGGACGCGCCGCGGCCTGAACTCACCGAAGCCGTTGCGCCAGCGTGTCTTTCCCGGGTCCGGCAAGGTCGGCGAGCGCGGCGGGCCGACCCGTCATCGCCATCATCAACGCCTCCCCGGGTCCGGTCACCTCCGCACCCTGCCCGTGCGTCCAGTCGACGTCGGTGGCGCGCAGGCGCAGCCCACGAATGCGCCTGCCCGCGCCCAATCGCGGATTACCGGGGATCAGCGGCAGGATGCGGTCGAGGCGTTCCGCGGGAATGGTGCGGGGGCGGTTGAGCGCACGACGGATGTCCTGGTGGTGGACGGTGCCGTCGACGAACCCGATCGTCCCGCCGAGTCGCGCGGTCAGCCCGCTCGGATACAGGTGACGCTTCAGATAGGCGAGCAGGTCTTCGGGTGACAGGCCGGAGAATTCGTCGACGCCGACCTGATTCGCGTTGATCACCATGCCCTTGGCGAACCGTTTGATCAGACCGGCGGTACCGAGCTCCTCGTAGCTGATCACGTGCGCGACAACGTCTTTGACCGTCCACCTGGTGCACAGGCTGGGATGGTGCCACTCCTCGGGTGTCAGTTCGGCCAGGAACGACGCCAGATCGGTCCGCTCGGCGCGAGTCAGGTCCTTGAGGTTCGCGTCACCCGCCGTCACTGCGCCTCCCCCGTCACCAGCTCACCGAACCGGTCCAGGTACAGCGGCCAACCCGCATCGCCGCCGACGCCGGACGCCACGGAATCCCAACCGTCGCCGTGCCGTTCGATGTGGCGATGCTCGAGGCTCACCCGCGTGCGATCGTCGGTCTCGGCGGTGAACCTCACCTCCACCTCGCTGCACCGCGCCGGATCGGATTCGAGCTGCCACGTTGGGCCGATGTCCCACGAGAAGACGAACCGATGCGGAGGTTCGACGATCAGCACCCGCGCCCACGCGCACACGCTGCCGTCGACGCCGCGGTCGTAGATGCGCCCGCCGACGTGAGGCTCCACCACCGTCTCCTCGATCGGCACGCTCAGCAGGTTGTGTTCGCGGGGTTTGAACTCGCCGAATCTCTCCGTGAACACCCGAAACGCCTTCTCGAGCGGCGCGTTGACCGTGATGTCGTGACGGACGACCGCGGACTGGGCAGAGGTCATCGGGTGTCTCCTTCGCTTTCGACTATCTCCTTGAATCCGGCCAGCGCCTGCACCCAGAAGCGGTCGAGTTCGGCCCGCATCGCGGCCAACCCCGCCGGGTCCAGCTGATAGACACGGCGGGTCCCTTCTGCGCGGTCGCACACCAGGCCGGCGCGCTTGAGCACCTTCAGGTGCTGAGACACCGCCGGCCTGCTGACCGGAAGATCGTGGGCCAGCTCCCCCACCGCCATCGGCCGGTGCGCGAGACGTTCGACGATCGACCGCCGGGTGCGGTCGGCCATCGCCACCCACGCATCGCCCGCTTGGTAAGTCGGCACGAACCGTAAGCTATCACTTACCAATGGTCGCCACAAGGGTCCAGCGCGTGGTGGTGTATACGAAATCGCGAGTGACGGCGTGGGAGTGCGTGCGCTCGGCGAGACTTATTCGGCCAGTTGGACGACGACGCCGATCGCCCCGGCACCGACGTGGATCGCCAACACCGCGCCCATGTCGCAGACGGTGAGCGCTTCGAGCTGTGGCAGCCGGTCGGTCAGCGCGGCCCCGACCTCGTCGGCGCCGTCGTGGTTGTCGACGTGGTGCACGGCGATCGACGCCTGGCGCTCACCGACCAGATCGGCGACGCGGTCGACCATCGCCGCATGCGCCTTGGTGATCGTGCGGATCCGCTGGTCGAGCACGAGGCGGCCATCGACGTCGAGGCGCAGCAGCGGCTTGAGCGACAGTGCGGTACCGAGCCAGGACGCCGCCGCACCGATCCGTCCGCTGCGGCGCAGATTGTCCAGCCGGTGCACCACGATGAACGCGTGAGTGCGCTGTGCGGCCGACCGGGCAACGGCCTCAACCGAATCCAGGTCGGAGCCCGACGCCGCCGCCTTGGCCGCCGCCACGGCGGTGAACCCCACCCCCATCGCCGCCGAGCGTGAATTCACCACCCGCACCGAGGGTCCGAACTCGCGCGCGGCCTGGACGGCCGAACTGTAACTGCTCGACAGCGCCGACGACAGGTGCACCGCGACCACGCCGTCGCCGCCGCTGTCCCGCAGCGCCTGCCGGTACGCCTCGGCGAGATCGGCGGGCGCCGCCCCCGCGGTGCTCGCGCGCGGCACCTCGTGGATGTCGTAGGGCACGTCGTCGATGCCGTCGCGCAGATCGATCACGTCGACCAGGACGTGCAACGGCACCTGGCGGATGTCCCATTGTTTCAACTCGTCGGGCGCCAACCGCGACGACGAGTCGGTCACCACCACTACCGACATGGCACGCCGGCTTCGGCGAGCGCCTTGAGCATCGAGTCCGCGACCGCCTGGTGGGCCTCGAAGTTCCAGTGGATCCCGTCGGGGTTACCCTGGCCGCTCATGATGTACTCGCCGACCGCGGCCTTGAGGTCGACGAGCGGAACATCATGTCGCTCGGCCCATTCGGTGATCGCCTTCACCGTGCCGTCGCGCCCGTGGTGCGCCCTGCCGTAGGTGTCGGCGATGTGCACCGAGGGCAGACAGGCGACGACGGGGATGCCGGGGCGGTTGAAGTCGATCGCGCCGCGGGTCATCTCGAGATACTCCGCCGACAGGTGCGGTGGCAGCGCCGCCCGCGCGACCGGCGACAGTCGCGGCTGTATCCAGCCATACCCGTCGCGCGCCCAGCGTCGCAACCACGGCGGGCGCACGTAACGGATGAGCTCGCGCAGCGCGGTCGGCAGCGGCGAGGGCAGCGAATCCATCCCACCCGTCGCGAAGACGACCGCGCCGGCCCGCGGCAGCGCCGCCCAGGCCCGGGGATCCTGGATGGCCGCCCACCACACGTCGCGACAGGTCCAGCCGATGCGGCCGATCAGCTCGACATCCCAACCCAGTTGTGCGGCAACGATGTTGGGCCAGATCCGGGGGTCATCGGATGGCAGCCCGCCGGTCGGTCCGTAGTAGGACAGCGAGTCGCAGAAGACCAGCAGGGTGCGGCGTTCAGAGGACATCGGGGGCAACCTGCGCCGAGGCGTTCCACACGTCGAGCCGCCACCGGATACCGGCGGGCGCGCCGTCGACCGGGCTGTGGCCGGACAGCTGCACCCAGCTGGCGTTGCCCATCCCGCCGAGCACGGGCCAGTTGTCCACCGGGAGGTCGAGCAGCGAGGCGGTCAGCGCCGCGATCAGCCCGCCGTGGGCGACGAGCACGACGGGTCGGTCCGGTCCGTCGCCGACCTGGTCGAGCCCCCACTCGGCGTGTGCGTCGATGAGCTCGTCAACCAGCGGTCTGCTGCGGGCGGCGACATCGACGCGGCTCTCGCCGCCCGGCGGAGCCCACCGCGAATCGTCGCGCCACGCCAGCCGGGCCCCGGGCGCGGCGGCGTCGACCTCGAGGTGGGTCAACCCCTGCCACTGGCCGAGGTGGGTCTCCCGCAGGCGGACGTCGGCGATCACCGGCATGCCGGCGTGTTCCCCCAGCGTGACGGCGGTGTCGAGGGCCCGGCGCAGATCCGACGACACGACCGCCAGCGGTTGGCGTTTGGCCAACACCTCCGCGGCGGCGACGGCCTGGTGCCGTCCGAGGTCGGTCAGCTCGGTGTCGAGCTGGCCCTGCATCCGGCTTCCGGCGTTGTACGCGGTCTGCCCGTGCCGGAGCATGACCAGGCGCCGGATCCGTCTCACGGCGCGCCGTCCTCGTCAGCGGCCGGTGCCGCGGCGGGCCCGTCGAGGTCGATCGGGATGGTCGGGCAGTCCTTCCACAACCGGTCCAACGCATAGAAGTTGCGCTCGTCCTGATGCTGGATGTGCACCACGATGTCGACGTAGTCGAGCAGCGTCCAGCGGCCCTCGCGGGCGCCCTCGCGGCGGGCGGGCTTGTAGCCGGCGACGCGCATCTTCTCCTCGACCTCCTCGACGATCGCGTTGACCTGACGTTCGTTGGAGGCCGAGGCGATCACGAAGCAGTCGGTGATGACGAGTTGGCTCGACACGTCGATCACGACGACGTCGTCGGCCACCTTGGACGCGGCCGCCTGCGCGGCCACTGCGGCCATGCGAACGGCTTCGTCGGAGGCGCTCATTGGTGCTTCCCCTGTGTTGTCAATGGTTGTCTCGCATAGAGTTTCCGCTTGGCGACGTACTGCACGACGCCGTCCGGCACCAGGTACCAGATCGGCCGGTTCTCCTGTGCACGCTTGCGGCAGTCGGTCGACGAGATCGCCAGCGCGGGGACCTCGACGAGCTTGAGCGCATCGTCGGGCAACTCCTTGATCGCCGCGGCGATATGCTTGCCGTCCAACTCGTACCCGGGCCGGCTCACCCCGACGAAGCTCGCGATCGCGAACATGTCCTCCCAGTTCTGCCACGTCAGGATCGACGCCAGCGCGTCTGCCCCGGTGATGAAGAACAGGTCGGCGTCTGCGTTGAGCGCGTGCAGATCGCGCAAGGTGTCCTTGGTGTAGGTCGGCCCGCCCCGGTCGATGTCGACGCGGCTGACGCTGAACCGTGGGTTCGGGGCGGTGGCGATCACCGTCATCAGGTAGCGGTCTTCCGCGGCGGTGACCTCGCGGTCCTTCTGCCAGGGCTGTCCGGTCGGGACGAACACGACTTCGTCGAGTCCGAACAGGTCGGCCACCTCGCTGGCGGCGACCAAGTGGCCGTTGTGGATGGGATCGAACGTCCCACCCATCACGCCGAGCCTGCGTCGCGGAGCCACGAATAGCCAGCTTACGGGAGTGCCCGCCCCGGTCAGACCGGCAGCAACCGGTCGATCACCGACGCCAGCTGCTTGGCCGACCGGCATTCGTGCATGGTGATGACGTCCTGATACCGCGGCACCGCCGAGTCGCCGCTGCCCCACAGGTGTCGGGGTTCGGGGTTGAGCCAATGCGCGTGCCTGCTCGAGTTGACCATGTGCGCGAGCAGCTCGAGCTCCGGGTTGCGGTAATTGTTGCGACCGTCGCCGAGGATGAGCAGTGCGCTGCGCGGCGAGAGAACGTTGGGCCAGCGGTCCATGAACGACACGAACGCGTGGCCGTAGTCGGAGTGCCCGTCGCGGGTGTACACGCCCGCCTCGCGGGTGATGCGCTGCACCGCGACCGCCAGGTCGGCGTCGGAGCCGAACAGCTCGGTGACCTCGTCGGTGGTGTCGATGAAGGCGAACACCCGCACGCGCGAGAACTGCTGGCGCAGCGCGTGCACGAGCAGCAGCGTGAAGTGGCTGAAGCCGGCGACCGAACCGGACACGTCGCACAGCACCACCAGCTCGGGACGGGCCGGATGTGGTTTCTTGAGCACCACGTCGATCGGCACACCGCCGGTGGACATGGATTTGCGCAGCGTCTTGCGCAGGTCGATCTCGCCCGCCCGCGACCTCCTCCGCCGCGCGGCCAGCCGCGTCGCCAGCGTGCGCGCCAGCGGCGCCACCACCCGGCGCATCTGGCGCAGCTGGTCTCCCGAGGCGCGCAGGAACTCGACGTTCTCGGCCAGTTGCGGCACACCGTACATCTGTACGTGGTCGCGGCCGAGCTGTTCGGCGGTGCGCCGCTTGGTCTCCCCCTCGACCATCTTGCGCAGCTGATTGATGCGTTGCGCGGCAAGGGCTTTGGCGATCTCCTCCTGGGTGGGGGTGGGTTCGTCACCGTAGGGTGCGAGCAGGCCGGCGAGCAACCGGCCCTCGAGATCGTCGAGGTTCATCGCCTTGAGCGCCTGATACGACGAATACGACGGGCCCCGACTGGAGTTGTACCGGCCGTACGCCTCGACGATCTGCGCGATCATCGCGGCCATCCGCTCGTCGAGATTGGCCAGATCCTCGTTCTCGGCCAGCATCTCGAGCAGCGCCGCACGCATCGCCTCAACGTCTTCGGGCGGCAGGCCCGGTTCGCCGGCGTCGGTGTCGTCGTCCTCGTCGACCAGGATCGTCCTGGCGCCCAGGGCGGCGGGGAACCACAGGTCGAACATCGCGTCGTAGGTGTCGCGGTGGTCGGGGCGGCGCAGCACCGCGCACGCGATGCCCTCACGCAACGCGTCGCGGTCGTTCAATCCCAGCACCGAGACCACCCGGCCGGCGTCGACGGTCTCCGATGGACCTACCGAGATGCCTTGCGCCCGTAGCGCTTCGACGAACCCGACCAGGTGGCCGGGCAGGCCGTGCGGCGCCAGCGGCTGCGGCGGACGGGTCCGGCGGACGGCCATGTCAGTTGAGCCTCAGCTCGCCGGACGCCTTGATCTGGTCCGACTGGTGTTTGAGCACCACCCCGAGCGTGGCCGCGATCGTCGCGTCGTCGATGGTGTCCAGCCCCAAGGCCAGGATCGTGCGGCCCCAGTCGATGGTCTCGGCCACCGACGGCAGCTTCTTGAGCTGCATCCCGCGCAGCACGCCGATGATCTTGACCAACTCGTCGGCGATCCGCTCGGGCAACTCGGGCACCCGCGACAGCAGGATGCGCCGTTCCAGGTCGGGGTCGGGAAAGTCGATGTGCAGGAACAGACACCGGCGCTTGAGCGCCTCGGACAGTTCCCGGGTGGCGTTGGAGGTCAGCACGACGAACGGCGCCCGCTCGGCGACGATCGTGCCCAGCTCCGGCACGGTCACCGCGAAATCCGACAGCACCTCCAGCAGCAGGCCCTCGATCTCGATGTCGGCCTTGTCGGTCTCGTCGATCAGCAGCACGGTCGGCTCGGTGCGCCGGATCGCGGTCAGCAGCGGCCGCGAGAGCAGGAACTCCTCGGAGAACACGTCGTCGCGGGTGCTGTCCCAATCGCCGTGTCCGGCCTGGATGCGCAGGATCTGCTTGGCGTGGTTCCACTCGTAGAGCGCGCGGGCCTCGTCGACGCCTTCGTAGCACTGCAACCGCACCAGACCCGAACCCGTCGACTGCGCGACGGCGCGGGCCAGTTCGGTCTTGCCGACCCCGGCGGGACCCTCCACCAACAGCGGCTTGCCCAGCCGGTCGGCGAGGAAAACCGCTGTGGCGGTCGCGGTGTCGGGCAGGTAACCGGTTTCGGCGAGCCGCCTGCCGACATCGTCGATGTCGGCGAACAGCGGCGCTGGGCGCGCGGGGACACTCACGGATATGGCTCCTATATCAGGCCGGGCGGGTGTGGCCGTCTCCCCACACAATCCACTTGGTTGACGTCAGTTCGGGCAGACCCATGGGCCCGCGGGCGTGCAGTTTCTGGGTGGAGATGCCGATCTCGGCGCCGAACCCGAACTGCTCACCGTCGGTGAACGCCGTCGACGCGTTCACCATCACCGCGGCGGCATCGACCCGTTCGGTGAAGCGTTGCGCGGCGGCAAGATCGGTGGCGACGATGGCCTCGGTATGGCCCGTGCCGTATTCGTTGACGTGCGCGATCGCCGCATCGATGCCGTCGACCACAGCCAGAGCGATGTCCAGCGACAGGAACTCGGCGCGTAACTCCTCGTCGGACGGGTTGTCGTGCACGGTCACACCGGCGTCCTTGAGCGCCTTGGCGAGCCGCGGCACGGCCCGATCGGCGATGGCGGCGTCGATCAGGACCGACTCGGCCGCATTGCACACGCTGGGGCGGCGGGTCTTGGCGTTGAGCAGGATCCGCTCGGCGACGTCGAGGTCGGCCGATTCATGTACGTACACATGGCAATTGCCGACGCCCGTCTCGATCGTGGGGACGGTGGCGTCACGGACGACGGCGTCGATGAGGCCGGCGCCGCCGCGGGGGATCACGACGTCGACCAGCCCGCGGGCCTGGATCAGATGGGTGACGCTGGCGCGGTCCTCGCTGGGCAGCAGTTGCACGGCGTCCACCTCGAGCAGTTCGGTGGCCAGCGCGGCGCGCAGCGCGTTCACCAGCGCGGCGTTGGAGTTGGCCGCCGAGGAGCTTCCGCGCAGCAGCACCGCGTTACCGGACTTGAGCGTCAGCCCGAACGCGTCGACCGTCACGTTCGGCCGGCCCTCGTAGACGATCCCGACCACACCGAGCGGCACCCGCTGCTGGCGCAGTTGCAGGCCGTTGGGCAGCGTGCGGCCCTGCAGGACCTCGCCGAGCGGGTCGGGCAGCCGCGACACCTGGCGCAGGCCGTCGGCGATACCGTCGATCCGATTCGGGTTCAGCGCGAGCCGGTCGAGCATCGCCTCGGGCGTCCCCGCGGCGCGGGCGGCGTCGAGATCCTTCTGGTTGGCCTCGAGGATCTGGCTCGTCGACATCAGCACGTGGTCGGCGGCGGTGTTCAGCGCGCGGTTCTTGGTTTCCGAGCTCAGGGTGGCCAGCGTGCGCGCCGCCGTGCGGGCGCGACGGGCGGCGTCGTGCACCTGCTGGCGCAGGTCGGCGGCGACAGCGCCGATGGGAGCCTCGACACTCATTTATCCAGGGTATCGAACGAGGATCGGGCGTTCGACACGTGTCAGGTAGGGACCCTGCATTAGCGTTGTGCTCCATGGCGCCGCGGGACTGCAGCCGGGTATGTGTGGTCGGCAGTGTCAATGCCGATCTGAGGTTCACCGTCCGCTCCCTGCCCCGCCCGGGCCAGACGGTGCTGGCGTCGGAGTCGTCGGCGTCGCCCGGCGGCAAGGGCGGAAACCAGGCGGTCGCCGCGGCCAGGGCCGGCGCGCAAGTGCAACTGGTCGCCGCGCTCGGCAACGACGGGTCGGCGGAGATGTTGCGGAACCACCTCGGCGCCAACGGTGTCGGACTCGACGGCGTCGTCACCGTGCCCGGTCCGAGCGGATCCGCGGTGATCACCGTCGACGCCTCGGCGGAGAACACGATCGTGGTCGCGCCCGGGGCCAACGGCGCGCTCAACGTCGACTCCCCCGACGTCCGCGCCGTCATCGCCGACAGCGACGTGGTGCTGATGCAATTGGAGATCCCGATCGCGACGGCCATCGCCGCCGCACAGGTGGCCCGCGCCGCCGACGCCGTCGTCATCGTCAACGCCTCGCCGACCGGTGCGCCGCCGCACGACCTGCTCGCGTTGTCCGGGCTGGCCGACGTCGTCGTGGTCAACGAGACCGAGGCCGGCGAGTGGCACTGGCCGGTCCCGCACCTGGTAATCACCCGCGGTGCGCGAGGGGCGAGCTATCTGGGTGACGGCGAACGCTTCAGCGTGCCCGCCCCCGCGGTGCGGGCGGTGGACACCAGCGGCGCGGGGGACGTGTTCGCCGGTGTGCTCGCCGCGCACTGGCTCGACGGCCACGAACTCGCGCTGCGCCGCGCCTGCGCCGCAGCGGCCCTGTCGACGCTCGTACCGGGAGCGGGCGACTGCGCGCCCTACGCCGAAGCCATCGACGACGCTGTGTCCAACCGAGCGACAGAAAGGCAGTTATGACGAGCACCCAGCCGAGCACCACCGACACCCCGCGGCCACCCGACGGGGACTGGCTCGGCACGCCGTTCTTGAAGTTCACCCGAGAGGGTCCGTTCGGGGTTTGCCGGCTCGACCGCCCCGAGGCCCGAAACGCGATGACGCCCGCGATGTACTTCGGCATCAAGTACGCGGTCAAGCACGTCGAGAGCGACCCCGACCTCGCCGGGCTCCTGCTCACCGGAACGGGCGACGTGTTCGCGCCGGGCGGCGACATGGGCGGCGGCGGCGCCGACAACTGGATGACCTTCGGGCCCGCGCTGGGCATGGATGCGTTGCCGTTCGACACGTTGCGTCAGTCCGCGAAACCCGTGGTGGCGGCGGTGAACGGGTTGTGCCAGGGCGGCGGGCTGCAGATCGCGCTGTGCGCCGACATGGCCGTGGTCAGCGACCGGGCCACGTTCCGGGTACCCGAGCTGTACCGCGGAATCGCCGACACGTACTACAGCCACATGCTGGCCCGGCTGATCGGACCGGTCCGCACCCGCGACCTGATGTTCACCGGACGGACGCTGAACGCCGCCGAGGCGCACGACTGGGGCCTGGTGGCGCGGGTGGTGCCCCACGACGAGCTGGCCGAAGCGGCCCGCGAGGTGTTGGCGCAGTGCTGCCGGACCGCCCCGGCGGCCAGGACCGTCGTCAAGTCCAGCCTGGACAACTACATCGGCCTCTACGACCGGATCGGCATGCAGGCCAGCCTGGGGGCGCCCGAGTCGATCGAGGGCTTCATGGCGTTCAAGGAGCGTCGCTCGCCGAGTTGGGTGCACCCCGAACTGCGCATCGACGGCCGCCTTTAGGGCGGTTTCGGTGCACTACCGGTCGCTCACCGATCGCTAATGCACCCAAATCGCGACAAATAGTTCAGGGTTGGCTGAATACAAGATTTGATGTACTGTCTGCGCCATGCAGACGGTCACTCACAGCGACGCGCTGTCGCGGTTCGGTTGCGCCCTGTCGGATCCGACGCGGGCCCAGATCCTGTTGATCCTGCGTGAAGGCCCGGGCTATCCGTCGGAGCTGGCCGACAAGATCGGCGTCTCGCGGCAGATCCTGTCGAACCACCTGGCGTGCCTGCGGGGTTGTGGGCTGGTGACCGCGCAGCCGGAGGGCCGTCGCAGCCGATACGAACTCGCCAACGAGCGCATCGCGCACGCGCTCGACGACCTGGTCGGCCTGGTGCTCGAGGTGGACCCGGCCTGCTGCCCCGCCGCAGCCGAGGAGGCCTGCTGCTGATGGTCACCGCGCCCACGACCCGACGCGCGGTTCTCGCGCGCCGGATCCGGTGGTTGGTGGCGGCCACGATCACCTACAACGTGATCGAGGCGCTCGTCGCGCTGGCCGAGGGCACCCGGGTGTCGTCGTCGGCGCTAATCGGCTTCGGCCTGGATTCGGTGGTCGAGGTCGCGTCCGCCGCCGCAGTCGCGTGGCAGTTCTCTGCGCGCGATCCGGAAACGAGGGAGAAGGCAGCGCTGCGGTTCATCGCGTTCTCCTTCTTCGCGCTCGCGGCGTACGTGTGCACCCACGCGGTGCTGGCTTTGACCGGCTCGGGCGAGCCTGACCCGTCCGCCGTCGGCATCGCGCTCGCCGCGTTGAGCCTGGCGATCATGCCCGCCCTGTCGTTGGCGCAACGGCGCGCCGGCCGCGAATACGGGTCGACGTCCGCGGTCGCCGACTCCAAACAGACGTTGCTGTGCACCTACCTGTCGGCGATCCTGCTGGCGGGCCTGGCCCTCAACGGCTTGTTCGGCTGGTGGTGGGCGGATCCCGTTGCCGCATTCGGGATCGCGGTGATCGCGGTACGCGAAGGACTCAACGCCTGGCGCGGTGACTCGTGCTGCGCATGACGTCGAAGAAGGAGTGAGCATGCCGATCGTCGCCATTGTCCTGTTCGTGGTGTTCGCCGCGCTCGGATTCGGTTGGCGCAGCTGGCAACAGAAGCGCCGCACCGGATCGACGGGCTTCCGCGGCATCAGCGGCCGCCCGTGGTCGCTCGAATGGTTCGCCGGTGTCGGGTTCGTGGTGGCGATGGGCGCGGCGGTGTTCGCGCCGATCCTGCAACTGATGGGCGTCGTCGCACCGCTGGCGGCGCTCGACCGGACATGGGTGAACTTCGCCGGCATCGCGATCGCGGTCATCGGCATCGCCGCGACGTTGTACGCGCAGGTCGACATGGGCGAATCCTGGCGGATCGGCGTCGATGCCAATGAGACGACGACGCTGGTGCGCCGCGGCGTGTTCGGCTTGGTGCGCAATCCGATCTTCACCGCGATGATGGTCTTCGGTCTCGGAATCGCCTTGATCACACCTAATCTCGTCGCAGTGATCGGACTCGTGCTGCTGGTCGCGACGATCGAGGCGCAGGTCCGTGTCGTCGAAGAGCCGTATCTGCTCACCGTGCACGGTGACACCTACCGCGACTACGTCGCGACCGTCGGCCGGTTCGTGCCCGGCGTGGGTCGGCGCTGACGCGGGGCCGAGACGAGCGGCCGTTACCGTAGGGCCATGGCACGCAATCAGACGAACAGCAAGCAGGACGCGGGCTGGCGCTGGATGCCGCTCATCATCGGCCTGATCATTGGGTCGGCCGTAGCGGCGGCGACGGGCCAATGGTGGTGGGCCACAGTCGGAGCGCTGGCCGGCGCGGCCGTCGGCGCGCTGTCCGAGCGCTTACGCAACGATCGCTGACCCGCACGGTCGGGCGCCTCCTCCAGCCGCTCGGCGCCGGCGGGTGCTGA
>NZ_CVTB01000316.1 GCF_001050015.1 Mycolicibacterium malmesburyense
GATGATGCCGCGCCGCAGACAAACCCGCGAACAGGACCGCCGCGACCGCATCAACGCCGAACGGCGACGCCGCAGCGAGTTGATCGCCGAACAGGAACAACGACGCCAAGCGTGGCTCGCCGCGAACTACAAGCCGCCGCCCTTCTGACCAGCGGGCCGCGCGCTCGACCCCTGAAGATTGACGAAGTAGCCAATTTCGGGATTCACGCCTCTAAGCTGCCCTTCAAGATCAATCCTTTGTGGTTGGACCAAGGACCGTAGGAGACAGTGAGTCGATGACAAACCTCCCTGTAGCGACGGCGGCGGGTCTGTTCGCGATCGCTCTGAGCCTCGGGCTCGTTGGCTGTGATTCAAGTGGTGACAGGGCGGCCGCGACGACGACCCCGGCGACGAGTGAGACCGCCACGACCGCCGCGCCCAGCCCGCCGCCCGACGACGATGACGACACGATCAACGAGTACGTCACCGAAAGCGATATCGCGGAGACGCCGATCAAACCCGGCGAGCCCGGAACCCCAACCTTCAACTTCCCGATCCCACCCGGATGGACCGACGCGGGCGAGGCGACGCCGGAGTGGGCCTACGGCGCCATCGTCTACGACAGCCCGAAGGATCCGAATGATCCGCCGGACATGTACGCGATCGCCTCGAAGCTCACCGGCAACGTCGATCAGGCAAAGATCTTCGAATACGCGCCGGAGCAGCTGGAAGACATGGCCGAGTTCAAGCCGTTGGCAGAACCGGCGATGGGCAAATTCGGTGGCTTCGACGCCCTTTCGTACGCAGGCACATTCATGAACGACGGTCAGAAGCGTTTCGTCGCACAGAAGACGGTCGTCGTGCCGGCGACGGACGGTGTGTTCGTCCTGCAACTGAACGCGGACAGTCCCGAGACCGAACAGAACGCGATAACCGACGCCATCAAGGTGATCGATGAGCAGACGACCATCACCCCGCCGTCATGATCGCCCGCACCATCCGATACCCAAAGCACCCGCTTACCGACGGAGACGTATCGATATGAGAATCCGGAACACGGCTCCAGTGCTCTTACTGGCTTCGGTGTGTAGCGCCGTGCTGATGTCGTCCTCACTGCTGACCGCGCCACCGGCGTTCGCGCAGTGCAAGGCCAGCGAGGTGTGGGACCAGCGAACCGGGGTGTGCTGGGCGCAATCCCAGACCACGCTCGGGGTACCGGGCACAGGCGGTTGGTGTAAGCCCGGCAGGATCGGACTGTGCATGTCGGCCTGGCAGAATTCACAGGTCCCGGGCGCGAACCTCAAACCCGCACCGCCGGGGGGACCAGCGCCACGCGCGACCTGGCCCAACCGCTGACGGTCAGAACAGCTAGCCCGGGATGGCCGACAGGTCCGCGAGTTGGGTCAGGCGCACGCTGTTGCCGGAGGGATCGCGGAATCCGCAGTCGATGCCGTACGGCATCTCATGTGGCTCCTCGGTGAACTCGACTCCGCGCGAACGCATTTCCTCATAGGAGGCTTGACAGTCCTCCGTGGTCAGGAACACCGTGCCCGCGAAGCCCTTGGCCGTCAGATCCAGCACCTGCCTGCGGGTCGCCTCGTCCATGACCGGTTCGCCGGGTACGGCCATCAACACGATCGACACATCGTCCTGACCGGGCGGACCGACGGTCAACCAACGGAAGATGCCATCGACATCGGGCAGCGAAACATCCTGGCGCACTTCCATACCGACCTTCTCGGTCCAGAACTTCAGTGCCGCTTCTTGGTCGTGAACCCAGAGGTGGGCGCTCGCGATTTTGATCATGCCTCGACGCTACGGTCGGTCGTTCCTTCGCGTCTTCTCCCCGTGTGCTGTCTTGCGCACGCGGCTGTCGGCGGGAGGCCGGGTGTCGCGCTTGAGGATGCAACTGGGGACCCGGGCGTGGATCGCCGCCGGCGGCAGGCTCGCCCGGTACGCGGCGGGCGGTAACCCGTACACCCGCGCGAAACTGGTGGTGAACGACCCCACGCTCTGCAACCCCACCATCACGCAGATGTCGGCGACCGACCGATCGGTGTAGCGCAACAGCGCCGCGGCGCGCTCGAGGCGCCGCGTCTGCAGATACGCGCGCGGGGTCTCGCCGAAGGTGCGGGTGAACATCCGGCTGAAGTGCGCCCGCGACAGGCCCGCGGCCGCGGCGAGGTCGTCGACGGTGATCGGCTCGGCGTACCGCGCGTCGACCAGATCCTTGGCGCGCAGCAGGTAGCGCGCCGGAGGCACCTGGACCATGCGCCAAGTATGTCGAACTCGCGGAACAGCGGCGAGACGCAGTACGTTGAACCCGCGGATGAGTTGGCTGGGCGGCCGCGGGACCCAGGTTCGCCTGGGTTTCGAGGAAAGTCCGGACTTCACAGAGCAGGGTGATTGCTAACGGCAATCCGAGGTGACTCGCGGGAAAGTGCCACAGAAAACAGACCGCCACCACCGGGTCTTCGGACCCGGGGTGGTAAGGGTGAAACGGTGCGGTAAGAGCGCACCAGCACTCCGGGTGACCGGAGTGGCTAGGCAAACCCCACCCGAAGCAAGGCCAAGAAGGCCGCAACCTGGTTGCGGCCGCGCAGGCGCCCGAGGGTTGCTCGCCCGAGCCTGCGGGTAGGCCGCTCGAGGCACCCGGTGACGGTGTGTCCAGATGGATGGTCGCCACCTCGCCGCCGCGGTCAGCCGCGGTGGTGCGGGACAGAATCCGGCTTACAGGCCAACTCATCCGCCCCGCAGGCCGTCCGGCCGACGGCGGGGTCACCGCGCCTTGCGCACCGCCTTGGCGAGCTTCTTGAGCGCGGCGTCCAACTGGTCCCGCGAACTCTGCGCGAGCTCCTCCTCGATCCGGTAGAGCAGTCCGTAGGTGAACGTGTCCTCACCGGCGGCGTGCGCGGCCTCGGCCTGCTGGCTGAGATGCGTCCGGCTGACGACGCTGTCCTGGTGATCTCCGAGCATCGACTGGATCTTCTTGGCCCGGTCCGACACCTTGTCCTGCCCGGTGGCTGCGGCCGTGTAGCGAAGGCGTTTGGCGCCCTTGCGGATTCGGTGCAGCGCCTCATCCTTGTCCTCGTCGGCCTCGGCGGCGGCCTTCGCCGCCTTGCGGACACGCTTGTAGGCCGCGTCGATCGTCGCCTGATCGCGCTCCTCCTCGTCCTGCGGCGGCACCGGCTCCGCGGCGACCAGCCCCTCGAGGGCGTCGAGCAACCGGAAGTACCGCTGCGAGCGCATCGCGATCAGCGACCGGCGCAGCCCGGCCGCGTACCGGCGCTTGGCACCCTCGACCAGCCGCTCGCGGACCGGTCCGCGGACCAACTCCTCCGGCAGCTCGTCGAGCGCCTTCTCATAGCGTTCGGCCAGCACCTCGGCGTCGCGCGCCACGCCCAGGATCGCGGCTAGCTGTCGCAGCTCGTCGAGGATCCAGGCATCGTCGGAGATGCCGAACGCGTCGCGCGAGGTTTGCAGCACGCTGCGGATCTTGCGCGTCGTCACCCGCATCTGGTGCACCGAATCCGGCACGTCGGCGCGCACCGCGCGGTCCCACTCGATCAGCTGCTCGACCTGTTCGGCCACCGCCCGGTGCACCGCGTCGGCCGGCGCCGACTCGTCCTGCGGCGCCGACGACTCCGCCAGCACCCGCGCCAACTTCGAACCGCTGGCCGCCGGCACGGCTCCGGCGTCGATCAACCGATTCGACAGCCGGTCGAGCAGCTCGCGGTCGGCGCCGTCGATCAGTTCCAGTTCCCACTCGCGCCACGTCTGTTCCGTACCGTCCGGCTCGGCGGACGCGGTCACCTGGTCGTCGCAGAACTCCGCCACCGGCGACCCGTCGGGGCCGTAGAGCATGTCGACGGTGCGCCGGGTGGAGATGCGCGCGACCGGCTGCAGCGGATGGTCGCGCACGATGGCCAACACGATGTCGCGCAGCGCCTCGGGCGCCACCACATCGTCGTCACCCAGAGCGTCCTCGCCCAACGGCTCCCTGACCTCGGTGCGGGCGTCGGGGCCCGCAGGCAGTTTGAGATGCCAACCCTCGTCCGGGCCGCCGGAACGCCTGCGCAGCGTGATGCGTCGTGCGGCCAGGTCGTGGTCGGGGGTGTCGAAGTAGACGGCCTCCAGGTGATGCGCCGGCGACCGCTCGACGCGGGCCACCGACGACAACCCTTCGAATGACGGCGACACTGTCGATTCGACGACGTCGAACTTGCGCTCGACCTCCAGATGCCTCTTCGACTCGTCGCTTTTGCCCATAGTGCGAGACAGATTGCCACACGCGGGTGAACACCGGCGAGCACGCCGAAGCTAAAGTCCCCGTGTGACCGATTACGAAACGCTGACCTTCGAGCAGACCGGCGCCGTCGCCCGCATCACGCTGAACCGACCCGACGCGGCAAACGGCATGAACGGCACCATGACTCGTGAACTGGCCGACGCCGCCAAGCGGTGTGACACCGCAGCCACCAAGGTCGTGGTGCTCACCGGGGCGGGTCGGTTCTTCTGCGCAGGCGGCGATTTGAAGGACTTCGCGGCCTCCGACGACCGCGGCGCACACATCAAGGGCGTGGCCGATGATCTGCACCGCGCGATCTCGACCTTCGCGCGGATGAACGCGGTGGTCATCACCGCGGTGAACGGCACCGCTGCCGGCGCGGGATTCTCGCTCGCGGCGACCGGCGATCTGGTGCTGGCCGCCGAGTCCGCGTCGTTCACGATGGCCTACACCCGGGTCGGGCTGAGCCCCGACGGCAGCGCCTCCTACTACCTGCCGCGGCTCATCGGCATCACCAAGACCAAGGAGCTCATGCTGACCAACCGCACCCTGTCGGCGCAGGAGGCGTCAGCGTGGGGGCTGGTGACTGGGGTGGTGCCCGACGCCGAACTGGCCGAGCGGGCCACGAAGCTGGCCGATCAGATGGCGTCCACGTCCGCCGGATCCAACGGCGGGGTCAAGCAGTTGCTGCTCGGCACGTTCGGCAACGGGCTCGAGGAACAGATGGAACTCGAGGGCCGGCTGATCGCCGCGCGCGCGGCCTCCAGCGACGGACGAGAAGGCGTCGACGCCTTCCTGGCCAAGCGAAAGGCGGAGTTCGCCTAGAAGGAGTGCTCGTCGGCGGGGAACACCCCGCCGGCGACCTCTTCGGCGTATTGCTCTGCGGCGCGGCGCAATTCGTCGCCGACGGCGCCGAAGCGCTTCACGAACTTCGCGGTCTTGCCGCTTGTCATGCCCGCCATGTCCTGCCACACCAAGACCTGCGCATCGCAGTTCGGGCCCGCGCCGATGCCGATGGTGGGGATGGTCAGCTTGCCGGTGATCTGGGTGGCCAGCTCGGCGGGCACCATCTCCATGACGACGGAGAACGCGCCGGCTTCCTGCACAGCGATGGCGTCGTGAATGGTCTGCTCGCCGGCGTCGCCGCGGCCCTGGACCCGGAAGCCGCCGAGCCCGTTGACGCTCTGCGGCGTGAACCCGATGTGCGCCATCACCGGGATGCCCGCCGCGCTGAGCGTCGCGATCTGCTCGGCCACGCGCTCACCGCCCTCGAGCTTGACGGCGTGCGCACCGGTCTCCTTGAGGAAACGCGTCGCGGTGGCCAGGGCCTGCTGCGGTCCGCCCTCGTAGCTGCCGAACGGCAGGTCGGCTACCACGAGCGCGTGCGGGGCGCCGCGCACCACGCCGCGGACCAGCGGGATCAGCTCGTCGATCGTCACCGGCACGGTGGTGTCGTAGCCGTAGACGACGTTGGCGGCCGAATCGCCGACCAGCAGCACCGGGATGCCCGCGTCATCGAAGACGCGCGCGGTGGAGTAGTCGTAGGCGGTGAGCATGGCCCACTTGTGGCCTTCGGCCTTCCACTTCTGGAGATGCAAAGTGCGTACTTTGGTGCGCGGAGCGGACGAGGCAGTCCCGTACACGGTCTGCTCAGACATCGTTGTCCCCCAATTGGGTGGGTCGGGTCGAATCCTCGAGGCCGATGGTCGGTCCCCGGGTTCGTCTGACCCACCAAGTCTGCCACTCGGTGTCCGAGATGTTAAAAGGGCTGTTGAGTGGATTTGCTCACACCCGCCCTCACCGGGCATAGCATCGGCGCATGCAACGGCTCAGCGGGCTCGACGCCAGTTTCCTGTACCTCGAAACCGCGCAGCAGCCGCTGCATGTGTGCTCGATCCTCGAGCTCGACACCTCGACGAAGCCCGGCGGCTACACCTTCGACCGGTTCAAGGACGCGTTGAACCTGCGCATCAAGGCGATGCCCGAGTTCCGCGAGAAGCTCGCCGACAGCCGGTTCAACCTCGACCATCCGGTGTGGGTGGAGGACAAGGACTTCGACGTCGACCGCCACCTGCATCGCATCGGGTTGCCCGCGCCCGGCGGGCCCCGCGAGCTCGCCGAGATCTGCGGGCACATCGCGTCGCTGCCGCTCGACCGCAGCCGCCCGCTGTGGGAGAAGTGGGTGATCGAGAACGTCGACGGCACCAACCCCCAGGACGGCGGTCGGCTCGTCGTGATGACGAAGGTGCACCACGCCGGCGTCGACGGCGTCACCGGCGCGAGCCTGATGTCGCAGCTGTGCAGCACCGAGCCCGACGCGCTGCCGCCCGATCCGGTCGACGGTCCCGGCGACGCCAGCTCCCTGGAGATCGCCGTCAGCGGTGCGGTCAAGTTCGCCACGAGGCCGTTGAAGCTGGTCAACGCGTTGCCCGTGACGGTGTCCTCGGTGGTCGACACGGTGCGCCGCGCCCGCTCCGGCCTGTCGATGGCGCCGCCGTTCGCCGCGCCGAGGACGGTGTTCAACATGAACGTCACCGGGCACCGCAACGTCGCGTTCGCGCAACTGGACCTCGAGGACATCAAGACCGTCAAGAACCACTTCGGGGTGAAGGTCAACGACGTGGTGATGGCGCTGGTGTCCGGCGTGCTGCGCAAGTACCTCGCCGACCACGGTCAACTGCCGGAGAACTCACTCGTGGCGATGGTCCCGGTCTCGGTGCACGACAAATCCGATCGGCCCGGCCGCAACCAGGTGTCGGGCATGTTCTCGCGACTGGAAACCCACATCGAGGACCCGGCGGCTCGGCTGAAGTCGATCGCCGAGTCGAATTCCGTTGCTAAACAACATAGTTCGGCGATCGGGGCGACCCTGTTGCAGGACTGGACGCAGTTCGCCGCCCCCGCGGTCTTCGGTGTCGCGATGCGCGTCTATGCCGCGAGCCGGCTCAGTGGAGCCAGGCCGGTGCACAACCTCGTCATCTCCAACGTGCCGGGCCCGCAGGTACCGCTGTACTACCTGGGCTGCGAGGCCAAGGCGATGTATCCGCTCGGGCCGATCTTCCACGGCTCGGGCCTCAACATCACCGTCATGTCGCTGACCGGATCGCTGAACGTCGGCATCGTGTCCTGCCCGGAATTGCTGCCCGATCTGTGGGCCATGGCCGACGACTTCTCCGCGGCCCTCGACGAGTTGCTGGCCGCCACACGATAGCGCCCTAGCCAGCGACGATGAGGGTTCATGGCAGCATGTTGAGCCATGAACGCCAAGATCGGGGTACTCGCGGCCTCTGTGCTGCTCGCGGCCACCGGATGCAGCCAACTGGTCGATGGCCGGGCCGTCGTTGCGGTGCCGCCGCCCGGCACTCCGATCGAGTGGACCAAGTGCCAGACCGACCAGTCCGACGAGTCGCGGATTCCCGCCGACGCCGAGTGCGGGATGCTGTCGGTGCCGGTGAACTACGACAACCCGGACGGTGACGTCGCCCGCATCGCGATGATCCGGTTCAAGGCGACCGGCGACAAGATCGGCTCGCTGATCATCAACCCCGGCGGGCCGGGGGAGTCAGGCGTGGAAGCCGCCGCCAGCGTCGTCAGCTCGCTGCCCGAGTCGGTCCGCCAGCGCTTCGACCTCGTCGGGTTCGATCCGCGCGGCGTCGCGAACTCCACGCCGGCGCTGTGGTGCAACTCCGACGCCGACAACGACCGGTTGCGCGCCGAGCCCCAGGTCGACTACTCGCCGGAGGGCGTCGCCGAGATCGAGAAGGAGACCAAGGAGTTCGTCCAGCGCTGCGAGGACAAGATGGGCAAGGAGTTCCTCGCCAACGTCGGAACCGTCAACGTGGCCAAGGACCTCGAGGCGATGCGGGAGGCGCTCGGCGACGAGAAGCTGACCTACCTCGGCTACTCCTACGGCACCCGTATCGGCGCCACCTACGCCGAGAGCTACCCGGACAAGGTGCGGGCGATGATCCTCGACGGCGCGGTCGACCCCAACGCCGATCCCACCGAGGCCAACGTCCGCCAGGCCGCCGCGTTCCAGACCGCGTTCAACGACTACGCCGCCGACTGTGCCAAGAACCCGGGCTGCCCGTTGGGCACCGACCCGGCGAAGGCCAACGACGTCTACCACAGCCTGGTCGACCCGCTGGTGGAAGAGCCTCTCGAAACCCAGGATCCGCGGGGGCTGAGCTACTCCGATGCGATCGTCGGCACCATCCTGCCCCTGTACTCGCCGAACCTGTGGCGGCATCTGACGCAGGCACTCAGCGAGATGGAGCGGGGAAGCGGCAACACCATGCTCGCGCTGGCCGACCTGTACATGGGCCGCGACGCGCAGGGCCACTACAACAACTCCACCGACGTGCGGGTCGCGGTCAACTGCATGGACAAGCCCGCGGTGACCGACCGCGCGAAGGTCGTCGAGGAGGACCGGCGGGTCCGGGAGGCCGCGCCGTTCATGAGTTACGGCGAGTTCACCGGGCACGCTCCGCTGGGCACGTGCGCGTTCTGGCCGGTGCCGCCGACCAGCGAACCGCACGAACTCAAGGTGGAGGGGCTGCCGCCGACGCTGGTGGTGTCGACGACCAACGATCCCGCCACGCCGTACCAGGCGGGCGTCGAGTTGGCCAAACAACTCGGCGGAACCCTGGTCACGTTCCAGGGCACCCAGCACACCGTCGTGTTTCAGGGCAACAAGTGCGTCGACGACGTCGCCGCGCGCTACCTCATCGACGTGACGGTGCCGCCCGCCGACACCACCTGCTCCTCGGACTAGTACAGCTAGCCGTTGGCGAGCTGAGCCAGCAACGACTCCAGGCGCTCCCGCCCGATGACGGGCCGATTGCCGGCCGCCGCACTGAGCATCAGCCCGCTGATGAAGTTCACCGTCAGCAGCGCACGGTCGTCGATGGCGGCGAGATCGGCCTCACCCGATTGCGAACGCTCCGCGAGCTCGCGGTGCAGCGCGAGGTAGGTCTGCGAATTCGCGTGGAACACAGTGGAGATCGCTGGCTCACGGCTGGCCTGCAAGAGCAGTTCGATCCGGGCGCGGGTGCGGGTGAGCCCGTCACCGGTGAGCGACTTCATCACGACCGCGGCCAGTCTCGCGACGGCGGCCTGCCGAGAGGTGTCGGTCGCCGCTTCGGTGACCGAGCGCAGATCCGCGAGGTCGAGCTCGGCCACCCGCTCGGCGACCGCGTGAACCAGCGCGCTACGCGTCCGGAAATAGTACGAGGTGCTTCCCTCGGGGACGCCGGCCCGACGGTCGACCCGCGGATGGCTCAGCCCCTTGGCGCCATGCTCGGCGAGCAGTTGGATTGCGGCGTCACAGAGTTCGCGACGCCGCTGTCGCCCGTCCGGGGTTCGGCGCGTCGACATCGCTACTTCGCGATCGGCCGGATCAACACTTCCTGCGATGTGCTGGCCACGGTGCGGCCGGCCGCGTCGCGGATGGTCCCGCGAATGAGAGCGCGGTGTCCGGTGACGGCCACGGTGTCCTGGGTGTACAGATGCCAGTCGTCGAAGCGGACGGGGCGGTGCAGCCACAGCGCGTGGTCGAGGCTGACCGCCGCGATCGAGGCGTAGTCGGCGCGGTGCGGATGATTGCGCAGCGCCATGTCCAACAGCAGGTAGTCGCTGGCGTAGGCGAGCATCGCGCTGTGCAGGGCGGGTTCGTCACCGATGGGGCGGGGCAACCGCATCCAGTGCGACCGGGGTTCCGGTGTCTGCCTGCCGCCGAGGAAGTTGGTCGGCTCGGCGATGCGCATCTCCAGCGCAGGCGGGACATCGATCCAGTTCTGCGCGTTGGGTTTCAGCTGCGCCGGGACCTGATGCACCCAGTGCTGCAGCAGCGGCATCTGTTCGGGCGCCGGGGTGTCCGGTCGCGGGCGGTCGAGTTCGGGTTCGTCGGGGTTGGTGTGAAACGACGCCAGCGCGGTGAGCAGCGTGCGGTCGCCCTGCGCCACGGTGACCCGGCGGGTGGCCATCGACCGCCCGTCGCGGACGGTGTCGACGGCGATGTCGACCGGGGTGTCCGAGGCGCCCGTCTGGACGAAGTAGGCGTGCAGCGAGTGCGGCGCGTGCTCGTCGACGGTGCGCGAGGCGGCGTAGAGGGCCTGCGCGAGCAGCTGGCCGCCGAAGATCCGGCCGAACCGGTCGCGTTCGTTGGTCGCCCGGAACCGACCGTCGCCCACCGGCCGCATGCTCAGCGCGCGCTCGAGCGTGTCGAGGGATTCGAGCACCGACTTCTCCAGCGCGGTCCCCTGCAGTGGGCCGGTCAAATCGGTCGGCGGGTCGGTCTCATCGGTGGCCATCACGGATGGATCCTGCCAGATGCTTGCCACCGTTGTCTCTAAGACTTTAGAGTCCGGGGGTGGCCCCCCGAATCCTCCGGCACCCGGTAGCCGTCGCGGGTCATGATGCGCACGGGATCGCTGCCGTCCCACGCGGCGCAGGTCTCGGAGATGCGGCGGACGTGGTCGAGAAAGGCTGGTGGGGCCTCGACCACCTCGGTGTAAAACCCGAAGTCGGCCACGGTGTCGATGTAGGCCACGCGGAAGCCCCCGCCGACACTCTGCGCAGCGACCGGATAACCCAGCGACGCGAAGTGCGCCGTCTTGGAGTCGTAATCGCCTGTCACCGTGGCGATTTGATGAAACGAGCTGGTGCCGCCGCGGCTCCACTCGGAGTAGATGCTCGGGGTTTGGCAATGCTGCTGGATCAGCTCGATCTGTACGGGCCCCGCCTGGGCGACCGCGACCTGGATCTGCACCGTGCGGGTCTCACCTCCGTAGTCGGCGACCTGATCGGCCACGGGCAGCACGTGAAACGGTCCGACCCCGAACACGCGCGCCCACTCCGCGGCGGCCTCGACGACGTCGTCGACGACGTGGCCGAGTTGGAAGAACCGAAAATCCCCTTCGGGCCACGGCTGTTCGAACAGATGCATGGACACGATCATGGCACGGCCGCGCGATGCTGAGCGGGGAACGGGTCCTCATCACCGGTCCGGCAGGGCGGATCGCCTACGGCATCGCGAGGACGCTCGCCCGCGACAACGAGGTGTGGGGCATCGCCAGGTTTTCCGACGCCGGCGCGCGCGAGGAGGTCGAGGCGTTGGGCGTCACCACCCGCAGCGTCGACCTGGGGGTTGGCGACTTCGGCGACCTGCCAACCGATTTCACCTACCTCCTGCACATCGCCGCCGACTTCGGCGAAGACTACGAGCAGGGGCTGCGCGTCAACGCCGAAGGAACCGGGCTGCTGCTGTCACGCTGTCGCGACGTCAAGGCCGCGCTGGTGATGTCGACGGTCACGGTGTACAAACCCCACCCCGATCCCTGGCACGCGTTCCGTGAGGACGACCCGCTCGGCGACGCCGGATTGCCCAGCCCGCGACCGTATTCCATCGTCAAGATCGCCGAGGAGGCCGTCGCCCGATACTGCGCCCGCGAGTTCGGCATACCGACCACCATCGCGCGGATGGGCAGCGCCTATGGCGAACGGGGCGGCCTGCCGTTGTGGCACCTGCAAGCCATCGCCGAGGGGCAACCCGTCATCGTCCGCTGGGACCCGTTGCCGTACAGCCCCATTCACTACGACGACATCAATGCCCAGATTCCGGCGCTGCTCGACGCGGCGCGCGTGCCCGCGACCATCGTCAATTTCGCGGGCGATACGCCGGTCAGCGTGCAGCAGTGGTGTGCCTATTTCGGCGAACTTCTCGGTGCGGCGGCGCAGGTGGAGGTGCAACCCGTTGCCGGCGCTTCGGTCGGCTCGGTCGGTGATAACACCAAGCGCACATCGATCACCGGCCCGTGCGCGGTGGACTGGCGAGCCGGGTTCCGTGCCATGGCCGCTCATCACTACCCCGACCGCGTGACGGCGTGACGGGCGTGCGCTATCCCACCCCGCAGCGGCTGCTCGACGAGGCCGTCGCCGAATGCGGGCACACCGATTTCGGCCCCGGCGATTTCCGCGAAGGGCTGACCGTCCTGCTGGAGAGCCTGGAACGCGACGGCGATCTCGAACCCGCCACCGACGCCGCGGTCATCGGCGATCTGCGCCGCCGGTTGGTCAACCGCCTCGAGGTCGAGGCCTACTACCGGCAACACCCCGAGGTCGAGGACGTCGTCGTCGAGGGACCCGTCGACATCAACGGGCTGCCGCGCACCGGCACCACCGCACTGGCCGACATGCTGTCGCTCGACCCGCAGTTCCGGTGCCTGCGCGGATGGGAGCAATACCAACCGGTTCCGCCGCCGGTGGCCGGCGGCGAGGCCGACGACCCGCGCAGGCAGGCGTTCATCCGGATGCACGAGGAGCGGCCCGCCGCGCAGGCGGCCATGCACATCTTCGAGGTCGACGCGACGATGGAGGACACCGAGATTCTCGGGATGGCCTTCCACGGCCAGCAGATGACGCTGCCGGTGGCGGGCTATCGATCGTGGTGGCGCGGCGCCGATCTGACCGAGACGTACGCCTACCACCGTCGGGTGGTGAAGCTGCTCGGATCGCGGTGCCCGCCGCGGCCGTGGCTGTTCAAGGCGCCGCACCACAAGTTCCACCTCGAGGCGCTGGCCGAGGCCTACCCGGACGTGCGATTCGTGATGACCCACCGCGATCCGGCCAAGGTCGTGCCGTCCTACACCAGCCTGGTGTCGACGATCTTCCCGCCCGCGGCGGGGGAGCGGGATCTGTGCGCGCTCGGCCGCGAGGTGAGCGTCCATCTGCGCGAGGGGATGGAACGCGCCATCGCCGAACGCGCGCGCATCGGCGAGGACCGCTTCCTCGACGTGCATCACCGCGAACTGGTCGCCGATCCCAGGGGCACCGTCCGCCGCGTCTACGACTGGCTGCGCCTGGAGCTCAAACCCGATGTCGCGCAGACGATCTTCGACTGGCAGGACGCCAACGCGGTGGGGGCCAAGGGGACGCACCGGTACACCGCCGAGCAGTTCGGGCTCTCGGTCGACGAGATCCGATCGGACTACGACTTCTACATCAAGCACTTCGACGTGGCAGTCGAGGCCTGAGGAGGCGCACGCATGACCACCGGAAACGCCCTACCCGACTGGGACACGCACATGGAGGCGCTCAAGGGGGTGGCCGACCATCTGCTGGCGACGTGGCGTCCCGACGGCGCCTCCGAGGCCGAGATCCAGGACATGAACAAGCTCGCCCTGTCGATCCTCGCGTGCGGCTACCTCTGTCACGTCTACACCGACTCGCGTCGTCCCGTGTTCATGCCGCTGTGGAACTACGCCTGCAACCAGGGCGGCCCCAACCCGGACTACGTCTACCTCACCGCCGAGGTCGACGGTTCCGGCGTCTACGAGTTGACCGGACGCCGCGGCACGCTGCGGTTCGTCGAGATCACGCAGCAGGCGCCGGGGATGATGAAGAGCCTCAAGGGCGTCGAGCGGCAGATGAAGTTCCAGGCCGTCACCCACGACCTCGACGACCTGACGATCGCCGAGGACGGAACGTTCCGCGTGGTCATGTCGGCCGAACGGCCCGAGGGATACGACGGCGACTGGTGGCCGCTCAACCCGCAGGTCGGAAAGCTGCTGATGCGCAAGTGCGCGTGCGACTGGAACACCG
>NZ_CVTB01000317.1 GCF_001050015.1 Mycolicibacterium malmesburyense
GCTGTCGCGGCCGGCGACGTCGGCTTGCCCGCCGCGGCTTCGGTCGACCGACCCGTCGTGAGCACCGCGGCCACCGCCACGACGACGGCAACCAGCAGCAACACCGCCACCGAAACCGCCACGTGTGTGGATCGCCGCCACTGACTGGGCCGCATAACCCTCCTGCTCAAACCTGGACCGCCCCCGTACAGCAGCGTATCCCTCGTTTAAGGTTGACCAGATTTGTCACCCGACGACCCAGACCAAGCACAGGGCAAGGAGCCGCTGCCGTGCAGTTCGAAGTAGTCATCGAGATTCCCAAGGGTTCGCGCAACAAGTACGAGGTGGACCACGACACCGGCCGGGTGAAGCTGGACCGCTACCTGTACACGTCGATGGCCTACCCGACCGATTACGGCTTCTTCGAGGACACGCTCGGCGAGGACGGCGACCCGCTCGACGCCCTGGTGCTGCTGCCGGAATCGGTGTTCCCCGGCTGCATCGTCGAGGTGCGCCCGGTGGCCATGTTCAAGATGACCGACGAGGCCGGCGGCGACGACAAGGTCCTGTGCGTGCCCGCCGACGACCATCGTTGGGACCACATCCAGGACCTGGGCGACGTGCCTCAGTACGAGCTCGACGCGATCAAGCACTTCTTCGTGCACTACAAGGATCTCGAGCCGGGCAAGTACGTCAAGGCCGCCGATTGGGTCGGCCGCTCGGAGGCCGAGGCCGAGGTGCAGGCGTCGGTGGAGCGGTTCAAGAAGGAGCACTGAGCCCGAGATTGACGGGCGCGCTTATTTTTCCTGCCTGTAACACGACGTAACCTGGGCGTTCTCGTCGCGATCGATCATTGCTCTCGTGTTGATGCATCAGGGGATCGGCCTCGAAGTGTTCAACGCGATGCCGATGCGCAGGGCCGTGCACGCCGTCTACGAATGCTGCTACAGCGTGCCGCTGGCCGCCGATGTGGCGCGCGCCCGCCCGTACGCCGACCACGACGCCTTGTTCCGCGAGGCCGACGCGCTGCTGTTCGGCCTCGGCGAGGATTCCATCGACACGATCCTGCAGGCGTACCCGGACATCGGGCGCCGGCCGGGGAGCGAGAAGTCCGCCGCCGAGCAGTGCGCGATCTGGTGTGACCAACCAGAGGTGATGGAGCAGTTGGCCACCGCGTCGAAGCGCTACCTCGAACACTTCGGCTTCGGCTTCGTGATGTTCATCAACGGCTATGAAGCCGGGCAGGTGCTCGCGACCATGACCGACCGGCTGCACAACGACATCGAGACCGAGCGCAAGATCGTTCGCAACGAGCTGGCCCGCATCAACCGCACGCGGCTCGAGCGCATGCTGGGGCCCGAAGGCGGCTACGACAACTGGTGAGGCCGGAGGCTAGGCCGTCTGCCAGTTCCTGATCGCCGCGGCCTGTTTCTGACCGAGCTCGATGACCATGTCGGCCGGGACGGGATCGTTGGGAGGGCCGTCGAATTCGATCGTGGTCGCGGTGTTGCCTTCGGTGAAGCTCAGCACCGCCACGGATTCGGTGCCGTCGGGCGACGTCCCGGTGACCATCGTCCCGCCGGTGCCCACGTCGACGGGTTGTGAGTGTTGGTTGGCCACCTCGGCCGCCGCGCCGTCGAGCGCCGCGGTGGCGGCCGGCGCGTCGGGCAGCACCTTGATGGTGGTGGTGATCTGTCGCGTGCCGCCTTCGCGGTGGGTGTACTCGGCCTGCACGCCGGGCTGCCCGTCGGGATTCACGTCGAGCGGCGCCACGGTGTACGCCAGCGAGTCGGTGATGGTGTTCGGATCGACCGGCAGCGTGCTGTAGTCAGTGGATTGCGCTGCGGCCGAACCGATTCCGAGAGCCGACGCGAACGTCGTCGCCGCGATCGCACAGGCGGCCTTGAACACCGTGGACGTCAGCACGGGTAGCACCCCCAGCCCCGCCAGCCGTCGCGCCAGAACCATCCGGGACCGCACCCCATGTTCCCGGTCGTGCCCTGGCAGTCGAACGCCTCGACCTTCGGTTCGACGGGCACCGTCGGGACCGGGGCGAT
The DNA here is from genome assembly GCF_001050015.1 of Mycolicibacterium malmesburyense. The sequence goes on from NZ_CVTB01000317.1 coordinate 2,037, forward strand.
GGTGTCGGGGGCCACCTGGGCGGCACTCGCGGACTGAGCCGTCACGAGCGGACCCAGGATCAGCGCCCCTACGGCGACCGCCGTCGCGAACCTGCGCATCGCATACGGGGCGAGCGTCCGGATCGAGGCCGTTTTCTCGATATATGCGCAGGCAGGGGCACCCCCTCGGTGTCGCGGGGGGTTGCGCCGGTCTACGAGGCCTTGGCCTGAGCCCGCGACTCCAGCCGATGCAGCACCGCGCGGCCCAGCGCGTGCACGTCGTTGCACGGCGACACCGGCACGAGGGTGACGCCGTCGGCCACCTCGGCCGATTCGATGTCGGCGATCAGGCCCGCGAGACCGTCGACGGTGCCTGCGTAGCGCACGCCCGCGGCGGCTTCCAGAACGTCGCGCACCGAATGGAAGTCCGACGCGACGGCGACCGTGACGTCGAGGATGACCGCGACATCGCCGGCGGCCCGGGCCCGCGCGCGGACCCGCCGCGCCTGTTGCAGATCCTTCGCCGCGATGCGGATGGGCGGAGCCCCGCCGTCGGTCAGTTCATCCCAGCCGCCGTCGGGCGTATCGGTCACGAATAGGCGCACGCGGCAAGGCTAGGAGAGCCGCGGCGGCCGGACGAGCATTGCGCTCAGCGCGAATCCAACGATTTCGAATCGTCAGCGGCGTTCTTCACGTCGTGCACCCGCGTCTTGTACAAGCTCGCCACGGTGGTGATGAACAGCGTCACGATGATCACACCCAGCGACAGCAGGGTGGGGATCTCGGGCACCGGCACGGGCTCGCCGCCGTTGATGAACGGAACCTCGTTCTCGTGCAGGGCGTGCAGCAACAGCTTCACGCCGATGAACCCGAGGATGAACGCCAGGCCCTGGGACAGGAAGACGAGCCGTTTGAGCAGGTCGCCCAGCAAGAAGTACAGCTGGCGCAACCCCATCAGCGCGAACACGTTCGCGGTGAAGACCAGGTACGGCTCCTGGGTCAGCCCGTAGATGGCCGGGATCGAGTCGAGCGCGAAGATCAGGTCCGTGGTGCCGAGCGCGACGATGACGAGGAACATCGGCGTCATCAGCCGCTTGCCGTTTTCCTTCACCCACAGCTTCAGCCCGTCCCACTTGTCGGTCATGCTCAGGTGGTTGCGGGCGAATCTGACCACGATGTTGTCGCCGTCGTCTTCGTGATCGGTGTCGCGGGCCAGGTTGATCGCCGTATAGATCAGGAACGCGGCGAAGATGTAGAACACCCAGGAGAACTGGTTGATCGCCACGGCGCCGAGCGCGATGAAGATGCCGCGGAAGATCAGGGCCAGGATGATGCCGACCAACAGGGCCTGTTGCTGGTACTTCCTGGGCACGTTGAAGCTGGCCATGATGATCAGGAAGACGAACAGGTTGTCCACCGACAGGCTGTATTCGGTCAGCCACCCGGCGAAGAACTCGACGCCGTACTGGCTGCCGTGGAAGAACCAGGTCCACAACCCGAACGCGATCGCCAGGCTCACGTAGAACGTCAGCGCGATACCGGTTTCCCGCTTCGAGGGTTCGTGCGGCCGGCGGCCGATCACGATCACGTCGAACAGCAGAATGGCGATCGTCACGCTCAGCGTGATGATCCATTCGAGATTGGAAACGTTCACTGATCCTCCGGTCGTCAAACGCCGGAGGTCTCTTCCACCGCCACAAACGATCGTGTCGGCCCGCAGCACCGGTCGTCCGATGACGGCCGACGTGATGACGACACCGCGGCGAAAGGAATACTCCCCTCCGCAGGCGATTCTGCCAGGTACTTGCGGATGACCGAAAGCGGACGGGATCAAACCTCCTGCGGAGAACCGGTTGGACCCGGCGACCGGTGTCGCAATCGTGATCGCGACGCCGCGTGCGGCTCAGGCGTCACGGGCGCTTCGCTGAGTAGCTTTATAGCCGTGACTGGGGAGTTGCGACAGGAGATTCCGGCTCAATATCTGTTGTCCCCATTCGCGCCGGAACCGCGCACGCTCATCGACATCCTCTACGAGACCGCGAGTCGCTATCCGGAGGCGCCGGCCATCGACGACGGAAACGTCCAGCTCACGTACGCCGAGCTGATCTCCGACATCGAGGACAGCGTCCGGTGGCTGGCCGCGCGGGGCATCGGGCGCGGCGACCGGATCGGGATCCGGATGGCGTCGGGCAGTTACGCGCTCTATGTCGCGATCCTCGCCGTGTTGGCCACCGGCGCCGCTTATGTACCCGTGGACGCCGACGATCCTGCGGAGCGCGCCGAGCTCGTGTTCAGCGAAGCCAACGTGGTGGCGATCATCACCGAGGCGGGCCTGTCACGGGGACCCGGATCGTCGCGCGGCTGGCGGGCCGCGGCCCCGCTGGGCCGAGACGACGCCTGGATCATCTTCACATCCGGCTCCACCGGCACCCCCAAGGGCGTCGCGGTCACCCACCGCAGCGCGGCGGCCTTCGTCGACGCCGAGGCGCGGTTGTTCCTGCAGGAGAATCCGCTCGGACCCGGCGACCGCGTGCTGGCCGGGTTGTCGGTGGCATTCGACGCGTCCTGCGAAGAGATGTGGCTGGCCTGGCGCCACGGCGCCTGCCTCGTGCCCGCGCCGCGTTCAATGGTGCGCAGCGGGATGGATCTGGGGCCCTGGCTCGTCGCGCGTGACATCACCGTCGTGTCGACGGTGCCGACGCTGGCCGCACTGTGGCCCGCCGAGGCGCTCGAGGCGGTCCGGCTGCTGATCTTCGGCGGCGAAGCCTGTCCCCCGGAGCTGTCTGAGCGGCTCGCGGTCGAGGGCCGGGAGGTGTGGAACACCTACGGGCCGACGGAGGCGACGGTCGTGGCGTGCGCCGCCCGGTTGTCGGGGGGTGACCCGGTGGCCATCGGGCTGCCGCTGGTCGGCTGGGACCTGGCCGTCGTCGACTGGCACGGCGAGCCGGTGCCGTACGGCGCGGTGGGGCAGCTGATCATCGGCGGTGTCGGGCTGGCCCGCTACCTCGACCCGGACAAGGACGCCGAGGAGTACGCCGCGATGCCCTCGCTCGGCTGGAAGCGCGCCTACCGCAGCGGCGACTTGGTGCGGCTGGAGTCCGACGGGCTCTACTTCGTGGGCCGCGTCGACGATCAGGTCAAGCTCGGCGGGCGCCGCATCGAGCTCGGCGAGGTGGACACCGCGCTGGTCAACCTGCCCGGGGTGAGCGGTGGGGCCGCCGCGGTCCGCCGCACGGCCGGCGGTACGCCGCTGCTGGTCGGCTATGTCGCGAGCGCCGACCCCGCGTTCGACATCGCCAAGGCTCGCGTGTCGTTGGCCGAGACGTTGCCCGCACCGCTGGTGCCGCGCCTCGTACTGGTCGACGAACTGCCCACCCGCACCTCCGGCAAGGTCGACCGCGAGGCGCTGCCGTGGCCGGTCGACGTCGGCGACGACGAGGGCGCGCAGCTGACGGGGACGATGCGGTGGCTGGCCGGTCTGTGGCGCGATGTCCTCGCCGCTCCGGTCGCCGGTCCGGAGGCCGACTTCTTCGCGCTCGGCGGCGGCTCGCTGTCGGCCGCGCAACTGGTCGCCGCCGTGCGCCGGCGCCATCCGCAGGTGACGGTCGCCGACCTCTACGACCATCCGCGCCTGGGTTCGCTCGCGGGGTTCCTCGACGAGCTCGACCCGCCGCCCCAGGTACAGCCGCGCGAGGTGAAGCCGACATCGCGACTGACGCAGACCGTGCAGGCGGCGTTGTCGCTACCGCTGGCCGCGCTGTCCGGGTTGCAGTGGGTGGTGTGGCTGGCGGTGGCCAACAACGTGCTGGCCGGATTCGTCCCGTGGACCGCGCCCCTGAACTGGTGGTGGGTCGGCGTGGGCTTCCTGGTGTTCGTCACGCCGCTGGGCCGCATGGGCATCGCGGCGTTGTGCGCCCGGCTTCTCCTCGACGGGCTGCGGCCCGGCACCTACCGACGCGGCGGGCCGGTGCACCTGCGGGTGTGGTTCGCCGAACGGCTCGCCGAGGCCAGCGGTGCCGAAAACCTGGCGGGCGCACCATGGTTGGTGTATTACGCGCGCGCGTTGGGCAACAAGGTCGGCAAGGGCGTGGACCTGCACTCCGCCCCACCGGTCACCGGAATGCTCAAGCTCGGGCACCGCAGCTCGATAGAACCGGAGGTCGACCTGTGCGGACACTGGGTCGACGGTGACCTCTTCCATGTCGGGCCGATCACGGTCGGAAACGACGCGACGGTCGGCGCGCGGACCACGCTGTTGCCCGGCGCCGTGGTCGGGAAGAACGCCGATGTGGCACCCGGCTCCGGGGTGGTCGGCAAGGTGAAGAACGGCCAGTACTGGAAGGGGTCACCCGCGGTGAAATCGGGTAAGGCCCGCCATCCCTGGCCGCAGCACCGCCCGCCCCGCGCCCCGCTGTGGGTCGCGGTCTACGGCATCACCTCGATACTCCTCGGCGGGCTTCCGCTGCTGGCGATCGCGGCCGGGCTGGCCGTTGTCGGATACGGTGTGCGCAATACGGATTCGGTGGTGGACGCGATCCTTCCCGCCGCGCTGTGGACGCCGGCGGCGACCCTGGTGGCTGCGTTCGCCTACGCCGCGCTGACGGTGGTCGGCGTGCGACTGCTCTCGCTCGGCCTGCGCGAGGGGTACCACCCGGTGCGCAGTCGTACGGGCTGGCAACTCTGGGCCACCGAGCGCCTGATGGACGCCGCGCGCACGTATCTCTTCCCGATCTACGCGAGCCTGCTCACACCGTGGTGGCTGCGCGCCCTCGGCGCGAAGGTCGGTCGCGGAACCGAGATTTCGACGGCGCTGTTCACACCCAAGTTCACCGTGGTCGAGGACGGCGCCTTCCTCGCCGACGACACCATGGTGGCGTCCTACGAGTTGGGCGGCGGCTGGATTCACGTGGCCAAGGCCACGATCGGTAAGCGGGCGTTCCTGGGCAACTCCGGCATCACCCAGCCGGGTCGCAAGGTTCCCGACGACGGGCTGGTGGCGGTGTTGTCGGCGGCCCCGCACAAGGCCAAGGCGGGGTCGTCCTGGTTGGGCAGCCCACCGGTTCGGTTGCGCCGCAAGCCGACCGCCGCCGACGCGCTGCGCACGTTCCACCCCTCGGCGCGGCTGAAGCTGCTGCGCGGACTGGTCGAGTTGTGTCGGGCGGTACCGCTGATCGTGACGTTCGGCATCGGGGTTGCGGTGCTGTTGACCCTGCAGTGGCTGGTCGTGGAGGCCGGCTGGGGGTGGGCCGCGCTGAGCGTCGGCCCGCTGCTGCTGATCGCCGGGGCGGTCGCCGGAACGGTGGCCGTGATCGCGAAATGGCTTGTGGTCGGTCGCATCGACCCGGGTGAGCATCCGCTCTGGTCGCCGTTCGTCTGGCGGAACGAGGTCTACGACACCTTCGTCGAGACCGTCGCCGCCCCGTGGTTCGCGCGCGCGGCCAGCGGCACGCCGGTGATGAACCTGTGGCTGCGGGCGCTGGGCGCCAAGATCGGCCGCGGCGTCTGGTGCGAGACCTACTGGCTGCCCGAGGCCGACCTGGTCACGCTCGAAGAGGGCGTCGCGGTCAACCGTGGCTGCGTGGTGCAGACGCATCTGTTCCACGACAGGATCATGCGGATGGACCGTGTTGCGCTGGAACGGGGTTCGACGTTGGGCGCACATGGTGTGGTGCTGCCCGCGGCGCGCATCGGCGCCGGGGCCACCGTGGGCCCGGCCTCACTGGTCATGCGGGGCGACGAGGTGCCCGCGTCGACCCGATGGCAGGGCAACCCGATCGCACCGTGGCGCACGCGCAAGAAGCGCGGCGCGTCGGCACCTGCGACCGAAGAAACCGCCGCGTGACGAGAAGCAAGAAGAAATCGACACCGGTCATCGACCCCTACCTGCCCTCCAGCGGCAACTTCGGTTATCGCGTCTCCCGCTACGAACTCGACCTCGAGTACAAGGTGGCCATCAACCGGCTCGCGGGCACGGCGACGATCACGGCGGTGACACTGGCCACGTTGCGCACCTTCACCCTCGACCTCGCCGACACCATGTCGGTGACAAAGCTGACCGTCAACGGCGTTCGGCCACAACAGTTCCGAACATCGGGGGGCAAGCTGCACGTCACACTGCGCGAGCCGCTGCCCACCGGTGCGGCGATGACCATCGTCGTGCGGTACGGAGGGTCGCCCCGGCCTCTCCGTTCGTTATGGGGCGACGTGGGTTTCGAGGAATTGACCGACGGCGCCCTGGTGGCCGGCCAGCCGAACGGTGCGCAGACCTGGTTTCCCTGTGACGACCACCCGAGCGCCAAGGCGAGCTTTCGCATCCGGATCGCGGCCGAGAGCCCGTACCGCGTGGTCGCCAACGGCGAGTTGGTGTCCCGGCGAGCGCGGGCGGGCATGACGGCCTGGACGTACGAGTTGCCCGAGCCGACCTCGACCTACCTGTTCACCCTGCAGATCGGGTTGTACGAGCGCCTTCGACTGGCCAAGAACGGGGTTCCGATTCACGCGGTGCTTCCAACCCGGTTGCGCGAGAACTTCGAACACGACTTCTCCCATCAACCCCAGATGATGCAGCTGTTCGTCAAGCTGTTCGGTGACTATCCCCTGAGTGAGGGATACACGGTCGTGGTGACCGACGACGACCTCGAGATTCCGCTGGAGGCACAGGGGATCTCGATCTTCGGAGCCAACCACTGCGACGGTGAGCGCGGCGCCGAGCGTCTGATCGCGCACGAACTCGCACACCAGTGGTTCGGCAATGCGGTGACCGCCAGGCGGTGGCGGCACATCTGGCTGCACGAGGGATTCGCGTGCTACGCCGAGTGGTTGTGGTCGGAGAATTCCGGCGGCCGCAGTGCCGAAGAGTGGGCGCGGCATTACCACCGGCGCCTCGCGGAGTCGCCGCAGAACCTCGTGCTCGCCGATCCCGGGCCGCGCGACATGTTCGACGACCGCGTCTACAAGCGCGGAGCCCTGACGTTGCACATGTTGCGGCGCCGGCTCGGGGACGACGGCTTTTTCGCGCTGCTGCGGGACTGGACCGGCCGCTACCGCCACAGCACCGTGGTGACCGACGATTTCACCGGGCTGGCATCGCATTACGCCACCGAGTCGTTGCGCCCGCTGTGGGACGGCTGGCTGTATTCCAGCGAACTACCACAACTGGATCCGCCGTGACCGACACGGGCGCGCCCTTCGATCCGCTCACCGCGAGCGGCGCATCGACGACCGGTCCTGCCGCGCGCGGCAGCGTCGTCCGCGTCGGCGCGGCCACCGCCGTCATCGCGGTCTGCGGTTACGCCGTGCTCTATCTGGCCGCCCGTGACCTCGAGCCCGCCGGGTTCTCACTGTTCGCGGTGTTCTGGGGTGCGTTCGGTCTGGTCTCGGGGGCGACGGGCGGCCTGTTGCAGGAGGCCACCAGGGAGGCCCGGTCCGCCGCGCACGTGGACGCGCGACGAGGTCCCCATACTCGCCCGATGTGGGTGGCCGCCGGCGTGGGTGCGGTAGCGGCCGCGGTGATCGCGCTCAGCTCGCCGCTGTGGTCCGGGCACGTGTTCGTCGAGTCGCGGTGGCTCTCGGTAACGCTGCTCGCGATCGGCTTGGCGCTGTTCTGTTTGCACTCAACGCTTTTGGGCATGCTGGCGGGCCAGGACAGGTGGACGGCCTACGGATCGCTGATGGTGACCGACGCGAGCCTTCGGTTGCTGGTCGCCGTGGCGACTTTTCTCGTCGGCTGGGGGTTGGCCGGTTACCTGTGGGCCACGGTGGCCGGCGCGGTCGCGTGGCTGATCATGCTGCTCGTCTCCCCGGCCTCCCGGCGCGCCGCGAGCCTGCTGACGCCGGTCGGCACCGTGTCCTTCCTGCGCGGCGCATCCCACTCCATCACCGCGGCGAGTGCCAGCGCGATCCTGGTCATGGGGTTCCCGGTGCTGCTGCAGGCCACCTCGGGCGACCTCGGCGCGGCCGGCGGCATCGTGATCCTGGCCGTCACGCTGACGCGGGCGCCGCTGCTCGTTCCGCTGACCGCGATGCAGGGCAACCTCGTGGCTCACTTCGTGGACCAACGAACGCATCGGGTGCGGGCGCTGGTGACCCCGGCCGCCATCGTGATCGGTGTGGGCCTGGCCGGTGTGCTGGTCGCCTGGGCCGCCGGACCGTGGCTGCTGCGCAGCGCGTTCGGCGCCGAATACCGCGCGGACGGCGCGCTGTTGGCGTGGTTGACGGGCGGGGCGATCGCGGTGTCGCTGCTCACGCTCACCGGGGCGGCGGCGGTGGCGGCCGCACTGCACCGCGCGTACTCGGTGGGCTGGGTGTCGGCGACCGTCGCGTCGACATTGTTGCTGCTGCTACCGCTCGATCTCGAGACCCGCACGGTCGTCGCGCTGTTGTGCGGTCCGGTGGTCGGCATCGCCGTGCACCTGTTCGCGCTCTCGCGTGGGCGCGCGTCGTGAAGCCGGTTCGGAACCGAGGCCGCCGATCCGTATGCTGGCCCCGTTCTACGGTGAGGAAGATCGAATGACTTGGCTGGTGACCGGCGGCGCGGGATACATCGGTTCCCATGTGGTGCGCGCCTTGTCGGGTGCCGACATGCCCGTGGTGGTGATCGACGACCTGTCGACCGGACTCGAGCGATTCGTCCCTGCGACGGTCCCGCTGGTACGCGGCACCCTGCTCGACGGCGAGCTGGTCACCCGCACGCTCGACGAGCACCGCGTCGACGGCGTGATCCACATCGCGGGTTTCAAGTACGCCGGTGTCTCGGTGCAGCGGCCGCTGCACACCTATGAGCAGAACGTCTCGGCGATGGTCACGCTGCTCAAGGCGATGGATGCCGTCGGCACGGACAAGATCGTGTTCTCCTCCAGCGCCGCCACCTATGGCACCCCGGATGTCGACACCGTCACCGAGCAGACTCCGACGGCGCCCGAATCGCCGTACGGGGTCAGCAAGTTGGTGGGCGAGTGGATGATTCGCGACGCCGCACGCGCGTCCGGGTTGGGGCACACCAGCCTGCGGTACTTCAACGTCGTGGGATCGGGGTCGGCGGACCTGTTCGACGTCAGCCCCCACAACCTCTTTCCGCTGGTGTTCGACATGCTGTGCCGCGACGAGACCCCGAGGATCAACGGCGCCGACTATCCCACGCCGGACGGGACGTGTGTGCGCGACTACGTCCACGTCTCGGACCTCGCGCTGGCCCACGTCGCCGCCGCGCGTCGACTGGTGAGCGGCGAACCGATCGAGCCCGTCTACAACCTCGGCAGCGGCAGCGGAACCTCCGTGCGCGAGATCATGACGACGATCCGCGACGTCACCGGTTTCGATTTCGAGCCCGTCATCGGTCCGCACCGCCCCGGCGACCCCGCCCGCATCGTCGCCTCGGGCGACCTGGCCGCACGCGACCTCGACTGGCGCATGCGGCATTCGTTGGAGGAGATGGTGCGGTCGGCATGGATCGCTCGCCGGCAAGCAGGGGATGCGTATCCGCGGTAAGTTCGCGCCGGGCAACTGGGTCGCTCGCACCGCCGTCGTCCTGATCGCCGTGCAGTTGGCGATCCGGGCGGTGCTGGCGTTCGGCGGCTACTTCTATTGGGACGACCTGATCCTGATCGGCCGCGCGGGCACGCAACCGCTCCTCTCACCGGAGTACCTGTTCGACGACCACGACGGCCACGTCATGCCCGCGGCGTTCCTCGTGGCGGGCGCCATCACGCTTCTCGCGCCGCTGAACTGGGTCGGCCCGGCGATCAGCCTGGTCGTTCTGCAGGTGTTGGTGTCGCTGGCATTGCTGCGCACGCTGCACGTCATCCTCGGATGGCGGCCAGTGCTGTTGCTGCCGTTGACATTCGCGTTGTTCACGCCGTTGGCGGTACCCGGATTCGCGTGGTGGGCGGCGGCCCTGAACTCGTTGCCGATGCTGGCGGCGATGGCGTGGGTCTGCGGCGACGCGATCCTTCTCGTCCGCACCGGCGACCGGCGCCACGCGGTGCGGGCGTTGGCGGTCTACCTCGGAGGGCTGCTGTTCTTCGAGAAGGCGGCGGTGATTCCTTTCGTCGCGTTCGCGGTGACGGCGCTGCTGGCCCACGTGACCGAGACGGGGTCGGTGAAAGCGGTGTGGCGCCGGGGTATTCGCCTGTGGGTTCCATCGCTGGTGATCACCGCGGCTTGGGTCGGCGTGTACCTGATGGTGGTCGATCAGAAGCGGTGGACCCTCGATCTGCCGATGACGTGGGACCTGCTCGCGAGATCGGTGACCCACGGGATCGTGCCGGGATTGGTCGGCGGTCCGTGGGATTGGCAGCGTTGGGCGCCTGCGTCGCCGTGGGGCACCCCGCCGGTGACGGTGATGGTGCTGGGTTGGGTGGTCCTGGCCGCGGTGGTGGCGCTCACGATGCTGCGCAAGCGGCGGTTGACCGCGGTGTGGCTGGTGGCGGCCGGGTACGCGGTGGGCTGTCAGATCCCGATCTACCTCATGCGCTCGTCGCAGTTCACCGCGCTGGAACTGGCGCAGGCCCTGCGTTATCTGCCCGATCTGGTCATCGTGCTGGCGCTGCTGGCCGCGGTGGGGTTGTGCGCGCCGAACCGGGAGGGGACGCGATGGCTGGACGCTTCGCGACCCCGCACAGCGCTGATCTGTGCGTTCACCGCGGCATTCGTCGCCAGCAGTCTGTACTCGACGGCGTCCTTCCTGACGGTGTGGCGAGACGACCCGGCGCGGACGTATCTACGAAATGCGTTGCCGGGCTTGGCCCATGCCGCACGGATGTCGAATGCGCCGATGCTCGACCAGGAGGTCGACCCGATGGTGCTGCAGCGGGTGGTCGGGCCGGAGAACCGGGCCAGCCACATGTTCGCCTTGGTGCGCGATCGTCCCGAATTCGCTTCGGCCACCGACGAATTACGGATGCTCGATCACGTGGGGCGGGTCGTCGACGCCAAGGTGACCTGGGTTCGCAGCATCGCGCCGGGACCACATCCGGACTGTGGATACCTCGTGCAGCCGGAGGTTCCCGTCCGCATGCCGCTGGACGGGCCGCTGCTACCTGCGGACTGGACGGCCGAGATCAACTACCTGGCCAACAGCGACGGTTCGATGACGATGTCGCTGTCGGAGGGCATCGAGGTCAGGGTGCCGGTGCGACCGGGACTGAACCGGGTGTTCGTCCGGTTGCCGGGTGCGGGCGACGCAATCGACGTCCGTGCGAACACGGCCGCGCTGTCGGTGTGCATCGCATCGGGACCCGTCGGCTTCGTTGCGCCGAGGTAGTCCCCGGCCATGTCACGCTGTGGGAATGACAGACATTCGTGAGCAGGGCATGCAGGTTTTCCGCGAGTTGCTTCCGGGAGTCCTTCCCGACGGCGACGTCGAACTGCCGACGGAATCGTTCGGCGGCGAGATGCTCGGCCTCGCAATGGACAACGTGTTCGGTCGGCTCTGGACCCGCGAGGGCCTGAGCCGCCGCGACCGCAGCCTCATCACGCTCGGCATCCTCGTCGCGCTGCGCGCCGAGGACGAGCTGCGGATCCACGTCCAGATCGCGCGCAACAACGGGCTGACCGACGACGAGATCGCCGAACTCATCTACCACTGCACCGGCTACGCCGGTTTCCCCGCCGCCAATTCGGCGATGAAGGTCGCTCACGAGGTGTTGCAGAACGCGTGAGGCGTCAAACGGTGTGGAGCCACCTAGGAGAATCGAACTCCTGACCTGCTCATTACGAGTGAGCCGCTCTGCCGACTGAGCTAAGGTGGCGTGCCCTGCCAACGCACGCTCACGCGGAAGCGTCGGCCATAGGCGGGACGAG
>NZ_CVTB01000318.1 GCF_001050015.1 Mycolicibacterium malmesburyense
GCGCCCGCCATGTGCGTGACCCGCTCGTCGAGCATCAACGCCACGGCCGCATCGGGATCCCAGCGCTGCATCAGCACCGCGGTGCTGCCCAGCAACAGCGGGCACTCGAACGCGTAGATGGACCCGCCGATGTGGGCGATCGGGGACGGCACCAGGAAGGTGTCGCCGGGCGAGACGTGCCAGTGCCCCCCGATCTGGCGGATCAGGGCGTGGATCGAATTGTGGGTGTGCAGGACGCCTTTCGGCCGACCGGTCGTCCCCGATGTGTACAGAATCATGCGGACCGTGTCGGCGTTCAACACCGGCAACACACTCGTCCCGTCGCCGCCGAAGAGCGATTCGTACGGGGTGTGCTGGCCCGCGTCCCCCCGCACGACGACCACCTCGGGCGGGGCGGCCATCGCTCCGGTGACCCGGTCGAGCATCGTGACGTAGTCGTGCTTGTTGAAGGTGGCAGGCACGAAGATCGCCCGGACGTCGGCGTCGCCCAGAATGAACGACAGTTCGCGATCGCGCAGCGAGGGCAGGATCGGGTTGACGACCATGCCGGCCAACGTCGCCGCGTGGTACACGACCGCCGCCTCGTACCAGTTCGGCAGCATGAACGACACCACGCTTCCAGGGGGCATGCGCGACATCAACGCGTGCGCCAGCGCGACGGCCTGGTCGTGAAGCCGGCGACAGGTGATCCGGATATCGCCGTCCACCAACACGATCCGGTCGGGGTTCGCGGTGGCCGCATCGCGCAGCGCGTCGGCCAGCGTGTCGTGCAACCACAGCCCACGCCGGTAGGCGTCGGCGCTGCGCTTCTCGTCGACCCGCACGGTCGGTGCCTAGCCCTTGATCCGGCGCATGGTCATCGAATGCCGGTACCGCGACGAGGGATGGGTGTTGACGGTCACCTGCGCGACCTCGCCGTCGGAGGTCGTGTAGGTGCGGCGCATCTCGAGGGCGGCGCTGCCCGCCTCGACCTTGAGCGCCTTCGCGAGTTCCGGCGTCACGGTGATGGCGGCCATCTCCTGATGCACCTCGACGACGCTGACGCCGAACAGGTCCTCGATCAGCGGGAAGATCGGTCCCGAATGCCGTTGCAGCAGACGGCCGACCGCCGCGAACGCCCGATTGATGTAGTACTCGGTGGTGCAGACGGGCGTATCGCTGCTCTCGGCCTGCCGGCAACCGCGCACCGCCAGCCACTCCGAACCGGTCTGCAACCCGGTGCGGTCCGCCAGGTCGTCGTCGACGGTGACCATCGCGTTGGACTCGATCGTCAGCTGTGCCCCCGCCGCGAACGCCAGCAGGTCATCGATCGAGACCACGTCCTGGACATAGGAATTCGATGCCGGCCGGGGGACCACCAGGGTTCCGGCGCGTGGGCGCGACGCGATCAGGTTGTCCTCCCGCAGCCGGCGCAGCGCCTCGCGGACGGTGTAGCGGCTGACCGCGAAGCGTTCGCACAGCTGTTGTTCGGTGGGCAACTGCGAGCCGACGGGGTAGATCCCGTCGACGATCTCCTTGCGCAGGGTCCGCGCCACCTGCAGGTAGCGATGGTCGGTGGGGCTGACGGTCATGTCCGCCGCAGCGCCAGCACGCTGCCCTCGCCGTCCGCCGACACGTACAGCGTGCCGTCGCGGCCGACGGTGATCCCCGCGAAGGGTCCCTGCGGTCCGGAGAACGGCGGCATTCCCTTGAGCGGCTTGGGGTTCACTCCCGGCGGGGGACCCACCGGGAGATCCGAGGCGATCGTCGTGCGCGCCATGGTGGCCAGGTCCACCGCGACCACTTCCTTCGCGCCCGCGTCGACGATGTAGAGCACGTCGTCGGCGATCGCCATCCCCTGAGGCCGCTGCAATTCGTCGACCACCGTTTGCGTCCCGTCACCGACCGCGACCACCCGTCCCGCGCCGGACTCGGCGACCAACGGGCGGCCATCGGCGTCGAAGACCACACCGACCGGGTCCCGCAGGTCCGACGCCAAAACCTCGGTACCGCCCGAGCCCAGCCCGTGCACCCTTCCGGTGCCGAGCTCGGTGAACACGATCCGCTCGTCCGGTCCGACCGCGACACCGTAGAGCTGGTCGAAACCGTCTGCCAGATAGTCGGTCTCGCCGTCGGCGGGTCGGTAGCGCGCGATCTGGCCACCCGATGTGGCGACCACGAACGCGCCGCCCGCGACGGGTGCCAGCCCGCGGAGGAAGCCGGGGTAGCCGGGGGAGAACAGCATGCCGACCGTCTGCAGCGATCCGTCGTCGCCGACGGTATAGAAGTAGGTGCCGTCGGCGACGTAGAGCCGACCGTCCTCGCCCACCGCGAGATCCAGTGGCCAGTTCAACCCGCCGCCGAGCAGCGTGCGGGTCTCGCCCACGCCGACGATCTCGGTGATCTCACCGGTGAAGTTCGAGACGAACAGCCGGTCACCGACGAAGGTCAGGTTGTCGATACCCGGGTTCAGTTGCGCCAGAAGGGTTTTCTCGCCGTTTCGCGGATCGATGCGCAGCACCTGACCGCTGGCCACCTGCGTGGAGACCAGATTGCCCTGTGCATCGAACTTCACCGCGTCGGGGACACCGAGGTCGGCGGCCACCCGTTGCGGCTCACCACCCTGGGGGTCGATGCGCCAGATCTCGTTGGCCGTCATCAACGGGTAGTAGAGGAGGCCGTCCGGTCCCACCTCCATGGCGTTCGGTGAAGGCAGGTTCTCCAGCAGGATTCGCTGCTCGCCGGTGGCGCGGTCGAGTTCCATCAGCCGGCCGCCGTCGCGGCACTCGTTGATGAACAAGCGATCGTGATGGACGGTGATGCCGTTCGCACATGGGAGGTCGTCACGCAGTACGCGCGTGCGACCCGAGGCCTCACGCACGCTGACCCGCCCATCCATCACCTCGGTCGCGAACAGGTTGCCGTCGCCGTCGAAGGCGACGTCGTCGGGCGCGACAATGTCACCACCTTTGGCGCTGACCGTCTCGAGGTTTTTCGAGCCGAGGTCAATGGCGCTGATCTGGCTGCCCGTCACCTGGGCCACATAGACGCGGCCGTCGGGGCCGGTGCGCAGCCCGTTGGCGCCGAACAGCCGGCTCGGGGCGGTGATCCGGTCGATGCGCCAGCCCTCGGCGCTGGTCGGATTGCCACCCGGATAGCGAGACTGCTGGAAGGACCCCGTCGCCGATCGCGTCATGACCTGGCACGTTAGCAAGGCTGCTTAGTCCAGACAATAGGCCGCGAAAGAAGGTTTCCGGCCCTTGACGCGTCGATTCTCGCTGGGGAATAGTGTTCTGCAACATGGAGAGCACTATTCGTTGTCCGGACAAATACTGATGGGCGACCTTCTGAGGCTGGATGGCCGCGTCGTCGTCGTGTCGGGTGCGGGCGGCGGCGGGATCGGCACCACGATCACCCGGATGGCGGCCGAGGCGGGCGCCACGGTGGTGGCCGTCAGCCGGTCGAAGGAGAACCTCGACGAACACGTCGGTCCGCTGGCCGACCGGGGCCTGCCGGTCGTACCGGTCGCGGCCGACGCCTCCACCGACGACGGCATCGTCGCCGTGATGGACCAGGTCCGCCGCACCGATGGTGATCTCTACGGGCTGGTGAACGTCGCGGGCGGAGCGGCGCCGTCGACGTGGATGCCGTCGACCCGGGTGACGCGCGACGACTGGCGGGCGCTGTTCACCGCGAACCTCGAGACCACGTTCTTCATGAGCCAGGCCGTCGCGGCCGAGATCCGGGCCGGCGGCAAGCCCGGGTCCATCGTCTCGGTGTCGTCGATCAGCGGCATGAACACCGCGCCCTTCCACATCGCGTACGGCACGGCGAAGGCGGCGGTGGTCGCGATGACACGCACCATGGCCGTCGAATTGGCGCACGACAACATCCGCGTCAACGCGGTGGCGCCCGGGGTCACCGAGACCGCCGCATCGCGCACCTACGTCGACGTCGACCCCGAGCGGGACCGGCGGGCGATCGCGATGGGCAGGCGCGGGCGCCCCGAAGAGCAGGCGGGGGCGATCCTCTTCCTGCTGTCCGATCTGTCGAGCTACATCACCGGGCAGACGCTGCTCGTCGACGGTGGGCTGAACCTGAAGTGGACGCACGTCGGTGCGGACAACACGTCGCTGTTTCTGAAAGACGAGACCTTCCGCGCAGAGATCAGTCGGTTCTAAGGAGTTGAGATGACCGATATGCAGCCCAGAGTGGAAGCGCCAGAAGAACTCGCTGAAGAGCTTTCGATACCGATGACGATCCCCGTGGAGGCCTACGTCTCCGAGGAGTACGCGCGCGCCGAACGGGACAGGCTCTGGCGCAAGGTGTGGCAACAGGTCGGCCGCGTCGAGGAGCTTCCGGAGGTCGGCAGCTACCTGACCTACGACATCCTCGACGACTCGATCATCGTGGTGCGTACCGGACCTGACGAGTTTCGGGCCCACCACAACGTGTGCATGCACCGCGGCCGCCGCCTCGTCGACACCCCCGACGGCGCGAAGAACGCGTGTGGTCGCGCCCGCAAGTCGTTTGTCTGCGGATTCCACG
Organism: Mycolicibacterium malmesburyense; assembly: GCF_001050015.1. The sequence goes on from NZ_CVTB01000318.1 coordinate 4,528, forward strand.
GCTGGACATACGGTCTCGACGGCGCCTGCACCCACATCCGCGAGCAGGACGACTGGAACGGCGCGCTCACCCCGCAGAACACCCACCTCGTGCCCGTCCAGGTCGACACCTGGGGCGGTTGGCTCTACATCAACATGGACCCCGACTGCGAGCCGCTGGCCGACTACCTGTTCCCGGCCGCCAAGATCCTCGACCCGTTCGGGTTGGAGAACATGCGCTACAAGTGGCGCAAATGGCTGTACTTCGACTGCAACTGGAAGGTCGCGCTGGAGGCCTTCAACGAGACCTACCACGTGTTCACCACCCATCCGGAGTTCAACAAGTTCGGTGAGTTCAAGGGCTGGGCCAAGGCGCAGGGCAGGCACAGCAACATCGGATACGACGCGCCGAAGGACATGGAGGCCACCAAATCCAAGATCCGGCTCGGCACCGGCGACGACCCCCGCGTCTCCACCGCGGAGATGCAGATGTACACCTGGGAGCAGACCAACGCGACCACCACCGAGACGCTGGTGAACGCGGCCAAGCGGCTGGTCGACGAACTGCCCGAGGGCACCCCTCCGGACAAGGTGCTCGAGCACTGGCTGGCGTCGGCGCGTCGTGACGACGAAGCCCGCGGCGTCGTCTGGCCGACCATCCCGCCCGACATCCTCGGACAGGCGGGCACGGCCTGGCAGATCTTCCCGAACTTCCAGGTCGGCCAGGGGTTGACGACCGCGCTGTGCTACGGCGCCCGCCCGCATCCGAGCTACGACCCGAACAAGTGCATCTTCGAGGTGGCCACGCTGGAGCTGTTCCCGAAGGGCCAAGAGCCGCAGACGGAATGGGAGTACACGCCCAAGGACAGCCCGAATTGGCTTTCGGTGCTACCCCAGGACTTCTCGAACATGGCCGCGGTGCAGCAGGGCATGAAGTCGCTCGGCTTCCCCGGCACCCGGCCCAACCCGTACCGCGAACGCAGCACCGTGAACCTCCACTACCAACTGTCCAAGTACATGGGCACCGGCGAACCGAAAGAGCTCTGAGCAATGACAATGTTCGACACCTGCGGGCCCACGCAGACGCCCGACGACATCGACATCGACGCGCTGCGAGAGAAGTACGCCCAGGAGCGCGCGAAGAGGCTTCGGCCCGAAGGTTCGAAGCAGTACGTCGAGTTGTCCGACGACTTCGCCGGCTACTACGAGGTGGACCCCTATACCCCCGTCGCACCGCGTGATCCGATCGTCGAGGACATCGACGTCGCGGTACTCGGCGGCGGCTTCGGCGGTCTGCTGTCGGCGGCGCACCTGAAGAAGGCCGGTGTCGAGGATGTCCGGATCATCGAACTGGGCGGCGACTTCGGCGGTGTCTGGTACTGGAACCGGTACCCGGGCATCCAATGCGACAACGAGTCGTATTGCTACGTACCGCTTCTGGAAGAGCTCGACTACATCCCGAGCAAGAAGTTCGCCGACGGCCCGGAGATCTACGAGCACTGCAGGCGCATCGGCAAACACTTCGGGCTCTATGACTCGGCGATCTTCTCGACCCAGGTCCGCGAGATGCACTGGGACGAGGACATCAACCGCTGGCGCATCGCCACCAACCGCGGCGACGACATCCGCGCGCGGTTCGTGGTGCTGGCATCCGGCCCGTTCCACCGGCCCAAGCTGCCGGGCATCCCCGGCATGCACGACTTCAAGGGGCACAGCTTCCACTCGTCGCGGTGGGACTACGAGTACACCGGCGGGGATTACACCGGCGGCATGGACAAGCTCGCCGACAAGCGTGTCGCGATCATCGGCACCGGCGCGACCAGCATCCAGGTGGTGCCGTTCCTGGCCCGAGACGCCAAGCACCTCTTCGTGTTCCAGCGCACCCCGTCGACGGTCGACGCACGAAACAACGCGCCCACCGACCCGGAGTGGGTCAAGACGTTGGGACCCGGTTGGCAGAAGGAGCGGCAGCGCAACTTCCATGCCTGGACGTTCGAGGGCATGGCATTGGGGCAGCCCGATCTGGTGTGCGACTTCTGGACCGAACTCGGCCGCAACACCGCGGCGCGGGTGCTGTCGCTGGAAGATCCGGCCTCGTTGACGCCGGAGCAGTTCATGGCGATCCGCGAGGAAGAGGACTACAAGATCATGGAGCGGCTGCGCCGCCGGATCGCCGAGTTGGTCGAGGACCCGGACACCGCGGAAGCGCTCAAACCGTACTACCGGTTCCTGTGCAAGCGCCCGCTGTCCAACGACGACTACCTGCCCACGTTCAACCGGCCGAATGTGACGCTGGTCGACGTCTCCGATTCCAAAGGCGTCGAACGGATCACCGAGAAGGGCCTGGTCGCCAACGGACAGGAGTACGAGGTCGACTGCATCATCTACGCCAGCGGGTTCGAGATCACCACGGAGATCAGCAGGCGCTACTCGATCGACGCGATCGAAGGCCGCGACGGCCTGTCGCTCTACGACTACTGGCACGACGGCTACAAGACGCTGCACGGCATGACGAGCCGCGGCTTCCCCAACCAGTTCTTCACCGGCTTCACCCAGGTCGGAATCTCGGCCAACATCGCCGCCAACTACGAACTGCAGGGTGAGCACATCGCCTACATCATCGCCGAAGCGTTGAAGCGGGGCGCCACGGTCGTCGAGCCGACGGCCGATGCGCAGGAAGAGTGGTGCAATACCATCCGCGAAACCGCCGTCGACAACTCGGCTTTCGACGCGTCCTGCACGCCCGGGTACTACAACAACGAAGGCGGCGGGGGCGGCGAGGGCATCCGCTCGCACCTCGGTGAGCCCTACGGGCCGGGTTTCTACGCCTTCGGGGATCTGCTCAAGGAGTGGCGCGACAAGGGCGACCTCGATGGCCTGGTACTCGAGAAGTAGCGATTTGTGTGCATTCGGGAGCGGTGAGCGCTCCTCTTCGCACACAAATCGAAGGTACGTCGATGGGTGAGTCGCGCTTCGACGGCCGGGTAGCGGTCGTCACCGGCGGCGGCAGGGGACTGGGCCGCTCGTACGCCATGCTCCTCGCGGAACACGGCGCCAAGGTCGTCGTCAACGATCCGGGCGGGAGCCTCGCCGGCGACGATTACGATCCGGTGCACCCACCGTCCGAAACACCCGGCCCCGCCGAGGAAGTGGTGCGAGAGATCACCGCCGCGGGCGGGGAAGCCGCGGCCAGCACCGACTCGGTGGCCACCCCCGGCGGGGGTAAGGCGATCGTCGACACCGCCCTCGAGCGCTACGGGCGCATCGACATCCTGATCCACAACGCGGGCATCGTCCGCCGCGCGCCGTTGTCCGAGATGACGTACGACGATTTCGAGGCGGTGCTCGACGTCCACCTTCGCGGTGCGTTCCACGTTGTGCGCCCGGCGTTTCCGTCGATGTGCGAGGCCGGCTACGGCCGCATCGTGCTGACGTCGTCCATCGGCGGTCTGTACGGCAACCACGAGGTCGCGAACTACGCGGTGGCCAAGGCCGGTGTGATCGGGTTGTCGAACGTCGCGGCGATGGAAGGCGCCGCGCACGGTGTCAAGAGCAATGTGATCGTGCCCGCCGCCGTGACCCGGATGGCCGAGGGCATCGACACGTCGGCGTACCCACCCATGGGACCCGAGCTGGTGGCCCCCGCGGTGGGATGGCTGGCGCACGAATCCTGTTCGATCACCGGCGAAGTGCTGGTCGCGCTGGCCGGCCGGATCGCCAGGGCCGTGGTCGCCGAGACGCCCGGGGTCTATCGTCCGTCCTGGTCGATCGACGAGGTCGGCGCACACATCGCCGAGATCCGCGACACCTCCGCACCCGTCGTGTTCCCCGTGGTGCCGGACGGTCACGGCGACCACATCAAGTACAGCTTCGCAATGGCGCAGGAGGGCGGTGTCCATGCCTAGCGGGCCGCTTGCCGGCGTGCGTGTCGTCGACCTCACCGCGATGGTGATGGGGCCGTACTGCACCCAGATCATGGCCGACATGGGTGCCGACGTGATCAAAGTCGAACCCCCGCAGGGCGATAACACGCGTTTCATCTCGGTCGGACCGGAGTCGGGGATGAGTGGGGTCTTCGTCAACGTCAACCGCGGCAAGCGCAGCGTCGTGCTGGACCTGCAGACCGAACGCGGGAAGACCGCGATGCGCGCGCTCATCGAACGGGCTGATGTGTTCATCCATTCCATGCGAGCCAAGGCGGTCGCCAAGCTCGGCTTCGGATACGACGACGTCGCCGCCATCAATCCCGCGATCATCTACACCAACTGCTACGGCTACGGCCGCCGCGGGCCCGACCGCGACCGGCCCGCCTACGACGACACCATCCAGGCCGAAGCCGGATTGCCCGCGGTACAACAACAATTGACCGGCGAGGCCGATTTCGTCGGAACCATCATGGCCGACAAGGTGGCCGGGCTGACCGCCCTCTACGCGACGACGATGGCGCTGTTCCATCGCGAGCGCACGGGGCAGGGCCAGGAGGTCGAGGTCGCCATGTTCGAGACGATGGCGTCCTTCATGCTGGTCGAACATGCCAACGGCGCCATGTTCGACCCCCCACTCGGGCCCGCCGTGTATCCGCGAACGGTGGCGCCCAACCGCAGGCCGTACCGCACCGCCGACGGCCACATCGCCGCGCTGATCTACAACGACAAGCACTGGAACGCGTTCGTCAACGCGGTGCAGCCCGCGTGGAACAACGACACGTACGCCACCCTCGAGCAACGGGCGCACAACATCGACGTCGTGTACGGGCTGCTGGCCGAGACCATGACGGAGCGCACCACCGCCGAATGGCTGGAGCTGTTCCGGAAACTCGAGATTCCCGCCGCGCCGCTCAACACCCCCGACGCTTTGTTCGAGAACGAACACCTGAACGCTGTCGGTCTTTTCGAAACCGTCGAGACCGCCAACGGTCCGGTGCGCTTCCCGGGAGTGCCGACCTGGTTCTCCCGCACCCCCGGCAAAGTCGCCGGCCCGGCGCCGACGCTGGGCGCCGACACCGATGACGTGCTCGCCGAACTCGGCCTCATCGACTCCGCCGAGACTGCGGTCTCCGACGAAAACGGCGCGAATCTCGTCAACAACCGTAGCGTCGGCGCTTCGGAGGTGGGGTGAGCATGGACTTCGAGATGGGGCAGAGGGCGGCCGAGCTGCGCGGCGAGCTGCGGACACTGGTCAAGGAGCATGTCCCGGAGAACTATCTGGGCGCTTTCACCGACGACCCCTCCGATCTCGAAATCGCGCAACGGTTCTGCCGCATGCTCGCCGAACGTGAACTGCTGTGCCTGGCGTGGCCGAAGGAGTTCGGCGGTGGGGGAGCGTCGGTGTGGGAGCAGACGGTGGTGCGTGAGGAGATGTGGGCGCACCACGAGCCGCGCGGCGCACAGTACATGGGCGTCAACTGGGTCGGCCCGATCATCATGCGACACGGCACCGAAGAGCAGCAGCGCCAACATCTTCCGCCGATCGCCCGCGGCGAGGTGATCTGGTGTCAGGGCTTCTCCGAACCTGAGGCCGGATCCGACCTCGCCTCGCTGCGGACTACCGCCCGCCGCGACGACGACGGCTGGCTGGTCAGCGGCCAGAAGATCTGGACCTCGTACGCCACGATGGCGCAGTGGTGCTTCCTGCTCGCCCGGACGTCGCGCGGCGAGAAGAAGCAACAGGGCTTGACGATTTTCCTTGTGCCGATGGATGATCCGGCGATCCAGGTTCGGCCGATTCGGTGCATGATGGGCCCGCACCACCTCAACGAGGTGTTCTTCGACGACCTGCGCGTAACCGAGGCCGACGTGCTCGGGACGGTCGACCAGGGCTGGTCGGTCGTGCAGGATGTGATGGCCTTCGAACGGGTCGGCATCGCCCGCTACGCGCGCTGCGAACGGCTGCTCGCCGCCGCGCCCGCGGTGCTCGGCGACCGGTGGGACGACCTGCCCGCCGAACTGCGCGGCCGATGGGTCCGGATGCTCACCCACTGTCGGCGGGCGCGGTTGATGGCCTACCGCGTGGTGTCCCTGCAGAGCAGCGGCCGGATCCAACCGGGTGACGCCGCCGCCTACCGGATCGCGGTCACCAAACTGGACCAGGACAGCGCCGAGATCCTGATGGACATCGCGGCCGAGGTGTCCCACGGCGCCCCCCGCGCCGCGTGGTTCCTCGGTGAGGTCGAGGACCACTGGAAGTATTCGCAGGCATCGACCGTGTCGTCGGGCAGCATCGAGATGCAGCGGATCCTGTTGTCGCGTGCGTTGTTGGCGGCGACGAAATGAGCGAGATGATCCTTGACCTGTCCGACGACGCCAAAGAGTATGGCCGCGAGGCGCTTCGGGCGTTCGAGGCCGCGGGCGGCGATCAGCTGGTCCAGCAGGCCGAGGCCAAACCCGAGGTGCGCGAGTCGCTGGTCGGTCCGAGCCTCGCCGGAATCGGCGCCTGGGAACTCGATGCGCGCAACGACGCCGACGGCCTCGAGGCCGCGGCCGCGCTGTGCCGCAGCGCGGGCTACTGGGCGTTGCCCTATCCGGTCGCCGAACGGCTGGCCGCCCCCACCGACCTCGACACCGACGGCCTGATCGTGGTGGGTGGAACACGACCCGCCGGAGCGGTGGCCGGACTCGAAAACCGTTGGACGACGGTCACCCTCGACGGCACACGCGGCATCGTGACCGGGATTGGGTCCGCGGGACCGGGCTTCGTCTCCGAACTGCAGACGGCCGCCGTCGACGAACACGGTGCCGTCGACGTCGCGCTCGGGCTGGTGCTGCCGTGCTGGACCCTGCTCGGCATGCTCGACCGGGCGATCGAGCTGACGATCGCCCACGTCAGCCTGCGCAAACAGTTCGGCCAGGCGCTGTCGTCGTTTCAGGGTGTGCAGTTCCAGCTGACCGACGCCGAGGTCGAGCGCAGCGGCCTCGACATCCTCGCCAAGTACGCGCTGTGGAGCATCGCCACCGCACGGCCCGAGGCGCTCACCGATGCGCTGGCGCTGCGGATGTCGGCGCTCGAAGCCGCCGAGGTGGTGTTCCGGGTCTGCCACCAACTGCACGGTGCGGTCGGCTTCTGCGACGAGACCACCTTGTCGTGGCTGTCCCGCTACAGCCAACCGATCCGGCGACTGCCGCTCGGGTTGTCCGCGACCCGCGACGCGCTGACCCGCGCTGCGGGATCCGCAGGCCTGACGGGGTTGTACGCATGAGGGTCGCGGTGATCGGCACCGGGTTCGGCAAGCACGCGGCCGCACCCGCATACGCCGGGCACGGCTTCGATGTCGAGGTCGTCAGCCCACGAGACGAGGCCGCGGTGAAAGCCGCGTTGGCTTCGGACGTCGACCTGGTCTCCGTGCACTCACCGCCGTTCCTGCACCTCGAACACGTCACCGGCGCGATCGAACACGGACGCGCGGTGTTGTGCGACAAACCGTTCGGGCGCAACGCCGACGAGGCGGCACTGATGCGCGACAGGGCCCGCGATGCGGGGGTTCTGCACTTCCTCAACTTCGAGTTCCGGTTCAACGAATCGTGGTCGCGGCTCAAGGAACTGGCCGACGACGGGGCGATCGGCACTCCCAAGCACCTCCATTGGACGTTTCACGGAAGCGGGTTGCGCGGACGCAAGTTCGGCTGGATCAACGACCGCGACCTCGGAGGCGGCTGGATCGGCGCCTACGGCTCCCATCTGATCGACTTCACGCGGTGGCTCTTCGACAGCGAGATCACCGACTGCGGTGGCGTCGCCCGCATCGACGGATCGCCCGAGGCGGCCACCGCCGAGGACGCTTACGCGGCGTGGTTCGCGATGGCGAACGGCTGCACCGCCACCCACGACACCGGTTTCGCGGCCGCCGTCCCGTCGCCACCATCGGTCACGCTGCTCGGCAGCGACGGCACCGCCGAGCTGTCGGCCGATACGACACTGGTGGTGCGCCGGGCCGGCGTCGATCCCGAGACCATCGAGTTCGCCCCGCCCCCGCGGCGTTCACCGCCGCCCGCGCTCTCGCTGTTCTTGGGCCGCGTGGCCGACGCTTTGCGTACCGGCACGCAAATCACCCCGTCCTTCGACGACGGCCTGGCCGTCGCGCGCGCCATGGACCTCCTGCGCACCAAGGCGGTTCGCCTGTGACTCCCGCCGAATCTGAAGATATGCGTCACAATCCGCCGGAAAGTCGAGCACTAGCTCAGTTTCGGCAGCACGTGCGGCAGTGGTGCGTCGAGCACATCCCGCCGAACTGGCGCGAAACCCAGACGGGCGCGAGCGACGAGCAGTTCGTGGCCTTCCAGAAGCAATGGTTCGCCGAACTGCACAGTGCGGGCTTCGCCGTCCCGCACTGGCCCGCCGAATGGGGTGGCGGCATGTCGGTGCCCGAACAGGTGGTGCTGTACCAGGAGTTGGCCGCACACGACGCGCCGCGACTGGTGCTCGCCTTCGTCGGGATCCACCACGCCGCCTCGACGCTGTTAATCGCCGGGACCGACGAGCAGCGCCAACGCCACTTGCCCGCAATCCTCGACGGCGAGATCTGGGTCCAGGGCTTCTCCGAACCCGAGGCCGGATCCGACCTTGCGAGCCTGCGCACCACCGCGCGCAAGGACGGCGACTCGTACGTCGTCAACGGCCAGAAGCTCTGGGCGAGCGGCGGTAAGCACGCGGACTGGTGCCTGCTGCTGGCCCGCACCGACCCCGATGCGCCGAAGCGGAAAGGCATTTCGTACTTCCTGCTCGACATGACGACACCCGGCGTCGAGGTCCGGCCCATCCGCAACGCGATCGGCGACTCGCATTTCTGCGAGATCTTCCTCAACGACGTCTCGATCCCCGCCGCCAACCTGATCGGCGCGGAGAATGACGGCTGGCGGGTCGCCCAGGCCACCCTCGGCGCCGAGCGCGGCATGACGATGCTCGAACTCGCCGAGCGACTGGGCAACGCGGGCTTTCGCTGGCTGGCTCAGAGCGCACCGGTCGACGACCCGGTCGTCGCCGACCGGCTGGCACAGTTCGAGACCGAGCTCACCGGGCTGCGCGGGCTGTGCCGAAAGCTGGTCGAGTCCGCAGAGATTCCAGCGACCGGGAACGCCGGCCCGGCCGACGCCTCGATCGTCAAACTCTTCTACAGCGAACTGCTGCAACGCATGACCGACTTCGGCGCGGAGATCGGCGGGCTGACCGCCCACACCGAAC
>NZ_CVTB01000319.1 GCF_001050015.1 Mycolicibacterium malmesburyense
CCGGTGAACCCGCCGAGCGCCTCGCCGCGGTAGTGCGCGAACCGCTGGAGATCACCGCCGAAACGTGAATACCACTGGGCGACAAGGGCTTCAGACTCCACGGTAACGGCGTTGGCGACCAGCCGACCACCCGACGGCAGCCGCTCGAAGCACGCCTCCAGCAGGCCCGGTCGGGTGAGGCCGCCGCCGACGAAGATGGTGTCGGGCGGGGACACGGAGTCGAACGACTCGGGCGCGTCGCACCGCACCTCGACCGGGACGCCGAACGCCAGCGCGTTCTCGGCGATGCGTTCGCGGCGTTTGTCGTCGCGTTCGAACGCCACTGCGCGGCAACCGGGTCCGCTGCGACACCATTCGATCGCGATGCTGCCCGACCCCGCGCCGACGTCCCAGAGCGTCTGCCCCGGCCGCGGCGCCAGCGCCGCCAGGGTGATCGCCCGCATCGGCTGTTTGGTGATCTGCCCGTCGTTGGCGTACACGTCGTCGGGCAGCACCCCGAAGCGCCGCTCATCGGGCAGATAGCGCACCGCGATCACGTTGAGGTCGTCGACGTCGCCGGGCGGCCGGGCGGCCCACTCCCGGGCGGTGGCCGTGCGACGCCGCTCCGCGGAGCCGCCGAGTTGTTCGAGCACCGTGACTTCGGATTCGCCGCGGCCGGTGTCGGTCAGCACGCGCGCCAAGGTCGACGGTGTCGATGCGTCGCGCGACATCACCACCGCCCGACCGCCGCGGCGCACCGCGGTCTGCGGGTCGCCGACCACCAGGCTGATCACCTCGGTGTCCTGCACCGCCCAGCCCATCCGCGCGCACGCCAGCGTCACCGACGACACGTGCGGCAGCACCGTCACCCGGTCGGGTCCATGAATCCGGATCAGTGTGCCGCCGACGCCGTGCAGCAGGGGGTCGCCGCTGGCCACGACGTGTACGTCGCCGTCGGCGTCGTCGAGCAGCGTGCGCAGCGCGGGCAGCATCGGCGACGGCCACTCTCGACGCGTCGCGCACACGCTGGTGTCGAGCAGATCGAGTTGGCGCCGCGAGCCGTAAACTACGGTGGCCCTCGTGAGTTCGGCTCTGGCACGCGGTGACAGGCCGGCCATCCCATCGGCGCCGATGCCGACGACGACGATCACCTCGGCAGCCTCCGCCACACGAACCGCGGCGTCATCTTGAACGCCAGCGCCAGCAGCGCCAGCGGTGCGGGCACCCACACCGCGCTCCGACCGCGGTGCAGCGCGCGCACCGTCGCGTCGGCCACGACCGCCGGTCTTCGAGACAACGGTGCGGGTTTCATCCCCTCGGTCATACGGCCGATCACGAAGCCCGGCCGGACCACCAGCAGGTGCACCCCCGAACCGTGCAGTGCGTCGGCCAGGCCGCTGCAGAATCCGTCCAGCCCGGCCTTGGCCGACCCGTAGACGTAGTTGGCGCGTCGCACCCGCACGCCGGCCACCGACGAGAACGCGACGATGGTTCCGGCGCCCGCGACGCGCATCGTCTCCGCCAGGACGGTCAGCAGGCTGACCTGCGCGACGAAGTCGGTGTGCACGATCGCGGCGGCGTGCGCGGGATCCTTCTCCGCGAGGGCCTGGTCGCCGAGGATGCCGAAGGCCAGCACCGCGGTGCCGATCGGGCCGTGCTCGGCGACGATGGACTCGACGAGCGGGCCGTGGGAGTCCAGGTCGTCGGCGTCGAACTCGCGCACCTGCACCGCCGCGGCGCCCGCCGCCCGCACCGCGGCCACCTCCGCATCGAGGTCGTTGGACCGGCGCGCCGCCAGCAGCACCACCGCTCCCGGCGCCAGGCGCGTGGCCACTTCGAGGCCGATCTCGCTGCGGCCGCCGAAGATCACGACCAAAGGCGGGCGAGCGTCAGCCGTGTCTGTCATGGCAGCGATTATGTCCTGCGCTACCGTGAAGGCCGATGGCCCAGTCCAGCCGCCGGGCGACCACCCGGCTCACCACCGACGCGCTCGCGTTCCTGTCCGAGCGTCATCTCGCGATGCTGACGACCCTGCGCTCGGACAACTCGCCGCACGTCGTCGCCGTCGGGTTCACGTTCGACCCGACCACGCACATCGCCCGCGTCATCACCAGCGGCGGATCCCAGAAGGCGGTCAACGCCGAGCGGCAGGGCGTCGCGGTGCTCAGCCAGGTCGACGGCGCGCGGTGGCTGTCACTGGAGGGCAAAGCCCAGGTCAACACCGATCCCGACGCCGTTCGCGACGCCGAACTGCGCTACGCCCAGCGGTACCGCACGCCGCGGGTCAACCCGAAGCGCGTCGTGATCGAGGTCCGCGTCGAGCGGGTGTTGGGCTCCTCGGACCTGTTGGACCGCATCACCGATTGACGGCGGGTCAAGCCGTGGCGGCTGGGCCCGCGGGCACGACGATCAGGTCGTGCGGTCGGTGGTTCACCGACTCGGCGCCGTCGCCGGTGACGATCACGATGTCCTCGATGCGCGCACCCCACTCTCCGGGAAAGTAGATCCCCGGCTCGACCGAGAAGGCCATGCCCTCCTCCAGCGTCAGGGTGTTGCCGGCGACGATGTAGGGCTCCTCGTGGACCGACAGCCCGATGCCGTGGCCGGTGCGGTGCACGAACGCGTCGGCCAATCCCTCGGCGGCCAGCACGTCGCGGGCGGCGGCGTCGACCTGTTCGGCGGTGACACCGGGCTGCACGGCCTCGACCGCGGCGTGCTGGGCCCGCTGCAGCACCGCGTAGCGACGGGCCACCTCGGGATCCGGTTCGCCGATGCTGTAGGTGCGGGTCGAATCGGAGTTGTAGCCGGGCTCGTAGGGTCCGCCGACGTCGACGACGACGATGTCGCCGGCGCGCAGTTCGCGGTCCGAGCACTCGTGGTGCGGGTCGGCGCCGTGCGGCCCCGAGCCGACGATGATGAAGGCGACCTCCGAATGCCCTTCGGCGACAATGGCTTCCGCGATGTCGGCGGCGACGTCGGCCTCGGTGCGTCCGGGCACCAGGAATTCGGGGACGCGGGCGTGCACCCGGTCGATCGCCGCGCCGGCCGTGCGCAGCGCGTCGATCTCGGCCGGGTCCTTGATCATCCGCAGCCTGCGCAGCACGTCGGTGGCCAACACGGGCACCGCGCCGAGCACGTCGGCGAGCGGCAACAGGTGCAGGGCGGGCATGGAGTCGGTGACGGCGGCCGTGCACGTTCCCCCACCGAGCGACTCGGCGACCACGGCGTACGGGTCATCACCGTCGACCCAGTCGCGCACGGTCAGGCCGAGTTCGGGCACCGCGGACTCCTTGAGCGCGGCCAACTCCAGTCGCGGCACCACGACGGTCGGGTCGCCGTCGACCGGCAGCACCAGCGCGGTGAGCCGCTCGAACGTCTGCGCACGTGAACCGGTCAGGTAGCGAAGGTCGTAGCCCGGGGTGATGACCAGGCCCGCAAGACCGGCGTCGGCCGCGGCCGAGGCGGCGGCGCGCAGCCGGGAGGCGTAGACATCGGTGCTGAATCGGTTGGCTGTCATGGGATTCAGGCTAATCCGCGCCCGGATAGGTGGCGACCTCGCTCGCCCGTCGCGCTACTGTCAGTGACCGTGGCCGCTCCCCTCGTCCTGCTCGACGGCGCCAGCATGTGGTTTCGCTCCTACTTCGGGGTGCCCAGCTCGATCACCGCGCCCGACGGCCGCCCCGTCAACGCGCTGCGCGGTTTCCTGGACGCCGTGGCGACGGTGATCACCCGGGAGCGTCCGGGCCGCCTCGTCGTGTGCCGCGACGACGACTGGCGTCCGCAGTGGCGCGTCGACCTCATCCCCTCCTACAAGGCGCACCGAGTCCTCGAGGAACACCCCGACCGCGAGCCCGACGTCGAGGAGGTGCCCGACGAACTCACCCCGCAGGTCGACATGATCTTCGAGATTCTCGACGCGTTCGGCATCCCGACCGCCGGCGCCGCCGAGCACGAGGCCGACGACGTGCTGGGCACCCTGGCCGCCCGCGAGGAACGCGATCCCGTCGTCGTGGTCAGCGGGGACCGCGACCTGTTGCAATTGGTCCGCGACGAGCCGGTGTCGGTCCGGGTGCTCTACCTGGGTAGCGGGCTGGCCAAGGCGACGAAATGGGGCCCGGTCGAGGTGGCCGAGAAATACGGCGTCCCGATCGACCGGGCGGGTCCGGCCTACGCCGAACTCGCGCTGCTGCGGGGCGATCCGAGCGACGGTCTGCCCGGCGTGCCGGGCATCGGAGAGAAGACCGCCGCCACACTGCTGGCGCAGCACGGCTCGCTGGAGAACATCCTCGCCGCGGCCAACGACCCGAAGTCCAAGATGAGCAAGGCGTATCGCACCAAGCTGCTCAAAGCCGCCGACTACATCGAGGCGGCGGGGCCGGTGGTCAAGGTGGCCACCGACGCCGACCTGGACTGGTCAACGCCGAACGACACGCTGCCGCTGGCCGCCGAGCATCCGCGCAAGGTCGTCAAGCTCGCCGAGACGTACGGCGTCACGTCCTCGATCGGACGGCTGCAGAAGGCCCTCGACGCGCTCGACGGCTAGCAGGCCTACTTGGGCCTGCCGACCTCGTAGGTGCCCTTGTCGTCCTGGAACGTCACCGTCACCTGGCGCTTGGTGCCGTCGATGCTGACCTCACAGTCGAAGGTGCCACCCTTCTGAACGGTCGGATTCTGGCCGTCGTTGCACTTGACGTCCTTGACGTTGGTGGCGCCGTATCCGTTGGCCTCGTCGGTGAGGATCTGCTGCACGCCGGTCTGCGCGGCGTCGATGTCGAGCTTGGTGGTGACGAAGAAGCCCGGCTTCCAGAAGCCCAGCACCAGCACGACCGCCACGATGATCGCCGCGAGCAGGCCGATCACGCCGCCGATCACGGCCAGCGAGCGCTTCGAACCCTCCTCGGAACCCGGTGCGCCGTACTGGGGGTACTGGCCGTACTGCCCCGGTTGCTGGCCGTACTGGCCCGGTTGCTGACCGAACTGTCCGGACTGGTCGCCGTACTGGCCGGGCTGCTGGTAACCCGCCTGCCCGGGCTGGGTGTACGGCTGGCCGTAGTGCGGCTGCGCGTACTGCCCGGGCTGCTGATACGCCTGCTGGCCGTACTGCTCGCCGCCCGGGTACTGCTGCGGGGGCTGATATGCCGGCTGCTGGTACTGCGGGTACTGCTGGCCCTGCGAGGGGTCGTATGCGGGCGGCTGCCAGCTCGGCGCTGCCTGGGTCGCGTCACCGCCCTGCGGCTGCCACTGCTGGCCGGCCGATGGATCGCTGGACGGCTGGTCCGTAGGCTGCTCCGGCTGCTGGCCTGGCCACGACTGCGTCGGATCAGATCCCTGCGGTCCGCTCATTTCACTCCTTGTTCGAAGATCTTGCTCCCGACACATTACCCCGCATCAACAGCGACGACGCCGCGTCGAACGTCGTTTATCGCGCGTTTCGCGGTGGCCCGCAGGCCGGCGCTGGGAGCAGCGTTGCGCACCTGGTCGAGCAGGTCGAGCACCTGTCGGCACCACCGGACGAAATCACCCGCCGACAGCGGGGATCCGCTGCCGGTGGCGTCCGAGGCGGCCAGGGCGCTGGTCAGGTCGCCGGTGGTGGCCCACCGGAAAATGGCCGCGACGAAGCCGTCGTCGGGTTCGCGGCTGCCGGTGATCCGGTGGCGTTGCTCGTCGGCGCGCAGTTCGGTCCACAGCCGCCGCGTCTGGTTGAGCGCGCGGCGCAGCTTGCCGGTCGGGATGTCGAAGCCGTCGCGTCCGCCCGGCGTGTCGCCGCGCGCCTCGTAGATCACCGCCGACACCACCCCCGCCAGCTCGGCCGCGTCGAGGCCCTCCCAGATGCCCGTGCGCAGGGCCTCCGCGGCCAGCAGGTCGCTCTCGCTGTAGATCCGGGCCAGCAGCCGCCCGTCGTCGGTCACCTTCGGGTCGTCGGCGGGCCCGGCGATGAACCCGCGCTCGGTCAACAGGGCCACGATCCGGTCGAACGTGCGTGCCAGCGAGTTCGTCGCCGCGGCCACCTTCTGCCGGATCTGTTCGTTGTCGCGTTCGATGCGCAGGTAGCGCTCGGCCAGCCGCGCCTTCTCCTCCCGGTCGGGCCGGTGGTGGACGGGGTGGCGACTCAACTGCTCGCGCAGCGAGGCCAGTTCGGGGTCGATGTCGCGTTCGGCGCCCTCCCGCGCGGGACCGCTGCGCTTGCCCTTCCGCGGCGGAACGTCGAGGCGCTCGGCCGCTGAGTTCAGCGCCGACGCGAGGTCGCGCCGTGCGCGCGGATTGCGGTGCTCGACGCGTTTGGGCAACGGCATCGACCCCAGCGGGGCCGAGGTTCCCGAGTAGTCGGCCGATGAGATCCGTCCGGCCCAACGGTGTTCGGTCAGCACCAGCGGGCGCGGATCCTCGTCGTCGCGGGCCGGTTCGAGCACGACGGCCAACCCCCCGCGCCTGCCGTGGGTGATGGTGATGATGTCACCGCGGCGCAGCGAGGCCAGCGCTTCGTTGGCGGCCCGTCGGCGCTGCAACCGCGAGGCTCGCGACTGAGCACGTTCGCGCTCGGAGATCTGCATCCGCAGCCGGACGTAGTCGAGGATCGCGTCGTCACCGAGCTCGCCGGCGAGTTCGGTGAGCATCCGCTCGCCGCGTTCGATGCCGCGGCGCAGCCCAACCACCGAGCGGTCCGCCTGGTACTGCGCGAACGACGCCTCCAGCAGTTCGTGCGCCTGCGCCGGGCCCATCTGCTGGACGAGGTTGATGGTCATGTTGTACGACGGCGCAAAGGAACTGCGCAGCGGAAACGTCCGGGTCGACGCCAAGCCCGCCACCTCGGCCGGTTCGACGTCGGGGGTCCACAGCACCACCGCGTGACCCTCGACGTCGATGCCGCGGCGGCCGGCCCGTCCGGTCAGCTGGGTGTATTCGCCGGGGGTCAACGGCACGTGCTGCTCGCCGTTGAACTTCACCAGCCGCTCGAGCACCACCGTGCGTGCGGGCATGTTGATACCCAATGCCAGTGTCTCCGTGGCGAATACGGCCTTCACCAGGCCCGCGGAGAACAGCTCCTCGACGGTGTGGCGGAAGACCGGCAGCATGCCGGCGTGGTGGGCGGCCAGGCCACGCAGCAGCCCCTCGCGCCATTCGTGGTAGTCGAGCACGATCAGGTCGGCTTCGGGCAGATCGCCGCAGCGACGGTCGACGACCTCGGCGATTTGGGCCCGTTCCTCGTGGGTGGTCAGCCGCAGCGACGAACGCAGGCACTGCTTGACCGCGGCGTCGCAGCCCGCGCGCGAGAAGATGAAGGTGATTGCGGGTAGCAGCTCTTCGCGCTCCAGCGTGGTGATCACGTCGGGCCGCGAGGGCGGACGGTACATGGTCGGCCTGCCCCTGTTGCGGCCCCGGCCGCGCGGCTGCCAGTCGGCCAGCCGGTCGGCTTCGCGCCGATGCGCGATGTGGCGCAACAACTCCGGGTCGACGATGAGTTCCCGGTTCTGCTCCTTGGGTGTGCGACGCGCACGGGCCGCCCGGGTGGCGCGGTAGTCGAACAGGTCGAACAACCGCCTGCCGACCAGCACGTGCTGCCACAGGGGAACCGGTCGGTGCTCGTCAACGATGACCGTGGTGTCTCCGCGCACCGTCTGAATCCAGCCGCCGAACTCCTCGGCGTTGCTGACCGTCGCCGACAGGCTCACCAGCCGCACCTCGTCGGGCAGGTGCAGGATGACCTCTTCCCACACCGCACCGCGCATGCGATCGGCCAAGAAGTGCACCTCGTCCATGACGACATACGAAAGCCCGTGCAGCGCAGACGAGTTCGCGTAAAGCATGTTGCGAAGCACCTCGGTGGTCATGACCACCACATCGGCGTCTCCGTTGACCGATTGATCTCCGGTCAGCAGGCCGATCTTCTCCGGACCGTAGCGGCGCACCAGGTCGTTGTGTTTCTGGTTGCTCAACGCCTTGATCGGCGTGGTGTAGAAGCATTTTCCGCCCGCGGCCAGGGCAAGGTGCACCGCGAACTCCCCCACGACGGTCTTGCCCGCGCCGGTCGGCGCGCACACCAACACTCCGTGCCCGTTCTCCAGGGCTTCGCACGAGCGGCGCTGGAAGTCGTCGAGCGCAAACGTCAACTGCTCGGTGAAAAGGGCTAGCTGGCAGCCCAATTCACTAGGTGGCATCGTCATCAACCACGGGCCGCGCTGATGTCGGCACGGTGCTGGGCGTGTCGACGGGTTCGACCGGCCCGATCGGCGCGGGCTCGTCGTCGGGCACGTCTTCGAGCGCGGCTCGCCGGGCCTTGCGCCGGTCGCGCAGCCGCGCGATCTGAATCGCGAACTCCAGGAGCACCGTCAGGGCGAGCGCCAGCGCCAGCATCGAGAACGGATCCGACCCCGGCGTGAACAGCGCGGCGAACACGAACAACGCGAAGATCAGGCCGCGGCGCCACGCCTTGAGCCGCTCATAGGTCAGCACGCCGACCGCGTTGAGCATCACGATCAGCAGCGGGAACTCGAAGCTGAAACCGAACACCAGCAGCAGGTTGATCAGGAAGCCGAAGTACTGGTCGCCGGACAGCGCGGTGATCTGCACATCGCTGCCGACGGTGAGCAGGAAGCCCAACGCGGTGGCCAGCACCAGGTAGGCCAGCACCGCGCCCGCGACGAACAGCGCCGCGCCCACGGTGACGAATGCGACCGCGAACCGCCGTTCCTTCTTGTACAGCCCGGGCGTGATGAACGCCCACGTCTGGTAGAGCCACACCGGGCAGGCCAGCACGATGCCCGCGGTCAGCGCGACCTTCAACCGCAGCATGAACTGGTCGAACGGGGCGGTGGCGAGCAGTCGGCATTCGTCGCCGGGTGCGATGGTCGCGCGCGACGACGCGGGTAGCGCGCAGTACGGCCCTCGCAGCCAGTCGCCGAGGCTGGGCAGCCCGAAGACGCCGTGCGTGTACCAGAGAAAGCCCAGGATCGTGGTGAGCACGACCGCGGCCGCCGAGATCAGAAGTCGGGTGCGCAGTTCATGCAGGTGCTCGACCAGTGACATCGTGCCATCGGGATTGACCCGCGAGCGCCGTCGGCGAGGATCGAGTTTTCGGAAGAGTCCTGGGGTCTGCACGGCACGCCTACTGACGCGGCTGGGTGGCCGCGGTTAGTCGATTCTCGACGGTCAGGCCGGACGTTTGTCCGAGGGCTGCTCGGGCGTCGGAGCCGTTGCGTTGTCTCCAGCGGCGTTGTCGACCCGCTCCGAGGCGATCGGAGTCGCCGGCGGTGTCTCCGGCTTGGACTCGGATTGCATCTCCTTGATCTCCGATTTGAAGATCCGCATCGACTTGCCGAGCGAGCGCGCCGCGTCCGGGAGCTTCTTGGCACCGAAGAGCAGCACGAATACGGCGATAACGATCACCCAGTGCCAGGGTTGTAGACCGCCCATTTAGGTCACCTCCAGACGTCCGGGCCAGTCTACCGTCACTCGGTCTCCGCGCCGTAGGCGCGCAACGCGGCTTGGGCAGATTCGGAGACCTTGGCGGCGAGCGCGGCGGGTTCAAGTACCCGGACCGCGGATCCGAAGCCGAGTACGAACCGGGCCATCCAGTCGTCGGAGGCGTAGGTCATCGCGGCCTCCCAGCCCCCGTCGGGCAGTTCCCGGCGGACCCGCAGCGGGTAGTAGTCGAACATCCACGCCGCCGACCGGTCGATCAGCAGAAGTGCTGACGGCAGCGAGGGGTCCGCGTCGAACAGCGAGGTGTCCGGTTCGGCCTGCACGGCCGGCGGCGGCGGCGCCGCGGGCTCGTCGAGCACCTGCGCGTCGACGATGCGGTCGAAGCGGAACAGCCGGACCCCCTCGGCGGTGCGGCACCACGCCTCGAGGTAGCTGTGGTCACCGACGAGCACGACGCGGATCGGGTCGACGGTGCGGCTGGTCAACACGTCGTGGGAGGCCGAGTAGTACTCGATCGTCAGAGCGCGCCCGTCGCGGACAGCCTGCCGCACCGCCGCGGCCGCCTCGCTCTCGATCGGCGCCGGCTCGTCGACCGCCGCGCCGTCGCTGCCGACGGTGCCCGCTGAGGACTCGATCTTCGCGATCGCGCTGCGCGCCGCCTCGGGATCGACCATGCCCGGCACCTCGGCCAGCGCGCGCAACGCCACCAGGATGCCCGTCGCCTCCGGCGATGTCAGGCGCAGCGGATGGTCGATGCCGGCGGTGAAGGTGACTTCGATTGTGTCGCCGGAGAATTCGAAGTCGATCAGGTCGCCGGGGCCGTATCCGGGCAGGCCGCACATCCACAGCTGGTTCAGGTCCTCGCGCAGCTGTTTGACGCTGACACCGAGATCCGAGGCGGCCTCGGCGTAGGTGATCTTCGGGTTCGCCTGGAAGTACGGCACCATGTTGAGCAGCCGGACCAGCCGGGTCGACACGGCGGTCATGCGCGATCCGCCTTCGCTACTCGCTTGCAAGTCATGCGCGATCCGCCTTCGCTACTCGCTTGCAAGTCATGCGCGATCCGCCTGTGCCCGCAGCCTGGTCACCACGTCCTCGCGCAGCGACTCGGGTTCGAGCGCCACCGCGTCGGGGCCGTAGCTGGCGACCTCGCGGGCCAACCGGTCGAACATCCCGATGTCGACGGTGATCACCTCGCCCGCGCGGCCGTTGAGCGTTTCGGGACTCACCGCGGCGGCCCGTCTACGCAGCGCGGTGCCCCTGCCCTCGGCGATCCACACCCGCGCCTGGCCGCCGGACGGCCACTCGCTGACGGCGCGTTCGACGATCTCGCGCAGGTCGACATCTCGCGGACGCTTGACCTCGCCGGGCGGCCCGACCGTCGTCACCTCGGCGCCGATGCGGGAAAGCCGGAACGTGCGGGTGGCGTCGCGGTCGCGGTCGTGCCCCACCAGATACCAGCGGCCCCGGTGGGTGATGACGCCCCACGGCTCGACCGTGCGGGTGGTGTACGGGTCGCTGCGCGACGGCCGGTGCGGGAACTGCACTGCTTGTCCGGAATCGATGGCGGACAACAGGATTCCCAGCACCTCTTCCGAGCCGCGCAGCCCGGGCAGGGCCGCGGTCGACGTGATCGCCGGGGCGGCCTCCACGGCGTCGATGTCGATGCCCGCCGCGCGCAGCTTCAACAAAGCGCCTTGTGTGGCGGTGATGAGCTCCGGCGATTCCCACAGCTGGGTGGCGACCGCGACGGCGGCGGCCTCGTCGGCGGTCAGTTCGACGGCGGGCAGCGCGTAGGCGTCGCGGTTGATCCGGTAGCCCTCGGTGGGATCGAACTGCGAGACCCGGCCGGTCTCCAGCGGAATGCCCAAGTCGCGCAACTCGTTCTTGTCGCGCTCGAACATGCGGGAGAACGCTTCGTCGCTGGCGCTGTCGGAATAGCCCGAAACGGTCTGCCGAATGCGCTCGGCGGTGATGAAGTTCCGCGTCGACAGCAGCGCGATCACGAGGTTCATCAGCCGCTCGACTTTGGAGATCGCCACTCGACCCAGCTTAGGGTGTCCGGCCCACCCGGCGAGCGCTCAGCCTTGAGTTTTCCGGCCCGCGAGACCGTACAAGAGTGAGCGCTCGCGGGGTTACATGGAGGCGATCAGCCGCTTCACCCGCTCGTCGACCGAGCGGAACGGGTCCTTGCACAGCACCGTGCGCTGCGCCTGGTCGTTGAGCTTGAGGTGCACCCAGTCGACGGTGAAGTCGCGGCCGGCCTCCTGAGCAGCGCTGATGAACTCCCCGCGCAGCTTGGCCCGGGTGGTCTGCGGCGGGGTGTTGACGGCCGCCTCGATGTCCTCGTCGGTGGTGATCCGCGCGGCCAGCCCCTTGCGCTGCAGCAGGTCGAACACCCCACGGCCGCGCTTGATGTCGTGATAGGCCAGGTCGAGCTGGCTGATCTTCGGGTCGGACAGCTCCATGTTGTAGCGGTCCTGGTAGCGCTGGAACAGCTTGCGCTTGATCACCCAGTCGATCTCGGTGTCGACCTTGGCGAAGTCCTGGCTCTCCACGGCGTCGAGCTGGCGTCCCCACAGGTCGACGACCTGCTGGATCTGCGTGTCGGGCTCGCGGTTCTGCAGGTACTCGACCGCGCGGGAGTAGTACTCGCGCTGGATGTCGAGCGCGCTGGCCTGCCTGCCGCCGGCGAGACGCACCGGGCGCCGGCCGGTCAGGTCGTGGCTGACCTCGCGGATCGCGCGGATCGGGTTGTCCAGCGAGAAGTCGCGGAACGCGACCCCGGCCTCGATCATCTCGAGCACCAGCGACGCCGTGCCCACCTTGAGCATGGTGGTGGCCTCGCACATGTTCGAGTCGCCGACGATGACGTGCAGCCGGCGGTACTTCTCGGCGTCGGCGTGCGGCTCGTCGCGGGTGTTGATGATCGGGCGCGAACGCGTGGTGGCCGACGACACGCCCTCCCAGATGTGCTCGGCGCGCTGGCTCAGGCAGAACGTCGCGGCCTTCGGGGTCTGCAGCACCTTGCCCGCACCGCAGATCAGCTGGCGGGTGACCAGGAACGGCAGCAGCACGTCGGAGATCCGGGAGAACTCGCCGGCCCGCACGATCAGGTAGTTCTCGTGGCAGCCGTACGAGTTGCCCGCCGAGTCGGTGTTGTTCTTGAACAGGTAGATGTCGCCGCCGATGCCTTCGTCGGCCAACCGCTGCTCGGCGTCGATGAGCAGGTCCTCGAGCACCCGCTCGCCCGCACGGTCGTGGGTGACCAACTGCGTCAGGCTGTCGCACTCGGCGGTCGCGTACTCGGGGTGGCTGCCCACGTCGAGGTAGAGGCGGGCGCCGTTTCGGAGGAAGACGTTCGAACTGCGGCCCCACGACACGACTCGCCGGAAGAGGTAGCGAGCCACCTCGTCGGGGCTCAGCCGACGGTGGCCGTGGAACGTGCAGGTGACACCGAATTCGGTCTCGATGCCCATGATTCGTCGCTGCACCTCATCGAGACTACTTGTTGCTCGCCGGTCGCGGAGGGCAAGCCGCGCCGAAGACCCCGGCTGACATCGTGGTCGCGGTCCGTAACGGCGCCACCCTGTGGATAACTTCGGCGGCGCGGGCGCCGATTCTGTCAGCATGAGCCATGGGGGAAATCGTTGAGGTCGACGTGTCGCAACTGCGCACCGTCGCCGACCGGGTCATGACCGCCGCCGACCGGATCGCCGAGATGCGTTGGCCCGAGTTGAATCCGGACGACCTGCGCGGCGCGGCCGTCGTCACCGCAGCCGCACGGACGCCCGTCGCGCCCGGGCTCGCCGACGTCGTCGCGACCATGCGCGGGTGGGCGCTCGCGGCCCGCATCTCCGCCGACGCGTTCGAGCGCGCCGAGCATCGCAGCGGCGACCGCCTCGGGCGGTGACGCGCCCGACCATCGGCCAGGCCGAGGCGTGGCGT
>NZ_CVTB01000320.1 GCF_001050015.1 Mycolicibacterium malmesburyense
GAACGCGCCGAATGGTGGTGGTACAACCCCTTCGAACCCCAACCACCACCAACGGACAACTAGTCGCTTCGAAAGCGACCAAATCAACTGAGAACTCCTGCGATTCGCGTGGCGCCGCAGGCCGCCGTAGGTCAGCAGACCCGCGTACGCGACGAGTCCGGCGAAGGGAACCAGCGCCGCATCAGTGTGCGGAACTCCAGCGGGTACGTGAACGAGAGCCGCGCGCCGCCCGCGCGTCCTCACCGTGAGATGCGTTGTGTAGCTTCCTGCTATCGGTCTAACGCCTATCACGGCGTCGCCCAGTCGAAAGCCACTGGCCTCTGAACCGGCTGCAACGACGACCCCACGAACCTGTCCCAGGATCATCGGCGACCCGATGAGCGGGCGCCACAACCATTTTGGCAAGCCCAGACCCTCGCGCATCTTCCATTCGATCGGGTTGACGCTCGTCGCGGAAACCTTGACCAGCACCTCGTCGGGATGTCGCAAACGCGACATCGGTAGCTCGGTCATCGCGAACCTGCTGCTGTCACCGAAGTCGGTCAGAACCGCTGCCCGGCGTAGTCCTTCGGAAGTGGTCATGGCGATCGTGGCGCCGCGCACTCAACGCACGAACGCCGAACCCCGCTCGCGGTCCAGGAACGTCTCGGACTTGTTCTTCAACGCGAAGATGTACACGAGCAGCGAGATCGCGATGCACACGGTCACGTAGCCGATGAACAGCGGCACCTGATCGCGTTCCCGGAGCGCCTGATAGATCAGCGGCGCCGTGCCGCCGAACATCGAGTTCGCCAACGCGTAACCCACACCCACGCCGAGCGCGCGCACGTGCACCGGGAACAGCTCCGACTTGACCAACGCGTTGATCGAGGTGTAGCCGGTGAGGATGATGTACCCGACCGCGACCAGCAGGAAAGACATGATCGGAGAACGGGTCTCGGGCAGATACGTGATCAGGATGTAGGTGTAGACCAGCCCACCGAAGCCGAACCACAGCAGCAGCGGCTTGCGGCCGACCCTGTCGCTGATCATCCCGCCGACCGGCTGCAGCAGCATCAGGAAGATGAGCCCGATCAGGTTGATCCAGGTGCCCGTCATGCCCTCGCCCTTGTACGCAGTCTTCACGATCGCCGGCGCATTGACGCTGTAGGTGTAGAACGCGACGGTGCCGCCCATCGTGATGAGGAAACAGATGAGCAGCGGCTTTCCGTAGCGGGTGACCAGCTCGCGTATCGATCCGGCGCCCCTGTCCTCGCCGGTCTTGGTCGCCTCGATGACGTCCTCGCTGAGCGACTCGTCCATCGTGCGTCGCAGCCAAAACACCACGACCGCCGCGACACCACCGAGCGCGAAGCCGATGCGCCAGCCGAAATCGTGCAGCTGGTCCTCGTTGAGGATCGCGTCGAGCACCAGCAACGTGAACTGCGCCAGCACGTGACCGCCGACCAGCGTGACGTACTGGAACGACGAGAAGAAGCCGCGCCGCTCGCGGGTCGCGGCCTCCGACATGTACGTCGCCGACGTCCCGTACTCGCCACCCGTTGCGAAGCCCTGCACGAGGCGGGCCACCACGAGCACGATCGGCGCGGCCACCCCGATCGTCGCCTGCGACGGCACCAGCGCGATCACCATGGAACACAGCGCCATCAGCGACACGCTGACCGTCAGCGCGGCGCGCCTGCCCCGCCGGTCGGCGAACCGTCCGAAGAACCACGACCCGACCGGGCGCATCACGAACGTCACCGCGAAGATCGCGTACACGTACACCGTCGAGTTCTTCTCCGACTCGTCGAAGAACTGCGCCTCGAAGTACGAGGCGAAGACGGTGTAGATGTAGACGTCCTACCACTCGACGAGGTTGCCCGACGAACCGCGGATCGTGTTCCAGATCGCCCGCCGGGTCTCCGCGGCTGTCGACCGCGGCGGTTCCGCTTGGGTTGTCGTGGCCATCGTCAACCTCCCACCGAGCCGGGTGCCCGCGTCACCCTATCCGCGAGCAGGCGCAAACTCGCCCGTTTTCACGCGTTTTCGGGCAGGTTCACGTCTGCTCGGCGGGACGAGGCGAGGCCGGCGGAGTTGAGGCGCTCGCGCTGCGGGACCACGACGTACTTCGGGTCGCGCGTTGAGGCCACCCCCGCCTCGAACACGCCGAACCGCTGCAGCGCGCTGCCGACGAGCAGCGCCGCCCCCGAGGCGACCATCGTCGCGCGGTTGCGACCGAGCGCGGCGCCGACGGCCCCTCCGACGGTCAGCACCTCCGACACCTGACGCAGACGATGCGGCCGCCCGGTCGTATATGTCTCGCCCTCGACGCCCAGCCGCCGCTCCATCACCCGCGAGGCCGCGGTTTCCATGCCCGCGCCCAGGACGGCCATCCGTCGCGCCGGACCGGTCTCGTCGAAAGGCGCCAACATCATTCCGAGGCCGGCGCCGCTGGCCGCCGCCGAACCCGTGAACACGAACGGCAGGTACGGGTGCGCCTCCCGCCAGGCCGGAACCGCCGTCTGCGACAACAGAACCGCCGTGTACGACGCCGCCCCCGGCGCCGTCGCCGCCGCCCACAGCCCGGCCGGTCGCGCCACCCACTCCACCAGCCGACCCAACGCCGTGCGTCGCAGCCGCCGCGGCATCAGCTCCGCCACGGCGATCACACCGGACCCCGGACCGTACGCCGAGAGGATCCAGGTACCCATGCTCATCGGCGAGCTCGGCTTGGCCACCCGCAGCATGTGGTGGAACCGCTCCGGCCGCCCGAGATCGGCGATCAAGAAGTACAGGCTCGCCAAAATGCTGACCAGCGAACCGATTCGGGTCACCTTGCGCAGCTCGGTACGTCCCGTCAGGTCGGCTCCGGCCGCCAGCATCGCCGACCCCGCGGACAACCCGCCGCAGAACAGATACGCCGCGATCATCCAGTTCCACACCGGGCTCTTGAGAATCTGCTTGCCGTAATAGGACCGGAACTCGGCCTTCGGCACGTTGAGGTGTTCGCGGGCCATCAGCGCCGCCTCCCGACGAACGACGACACCGCGATCCCGATCATCGCCGAAGCGGCCATACCCGCGTAGCGCCACATCGCCCCGGCATCGCGGGTGGGCACCACCGGATCCGGCGGCAACCCGTACACCTCCGGTTCGTCGAGCAGCAGGAAGAACGCGCCGTCGCCGCCGACGCCGTCGTTCGGATCCTCGCCGTACAGCCGCGCCTCGGTCACGCCGCGTTCGTGTAACTCGTTGACGCGCAATGCTGCCCGTTCGCGCAACTCATCGAGCACGCCGAACTGGATGGAGTCCGTCGGGCATGCCTTCGCGCACGCCGGTTCCAGCCCGTCGCGCAATCGGTCGTAGCACAGCGTGCACTTCCACGCCCGGCCGTCGCCCTCACGCCGCTCGATCACCCCGTACGGGCATCCCGACACGCAGTAGCCGCAGCCGTTGCAGATGTCCTGCTGCACAACGACGGTCGCGAACTCGGTGCGGAACAGCGCCCCGGTCGGACACACGTCGAGGCAACCGGCGTGGGTGCAGTGCTTGCAGACGTCGCTGCTCATCAGCCAGCGGAAGTCCTGCCGGGTTTCGGGGCTCATCGTGTCGCCCGGGCGCTCGAAACCCGGTATGCCCAGGTCGATGCGTTCCCGTGACGGCTGCTCGATGAACGCGACATGGCGCCACGAGTTCGCGCCCAGTTCGCCGGTGTTGTCGAACGACGTGCCCAGCAGGTTGAACCCGTCCCCACCCCCAGAGACGGGGACCTCGTTCCACTCCTTGCACGCGACCTCGCACGCCTTGCAGCCGATGCACACCGAGGTGTCGGTGAAAAAGCCCATCCGCGGCGGGTGGTCGTCGCCGTACCCGGCCTTGCCGGCGACGTCGTCGACGGGGCCGTAGAAGCTGTTGCCGCTCATGGCTTCTCCTCCGTGTGGTCGGCCGACGCCTCGGTGGTATCGAGATTGGTGCCGGTCTCGGGGGTGATCCGTGCCCGCTCGCGGTACATGATGATGTACTGCACGAGCGCCGGGCCCCGCGGTCGCCGCCCCGGCTGGATGTCGCACGTCGCGACCTTGCTCTCCTGGATGAACACGTTCGGGTCGGCCACCACCCCGAGCAGGTCGTTGACCACGTCGCCGTCGATCAACCCGACGTTGCCCCAGTGGTAGGGCATCCACACCTGGTGCACGATGCGGTCCTCGATCCGCAGCGGCCGCATCCGGTCGGTCACGAACACCCGCGCGTCGACCGCGGACCGGCTGGTCACCACGTGCGCCCAATCCATGTGCGTCAGACCGCGTTCGGCGGCCAGCTCCGGCGACACCTCGACGAACAGTCCCGGCTGCAGCTCGCTGAGATACGGCAGCTGGCGGCTCATCCCGCCCGCGGTGTGGTGTTCGGTCAACCGGGCGGCGGTGAAGATGAACGGGAACACGTCGCCGTGCAACTCCGGCGGCGACGGGTTCGACGGGTTGTCCGCGCGCCCGTACACCTTGCGCGCGGGGTTGCCCTGCTGCTTGTAGAGCGGGTTGGCCATCGGCGACTCGTGCGGTTCGTAGTGGGTCGGCAGCGGCCCGTCGAGCACGCCATTCGGCGCGAACAGCCAGCCCTTGCCGTCGGCCTGCATGACGAACGCGTCGTCGCCGCGCAGCGCCTCGACACCGACTGCGTCCGAAGGCGGTTCGTAGTCGGGCGGTTTGGTCTTCTCGAAGTCCGGGACGTCGTAACCCGTCCACTCCCCCTTGTCGGCATCCCACCAGATGAGCTTCTTGCGCTCGCTCCACGGCCTGCCCTGCGGGTCGGCCGATGCG
Source organism: Mycolicibacterium malmesburyense (assembly GCF_001050015.1). The sequence continues at coordinate 4,799 of NZ_CVTB01000320.1, forward strand.
CGGTTGTAGAGCACCCGCCGGTTCATCGGCCAGGTCCAGCCCCACTGGGCGTCGTCGTTCGGCTCACGTCGCGCCGCCTGGTTGACCTCGTCGGCGTACACGCCGCTGTAGATCCAACAGCCGCACATGGTGGACCCGTCGGCCTTCAGCGACAGGTAGTTGTCGACGGCGCGGCCCGTGGTCAGATCCACGCCGCTGATGCGCCGCAGCACGTCGTCTGCCGACGGCTCGTCGCCGTCCATCCGGTAGTCCCACGCCAATTCGAGCAGCGGACGGTCTCGCTCATCCGTTGAGCCGGCGAGCTTTTCGCGCAGGATCCGGCCGAGGTGGTAGAAGAACCACAGCTCCGAGCGGGCGTCGCCGAGCGGCTCGACCGCTTGTTCGCGCCACTGCAGCTTGCGCTGGGTCTGGGTGAACGTGCCCGACTTCTCGACGTGCGACGCAGCCGGGAACAGGAACACCTCGGTGCGACACGTCTCCGGGCTGATCTCCCCGGTCTCGATCTCGGGGGCGTTCTTCCAGAACGTGGCGCTCTCGATCTCGACGAGGTCGCGCACCACCAACCAGTCGAGGTTGGCCATGCCGAGGCGCTGCAGGCGTCCGTGCGCGGATCCGACCGCCGGGTTCTGCCCGAGCAGGAAGTAGCCGAAGACCTCGCCGTCGACCATGTCCATCACCGTGCGGTAGGTGCCGTGGTCGCCGTTGATGCGGGGCAGGTAGTCGAAGCAGAAGTCGTTGTCAGAGGTAGCGTGCTCGCCCCAGTACTCCTTGAGCAACGACACCATGTAGGTATCGGCGTTGTGCCAGAAGCCTTTCTGGTTGCGGCTCTTGATGTCGTCGAGGTAGTCGGCCAGCGATTCCTGACCGGCGTGCGGCATCGCGAGGTAGCCGGGTAGCAGGTTGAAGAGCGTCGGCACGTCGGTCGAGCCCTGGATGCTGGCGTGCCCGCGCAGCGCGAACACGCCGCCGCCGGGACGACCGATGTTGCCGAGCAGCAGCTGGATGATCGCGCCGGCCCGGATGAACTGGGAGCCCATCGTGTGCTGCGTCCACCCGACGCTGTACACGAGTGCCGCGGTGCGCTCACGGCCGGAGTTCTCGGTCCACACGCGGGCGATGTCGAGGAAGTCGTCGCGGGCGATACCGCAGACGCGCTCGACCATCTCCGGGGTGTAGCGGGCGTAGTGCCGCTTGAGGATCTGGAACACGCAGCGCGGGTGCTGCAAGGTCGGGTCGCTGGGAATATCGTCCGCCGCGCCCTCGACAGGCGGTCCGCCGGAACCGCTTTCGTCGGCCGCCGCGTGCTCCTTGGCACCAGAGCCGCCGTACTCGGGGTCGGTGCGTTCGTATTGCCACGTCGACGGGTCGTACGACGCGGTCTCGTCGTCGTAGCCGGAGAACAAGCCGTCGAGGTCCTCGGCGTCCTGGAATCGCTCGTCGACGATGAACGCCGCGTTGGTGTAGGCGGTGACGTACTCGCGGAAGTCGAGGTCGTTGCTCAGGATGTAGTTGATGACGCCGCCGAGGAACGCGATGTCACTGCCGGCCCGCAGCGTGAGATGCCGGTCGGCCAGCGCGCTGGTGCGGGTGAACCGCGGATCGATGTGCACGACCTTGGCGCCGCGCGCCTTGGCCTCGACCACCCACTGGAAGCCGACCGGATGGGCCTCGGCCATGTTCGAACCCATGATCACGATGAAGTCCGAGTTGACGAGGTCTTGCTGGTAGTCCGTCGCCCCGCCGCGACCGAAGGAGGCTCCCAGACCGGGAACCGTGGCGCTGTGTCAAATACGCGCCTGGTTCTCGATCTGTAGCGCTCCCAGCGCGGTGAAAAGCTTTTTGATCAGGTAGTTCTCTTCGTTGTCCAGCGTCGCTCCGCCGAGGCTGGCGATGCCCATCGTGCGGCGCAGCGTGTTGCGGTCCGCGTCGAACTGCTGCCAGCCCTTCTCCCGTGCATCGAGCACGCGGTCGGCGACCATGTCCATCGCGGTGTCGAGGTCGATCTCCTGCCACTCGGTGGCGTACGGCGGTCGGTAGCGCACCTTGGTCAGCCGCTGCGGGCCGGTGACGAGCTGCTTGCTCGCAGATCCCTTGGGACACAGGCGGCCCCGCGAAATCGGGCTGTCGGGATTGCCCTCGATCTGGATGACCTTCTCGTCCTTGACGTAGACCTTCTGCGCGCAACCGACCGCGCAGTACGGGCACACGGAGTGCGCGACGCGGTCGGCCTCGGTGGTCCGCGGCGTCAGCGTCGACGAGTGTTTGGACTGGGCGGCCCGGCCGCGCCCCAACCGGTCCTGACCCGTCAGCTGCCGGTACACCGGCCACGACTGGAACAACCCCTTGATGTCCACCGCGCCTCCTTCAGGCCTCCTCGTGGCCTCCCTTACCCGACGTACCTCCCATCAAACCGTGTACTCGTGTCGGTTGCCATGAAGCCGACTTATGTCGGCGTTGCGCCTCGTCAGGACGGGTTTGCAGCAAGCGGCCGTCGTCTCCGGATGACCGGCGAAGTCGCCACGGTGGTCGGAACCCGACCCGATCAAGGTGTGCACCCTCTATGGTGCTGCTGTGGCCGAAATCGACCGTCGCACCCTGATGATGATGACCGGAGTCGCCGCGCTCGGCGCGGCCGCGATGCCTTCGCCGCTGGCAAACGCCTCGCCGCAGCAGCCGGCGCCGGCGCAGCCGCCACCCGATGCGGCGTCCGGCGGATACCTCTTCGTGGACGAGTTCGACGGCCCGGCGGGCTCGGCCCCCGACCCGGCGAAGTGGATCATCCAGAGCTGGGACGACCCGGTGAACCCGCCGATCGCGGGCCATTACCGCGACGACCGCCGCAACGTGTTCGTCGACGGCAACTCGAACCTCGTCCTGTGCGCGACCCAGGAAGGCGACCAGTACTACAGCGGCAAGGTGCTCAGCCACTTCCGGGGCCAGATCGGCACCACCTGGGAGGCGCGGATCAAGTTGGACTGCATGCACCCCGGCCTGTGGCCCGCCTACTGGTTGCTGAACCAGGATCCGCTGCCCGACGGCGAGGTCGACATCGTCGAGTACTACGGCAACGGCGACTGGCCGCCCGGGACCACCGTCCACGCCGCCTCCAACGGTAGGACGTGGGAGGGCAAGTCGATCCCGCAGCTGGTGGATCCCGCGTGGCACACCTGGCGCACCGAGTGGAGCGAGGACGGGTTCCGCTTCTGGCGCGACTACACCGACGGCGCCGCCCCGTACTTCACCGTTCCCGCCAAACCGATTCCGGTTCACGGCCGGCCCGGCGACCTGCGCTGGCCGTTCGGCATCCCCGGCTACTGGCTGCAGGCGATCTTCAACCTGGCGGTCGGCGGCTCCGGCGGCGGGGACCCGCGTCTGGCGCCGTATCCGTCGACCATGCTCGTCGACTGGATCCGCGTCTGGTAGACGTCTCCGCCCGCGGTCGGCTCGCGCGGCTGGAACCGCTGCTCGTCGGGATTCTCGGCGCCGTGGTGAGCCTCGCGGGCGCCGGACGCCCGTCGTTCTGGTACGACGAGGCCGCGACGATCTCGGCGTCCTACAGCCGGCCGCTGCCCGCGCTGTGGCAGATGCTCGGCGACGTCGACGCGGTGCACGGCCTCTACTACGTGCTGATGCACGGCTGGTTCGCTATCGCCCCGCCCACCGAGTTCTGGTCGCGGGTGCCCAGTGGTCTCGCCGTCGGCGTGGCGGCGGGGGGCCTGGTGGTGCTGGGTCGGCAGCTGTCGTCGCGGGGCGTCGGGCTCACGGCCGGCGTCGTCTGCGCGATCTTGCCTCGCGCGACGTGGGCGGGTATCGAGGCGCGCCCGTACGCGTTGACGATGGTGCTCGCGGTTTGGCTGGCGGTGGTGCTGGTATGGGCGGCCGGCCGCGAATCCCGTTGGGCGTGGGCGGGATACGGCGCTCTGCTGGCGGTGTCGATCCTGTTCGACGTCTACCTGGCGCTGCTGGTCCTCGCCCACGCGGTTTTCGTCTTGGCGTTCCGGCGACGGCGGTCGGTGGTGCTGCCGTTCGCGATCGCGTCGGGCCTGGGCGTCGCGGTGACGGCGCCGTTCGTCGCGGTGGTCGCCGGGCAGGCCCAGCAGATCAGCTGGATCACGCCGATCGGTACGCGGACGTTCGAAGACATCGCCGTACAACAGTATTTCGACCGCAACCCGTATTTCGCGCTGCTGGCGGCGGTGGTGGTGCTGGCGGCCGCCGGGGTGTGGGTCTTCGCGCGGCGGCCGAGCCTCGGGGAGCGGGAAGCGATCGTGCTCACGGTCGCCTGGTTGGTGATCCCGACGGTCTTGATCGTGGCGTATTCGACTGTGCGCGAACCGCTCTACACGCCCCGGTATCTGTGCTTCACCGCCCCGGCGATGGCGTTGCTGCTGGGTGTGTGCGTCATGGCGGTGGCGCGATCGGCGTGGGTGGCGGCGGCCGTCGTAGTGGTGTTCGCGGTCGTGGCGGCCCCGACTTTCCTTGCGCAGCAACGCGGCCCGTACGCGAAATACGACATGGACTACAGCCAGGTGGCCGACCTGATCAACGCGAAGGCCGCTGCGGGTGACTGCCTGTTGGTCGACGACACCGTCACCTTCCATCCGGCGCCGATGCGGCCGTTGATGGCGGCGCGTCCAGACGCCTACCGCGGCCTGGTCGACGTCAGCCTGTGGCAGCGCGCCGCCGAGTCGGATGCGGTTTTCGACACGAACCTCATTCCGGAGGCCTCGGTCGGGCCGCTCGAACACTGCGCCGTCGTCTGGATCATCACGCAGGCCGATCCCGGCGCCCCGGAACACGAAGAGGGCGTGGCCATCCCCCCGGGGCCCTTGTTCGGCGGGACGCGCGCCTTCGCCGTCAGCCACGACATGGGTTTCCGGTTGGTCGAGCGGTGGCAGTTCAGCCTGGCGCAGGTGATCAAATCCGAACGCTGAGCGTTCGGAGTTCCGAGCGTACGGTTCTGTAGTAGACCCTTCGGGAAGGACACGCGATGAACTCGAGACCGCTGGTGCCACCGTTCACCCACGACACCGCTGTCGCGAAAGTTCGTGTCGCCGAGGACAACTGGAACACGCGCGACCCGGATCGCGTCGCGCTGGGGTACACGCCGGACAGTCGGTGGCGCAACCGGTCGGCTTTCTTCCAGGGCCGCGAGCAGATCATCGAGTTCCTCACCGGCAAGTGGCGGCAGGAACTCCAGTACCGGCTGATCAAGGAATTGTGGGCGTATGGCGACGACCGCATCGCCGTCCGGTTCGCCTACGAGTATCACGATGCCGAGGGCCGATGGTTTCGCGCGTACGGCAACGAGAACTGGGAGTTCGCCGCCGACGGTCTGATGAAGACCCGCCACGCCAGCATCAACGACGTGGCGATCAGCGAGGATCAGCGGTTGTTCCACTGGGACCGGTCGGGCCCGCGACCCGCCGACCATCCGGGCCTGAGTGATTTGGGCTTGTGAACCCGGTTCCCCGTGGCGAGCGCTCAGTTAGGTACAGATTTCGGGCCTGACGTACAAGGTTGAGCGCTCGCGGGGATGTGAGGGGGGGTTACAGCAGCGTGCGGGTGCCGTCGGCGCCGCGGCGGGTGACCTTCCGGGCGTCGAGGAGTTCGAGCAGCGGCACCGCGACGCGGCGGGTGGTGTTCAGCGCGCGCTTGGCTTCGGCGACGGTGAAGGGCTGCGGCAGCGTCGCGAGAACCTCCGCGGCGCGGTCGACGGCATCGGGTCCGAGGACCACGCCGTCGGCGATCCGGGTGAGTCGCCCGGCTCGGATCGCCGCCGCGAGTTCGCGTGATCCCAAGTGCAACTCGGCGAGCTCGTCGGCCTCCGGGGCGCGAAACAGCTCGGCTGCCAACCACTCCTCCACCGTCCGGACCGCCTTGTCGACGCGCGCCGGCAACTCGGCCCCGGGCCGTCGCACCACCCCGTCGACCACCTGTAGCCCGGTGCCGTCCAGCAGCGCGAGCAGGAGTTCCGCGGCCGGGACGCCCGCCTGCTGGCGTAACGCCTCCAACGGCATACCCGCCGCGATATCGTGCCCCGCCGTCCACTCGTCCAGCGCCGCGGTCATCCGCTCACGGCGCTGCGCCCACCACCCGTCGTCAACCACCCAATCGCCGACGCGTGTGCCGTCGACATCAAAGCCCATGGCGCGCAACTCCGTTACGCGCGCACACGGCGGCGGGCGGACGCGTCCGGTGGCCAGTTCCTCGCCCCGCTCGCGGGCCGCGCCGCGACGCCGCAGCGCCGGTGGCCGCACGTCGAGTACCTCGACGCCCGCGGCGATCCGATGCTCGCCGGGATCGCGCAGCAGTCCCACGTCGCCGACCCGCAGCGGCAGCGGTCGCATCAACCGAAGCCGCGCACCGGAAACGCCGAGCGGTCGCACGTGGACGGGCACCGCCGCCGAGCCGATGTGCAGCACGAGTTGACGGTGCAGTTCGCCGGGTTTCCGTAGCAGCACGTCGATTTCGGCGGTGTCGAGCCACGCGCCCGGAGTTCGGATGGTATCGCCGCGGCCGATCTGCTGACGATCGACGCCACGCAGGTTGACCGCGACCCGCGCGGTCGCGCCGACCTCGTGACGGTCGCGGCCCAGCGACTGCAGCCCGCGGATCGTCACCCGTCGACCGTCGTGCTCGAGCTCGTCGCCGACGCGCAGCGTGCCCGCCGCCAGCGTCCCCGTCACCACGGTGCCCGCGCCGCGGACCGTGAACGACCGGTCCACCCACAACCGCACATCGGCATCCAGCGAGGGCGCCGGCAGCGCGTCGACAAGCGAAATCACCGCCCCGCGAACCGCTTCCAGATCCGAGCCGAGCACCACCGGCGCAGAGGGGAGCCGCTCGCGCACTTGCGCCAGAGCGCGCGCCGGGTCGGCGAGGTCCGCCTTGCTGATCACCACCAGCAGATGACGTACCCCGAGTGCCCGCAGGGCGTCGAGGTGTTCGTCGGACTGCGGCATCCACCCCTCGGTCGCGGCGACGACGAACAAGACTGGGCTTTCTCGGGGCATCGGGCCACATCCGGCGAGCATGTTCGCGACGAACCGCTCGTGGCCCGGCACGTCGACGAACGCGACCTCGCGCCCATCGAGCGTCGTCCACGCGAAGCCGAGGTCGATGGTCAGGCCGCGGCGCTGTTCCTCGGCCAGCCGGTCGGGCCACATGCCGGTGAGGCGTTCGACGAGCGTGGACTTGCCGTGGTCGACGTGGCCCGCGGTCGCTACGACGTACACGCCAGCACCGCCCGGGCGAGCAGGCCGTCGTCGTCGGGGGCCACCGTGCGCAGGTCGAGCAGGCAGCGGCCGCCCTCCAGCCGCCCGACCACCGCGGGGGTTCCGGTGCGCAGCGGTGCGGCGTAGGACTCCGGCAGGCTGATCGCGGCGCTGGGCAGCTGCACGTCCGGCGCGCCGCCACCGCCGACCGCGGCCGTGCAGTCGACGGCCTCGGCGCCCGGGAGCTGCGCGGCCAGCTTCTTCGCGCGGACCCGCAGATCGGCGACGTCGGCGTCGAGCGCCTGTATCACCGGGGGCGGCGGGCCGACCAGCGTGGCCTCCAGCGCCGCGAGGGTGAGCTTGTCGACCCGCAGCGCCCGCGCCGCGGGATGGCGCCGCAGCCGTTCGATCAGCTCGGCCGAGCCGAACAGCAGGCCGGCCTGGGGCCCGCCGAGCAGCTTGTCGCCGCTGGCGGTGACGAGGTCGGCGCCGTCGCGCAGCATCGTCGTCGCGTCGGGCTCGTCGGGCAGCAGCGGGTGCGGGGTGAGCAGGCCCGAGCCGATGTCGGCGACGATCGGCACGTCGAGGGAGGCCAGTTCGGGCACCTCGACCGCCGAGGTGAACCCGCTGACCGAGTAGTTCGACGGGTGCACCTTGAGGATGAACCCGGTGTCGGGGCCCAGCGCGTCGGCGTAATCGCGCAGGTGGGTGCGGTTGGTGGTGCCGACCTCGCGGATGCGCGACCCGGTCGACGACATCAGTTCGGGCAGCCGGAAACCGTCGCCGATCTCGATCAGCTCGCCGCGGCTGACGACGATCTCCTTGCCGGGCGCCAGCGTCATCGCGGTGAGCAGTAGCGCCGCGGCGTTGTTGTTGACGACGTGCACACCGCCCGCCGTCGGCACGGCCCGGGCCAGTGCGGCCAGCGCACCGCGGCCGCGGCGGGCCCCCC
>NZ_CVTB01000321.1 GCF_001050015.1 Mycolicibacterium malmesburyense
GGCCTGGGCGATACCCGCCGATGCACCGAGAACGAACGCCGTCTGACCGTGGAGAACACCCATGATCGGTGAAGCTATCACTTACGCAACGGACGCTCTCCAAAACCGTTAATCCGAATTCTCAGGTGCGGTAGCGTGCGCGTGTGCCAGACATGACCGACAAGGTCGCGCTCATCACCGGGGCGGCCCGCGGACAGGGCCGCGCTCATGCCGAGAGGCTCAGCGCCGATGGCGCCGACGTCATTCTCGTCGACATCGCTGGGCCGTTACCACCGAGTGTCCCCTACGATTCCGCTACGCCCGAGGATCTGGCCGAGACGGCGCAGATGGTGGAAACCAGTGGCCGGCGGGCGGTGACGGCCGTCGTCGACACCCGAGATCACGACGGCCTCTGCGCGGCTGTCGATCACGCGGTAGCCGAACTCGGGCGGTTGGATGTCATCGTCGCCAATGCGGGCATCTGTGTGCCGGCCGCGTGGGATCAGGTGGCGCCGCGGGACTTCCAGGACACTATCGACATCAACATTGTCGGTACCTGGAACACGGTGATGGCGGGGGCCAAACACATCATCGCCGGCGGACGGGGTGGCTCTGTCATCCTCGTCAGCTCGGCGGCCGGCCTCACGGTGGAGCCGTTCATGATCGCCTACACGGCCAGCAAGCACGCTGTTACGGCGCTAGCCCGTTCGTTCGCCGCCGAACTCGGCAAGTACCACATCCGAGTCAACAGCTTGCACCCCGGCTCGGTGGCGACGCCGATGGGAAGCGGTCGGATGATCGAGGCGATGGCCGAGGCGGCGAAGTCGAATCCGGCGCTGCGGCCGGGGTTCACAAAGCAACTCCTGCCGGACGCGATCACCACCTCCGAGGACATCGCCAGTGCGGTCGCGTGGTTGGCATCTGACGAGGCGAGATATGTCACGGCCGCGGCCATTCCGGTGGACGTCGGCGTGACTGGCAGCTAAGCGTTGGACTGCCGGGTGACAACCGACGGCCCGGACAGAGGGCTGGAGATCACGCCCCGTGAGGCTTCGACGACGCTCGGAATGGCGTTCACCGCCGCGAGCGCCGTGGCCGCGACACCGGGATTCACCCGGTCGTCGTCCGACTGCTCCAGGTGCAGTTCGACGTTCATCTTGGGATTACCGTTGATGCGGAACACCATTCCGCCTTGGCCTTCGCGCGCCGGCTTGGGCCAACGATCGGGCCACGGCGTGCTGCTGACCGTCGCGAAGTATTGAACCGCGACGGCAGGGCGGCCTCTGACGATCCCGGCGAGCTGCCACCGGTGCGCACAGATCGTTCCCTCCGGGATGACACCGAGCGCGGTCGCAAGGTCGGTCGGTGCGAGCAGCGTCTCCCAATCCAGCTCTATCCCATCGAGTTCGAATCCGAGGATGTCGGCGATGTAAGTCACCACCGTGCTCCAGTCCTTGTTGACCTTCCCCGACGCGATTCGAACCGGCACATGGCCGTCGGGCTTACCGAATCCCATCGACTCATGTAGGACGTCCCATATCGGGTATGCCTTGTCGAGGTCGACCGCGTATTCGTCCATCCGGTACGAGTCGACTCGGCCCGCTCCGGTCAGCAGAGCCGTGGGGATGTTCAGGCTGATGAACCCCGGTTCGCTGCCGGTGGCATAGAACGTTGAATCGCCCTCAGCGGCGGCCTTTTCCAGTTCTTCCCGCCATGGCGCGGGTGCGGCCGGGGGATAGATCATCGGGATCATCGAGAAGGTCACCACATTGATCCCGGCTCTGAGGTACGTGGCGATGTCCGCAATCGCCTCTTCTTCGCGTCGGACGGCGGTCGCGCAGTAGGCCACGCAGTCGGGGTTCAGCGCGAGAACAGCCGATAGGTCATCGGTCGCATGCACTCCGACCGGCGGTGCACCGCACAGTTCTCCCGCGTCCACCCCGACCTTTCCCGGTGACGACACCTTCACTCCGACGAGATCGAGCGAGGGGTCCTCGATGACCGCGCGCAACGCCTCCCTGCCGGTCAACCCGGTGCCGACGTGGACAACTCGATAGCGACGACCGGAGAAGTCGGTCACGGTGCTTACCTCCTCACCCCTGCGGGGCAACAGTTCTCGTCATCGTAGGACTGACTTTTTGACTGACCATGTCAGCGGTAGAACGGTCCCGGCTTGCCGGCTTCCTCGAGATGACCGTACGGGTCGTACAGGTTCACATCCGGATACGGGTTCTGATCGAAGGAGGGCCGCGACAGACCTGCCTCCCGCAGCCCGGCCAACACGGCCAGCGGCACAGCGAACGACACCAGGCCCACCGTCACCGATACCAACAGCTGCCGACTCAGCGTCACCTTCGCGCGCCCCCGCCTCGCGGGCAACCAGCGTGCGAGTCGGGTGATCAACACCAGATCGCCACTCTCGTCTCGCACGCACATCACGGCAACCATGGCGAAGATCGGGGCGTCATACACCGCCATGATCAAGGGAAAGTGGATGTGCCCGATGTGCAGCACCGGTCCGACTGCCTCTGTGTAGTAAAAGATTCCGGCTCGCATCCAGGTGAACTGGATGAGGCCGTTGATCGGGACGGCGATGATCGTCGCACCGATGAACACCCGCAGCAGCCTGCGCGGCGCCAACCAGCCGACGCGACGCATCAGCGGATCCAAAAGCCGGTCGTGCAGCTTCAAAAAGCCCAGACCGTTCAGCAGATAGTAGGCGGCGTAACCACCGAGGAATGCCAGTGCCGGTTCGAGATTCGGTGAGATGTTCACGTACGGCCAGGACAGCGGGAAGTGCAACATGCGCGGATCGAATATCGCGAACGTCGCCCAGTTCGCCAGCGGGTCCAGCGCCCCGGTGATCAGGCCGGCGAACGCGATGATGACCGCCCAGTGCACCTTTCGCTGCCGCCACGACAACCATGCCAGGACGGCGATCAGGCCGATCGCCAACGGGATCGAGCTGATGGAGACGGCCAGCGGCCAGTTGTCGAAGCCGAGAAACGGCGGATACGGATCGGGGCCGGGATTCGGGTTCGCCTTCTTCGGGTCCCCGTGCATACCTGTCTGAATGTTCGCGATCGTCACTGTGGCGAACGCCAGGTAGGCGATGAAGAACAGCGACCATCCGATCCTGGCAGGCCACGGCGAGAGGTGTGCCTCGGCCGGTTCTCCGGAAGCGGAGTTGGGCGTGCGGTCAACGGTATTGGTCAACTCACACCGCCACCGGAAGCGTGGCCCACCCTCTGACGCTGGAGGTGTGAGCGCGTTTGGCCGCCCCGTAATCGACTTCCCAGTCGGGCCATCGGCTCAGCACCTCCTCGAGCGCCACCCGCGCTTGCATCCGCGCGAGCGCGGCGCCGAGGCAGAAGTGAATTCCGCGACCGAACGACAGATGAGTGGCCTGCCGGTGGATGTCGAACCGGTCTGCGTCCGGGTACTGTCGCTCGTCCCGATTCGCCGAACCGTTGATGAGCAGCATCACCGAGCCCTCGGCGACCGTCTGGCCATAGAATTCGACATCACGAGCGACATATCGTGCCTGCACAGGCGAGGGAGCCTCGTAGCGCAGCACCTCCTCGACCGCCGCGGGGATGAGGCTGAAATCCGCCGCGAGTTCGCGGCGTTGGTCCGGTTGGTCGGACAGCAGTTGTCCGGCAAAGCCGATCAGCCGCGTCGTCGTTTCGTTTCCTGCGCCGACGAGTGTGCCGGCGTAGGTCAGCACCTCTCCGCGAGTCAACCGCCTGCGGCTACCGTCACGTTCTTCGATCTCGGCGTTGACCAGTTCGGTCATCAGATCGTCTGATGGGTGGTCGTAACGCCAGTCGATGAACTCCTCCAGCATCGAGCCTTGCCGAGTCAGCATGTCGTCGGCCGCATCGACGAGTTCGCCGTCTTTGAGTTCGAGAAGCCGGTCGGTGTTCTGACGGATGGCGATCTGCCTGTCCTCCGGTATGCCCAACAGGTATCCGATGGTGCGCATCGGCATCCATGCGCCGAGGTCGGCGATGAAGTCGAACGTCTCGGCGTTCTCGAGGGGCTCCAAGGCGCGCCGGCAGAACTCTCGCGCCAGCGGTTCGATAGCCGCCATGCGCCGTGGCGTGAACACACCCGACAAAAGGCGACGATGGAAGTCGTGGATCGGGGGGTCCTCGAACAGGATGATGCCCGGCGGTACCTCGACGCCGTTGAGAATGATGTCGATGGTGGTTCCCTTGCCCGAGCGGTAGTCCTGCCAGTTGGCCAGCTCACGGGCGACGTCGGTGTACCTGCTCAGCGCGTAGAAGCCGTACTTGTCGTTGTAGTAGAGCGGCGCTTCGTCGCGCAGCCTCTTCCATACGGGGTAGGGATCGTCGTCGATGTCGAAGTCGAACGGGTCGTAGTACGGCTCAACCTTCACCCTGTAGGTCACACCGTGAGAATAGGCTTTACCGGACGTCGTTTTGGCGGATTTCTCCCCGCCCGGCCTCCCGATGGGCACCGCCGAGCGCCCGTGTCACGGCCGCCTACCGCCGCAAACGCCCGTATGAGAATATGAATTCTCGTATCACGGCGAGGTCGGGTGCACCTGCGTAGAACGGATCGAAGGAGGCGGCAATGGCTCCAGCCGCCGTTCGCAGCTTCATCTTCGCCGTCGAGTTCCGGATCGCCGAATCCGAGCGCGTGGGACCGGTGCTCGCGCAACACGAAGAAAGTCTTCGCGATCTCGGCGCGCGGTATGCGTTCGTGTACGAGTCAGTGGTCGACCCCGGAAAGGTCCTGGTCGTCATCGGGATCCGAACCGAGCGGCCGCTGCTTGACCTCCTCCGTTCGCCGTATCTCTTCGAATGGTTCGACGCGGTCGGCATCGAAGACCTTCCCGCGGTCTTCGCAGGTGAGGTCGTCGAGCGCTTCGACCTCGGCGAGCCACCCGCGCCGGGCGCCGAGGTGGTGGTTGCCGCCGTCACCCGGGTCCGGAACGTCGAGGTTTTCATGGCTCGCGTGCGCGACTCACTCGCCGACTTCGCCCGTTCAGGAATTCGCCGAACGCTCGTGTACCGCGCCTTCGACACCCCTCGCGAAGTGCTCTTCCTGCATCAGCTGGCGACGGCCCGTACCGCGTTGCAGTGGGTCGCGGACTCCGACATCGCTTCGGAGTGGCTGACATCCGCCGGCGTCGGCGCATATCCGCCGGTCTTCGTCGGGCGGTTCGTCCATGCGATGCGACTGGCCGAGACGGCCGGGACGGATCTGCACTGATGTATGTCTGCCTATGTCTCGGCATAACGATCGAGGCGGTCTCCGATGCCGTCGCGTCGGGCGCCAAGACATCGCGGCAGGTATCGGACGCGTGCGGTGCCGGATCGGACTGCGGCAGGTGCCGACGAACGATCCGCTCGATCATCAAATCCGCGGAAGCGGAATCGGAATCAGGTAGGAGAAGCACGGCATGAGCGATCGACACTCCAACATCGAGGGCGCGCGGATGCTCGTGATCGGCGCATCCTCGGGCATCGGTCACGCGCTTGCGCGGGCGGCTCACACCAGGGGCGCGCGTGTCGCGCTCGCGGCCAGACGCGTCGAGCTCCTGTCCGAACTGGCCGAAGAGCTCGACGGTTCCGCGCACGAGCTCGACGTCTCCGATCCACGCGCGATCGAGCGGGTCGTCGACGAGGTGGCCACGACGTTCGGCCAGCTCGACGCGGTGGTGTTCACCAGCGCCGTGGTTCCGTTCGCGTTGATCGAGGAGACCGACGTCACGACGTGGCTGCACGCCTACGCCGTCAACGCGGTAGGCGCATCGCATGTGCTGCGGGCGGCGCTCCCCCACCTCGCCGACGACTCGGTTGTGCTCGTCGCGTCGAGCCATGATGTCGGCAGGCCGCGCGCCGGCGTCGGGGCTTACCACGCCAGCAAGGCCGCCCTGGACGAGATCCTGCGATCTTGGCGGGCCGAGCATCCTGAACTGGCCGTCATCCGTGTCAGCGTCGGTCCGACGGAGGGCACCGAAATCCTCCGCGGGGCGGACCGCGACCTACTCGCCGATCTCTACCGGGCCTGGGCACAGGAGGGTCAGATTCCGGCGAAGATGTCTGCCGTCAACGACGTCGCCAACGCCATGCTGTCGTTGATCGCGATGTCTCGCGCCAACCCCACGGTCGTGAGCGACATCGTGCATCTCGCCCCCCGCCTGAGCGCCGGCCGATAGATGTTGCCAGTCAGGGTTTTTGAGTCGATGCCGACTGGGCTCCATCGGGGCTACGAGCGCTTTTAGGGACGCTCAGCTGTTCTTCGACATCTCTGCGGCCGCCGTGTCGGCCCACTGCGCATGGTGTCGGCCCATCGTCATGGCGCCGTTCCAACCGCCATCGGTCCACAGCACCTCACCGCCGACATAACTGAACCGTGGGCTGCCGAGACAGACCAGCGGCCAGGCTTGTTCCTCGGCAGTCGAATATCGTCCGACCGGTCCGACCGCCTGATCGACGGTGTCCTTGCCCATCAGGTCCTGGAAGGCCGGCATCATCGCCGTTTCGGTTGGGCCCGGGTTGATGCAGTTGATGCGAATGCCGCGGCGGCCCAGTTCGGGATACCACCAACCCACCCACGCATCGATGATGTACTTCGAGTAGGCATAGCCGCTCCACGACCACAACTTCTCGTTGGCGGTCAGCCATTCGACGGCAGCCTCGAAACCCTTCGTCTCGAGCAGCCCGGTGATGACTTTGATGTGGTCCTGCCAACCGATCGCGGCCGACGACGAAATCACGCTGATGGCGGACCCTTCGACCATCTTCGGCACGAGCTGCTCGGCCAGGTGACGCGCCCCGACGAAGTTGACCAGAATCGTGTCCCATTCGCTGAACGGCGGACCGGGCAGCCCCGCACAGCTGAAGAGCCCGTCGACGGGTCCGTCGATGGACGCCGCGACCTCTTCGATGCTCTTCTGGTCACGTAGATCGATCTGTAGCGCGCGGGCAACCGGAACGGTCGTGGGTTTGATATCGAGGGCGGTGACTTCCGCACCGAGATCGACGAGGATCTGCGCGGTCGCCTGGCCCATGCCCGACGCCGCCCCGGTCACGACCACCGATTTGCCCCGGTACCTCAGCACATCGTCCACGGCACGCTCCTGTCGAGAATTTCATTTACCGATTGTGAGAACCTACGTTATCACCGGTGTACTGTCGCACCGTGACGGTTTCGAGGAGGGCCGCCCCATGACCGCCGGCAGCGGCCCATTGCGCATCATCCAGTGGGCCACCGGCGGGGTCGGCTCCGAGATGATCACCACCATCCTCGATCACCGCCCCGACCTCGAGTTGGTCGGAGCCCGCGTGTATTCCGAGGCCAAGAACGGAGTCGACATCGGGACGCTCGTCAACAGAGCTCCCATCGGCGTCGCCGCCACCACCGATGTCGCCGCGATCCTCGCGCTGGATGCCGACCTCGTGTTGTACGCACCGTCTTTCACCAACCTCGAGGATGTCTGTGCGCTGCTCGAGAGCGGCAAGAACGTGGCAACGCCGTCTTTTCTGTTCCATCCTCGGCGCATTCCCGAGGCCGACAGGGCCAAGGTTCTGACGGCGTGCGAGAAGGGCAACAGCACCATCCACGGTAGTGGGCTCAACCCAGGAAATCTGTCTGGTGTGCTGCCGCTGGCGCTATCGGGCATGAGCCGCACGATCGAGCGCTTGACCCTCCAGGAAAGAGCCGATTGGACGCTGTGGGAGAGCACCGGAATCACCTTCGACGGAATGTGGTTCGGTCGACCGGTCGACGAGGTGACCCCTACGGCCAACAGTTATCTGAGTTTTCTGACCAAGCTGTTCGTCGAGCAGACCTGGTTCATCTCCGACAGCTTGAACGCCGACATCGATGACGTCTCGGTGTCCCTGGAGACGGTTCCCGCGACCAAGGACCTCCAGGTCTTCGATCACGTGGTGCGGCAGGGCAGCACGGCCGGACAGCGCTGGAATTTCATCGGCCATCGCCGCGGTGAGCCGCTGATCGAATTCGAAACGCTCTGGACCGTCGGCGGCGAATATCCCGGCCACTGGCCGCAACCGCTCGATGGCTGGACATTGACCATCGAGGGCGACCCGTCCATGCGCACGCACTTCTTTCCGCTGGCCAGCTTTTCGCGTGAGGCATCGATCTCAGAGCACGTCCGCGCCGGTCTCATCACGGTGGCGATGCAGGTCGTCAATGCCATCCCGGCGGTCTGCGCGGCGCCCGCGGGGTTCGCGACGATGGCGGACCTGCCACTCATTCGCAGCTACACAGGATTCGGAAACAGGAGCGACAGCTAGTCGCTGCGGTTGGTCCAGTGCGCGACGAACGGCGCGATGCCCGACAGGTCGTACAGCCCCGGCTCGGCCGCGACGACCGTGGGTATGGCGTTGATCGCGTGCATTGCGGTGGCCAAGCAGCCCTGTTCGGCGTGGTCTTCACCGGGAGAACCGATTTCGAGGTGTATCCGCATGTTCGGCTCACCTTCGAAGGCGAGATCGTATCCGATCTCGTTCGGCCAGTGCGGGGCCAGATCGTCAGCCATGCGGGTGAGATGCTCGACCGATATCGTGGTCTCGCCGCAGTCGACGACCACTCCGAACCGCATGGCACCGACGGTGCCCGAGGGGATCTCGCCCGCGGCGACGGTCAACGCGCGCGGCGTAGTCACGACCTCACGGAACCCTTCGACCGACCGAATGCGCAATCCGAGCGCCTGAGCGAGCACTGTCGCGCTGCCGATCCATGCGCTCGCCGCGTACTCGGCGTTGGCGAGCAGTGGGGTGGTGTCCTCGGGTGCATGTCCGAAGCCCATGGCATTGAAGATCAGGTCGTGACTGGCGTAGGTGGAGTAGTTGAGCACTTCGCGGACTGTGATCCGGTTCGTCTGCTGGGTGAGCCGCGACAGTAGGGGCGCGATCGACTCGCCGAAGAAGCCCGGATACAGGCCCACCCCGAGGAACGATGATCTGCCTGCCTCACAGGCATTTTCGATGCCGTCGGCCAGCGATTCGTGCAGTGAGCGCGGATGGATGAACCTGCTGCCCGTGGCGACCACATTCTTACCCGAGGCGAGCAAATCACAGACGTCGGCGAAGCAGCCTGGGGTGTCGATTTCGACCTTGCCCATGTAGAGCACCACATCGGCGTCGGTGGCGATGATGGCGTCGCGGTCGTCGCTGGTGAGGACCCCGGCCTCGCCGACGCCGCACAGCGTGCCCGCGTCGACACCGGCTTTTGCCGGATCGTAGACACGAACGCCGACGACCGTGAGATCGGGCCGGCCGAGGATGTGGCGAAGCGCCATCGTTCCCGTCACACCGGTCGCCCACTGAATCACTCGCGTCATATGCGTGCCACCTCAATCCCACACGACGTCGAGGCGAGGGGGCGAGCGGAACATCGTCCCGGTGATGTACGGCTCCGGCGCGTCGGGATCGAGCCGGAGTCCGGGCAATTCGTCGAACAAGGCGTTGAAGATCTTCGTGGTCTCGAGCCGAGCGAGATGCATACCCAGGCAGACGTGGGCCCCGTGCGCGAACCCGATGTGCGGCTTGCGTTCCCGGAAGATGTCGAATTTCTCCGGTTCGTCCCACCGCGTTTCATCGTGGTTTGCGCTGCCGAGACTGAGCATCATCGTCGCGCCCGCGGGTACGTGGACTCCGCCGATCTCGGTGTCGCGGGTGACCTCGCGCATGAAGTTGAGCAGCGGGGTTTCCCAGCGGATGCCTTCCTCGATGGCCTGCGGCAGCAGGCTGCGGTCGGCGCGAACCGCGTCGAGCTGGTCGGGATGGGTGAGCAGTGCGTAGGCCAGGCTGGCGGTCGAGCGTGACGTGGTCTCGGCGCCAGCGGGCAGAAGGTTGCGCATGAAACCGTAGATCTGCTCGTCGGACATCTTCACGCCGTTGACCTCTGCGGCCGCGAGAATGGACACCATGTCGTCCTTCGGCTCCTTGCGCCGGTCGGCAAGGATCCCGACGAAGTACTCCTTCATCTTCGCCGATGCCCGCATCGCGCAGTCCATGTCGCCGCGGAAACCCAGTAGATCGATCGCCAGTCGGTGGAAGTGCAGGACATCGGAATCGGGAAGTCCGAGTAAGGCTGCGATCACCCGGACCGGAATCGGCATGAACACCGCGTCGACGAGATCGGCGCGCTTGGCGTCCTTGATCTTGGCAAGGGTTCGGTCCACCAGCGGGCCGACGAGTTCGGTATCCCACCGTTTCATCGATGAGCGCGCGAAGGCGAATTCGTGGAGCTTGCGGTAGATCGCGTGTTCGGGATCCTGCATCTCGAGGATGGTGGGGCCCTGCAATGGCCGCACGACGTCCTCGTAGCAGCGGGTGCTGAAGGTGATGTTGTCGGTGAAGATCGCCTTGACCGTGTCGAACGTGTACGCCGTGAACGTCGGCGGGCCGTCTCCGGAATTGCCGATCATGCCCATCTCGGGCCACCCGGCATGCACCGGCGCCTGCGCCCGCAACTCCTTGAGGAAGGGGTATGGAGTGGCGTCACCGTCGGCGCCCATGCCCGCATTGAATTTGTCCTGAGCGTCTCGAATGCTCTGCTCGAGATCCTCGACGCTCGCCGGCTCGAACATGCGACGACTCCTCACTGCGGATCGGCCGTTATCAACATACACCCTGGTGGTTGCCGACCTCCATCATGTACGTTTGGCCGAGGCCAGGCCATAGCATCAGCGAAAAGCACACCGGGAGCGTTCGATTGGTAACTCGAGTCGTCCAATGGGCCACGGGCGCCGTCGGTCGCGCTGCACTGGCCGAACTGATTGAGAACCCCGATTTTCAATTGGTCGGCGTCCTCGTGTACGACCCGGCGAAGGAGGGGTTGGACGCCGGCGCACTGTGCGGTCTGCCGCCGACCACGGGCGTGCTCGCCACCACCGACAAGGACGAGATCTTCGGGCTCGGCGCCGACGTCGTCATCCATGCCGCCAGCAAGGCCCATGCCGTTGACACCAACGCCGACGACATCTGCCGACTGCTCGCAGCGGGCACCGACGTCATCACGACGACGTCTTACAACCATCTGCCCACGTACGGCGCCGAGACCGAGGCCGCATTCGTCGAAGCATCCAGGGCGGGACAGTCCCGCTTCCACGCCGCGGGCGAGAACCCGGGGTTCATGTTCGAACGCCTGGTGGCGACCGTGACGGGTTTGAGCAAGTCGATCGACCGAATCGACCTCTACGAGGCGACCGATGTCTCGGCGGTCGACAGCCGACCCATGCTCGTCGATCTGATGGGTATGGGCAGGCCGCCCGAAGACGTCAGCGCCGATTCGCCGATCATCAAGAAGCTCGACATGGCGTACCGCCAGGCGCTGAACGCCACCGCCGACGTTCTCGGCGTCACGCTGTCGCACGTCGAGGTCTCCGTGGACGCCACCACGCTTTCCCACGACCTCGAGGTACCGGCAGGCACTATCGAGGCGGGAACGGTCGTCGGCCAACGGTTCTCATGGGTCGGCCACTGGTCGGGCCGTCCGCTGCTGGCCATCCACGAGGAATGGGTCCTCACGCGGGATCTTCCCCAGTGGGGCCTCACGCCGCTTGCTCCTGGAGAGAAGGCGCCGCTGATTCGCGCCGCCATCAAGGGCGAACCGAGTTTCGAGCTCGCGCTCGACGTCGGCTGGGACGGCAAGGCGCCCAGCGGGCAGCACGCGCAACCGGGGCATCTGATGATCGCGATGGGCGCGGTCCGGGCGATTCCCTACGTGAGGGCCCAGCCACCGGGGATCGTCACGGCGCCGGTCTTCGGGGCGATCCAGCTGGGCAGTCGGCGCCGAAACTGAGCTTCTGCAGGAAAAATCACGCTCAGACTCAATCGGTCGCTGCAACACCTGATTGGTTGAGAGGTGTTGTTCGATG
>NZ_CVTB01000322.1 GCF_001050015.1 Mycolicibacterium malmesburyense
GGCGGGGCCGCGGCCCGCTGCCCGCCGCGACGCTTGGGCTCGGCGTAGATCTTCAGAGCCTCCTCGAGCGTGATGTCGAACATCTGCTCTTCGGTGGTCAACGACCGAGAATCCGTGCCGCGCTTGAGATATGGACCGTAGCGGCCGTTCTGGGCGGTGATCTCCTCACCGGTGTTCGGGTCGACGCCTACGACGCGCGGCAGCGACAACAACCGCAGCGCGTCCTCGAGCGTCACCGTTTCCAGTTCCATCGATCGCAAGAGCGAACCGGTTCGCGGTTTGGGCCCCGTCGGCTTCTTGCCCTTCTTCGCCGGCGATCCGGCCTCACCGTCGTCGGGCGGTTCGGGCAGGACTTCGGTGACGTAGGGACCGTAACGGCCGTCCTTGGCGAGGATCTCGTGCCCGGTCGCCGGGTCGACACCCAGCGATCGGCCCTCTTGCGGTGTGGCGAAGAGCTTTTCGGCGAGTTCGAGGGTCAGCTCGTCGGGGGTGAGCTCGTCTTTGAGGTTGGCCCGCTGCGGCTTGAGTTCGCCGTCGTCACCGGCGACCATGCGCTCGAGGTACGCACCGTTCTTGCCGACCCGCACATAGATCGGGCGACCCTCGTCGTCGTCGAAAAGCTTGATGGAGTTGATCTGTCGAGCGTCGATCTCCTCGAGGTTCACCCCGACGAGCTTCTTCAGCCCGCCCGCGCGCGCGATCGAGTCATCGACCCCGTGATCGCCGCCGAAGTAGAAGTTGTTGAGCCAGTTGGTCCGTCGTTCGTTGCCCGCGGCGATCTCGTCGAGTTCGTCCTCCATCGCCGCGGTGAACCCGTAGTCGACGAGGCGACTGAAATGCTGTTCGAGCAACCCGATCACGGCGAACGCCACCCACGACGGCACCAGCGCGCTGCCGCGCTTCACGACGTAGCCGCGGTCCTGGATCGTCTTGATGATCGAGGAGTACGTCGACGGCCTGCCGATGCCGAGGTCCTCGAGCGCCTTGATCAACGACGCCTCGGTGTAGCGGGCGGGCGGGGTCGTGTTGTGCCCGTCGGCGGTGAGCTCCTTGGCGTCCACGCGCTGGCCCTGCTGCAGGTTCGGCAGCCGGCTCTCGGCGTCGTCTGCCTCGCCGCCGGCCTGCTCGTCGATGCTCTCGACGTAGGCCTTCAGAAAGCCGGCGAAGGTGATCGTGCGGCCGCTGGCGTTGAACACGACCTGCTCGCCCGAACTCGCGGCCCCGGAGATCCGCAGCGACAGCGTCGTGCCGCGCGCATCGGCCATCTGCGAGGCCACGGTGCGCTGCCAGATCAACTCGTAGAGCCGGAACTCGTCGGTGTCGAGCTGGCTGTGCAGCTGGCCGGGGGTCTGGAACACGTCGCCGGCGGGCCGGATGGCCTCGTGCGCCTCCTGGGCGTTCTTCACCTTGCGGGTGTACTGCCGCGGCGTCGGATGCAGATACTCCTCGCCGTAGAGCTGGCGGGCCTGGTTACGGGCGGCATCAACAGCGCTGGCCGACAAAGTGGTCGAGTCGGTGCGCATATAGGTGATGTAGCCGTTCTCGTAGAGCCGCTGCGCGATGCTCATCGTGCGCTCCGACGAGAACCGCAGCTTGCGCCCCGCCTCCTGCTGCAGCGTCGAGGTCATGAACGGCGCGTACGGCCTGCGGGTGTAGGGCTTCTGCTCGACCGAGCTGACCGCCAGCTGCGCGCCACGCAGGCCACCCGCCAACGCGGTCGCGGCGGCCTCATCGAGCACCCGCACGTCGTCGGGCTTTTTCACCTGGCCCAGCGAGTCGAAGTCGCGCCCGGTGGCCACGCGGCGCCCGTCGACCATGTTCAGCTTGGCCGTGAAGGTGGGCGGCGACGCCTGCGGATCGGACACGCTGGCGTCGAGTTCGGCGGTGACGTCCCAGTACCCCGCGCTGCGGAAGGCCATCCGTTCGCGTTCGCGCTGCACGATGATCCGCGTCGCGACCGACTGCACGCGGCCGGCCGACAATTTGGGCGCGACCTTCTTCCACAGCACCGGGCTGACCTCGTAGCCGTACAGCCGGTCCAGGATTCGGCGGGTCTCCTGCGCGTCGACCAGGTCGTTGTCCAGGTCGCGGGGGTCCTCGGCGGCGGCCCGGATGGCCGGTTCGGTGATCTCGTGGAACACCATCCGCTTGACCGGTACGCGCGGTTTGAGCGTCTCGAGCAGATGCCAGGCGATGGCCTCGCCCTCGCGGTCGCCGTCCGTGGCCAGGTACAGCTCGTCGACGTTCTTGAGCAGGTCCTTCAGCTCCGCGACCGTGCTCTTCTTCTCCGGGCTGATGATGTAGAGCGGCTCGAAGTTGTGGTCGACGTCCACCCCGAGGCGGGCCCACGGCTCGGATTTGTACTTGGCCGGCACGTCGGCGGCATTGCGGGGCAGGTCGCGGATGTGCCCTCTAGACGACTCGACGATGTAGTCCGAGCCCAGGTAGCCAGCGATTTTGCGCGCCTTGGTAGGCGACTCGACAATGACGAGCCGCCGGACGCTTCCGTTACGGCCGCTCCCGCGGTCCCCGTCTGCCACCTTTTACTTACGCTCCACTTCTTCGGTCGCCCACAGCGCGCGATGCCGCACTCGGCGGCGCTCCGACCCTGTCGGCACCTGACAATTTCGCACCCCGCGCGAGCCGACGCAAACTGACCCCCCTTCGAACAGCCGTCAGACCCGCGGCCATTCCTCGAACGCCTCCACATTGTCCGGAGGTTCCCCCACGTTCTCTACCAGGCGTGATAGGCGGCGTCGACCGCTGATCCTAAGCGCCGGGCGCGATCCGCGGGTGCCGATCAACGTCGGCGCGATTCCGACCCGCATCATCGCCGACGCCAGCGGCGAATGCGTGTCCGGTGCGTGCGGGTCCAGTCCGAGCAGATAACGGTCCGCTTCCGGGGTTCCCGCGGCCAGCGTCCAGGCGCGAAGCTCGCGCGGTCCGGGCAGCCAGTTCGGTGGGACGGTCTTGACGGCGCCACGGGTCCATTCCGACGCGATGCCGATGAGCCGGGCATCGACCGCCGTGCGCACCAGCGGCGTGTTCTCGTCGGTGCGCGCGATCTCGGGCTCCAGCCCGGCCTCGACGATCATCTCGGCGAGCGCCTCGGCTCGCCACAGCCGCTCGACGACGACCGACAGCCGCGCACCCTGCTCGGCACCCGAACCCACCAGGACCACCTGGCCAGGCCCGGCGAGCAGCCCGGTGAGGTCGGCGACCGCGGGGGGCACCGACTCCGCCGAGAAGAACGACAGCTGGCTCACAAACCGACAGTAAGCCAGTCACCGGCATCTGCCACGGCGACCGTGCCGTAGCGCGCCGGAATAGCGAACACCCCGCGGCTGCCGGTTCTCGACGCTCGCGGGGTGTTGCCTTTCGATCGTGTTGGTCGCTCTAGACGGCCCGAACACCCGTGGCCTGCGGCCCCTTGGGGCTCTGGCCAACCTCGAACTCGACCTTCTGGTTCTCCTCCAGGGTGCGGAAGCCGCTGCCCTGAATCTCCGTGTAGTGGACAAAAACGTCAGCGGAGCCGTCCTCCGGGGCGATGAAGCCGAAGCCCTTCTCCGCGTTGAACCACTTCACAGTTCCCTGTGGCATTTCCTGTTGTTTCCTTCTCTTATTCACCGGGTGCGGTCCACCGTGTTTCGGTACACCGGGCCCGTTCCGACCGCTCTCCTTCGTGGAAGCTCGGAACTCAACCCGACCTACAACCCTCGCAGGAACCGCGATCGCAACGTCGATCCTGCGAGTGCTAATACACGAACACAGAAGCTGCGACCGCGATAAGTCAATCACGTTCGTGGCTGCCGCGACAGTCTCGGCGTTTCAAATGGGCAACAATTCACGTAAAGAGGAGTCTCGGGAGGACGATGGATGGCTGATTTCGGCCGCGAGTTGCTCGCGTGCGCGGTCGAAGGCACGGTCGGCGGCGGCCCGAACCCGCTGCGCCACGTGGCGGATATTCCGCCGCGTCGGGGCCGTCCGATGACGTGGCCGTGCTGGGCCGACCCAGATGTGGTGCGGGCGTTCGTTGATCGGGGCATCGAGGCTCCGTGGTCGCATCAAGCGGCCGCCGCAGATCTCGCGCACGGCGGGCGCCATGTCGTGCTGTGCACCGGTACGGCGTCGGGCAAGTCGCTCGCCTACCAGTTGCCGATATTGACAGACCTGAAGGCAAATTCGCGGACCCGGGTGCTGTATCTGTCGCCGACCAAGGCGCTCGGCCATGACCAACTGCGATCCGCGGTGGCGCTCACCGAGGCCGTGGGACTCTCCGATGTCGCGCCGTGCGCCTACGACGGCGACAGCCACAGCGATGTGCGACGGTTCGCACGGGAGCGGTCTCGATGGATCTTCTCCAACCCCGACATGATCCATCTGTCGCTGCTGCGTAACCACGCCCGGTGGGCGGTGTTCCTGCGTAACCTGCGCTACATCGTCGTCGACGAATGCCATTACTATCGCGGGATTTTTGGCTCGAACGTGGCGATGGTGCTGCGACGGCTGTTGCGATTGTGCGCGAGGTATTCGCCGACCGGCGGCGTGCCGACGGTGATCTTCGCCAGCGCCACGACGGCGTCGCCCGCGCAGACCGCGTCCGAGTTGATCGGGCAGACGGTGGCCGAGGTGACCGAGGACGGCTCGCCGCAGGGTGCCCGCACCGTCGCGCTGTGGGAGCCTCCGCTGCTCGACGATCTGGTGGGCGAAAACGGGGCACCGGTAAGGCGTTCGGCGGGAGCCGAGGCCGCCAGCGTGATGGCCGATCTGGTCGCCGAGGGCGCGCGGATGCTGACCTTCGTGCGCTCGCGCCGCGGCGCCGAACTCACCGCGCTCGGGGCGCGGTCCCGATTGGCCGAACTCGCACCGGATCTCGCCGATCGGGTGGCGTCGTATCGCGCCGGGTATCTCTCCGAGGACCGGCGCGCGCTCGAACGCGCGTTGGCCGACGGTGAACTGCGGGGGCTGGCGACGACGAATGCATTGGAGCTCGGCGTCGACATCGCCGGCCTGGATGCCGTTGTGCTCGCCGGATTTCCGGGCACCGTGACGTCGTTCTGGCAGCAGGCGGGGCGATCGGGCCGCCGCGGGCAGGGGGCGCTGATCGTGCTGATCGCGCGTGACGATCCGCTCGACACCTACCTGGTGCACCATCCGTCCGCACTGCTGGACAAGCCGATCGAACGCGTCGTCATCGATCCGACGAACCCGTATGTGCTTGGACCGCAACTGCTCTGCGCGGCCGCCGAGCTTCCGCTCACCGATGCCGAGGTCCGGATGTGGGACGCCGAGGAGGTGGCCGCGGCGCTCGTCGATGACGGCCTGCTGAGGCGTCGGGCCAACGGGTACTTCCCCACACCCGGCGTGGATCCCCATCCGGCCGTCGACATCCGGGGGTCGGCGGGCGGTCAGATCGCGATTCTCGAGGCCGGCACGGGACGCATGTTGGGCAGCACCGGCGCGGGACAGGCGCCGGCTTCGGTACACCCCGGAGCGGTGTATCTGCACCAGGGCGAGACCTATGTCGTCGACTCCCTCGACTTCGAGGACGGTGTGGCCTTCGTGCACGCCGACGATCCGGGTTACGCCACCTCGGCACGCGAGATCACCGACATCTCGGTCACCGGTCCCGGTGAGCGAAAGTCGTTCGGCGCGGTCACCGTTGGACTGGTGCCGGTGTCGGTGACGAACACGGTGATCGGCTACCTGCGACGCCGGTTGACGGGTGAGGTGATCGACTTCGTCGAACTCGAGATGC
Source organism: Mycolicibacterium malmesburyense (assembly GCF_001050015.1). The sequence continues at coordinate 5,759 of NZ_CVTB01000322.1, forward strand.
CCACCCGCACGCTGGAGACCATGGCGGTGATGTGCACGATCGCACCAGAGGCGTTACAGCACAACGCCATCGATTTGCTGCGCGTACCGGGTGCGCTTCACGCCGCAGAACACGCCGCCATCGGGCTGCTGCCGTTGGTCGCCAGCTGCGACCGCGGCGACATCGGCGGGGTGTCAACGGCGGTCGGACCCGTGCAGGGCCTGCCGACGATCTTCGTGTACGACGGTTACCCCGGCGGCGCCGGCTTCGCCGACCGCGGATACCACCGGCTCACCACGTGGTGGAGCGCGACGGCCGATGCGATCGAGGCGTGTGAATGCCCCGCGGGCTGTCCGTCGTGTGTGCAGTCGCCCAAATGCGGCAACGGCAACGACCCGCTGGACAAGGAGGGTGCGGTCCGGGTGTTGCGGCTGGTCCTGCGCGAGATGTCCGACCACTCGCAGTGACCGGGCTATGGACACGGGCGATCGACCCCTCGACGATCGCCTCACAAATTTCCGCGAATCGGGCCATCAGGGCCCTGTGCAGAGGGAAGCTACCGCCTGGGGCGAGGCCGTCGCAACCGCTGAGAAGGGGCGACGAATCGCCTTCGCGCACGCCGGTAAAGTGGCCCCATGACCCACGACTGGCTGCTCGTGGAGACGCTGGGCAGCGAGCCCGCGGTGGTAGCGCAGGGTCGTCGCACCCAGAACCTGATCCCGATCGGCACCTTCCTGCGGCGTAATCCGCATCTGATGGCGGTGCAGACCGCGATCGGCGAAACGGTGCGCGCACGACAGGGCCTGAGCAGCATCACCCCGAAGAACGACCGTGTCATTCGCACCGAGGTCGTGCAGATGACCGACGGCAAGATCCACGGTGTGCACGTTTGGATCGGCCCGCCCGACATGGAACCTCCGGAGCGGCCGATTCCCGGACCGCTGGTGTGGGATCTCGAGACCGGCAGCGCCACGGCCACGCCGGAATCATTGGCCAACAGCGGCTGGGATTCGCATCGAGAGCCGACCCAGAACCGGACCTTCGCCGACGATCTGCCGATGCGCGAGCTCAACCCGAGCGAAGCCAAGGTGTTGACCATGGCGATCAAACGCGAGCCGGGCGCGACGTTCTGCAGCACCTGGGACGTCACCGACCATCGCGGTGAGCCGATCAGCGTCGGCTTCGTCACGCGGACGGTGTTGGAACCCCCGGATGACGGCGGCCCCGATCGGCTGATGTGCCGCGCGATGAACTGGCGCAGCGAACGGGAACAGGAACCGCCGCAACAGGACCGCCTCGCACAGCGGATCCTCAACGGGCTGGCCCAACCCGGTGTGCACCGAGCGCTCGTGGACCCGACGAACTGGACGTTGCTCAAGTGGCTCGACGACCCCGCCCCGTTCTTCGACTGGCGGGTCAGCCTCGCCGGTGAGCATGCGGTGCATCCCGCTGACCGCGCCGAGATGGAGCGGATGGCAACGGAATTCACCACCGGCATCGCGTCCGGTGTGCTGCGGATGACCGGTGTCGACCGCGAATGGGAGCCGGTGCACGTGACGGTCAACCGCGTCGAACTCGACGACGATGTGTACGCCGCGCTCGCGACGCTGCGCCGTCCCAACGCCACCGAGATCGCCGACGTCGATCGGCGCGAGGCCTAGGACCCGGCCGGCCCGGCGCGAGCCACCGCACGGGCGGTGCCCAGTCCGAACCGCCCCAGCGCGACCGGGATCTCAACGGCGACAACGATATCGAGGCCGGACACGTCGCACTGCGCCACCTCGGTGCGCATGGCCCCGGCGACGGCGACCGCCCACCCGCACGTCCGCTCACCTCCCGCGGCGACCCGGTGCGCGGCGGCCAACGCCGCCAGATCCGCGGCGGCCTGGGCGCGGTGCCGTGCGGTCACCGCGACCCCGAGGTAGGCGGCGCCGACGGTGATCGTCACCAACACGGCGATCATCGCCGCGGCGATGACGCTCGCCGAACCGTCCTCAGCCCGAACCCGGTTCCATCGCCGCCACCGCGCGGGCCTCGATCGTGAGCCCGGGCAGCATCGCCGAGCGCGCGCTGACGGTAGAGACGACGAACTCGCCGTCACGGCGGATGACGACGGTGGCGCCGTCGGGTGCGAGACCGCGCGCCGTGTCCCGAGCGTCGTGACCACGGGCGGCAAGACGCGCGGCCTCGCGTGCCGCGTCGACACACCGGATGTGCATCGACACCGTCGTGAGACCGGCCGCGCAGAGCACGAGAACGCTGACCAGCGCGGCCACCGCGAACGCCGCTTCGACCGTGGCACCGCCACGCTCACCGGTCAGACGTCGGTCTTGAGCGCGCGGCTGATGATGTTGGTCAATGCGCCGACGATCGAGTCCCCGGTGACGACCGTGTACAGGATCGCGCCGAACGCGGCGGCCGCGATCGTGCCGATCGCATACTCGACCGTCGACATACCGTCGTCCGCGACCATCATCGTCATCAGCCGCGTCTGCCACACCCGGAACTTGTTGCTCACCCTCATGTTTCCCTCCCCATTCGTCGCCCTTCACAGGATTCCCGACCGCAGTACATCCCCCGCCAGACCGGCGACCACCGGGACGATGCCCAGGCAGATGAACGCCGGCAGGTAGCACAACCCCAATGGCCCGGCGATCAACACCGATGCCCGCTCGGCGGCGGCGCGGGCCGCATCCGCCGCGTCTTCACGCGATCGGGTCGCCAACGCCGTAACGCCCTGCGCCAGAGCAGTTCCCGAGGACGCCGACCGTCGCGCCAGCCGCAGCAACGCATCGACGCTGCGGTCGCCGTCGGGCCCGTTCGCCCACGCGGTCGACGGATCGGCGCCCAGAGCGAGCAGATCAGCCGCGCGGCCCAGCACCCGAGCCACCCGTGGCGGCGCCGACGGGGCCGCGGCTGCGGCGGCTCCGGCGACCGTCATCCCCGACTGCAGACAGGCCGCCAGCACATCGAGCGCGGACGCGAACGCCAGCGGGTCATTCGACCGGACACCGCGCGGCGCGTCCATGACCGGGCCACGAGAGGCGCGGACCCGGGCCCGGCCGCCGGTGCCGCCGAAAAGCACGGCGATCGCGAGAAGCAGTGCGGCAAACGTCATTCGATAACCCCGCTGGTGATCCGGTCCGACCACGCCAACCCCACGCACGTCAACGTCACGCCCGCGACAAGCAACCACTGCCCCGTCGAGAACAGGAAGCGCAGCGGCTGCGCACCGATCAACTCGCCGAGCCCGACACCGAGCAACGGCAGAACCGCGAGCACGGTCGCGGTGGCGCGCGCACCGGCCATCCCGGCGTTCACCTGAGCCGAGAAGCGTTCCCTGGCAACGATGTCGCGTTGGGCGGTGTGCATCAGCGTCGCGATCGCCAGGCCCCGCGATTGCGCCAACTCCCAGCAGGTGGCGAGCCGTTGCCAGTACGCGGGCAGGGCCGATCGCCGCGCCGCACTTCTCAGCCCGGCCGCGACGTCGGCACCCATCCGCGCCCTGGCGGCCACCGTGCGCAGCGACACCGCGGCGGCGCCGTCGACTTCCGCCGCCGCGGTGTCGAACGCGGCGACCGGGTGGGCGCCGATGCGCAGCTCCCCGACCAGGACGTCGAGCGCACCCTCCAATGCGGCCGCTTCCGCCGCCCGCGCCCGACTCCGTCGGCGACGCCGGGCGCGGGCGCTCACGGATGCTGCGGCGATCGCACCTGCGACCACCACGCCCAGCGGCGCAACGACCGTCAGCGCGGCCAAAACGCCGGCCGGCCACAGCGCCAGCGGCACCCGGACGGCACCGCGGCGTGGGCGAACCTTCGGCGTCCACCGCCGCCGCGGTCCGGGCGCGGTCAGAAGTGCCAGCGCCAAGGCCAGCGCGGCGACGCTCACGACCCGCCCCGCTCACAAATCAGATCGGTCAGCCGCTGCGCGCCGGGACCGAAGCCGTGGCCGAACCGCCACGCCGTCGAAACAGTCACCCGGCCGTCGGTTTCCGTCGTCAACACGGCGATCTCACTGAGCCGGCGCGTGCCCTCGCGGTCACGGTGGACATGGATCACCGCCTGCACCGCTGCCGCCAGCTGGCTGTGCAGTGCGGCCCGGTCGAGGCCGCCGAGCGCGGCCAGCGCCTCGAGGCGGGCGGGCACCTCCCCCGGACTGTTCGCGTGCACCGTGCCCGCGCCGCCGTCGTGGCCGGTGTTGAGCGCAGCGAGCAGATCGACCACCTCGGCGCCGCGGACCTCGCCGACGACGATGCGGTCGGGCCTCATCCGCAACGCCTGCCTGACCAGGTCGCGCATGGTCACCTCGCCGGCACCCTCGACGTTCGCGCAACGGGCCACCAACTTGACCAGGTGCGGATGGGGCGGGGCGAGTTCGGAGGCGTCCTCGACGCAGACGATGCGTTCGGTCGCGGGGATCGCTCCCAGGAGGGCCGCCAACATGGTCGTCTTGCCCGCGCCGGTCCCGCCCGAGACGAGAAACGCCAGCCGCGCACGGATGACGCCACGCAGAAGGTCGGCCGCATCCCGTTCGATCGCGCCGGAGGCGGTCAACGACGCCAGGTCCTGCGTGGCGGGCCGCAGCACCCGCAGCGACAGACACGTGCCCGCGGCGGCGACAGGCGGCAGGACCGCGTGCAGGCGCACCGTGAACTGGCCGGTGCCCAGACCGGCCAACTGGCCGTCGACCCATGGTTGAGCCTCATCGAGGCGACGCCCCGCGGCCAGCGCCAGCCGCTGGGCGAGCCTGCGCACCGAGCCCTCGTCCGGGAACCGAACACCGGTGCGGCGCAACCCGTTCCCGTCGTCGACCCACACCGCGTCCGGCGCGTTGACCAGGACGTCGGTGGTGTCGCACGCGGACAGCAACGGCTCGAGCACGCCCGCGCCGGTCAGTTCCGTCTCCAACAGGCGCAGGCCGCTGAGCACCTCGCTGTCGCCGAGCACCCCGCCCGATTCCGCGCGTATCGCTGCGGCCACCACCGTCGGGCGCAGCGGCGCCGACTCCGCGGCGAGCCGCTCACGGACCCGGTCGATCAACGAGTCGCTCATGCGGCGACCGCGGGATGCTGCGCCAAGATCGTCAACACCTTGCGCGCCGCGCGGCCCAGCGGCGACCGGCGACCGACCCGCAGTCCGCCGCGCTCCAAGGCGATGGCCATCCCCGGTTGCGGCCGCATCCTGGCCAGCAGCGGCAGCCCGACGATCTCGGCCACCTCGGCAGAGCGCAGCCCGCCCGGTGCGGGGCCGCGCACCACCACGCCCGAGTTCGGATTGAGTGTCGACACCCACCGCGCCACCACATCGGCCGCGGCGCACGACCGGACGTCGGCCGGAGTCATCACGACCGCGAGATCGGCTGATGCCAGGGCGGTTTCGGCAGCCGCGGTCGACCGCCTCGGGACGTCGCACACGACGGTCGCGCCGCTGCGACTGCCCGCGTCGATCACGGCACCGAGCGGTACGGCATCGACATCGGCACCACCACGACTGCCCGACAACACGCTGATGCCCTGCACCCGCGGCAGTGCCTCACGCAGCGCGGCATAGTTCACCCGGCCGCCCTGCAGCTGCAGATCCGGCCAGCGCAGGCCGGACTCGGCCTCGCCGCCCACCACCAGGTCGATGCCGCCGCTCCACGGATCGACATCGATCAACAGCGCATCGGAGGCGGCCAGCGCGAGCGCCGACGCGAAAACCGATGCGCCCGCACCGCCCCGGCCGGCGATGACGGCCGCCACCGCGCCGCGGCCGCTTTCGTCATGCGGTCCCTCGGCGGTCTCGGCCAACTCCGACATCAGCTCGCCGTCCTGGGCGGGAAGCGTCAGTACCCGCGCAGCGCCGACCGCGATCGCCGCACGCCAGTCCGCGTCGGCGGGCTCGGTGCGACCGACCAGGACGACCCGGGTGCGGCGCGGCAGCGCGCGTGTCACACATCGGCGGGCGGCTGTGACGTCGAGCACGACCGCGACCGCGTCGGTCCAGACCTTGCGGCTCGAGGGGTCGGAGGCATGGACGACCG
>NZ_CVTB01000323.1 GCF_001050015.1 Mycolicibacterium malmesburyense
GTGGACCTGCCCGCACCGGATCCCGCCCTGCCGCACCTCGCCGATGTGGTGCCGTCGGTTTTCTCGGCGATGGGTGCGGAGGGCTTCGACAACAGGCTCGAACTCCCCGGTGACCGCGCCGGAGCGTGCGTCCTGCTCATCGACGGGTTGGGTGCCGAACTCCTCGACCGATACGCCGCCGACGCGCCCACCATGGCATCGCTGCGCGGCAGAACGTTGACGGTCGGTTTTCCGTCGACCACGGCCGCCGGCCTGGCGGCGGTCGGCACCGGCCGCCGGTCCGGCGAGCACGGTTTCGTCGGCTACTCGTTCCGAGTGCCGGACGCCGGCGTGATCAACGCCCTGCGGTGGCGGCCGCACCCATGGGGCCAGGACCTTCGCTCGACGGTCGTGCCCGAACAGATGCAACCCTTGCCGACCACCTTCGAGCGGGCGGCCTCCGCGGACGTCGCCGTCAGCGTCGTCTCCGGCGCCGAGTTCACCGGCTCCGGACTGACCCGCGCCGTGCTCCGTGGCGGGCGCTACGTGGGTGTCCACGCGCTCGGCGATCTCGCGGCGGCGGTGCAGACCACGCTGTCGGATGGCGGTTTCTGCTACGGCTACCACGCCGAGCTCGACATGCTGGGGCATCTGTACGGCCCCGGATCGGCTCAGTGGCGCATGCAGCTGCGCCAGATCGACACGCTGATCGAGTCGGTGGTCGAGTCGCTGCCGCCCGCCGGCCTGCTGGCCGTGGTGGCCGACCACGGCATGGTCGAGGTCACCGAGCACGAGACGGTCGACATCGACGCCACCCCTGCCCTGCTGGACGGGGTGCAGGCGATCGGCGGCGAGGCGCGGGCTCGACACATCTATATAGAGGACGGCTCGCACGACGACGTGCTCCACGCCTGGCGGGCCGTCCTGGGCGAGCGGGCGTGGGTGCTCTCGCGGGACGAGGCGATCGAGGCGGGCTGGTTCGGACCGCAGGTCAGCGACGAGATTCGGCCCCGGATCGGTGACCTCGTGGCCGCCGCCCGCGGCTGCGCGGCGATCATCCGGCGCACGGTCGAACCGCTGGAATCGTCACTGGTCGGACACCACGGCTCGCTGACCTTCGCTGAGCAGACGGTTCCGTTGCTGTTAACGGTGGGCTGAAACTCACCGGTGGCGCCGGTAGTAGTCGCCGGGATAAGCGACGTTACAACGTATTTCAGATCTTGAACCCGCGGTGCTGCGGCAATTCGATTGCTGCGCTGACTAATTGGCCAGTGGTAATCGACGTTGCTGAGTACAAGCGAAAAGCGGGATTTTCCAATGCTATTCGTGAAGTACGCTATAGAAACTGCAGGCTGTGAACGCTGTCACAGAATTTGGTGGCGTTGCCGCGTCACTTGTAGCGTCCGACCGCATGTTTGCTATTGCCACGCTATTGACGCTTGTAAACCAGGTGTCCGGCACGCCGTACGTGTCCGGCGGGGACTCCCCGGCCGGCACGGATTGCTCGGGCCTGGTGTCTTGGGTGACGAACGCAGCGACCGGCCGGCCCGTCTACGGCGACCGGTTCAACACCGGAAACATCGAGAGCGCCCTTCTCGAGCGCGGGTTCCAGTACGGCACCCAGCCGGGCGCGCTGGTGGTCGGCTGGAACGGCGGCCACACCGCGGCCACCCTGCCCGACGGCACGGCGGTCTCGTCCGGTGAGGGCGGCGGCGTGAAGGTCGGCGGTGGTGGCGCCTATCAGGACCAGTTCACCAACCACATGTTCCTTCCGGCGCCTCCTGAGCAGCCCATGGTCCCCGGTGCGCCGTCCGCGCCGGTCGTCATGATGGCCGGCCACGAGGCCCCTCCGCCGGCCGATCCGTTCGCGCCGCCGCCTCCGCCGCCGGGCGACCCGTTCGCGCCGCCGCCTCCGGCGGATCCGTTCGCGCCGCCGCCGGTGAACCCGCTGGCTCCGCCGCCTCCGGGCGATCCGCTCGCGCCGCCGCCTCCGGCTCCGGCCCCGCCGGCCGATCCGTTCGCGCCCCCGCCACCGGCTCCGATGCCTCCGGCCTGAGCCCGATCCGCGCCCGGATAGCCTCTGCGGCGTGATCGTGCTTCTTCCGCCCTCGGAGACCAAGCGGGTCGGCGGCGACGGGCCACCGCTGCGCCTGGAGTCGCTCAGCTCGCCGGAACTTGTGCCGCTGCGCGCTGAACTCCTCGGTGAGCTGGTGGAGCTGGCCGCCGATCGGCCGGCATGTCGCCGGGCCTTGGGGCTGTCGGCCGCGCAGGACGCCGAGATCGATCGGAACGCCGAGTTGCGGAGCGCACCGACGCTGCCCGCGATCAGCCGCTACACCGGCGTCCTTTACGACGCCCTCGACGTGGGATCGCTGCGCGGGGCCGCGGCGTCCCGGGCACGCGCCCGCCTGGCCGTCGGCTCGGCGCTGTTCGGGCTGTTACGCGCCGATGATCCGATACCGGCGTACCGGCTCTCGGCGACGTCGAAGCTTCCCGGACGGCCCACACTTGCGACGCGGTGGCGCCCTGTGCTGGAACCAGTGCTGGCCGGTTGGGCCGCCGACGAGCTGGTCGTCGATCTGCGCTCCGGTTCGTATGCGGCGCTCGGTCGGCTCCCCGGCGCCGTCCGCGTCGACGTTGTCGCCGAGCGTCCCGATGGCCACCGAAGCGTGGTGACCCATTTCAACAAGGCGCACAAGGGGCGGCTCGCCCGAATCCTGGCCGGCACCCGATCCGAGCCCGCCGATGCCGCTGCGGTCGCCGCGGTGGCACGGCGCGCCGGAATGCGGGTGGAACGGAGTGGAAACGATCTGACGGTCGTCGTGGCGGCCTGACCGCCCGCGTCAGATCTTGACGATCATGTCGCTGGTGTAGAACTCCGCGGGGCTCTGCGAGAACGGGTCGGGGCGGGTGATGAGCACCCATGCCCCCGTCGCACCCGGTTCGACGCCGTCGTGGAGGGTGACCGAGCCGTTCCCGAGACCGTCGGTCTGCAACGCCGCCTGAGCGACCCCCGGATCGCCGCCGAAGCAGGGCGCCGACGACGGGCGTGGAAGCTGAATGAGCCTGACGTCGTAGCGCATGTTGGGCTTCGCCACCAGGAGGTCGACGTTCGCGGTCAGGCCCGAGCCGTTGACGCCGATAACGCTCGTCGCGCGGCCGTAGCCAGTCGGCCCGTTGTAGTCGGTCTCGCTGAAATCGCACCGCCGGGACACCTGGTTCATCGGGACGAACGTGTCGCCGGCCGTTGCGGTTCCAGCGCCGACAAACACCCCGAGGGGCGCCGCGGTCATCACGGCGGCGGCGGAGGCCATCAGTCGAATCGGTCGGCGCATGTCTTCATCCCCGTTCCTCGTCCGCGGCGGTGTGCTGCACCCACGGGATTGACCTACGCCGATACCGTAAACCACCCGTCACCCGCACAGGTCCGGTTCGCCGGGTCTTCGGCTGGAGACGGCGGTCAGTCCCGGCACTCGACGATGTCGTAGGCGCCGTCGGCATACCGTGCCCTGATCGCCTTCTTGTCGAACTTGCCGACGCTGGTCTTGGGCACCTCATCGATGAAAGCCCAGCGTTCCGGCAGCCAGAACCGGGGCACGTTGTCGCACAGATGTTTCCGGAGTTCCTCCGGGGTGACGGATGCGTCGCCGTCGAGCACCACGGCCGCCAGCGGCCGCTCCTGCCAGCGCTCGTCGGGCACGGCGACGACCGCGGCCTCGTACACGGCGGGGTGGTCCATGATCCGCAGCTCCAACTCCACCGACGAGATCCACTCCCCGCCGGACTTGATCACGTCCTTGGCGCGGTCGGTCAGCGTGATGAAGCCCTGCGGGTCGATCTTGCCGACGTCGCCGGTGCGCAGCCACCCGTCGTCGAATTTGGTGGGGTCGGCGTTGCGGTAGTACGAGCCGGTGATCCACGGGCCGCGAATCTCGATCTCGCCCACGGCTTTTCCGTCGCTGGGCAGCACCGCGCCCGCGTCGTCGACGATGCGGACCTCGACCCCGCACATGGCGCGTCCCGCGGTGGCGCGCAACGTCCAGTGATCGGCACCCGTGACCTCGGGCGGCGGAATCGCGATCGCCGCCAGCGGAGAGGTCTCGGTCATGCCCCAGCCCTGCCGGATCACCACGCCGAAGCGCTCCTCGTATTCCTTCATCATTGCCAGCGGCACGGCCGACCCGCCGCAACAGACGGTGCGCAACGACGAGATGTCCCGATCCGGATTGGCGTGCAGGTAGTTGAGCACGTCATTCCATATCGTCGGTACCGCCGCGGAGATGGTCGGGCGGTGCCGCTCGATCATGTCGACCAGCGGAGCCGCCTGCAGGAACCGGTCCGGCAGCACCAGGTCCGCGCCGGCCATCACCGCCGCATAGGGCTGACCCCACGCGTTGGCGTGGAACATGGGCACGACGGTCAACAAGCGGTCGCCGTCGACCAGCCCGATGCTGTTGCCGCTGCACACGGCCATCGAATGCAGGTACGCCGAGCGGTGGCTGTAGACGACGCCCTTCGGGTTGCCGGTGGTGCCGCTGGTGTAACACATTGCGGCGGCGCTTTTTTCGTCGAGAACGGGCCAGTCGTACTCGAGCGGCTGCCCCGCCAGTAGATCGTCGTAGCGGATCACCCTGGGGCCCGCGTCGGCGAGTTCGGAAATGTCACCCTCCCCCACCGCGACCACGGTGTGCACGGTGGTCAGCTGCGGCAGGATCGGCGCGAACAGCCCCGCGAGCGACATGTCAACCAGCACAACGGAATCCTCGGCCTGATTGGCGATGAACGCGACCTGCTCACCGGACAACCGGATGTTGAGGGTGTGCAGTACGGCCCCCATGCACGGTGCGGCGAAGTAGGCCTCCAGGTGTTCCTGGTTGTTCCACATGAACGTGGCGACGCGTTGGTCTCCGGTGACGCCGAGCCCCCGCAGGCCGTGGGCCAACTGGGCGACCCGGGTACCGAATTCGCCGAAACTGATCTCCCGGGCCCCGCCGGCGCTCGCGGTGATCACCTTGCGGCCGGAGTGCCATCCCGTACCGTGCCGCAGGATCGTCGTCAGGGTGAGCGGAAAGTCCTGCATCGTGCTGTCCATGGACATCTCCCGGGTGCTGGATCGATGACGACATGATGGTCGATGCACTGGCATTTCGACGGGAAACCGTGCATCGCGTCGCTAGCATCTGCGGTCATGGCCCACCCCAGCTATCCCGGCTATCCGCCGCCGCAGCCGTACCAGCGGCCGGTGTCCGGCGCGGACATCGCGGCGTCGGTCGTCGCCCTGGTGATCACCGCCGGGATGATCGCCGTCGGAGCGTTCTTCGGGCTGTTCTCGCTGGCATTCCTGGACCACTGCCCGCCCGCGACATGCAGCGAGGAAGGCGCCGTGAACGCGGTCTTCACCGCCGTGCTGCTGGCGATCGCGATCGGGGTGGCCGGCCTGATCATGACCGTTGTGCAGCTGGTGCGCCGTGCGCCCGGGTGGCCGTTCGCGTTGGGAACGTTCGGGTTGTGCTTGGCCACGTTCGTCCTCGGTGGTTTCGCCTACACCGCGGCTGTCAGCTGAAACCCCCGAGCGCCCGGGCAATCTGGCCTACCGTTGGTCGCGTGGAAGCACACCCGGCAAAAGCCCCCGGCCTGGTAGCGGTCGAGGCACTGCGCTCAGGGGACCCCGTCGTCGATGTCCACGGTGGCGGTCAGCATTACACGGTGTTGGAGGCCAAAGACCTCGGTGAGGGATGCGTCGTCCTCGAGCTGGAGTCCAAGGCCCACGACGAACTGCGGGTGATCGAGATGACGTTCCCCGCCGGTTACCAACTGGAAAGATCGCCTCGGCGACTGCTGTAGACCGCCGTCGGCGTCACCTCAGATAGGAGTGCTGCGTGCTGCGCGATATCCGCGAGCTGTCCGATTCACCCGAGGAGTATGCAGAGGAACTGCGCAGGCGCTGGGGCGGACTGCTGAGCTATCGCTACATCGGCCGCAGTTATGCCCAGATGGATCTCGTCGAGGAGGACAACACCGTCACCGTGCGCCGCGATATGCGCGACGCGGCCGGTGGTCTGCTGTTCGCCGTGCTGGGCATCTCGGCGCCCGAGAGCGGGCACATGTCCGACCTCGAGGCGGTGCCGAACCCGGTCATCCACTCCTGCCAGATCCTCGACCCGGGCCGCGATGTCGCGTGCTTCGAGGTGGTGTCCGAGGAACTGCGGGTCGGCCGCCAGATGGGATACAGCCGCGCGAAGATCGTCGACGCCGACAACCCGGCCCGCGTACTCGCGCTGATCGAGGGCCAGGGCGTCAGCATCGGCGTCCCGCCCGAGGGACTGGAACGTATGGAGGCCAATCCGCTCAACATCGTCGACTCCCCCGACCTGCCGCCGCTGTGGCAGGTGTTCGGCGGCCGTCGCCGACCCGACGGCCGGTGGGGGCTGCCCGAGTTGTCGGCGGAGGTCGCATCGCCCGATGCGGCGCTGCACGTCGGACCGCAGTTCGTCATCCTCGAGACCGCCGCCATCGACGCCGCGGCCGCCGCCGCGGGCACCGACCGGCTGCACGGGGTGTCCTGCCACGTGATGTTCATGGCGCGCGGTAAGGCCGGCCCGTTTCGGGTGGACACCGAAGCGGTGCGCGGGCCCGAGGACACCGTCGCCGTGCGGGTGCTGATGCACGACGAGGGCGTCGACGACCGGGTGACCACCGCCGCGTCCTACCTCTTCCGGGTGGCATAGCCGACAGCGCCCTCGAGGCGTCATGAGACACTTCCGTCATGGTTGTCGCAATCGCCCGCCCCAAGCTCGAGGGCAACGTCGCCGTCGGTGAGGACCGCCGCATCGGATTCGCCGAGTTCGGTGAGCCGCAGGGTCGCGCCGTCTTCTGGCTGCATGGCACCCCGGGTGCCCGCCGTCAGATCCCGATGGAGGCCCGCATCTACGCCGAGAAGGCGAACATCCGTCTGATCGGCCTCGACCGTCCCGGCATCGGGTCATCCACCCCGCATCGGTACGAGCGGGTCGTCGACTTCGCCGACGACCTGCGCACCATCGCCGACACCCTGGGAATCGACAAGATGGCCGTCGTCGGCCTGTCCGGAGGCGGCCCGTACACGCTCGGGTGTGCCGCAGCGATGCCCGACCGCGTCGTCGTCGCGGGCGTGATCGGCGGCGTCGCCCCCACCGTCGGTCCCGACTCGATCCCCGGCGGCCTGATGGGCAACCTCGGTACGCGCGTCGCGCCGCTGCTGCAGTATGCGGGAACCCCGGTCGGGCTGTTGGCCTCGGCGCTGATCCGGTTCATCAAACCGGTCGCCTCCCCCATCACCGACCTCTACGGGCGCGTGTCACCGGAAGGCGATCGCCGGCTGCTGGCCCGGCCGGAGATCAAGGCGATGTTCCTCGACGATCTGCTCAATGGCAGCCGCAAACAGCTCGCGGCCCCGTTCTCCGACATCGTCGTCTTCGCCCACGACTGGGGATTCCGGCTCGACGAGATCACGGTGCCGGTCCGCTGGTGGCACGGCGACGCCGACCACATCGTTCCGTTCCGTCATGGTGAGCACGTCGTCTCGAAGCTGCGAGACGCCGAGCTGTACACGATGCCGGGCGAGAGCCACCTTGCCGGCCTCGGCCGCGCCGAGGAGATCCTGCAGACGATGTTGAAGGTGTGGGACGAAGACCAGAAGCCGGGTTCCTGACCGCCGCGACCGTCAGCGCTTCAACCAGCCGGACACCGTGGCGAGGTCGCGGCTGTAGGCCATCAGGATGTCGTCGTGGTACAGCGCGCCGCCGCTGATCGCGTCGTCGCCCTGCCAGATCACGTGAATACGCACCGGACTGCGCGTGTAGTAGTCGGTACGGTCCGCATCCCTGCGGTGCCATCCGGCCTCTACGGCGCGTTCAGACAATTCTTCGCGCGCGTTCTCCGCCATCGGTACTCCTCCTGTGTCGGACCCGTAGGTTAGCCGATCGGCGTGGCACCGCTGCAGGAGGCCGCGGCCGCGCATCGTGTCAGCTCAACGCTCGGCGCAGCAGGTGCATCGCGACGGTGGTGGATCGCTCGCGGATGTCGGCCCGGTCGCCGGGCATCCGCATCGACCTGGTGATCGTGGTGCCCTCGGCCAGTTTGAGGCTGAAACACACCGTGCCGACCGGCTTTTCGGCCGTACCGCCACCCGGTCCCGCGATGCCGGTGATCGCGATCGCGGTGTCGGCACCGAACCGGTTCAGCGCACCGGTGGCCATCGCCTCGGCGACGGGCTCGGACACCGCGCCGTGCGTCTCGATCAGCGCTGGATCGACGCCGAGCAGTTCGCTCTTGGCGTCGTTGGCGTAGGCGACCACCGCGCCTGCGACGTATGCCGACGAGCCGGCGAGGTCGGTCAGCCGCGCGGCCAGCAGCCCACCGGTGCAGGATTCGGCGGTCGCGATGCGGCGCCCGGTCAGCAGGCGCGCGACCTGCTCATCGACGCGCGAGCCGTCCTCGGAGAAGACCGCCCCGGCGTGACGTTCGCGCAGCAGCGTCATCAGTCCCCTGTACGCCTGCGCGGCCTCGGGTTCGTAGCGGGTGACGATCTCGAGTTCACCGCGCCGCAGGCAGGTAGTGATCTCGAGCCGGTCGAATCCGGTGATGTCGCGTTCGGCGTCGCGCAGCGTGTCGGCCAGGCCGGACTCGGGGACCCCGAACATCCGCACCGTCTCCTGGCGGTACACCGTGCGGCCCGCGATCGCCTCCTGCACGGCGGCGGTCTGCAACGCGACCGGCCACATGGGCTGCAGTTCCCGCGGCGGGCCGGGCAACACGACGACCGTCGGCGTGCCGGGAACGACCACCCCCGGCGCGGTGCCGACCGGGTCGATGACGTCGGCGCCCTCGGGGATCAGGGCCTGTTTGCGGTTCGCCGCGCGGACCGCCTCGGCGTCGACATCGGGGAAGCGGGCCATCAACCGCGTCACGATGTCGCCGATCTTTTCTTCGAGACGGTTGTCCAACACCAGGTTTCGGCCGCTGAAGCGGGCCACGGTCGCGACCGTCATATCGTCGGCGGTGGGCCCGAGCCCGCCGCTGGTGATGATGAGGTCCACACCTTCGGCGGCCAGGAAACGTAGCTGCGCCTCGATGTCGCCGGGCCGATCGCCGCACATCGTGATGTGGGCCAACTCGACACCGAGCTCCAGCAACCGGTCGGCGAGCCAAGGTCCGTTGAGGTCTTGAATCCGACCGGTGAGGACCTCCGTACCGGTGACGACGATGCCCGCGCGTGCGCTCACGAGCTACGACATTACGCACCCGACACCGCGCCGGTGCACAGCGGTAATGTCGTTACCCATGACGGCACCCAAGTCGCTTCGTGAGTTGTTCGACCAACTCGGCCTGATGGAGGTGCCGTCGCCGGACGGCACCGTGACGATGGAGATGCCCGTCGACGAGCGGACCACCAACACGGCCGGCGGCCTGCAGGGCGGATTGGTCGCGACGATGGCCGACGTGACCGCGGGACAGCTCGCCTCTCGGGCCACTCCGTTCGGCCACGCCATCGCCACCACGGATCTGTTCATCCGCTATCTGCGACCGATCAAGATCGGGCCGGCCAGGGCCGTGGCGCGGATTCTGCGCACCGGTAAGCGCTCGGTGGTGGTGCAGGTGGACATCTACCGCGGCAACGACGACGAGGTCGGCGCCACCGCGACGGTCAACTTCGCCGCCGTCGACTGACCGCTACCCAACCGTGGCCGAGTGAATCCACCCCTGGCCGAGTGTGGGGTTATGTCACGCTCGCGCCGCGAAAGACGTGCGGGTAACCCACGTTCGGCGCCGACTGACTGAATGCGCTACTTGTGCGGGACGTCGTTGGTGAGGCCGCCGTCCATGACGTACTCGGCGCCTGTCGAATACCGGGACTCATCGCTGGCCAGGAAGACCACGAAGGTCGCCACCTCGTCGGGCTGACCCGGCCGGCCGAGCGGAATTCGCAGCATATTGTCCGGGAAGTGTTTGGTCATCGGGGTCCGGATGAAGCCGGGATGCACCGAGTTGACCCGGATGTTGTGCGGCCCGAGTTCGAGGGCTGCCGACTTCGTGAGCCCGCGCACCGCCCACTTCGAGGCGACATACGGGTGCACCATCACCGCACCGCGCAACCCCTCGATCGAGGAGATGTTGATGATCGACCCGCCGCCGGCGGCCTTCATCGCCTCGACCGAATGCTGCATGCCGAGGAACGTGCCGTTGAGGTTGACGTCGATGACCTTCTGCCACTTCGCCATGTCGAACTGGCCGATCATGCCCAGCGCCACGGTGCCCGCGTTGTTGACCAACACGTTGAGCTTGCCGAACTCGTTGACGGCGGTGGCGACGGCGGCCTCCCACTGGTCGGGCTGGGTGACGTCGAGGTGGACGTAGCGGGCGGCGTCACCGATCTCCTCGGCGAGCGCCTTGCCCTCCTCGTCGAGGATGTCGCCGATCACGACCTTGGCGCCCTCGGCCACCAGTGCGCGTGCGTCGGCGGCGCCCATTCCGCGAGCGCCGCCACTGATGAGTGCCACTTTGTCGTCCACACGTCCCATGGGGCGTCAGGCTACCGCACCACGTTTGGAACTAGAACTTGTTCCAATTTCGCTGACCAGCACGCATACTGCTCGCCATGGCTATACGTGTGGCGCTCATCGGAACCGGCAACTGCGGCAGCCTCGCACTGAAGCAGCTCGTCAACGACGAGCGTTTCGAGCTCACCGGTGTGTGGGTCTCGTCGGAATCCAAGGTGGGCAAGGACGCCGGAGAGTTGGCCGGCCTCGACGTCACCACAGGAGTGACCGCGATCGACGATCTCGACGCGATCATCGCCGCCGCCCCGGATTGCGTCGTCTACTGCGCGATGGGTGACACGCGGCTGCCCGACGCGATGGCGGACGTGCGCAAGATCCTCGCGGCGGGCATCGACGTCGTCGGCTCCGGCCTCGGCGTGCTGCAGTACCCGTGGGAGGTCATCCCGGACAAATACATTCAGCGCATCGAAGATGCTGCGCAAGAGGGTAATTCGACAGTTTTCATGACCGGTGTGGACCCCGGCTTCGTGACCGACCTGCTCCCCTTCGCACTGGCGGGAACGTGTCAGAGCATCGAACAGATCCGCACGATGGAGATCGCCGACTACGCCAGCTACGACGGGGCCACCGTGATGTTCGACGTGATGGGCTTCGGCAACGAGATCGGCGATCTGCCGATGCTCTATCAGCCCGGGGTTCTGAGCATCGCCTGGGGCACCGCGATCCGGCAGGTCGCGGCGGGCC
>NZ_CVTB01000324.1 GCF_001050015.1 Mycolicibacterium malmesburyense
GACTCCCCCCGCGTGCCGCGTAGCGAAACATTCCCGCCGCTCCCATAGTCACATCCGGCCGGCGAAGGTGGCGCGGTGTTCGGGGGCGACACATTCAGCAGCCGGCGGAATGAAGTCGGAGATTCGATCCGGTTCCCAGGCCCACCGGGTCCGCAATGCGGTCGACAGGCAGTCGTGTGCTCTCCAGGAGTTCACGCGGGTGTCGATCCGCTCCCCGGAGAATCCACTGCAGCGACGTCGTACCGGTCTCCTCCGCAAAACGGCGGAGAAATGTACGCGGCGACATGCGGGCGTGTGCGGCGAGGGCAAGTGGCCGGTCAAGCCATATCAGGGCCCATTCCCGTGTCGCAGCAAGGGTTTACCCCGAACAGCCGAACTCTTCCTCGACCCTGCTCGCCGCACCTGACGACCCGACGACTGCACCAATCATGTCGGGCTCCATGACGATCGCCGGGCCATCGGAGCGACTGCCGCCTCAGGCCGCGGCACGCCTGGCGGGACCGCGGCTGGGCGCATGTCGAGATCTCAGCCCGCGACCGGTCGCGCTGCTGGGCCCCCGACCCGGGTAGCACGATCGAAGCTCTCGATCTTTAACAGCTTCTCGAACGCGCTGTGCGCATGGTGATCACGCGAGTTTCTCGGTGCAACAACAGCTGACCGGTTCTGGCTAGCGCGAATTCCTCTCACTGCCAGCGTCTTCGGCCGACACGCTGATCGGGCGGCCAAGGCTGGCCTTCTGCTGTGGCGGGTCGGGGTTCCTTCGACCACGCCACCACGTAGGTATGGTGACCGCCGTGCCTGTGCCACGCGTGCGCGGGGCCGGGCGACCACCCCTGGCAGTGCGGCTGACGGTGGTGTTCGTCGGAGTCACCGCAATCTGGATCCTGCTGTCTGCGGGGGTAGCGGCGGTCATGGGTGGGGAATACTCGCGCCCTGCCCACCTTGTTCGCGCCGTCGCAGCGACAGCGCTGACAGTGCCGTTGATCGTGGCGGCGCGCCGACTACTCGATCGGGCACCGTTCTCCGGACTCGGGCTCACACCCCTGCGCGTGGGATGGCGGCCGTTGCTGGCCGGAGTCCTGTGTTGGGCGATCCCGGCGGCCGTCGCCGGATCGGTCGTCGCCGGGCTGGGGTGGGCCGAACTGACCGTGACCAAACCTTTTGGCAGCCTGGTCGGCGGGCTGACCGCGGTGACCGCACTGGTGTTTCTCTACGAGGCACTGCCGGAAGAACTGATCTTCCGCGGCTACTTCCACGCCAACCTCGCCGAGCGCTGGTCGCCGACGGTCACCGTATTGGCTCAGGCCGCACTGTTCACACTGTGGGCTGTCGCGATCGGAGCGGCCGCTTCGATCGACCGCATTGCCCTGCTGTTCAGCTTCGGGTGTGCGCTTGGCGTTGTCCGGACCGTTACCGGAAACTTGTGGAGCACCATTGGTTTTCACTGGGCCTTTCAGGTGACCGCACAGTACCTGGGTCCGAGTTGGGACGCCGTCGCACTCGACGATCCCGCACTCGCGTTCGGGGTGGCGATCAGCATGGTCCCCTTCGCGGTGACACTGCCGGTTATGGCGATACTCGCACGACGCCGCACGAAGGATCTCCAGCGCGACGCGCCGCTGCGCCGACAATAGCGATGTATGTCTCGCTTGGTTATGGCGCCGAGATGTTCCGGTCGACGCCGTGCGCACAAAGACGACGCCGTGTTTCCCCCGCGTGGGAATAACTGGCGTCCCGGGTGCGCCGTTAATCCCATGCGAGAGAACGAGGAAGCTACGGTTCGAGCGGGGGCGCCCAAGGTCAGCGTTTGGACCGACGCTCGACCTGAACCCGGCGAACGCCATGGCGGGAAACGGTACGCAGAACTGCTCGAAGAGGCGCGGGTGGCCGACAAGCTGCCGCTTCACGCGCTGTGCACAACTGAGCAGCACGGGGTCGATGACGGCTACTTGCCCGCTCAGCTCCCGCTTATCGCGGGGCTCGGGGCGGCCACTGAACGAATTCGCTTCACGACGAACGCCCTGCTGTTGCCATTGCATCCGTGGCGCCAGGTGGTTGAACAGGCGATCGTGGCCGATCTCGTCTCCGGTGGACGGCTGGCACTTGGTGTGGCCGCCGGCGGATACGCTCGGGAGTTCGACATTTTCGGAGTCGACTTCCACAAGCGCGGCGTACTGATGGAACGCGGGCTCGCGTTCATCCGGCAAGGCCTCCACGAAGGGTCCCTGCCCGATGGCCCCGACGGAACGACTATCCCGGTGCTGCCCCGTCCTGTTCAGGACCGCATCCCGGTCTACGTCGGTGGTGGTGCGCCCAAGGTGATTGATCGCGCGGTTCGCCTCGCCGACGGCGTCATGCCCGTCGATTTCTTCGCGCCCGAACGCGAATTCGCGGACCTGTGGGCCAACAAACTCGCACCGGCGCTGGCGCGACACGGTCGATCGCTGGACGACTTTCGCTTCACCATCTGCGTTCCGTTGTGGGCGGCCGAGGATCCCGAGCGGGACTGGAACCTCTTCTACAAGAACGCAATCGAATACCAGTTCAATCAGTACTCGAGTTGGGCTGGGGACCGCTCAAAGGTCGGCGTGCACACCGATTCCGATGCGCCCTGGCAACGCGAGGCCATGCTGGTCGATACTCCGGAAAACATCGTGCGACGCCTCAAAGACATCCGCGCCCGCGCTCCCTATCACGAGATCGTCTTTTGGTACCGCATCCCTCATATCGGCCACGAGCGGGCGTTGGCACACCTAGAACTGATCGCCGACAAGGTCGTCCCGTTCCTCGCGGACTAGACGGTACGTAGGCGGCTCGAGGCTATCGCGGGCGATCCGCCGCACCACCTGTGCTTTGCAGAGTGCCTCACCGTCAGCTTCTCTGGCGAGACGAACCGCAGCAATGTTATGGGTTACTGGCCGCGGCGTAGCCGATGAGTTCGTCGCTCCCGGCCGGTCCAACCGCTCGGCGCCCCGGCGTAACGCCACCCCGCCGGCACGCGACAGGCTTCCGATGTCGGACCTGTGTTTGCCTCTCGCGGTGGTGCGCCCCAGAAAAATGGGATTGAGAATGCACCTTTAGGGCAAACCTGCACGGATGCCGTCGACGCCGCTCCCCGTCGTGCTGGCCACGCTCGCTCTGCGACGCAGGCTCAAACAACTGGCCGACCTTCTGGTGCCGCCTCAGATCGCGATGCTGGATCTGGGCGAGGGCGTCGGCGGCGTCCAGATCGCCGCAACCATCGCCGAACTCGGGATTGCCGATGTGCTCGCCGATGGGCCGAAGACCGCGCCACAGATCGCGGCCCGGATCGACTGCGACGAAGACACCACCCATCGCCTGCTGCGCGGTGCAGTCGGATGCGGTCTCTGCACGATGGATCGCCAGACGGGCGCGGTGAAGCTGACCCGTACCGGAGCCGTGCTGCGCAGTGATCATCCCGCTTCGCTGCGGGCTTGGATGCGCTACAAGGGGATGCGGTCGACCGTGGACGCGTGGGGCGGGCTGGCCGCCAGCGTGCGAAGCGGCCGAAGCGCTTTCGAGCTCGTGCACGGGATGTCGGTATGGGAGTGGTTCGCCGCGCATCCCGACGAACAACGAATCTTCGCCTCCACGATGCGGCAAGCCACCGAGATCAGTGCCCGAGCCATCGCGCGGATCTACCCGTGGCCGAATGATGCTGTGGTGTGCGATGTGGCCGGGGGTATCGGCACGCTGCTGTCGGTGATCGTGGCCGAGTCGCGCGCGAACCTGCGCGGGATATTGGTCGACAGCGCGGGGATGATCGCCGAGGCCGAGGGATTGCTCGCCGACCGGGGCCTTGCTGACCGCGTCGACCGTGTCGAGGGCGACATCTTCCGCGCCATCGACGCCACCGCCGACGTGTATTTGCTCAAGGATGTGCTGCACGACTGGGACGATGAACGATGCGAAAAAATTCTCGCCGCGGTGGCGACGAGCATGCCCAGTGGCAGCAAGCTGGTGGTGGCCGAATACCTTCAGGATCCCAATCGTCCGAATCCGTTCTCACCGCTTCTTGATCTCCACACGTTCACACAACGAGACGGCGGACGTCTGCGTTCGCTCGCCGAACTGTCGGCCCTACTCACCGGCGCCGGCCTCAGGCCGACCGGTCGGACGTTCTCGGTCGTACCGCACGACCTCATCGAGGCCGAGAAGATGTGACTGGTGCAGCCCATACCGCTGAGACGACTGTCGAGCTGAACGGTCTTACGCCCTTCATCGTGAACGTATGGTCGAGGTGGTGGGCAAGACGATGGTCATCACGGGCGCGAGCGACGGCGTCGCCCCACGATATAGGCCCTAACCTGGTGCTTCTCGTAATTTACCAGTGCGTCGAAGCCCGCTGGTGAGTTGATGGGGCACACGTCGAGCGACTACAACGGCGATGTGCCCGCCTACGAACGCGAGTTCGCTGGCACGTTTCGCACGGGACGCAGAGGTCGATTAGGGTACGGGCCAATGAAATTCAGATGGCCTCAACAGCTGCATCACCGCAGGAAACTGCGTCATGGTGGTCGGTGGGTCTCTCGATCAGGACGGCGACGGCGCGATGCCGTGCCCGTTTCAGCGTTGCCGGGTAGGTAGCCACATGCAGTGGTTCCTGCCGGCGGCCGAGCGAGGCAACCCGGACACCGTCATCGACCGCGCCAACGGCATCGGCTACACCCGAGGCAATTTGGCCCGTCCCCTGATTGACGGTAAGGCCTACTTCGCCGAGTTGCTGAAGTGCATCAACACCGCGGGCGACGGGGATCTGATCTGGTTCACCGACTGGCAGAGCAACGCGGACCAGCTACTCGGCGACGGTCCGGACAGCGAATTGCTGACTGTGCTCGGTGCGGCCATCGCCCGCGGCGCCGACGTACGCGCCCTGGTGTGGCGGTCGCATTCCCCGCTGCTGGGTTATTCGGCCGACGAGCACCGCGATCTGGGGGAGGATTTGCAGGCGCTGGGCGGCGATGTGCTGCTGGACATGCGGGTCCGTCAAAACGGTGCGCACCACCAGAAGTTCGTGGTGATCCGGTATGGCGACAGTCCCGAGCGTGACATCGCCTTCGTCGGCGGCATCGACCTGTGCCACGGCCGCCGAGACGACGCCACCCACGCGGGGGATCCGCAGGCCGACGAGATTGCCGCCGAATACGGTCGGCGACCGCCCTGGCACGACGTGCAGGTCGCCATCCAGGGACCCGCGGTCCACGATGTCCAGACAGTGTTTCGGGAACGCTGGGAGGACTCCTGCCCGACCACCCGTAATCCGGTCCGCCGCCTGCGCGATGCGCTGTCCAAGCTCGATGACGAACGCAAGCCGCTGCCGCCGCAGGCGCCGCCGCCCCCGGCCGTCGAGGGCGGCACGCACGCCGTGCAACTGCTGCGCACCTATCCGCGGCTCGGCCCGGGTTGGAAATACGATTTCGCCCGCAACGGCGAACGGTCGGTGGCGCGTGGATACACCCGAGCCGTCGGCATGACCCGCCAGTTGATTTACCTGGAGGACCAATACTTGTGGGGCAGCGAGATGAGTTCGGTGCTGGTCAATGCACTGGAGCGCAATCCCGAGCTGCGACTGATCGCGGTGCTGCCGCAGTTCCCGGACGAAGACGGCTGGTTCGCCCGCGACCCGCAGATCCTCGGCCGGATCCGCGGGGTGATGCAGGTGATCCTGACCGCACCGGACCGGGTGGCGTTCTACGGTCTGGAAAACCACACGGGCACACCGGTTTACGTGCACGCCAAGGTCTGTGTGCTCGACGACCACTGGATGTCGATCGGATCGGACAACTTCTGCAGGCGGTCGTGGACCAACGACTCCGAACTCACCGCGGCCATCGTTGACGAGGCCGGCGACGACGAGGGGCTGGCCCGCCGGTTGCGGTTGGCACTGGCCGCCGAACACCTGGACCTGGCGCCGGATGCGGTCGCGGGCTGCGTCGACCCAGCCGAGATGTTCCACCGCTACACCGAATCCGCGGATGCCCTGGACGCCTGGCACCGGTCGGGCCGGGTGGGTGCGCGGCCGCCGGGGCGGTTGCGCCGGCTGCCCGAACCGAGGCTGGGGATCGCGCGGCAGTTGTTCGCCGCGCCGATGTACCGCTTCCTGCACGACCCAGATGGACGCGCCCTGAGAATGCGGATGCGGAAGAAGTTCTGACGCTCTGGGCGGAAACAGGACCGACCGTGTGGTTGTCGTGGATCGGCCGTCTCTATTCAGCCGTCGTCAGCGGGCCAGCCAGCGCCTCACGGGGAGTCCTCAGCCAGGGACCCACATCAGTTGCTTCAGCGAGAGCCGCTGCCTTGGCGATCGCGTAGCTGCAGGAGGTTCAGCTACGTCGCCGAGGGTACGGCACGGTCCGGCTGCGGTTCTCGCCCTCTCCGGCCGGGGTGACCGGCATCACGTGACCCCGCCCGGATCGCCCGCTACGAACTTCTGGTTTCGATCGCCGACAGAGATGCGCCAGACGCGTGCGCCTCGGCAACCTGCGCGCCGCGAACCCCACCACACGGCGATCGGTTTGCTTCTCAAGAGACCGTTACGTGGATGTGATCGAAGTGCGCTGCCACCCGCCACATCGTGTAATCGATGCCGAAGCGTCCCGCCTGACTCTCGAGGTCAGCGTGGATGGTGTCTCCCAAGCCCATGTCTGAGCCAACCATGATGTCCAACGCGCGCCCACTCGGGTGATCGGGCAGTGAATCGGCGCGCACGCCACCAATCGAATCAACGCCGGGGTAGGTGGCCATGATGTGGTCCGCGAGAAGCTTCGCGTTCGGAACGAGTCCGCCCATCCCCACCGTGGGGATGGGCGCGGCGGGACCCAACGCCGCGGTGGCGGCTGCTGACGGGAGAGTCAGCCCGGCGCGCTGAGGGGCGGGGAGCTTGGCATAGCTCGTATTGAGTTCAGCCAGCTGTTTCCGCAGCTGAGCTCGCTTGTTCTCCAGGTCCGCTCGCACTTCGGCAGCCACGTCGACGGCTGCCTTGGCCTCGGCCGCGGATTTTGCCGAGGCCGCCTCGACGATCTTTGCTTCCCGGTTGGCCCGGCGGAAGCCTTGCAGTTGCTCGGACATCTGTGTGCTCACCAACCGCTGGGTGGCCAGCTCGTCGATCAGGCTCGACGGTGACGGGGCGGTCAGCATCGCGCTGAGGCCGTCGGTCCGCCCGCCCATGTAGGCCGTGGCGGCATAATTATCGACCGCACGCTGGTAAGTGGCCAGCTGCGACTTGGTCACCTCGAGCGCGTCCAGATCGGCGGCGTACTTCTCGTCTGCCTCCCTCAGGAGCTCCATCTTCTTGTCGAGATCGGGCTGCGCGTTGAGGATGATCTGGGACAGCTGTTCGACCCCGCGTGACAACTCGCTGACACTCGCCACGCTGTCCTGGGCTGGTTCGGCGTACGCCGCGCCCCCCGACACCGCGTACAGGGCCACCAATCCGACAATCGCACCGATAACCGGCTTGTAGACAGCGAGTTTCGCCACAAACCGTTGGTGAACTTTCAAATTCGCGCATCCTCTTGACGTGGTCGACGTCTGCTCCGTCGAACTACCGTCCATGTGCCCTAGTCGTCGACGAGGATACGGAAGCCGTATCTACTCTGTCCAACCACACCTGCACCTCCACGATCGCCGCGCAAGCTGATAGTCGCCGAACCGCGGACGCGTCGTCGCCCTCGGACAGATCCGGGAGTCGGTCAACCGTTCGGGCAATCCGTCGTCGGGATGAACAGCGACCAGCACCATCCCGGCGGAAGCGGAGGCGTCAGGCTCGGCGGCGGTGGGGGCGGCACTTCGCCTTCGAAGATGTTGTGCGCCACGTTGCCCTGCCCGCTGTAGACGTACCAGTAGGTGTGGCAGGCGCTCTCGTCCCACACGACGGTAGACCCGCTTGTTGCCCGGTCTCCACCGGCGGGTCACCCGGGCACCACCGGCACGGGCCCGCCGGGCTGTCCTCGGGACATCCCGGCCATGAACTGAGTGGCGGTGGTCCGCCCGGCATCGCCTGCGCCGTGGCCCCGCCGAGACCGAGACCGGCAAGTGCGACGCCGGCCGACATCAATCCCCCGAGGATGGCCGTCTCTGCGCGTCACATGCGTGGCACATGAACGAAGGAACAGACATGACGATCGCGATGAGCGACGTTCACCGGACGGGGCCGCCTACCGATCCCAAGTACCGGGCTGAAGCTCCCGCACCACGCCGCAACACCATCCACCCCGGGCGGTGATCATTCGAGCGCAATACGATGCGGGCAACTCGGCGCGGTCAGCGGTGTGCGCTTAGCGGCTTCACCCAGCGCCACTGCCGGGTGGAGCACTCCTGAGCGTCGGGCACCCGATCCCGCACTGCCGCAACCACACCCGGCCACCACTGCTCGTCATAATCGTCCCCGGAAAGCCAGCCGCCCGGTGCCACCTTCGGCAACCAGCCGTCGATGTCGGCGATCACGCTGTCGTACTCATGGCGGGCATCGAGGTGTACCCAGGCCAAAGACTCGTCGGCGAAAAGCGCGGCGGCCGCAGGTGATGGGCTGACCAAGAGGTGCACTCGGTCGGCGTATCCGCACGCGATGACATTGCGGTGCAACTGACCGGCGAGGGTGCCGCCGCCGTCGGCGACGGCGGCCGCATGGGAGTCCTTGGCGGCGGTACCTTCGCGGCCGCTTCCCCGGCAGTAGTCGACCCCGACCACGGTGAATTCACGATTCGACTCGTGCACCACCTCGGCCAGTGAACACAGACTGCGACCCAGGTAGGAGCCGACCTCCACGAACGTGCTGCCCTCCGCGAAGGTCGTCGCAGCCTCCTCCTGCAGGTCACGCCAACCAAACCAGCCGTGAATCTGTGACCAGTGCATGGGGTGCTCTGCAGGTGCGCTCACGTGTTCAGGTCCGTTCTCGAGCAGAGCATTCGCTATAGCTGAACTCCAAGCATGTTCGAACCGTGACAACTTATGGATCAGATTCCACTCGCGGCCGCAAACGGCCGACCACTCCGGCAATGAGCCGGATGCATACGAGCTCGGCTCCATCAAACTACCTCACGCTCACTGGGCCACGCCGCCCGCCCGTAGTACCGCGATTTCATCGACGCTGAGGCCCGGTGCCCGTGCTGGGGTGGGTCGAAACCATGCTGCGCGCGGCCGCCGCCGACATCACCGCCTTCGCCGATTTCCCTGTGCCGCACTGGAAGAAGATCTGGTCGACCAACCCGTCGGAACGGCTGGACAAAGAGATCAAACGCCGAACTGATGTGGTCGGTGTCCTCCCGAACCCGGCCGCCCTGCTGCGCCTGGCCGGCTCAGTCCTCGTCGAAGCTCACGACGAATGGCAAGTCGCCGACAGGCGCTACCTCTCCGAGACCACCCTGGCCCTACTCGCCATCAACAGCGAGGATCCCTCTGCAACAGTCGCCGCCACAGCAGCGCTCACGGCATAGTGAATCGACGCTATGGCCAAGTTCGGCGAGTACCGCCTGGGTGTGCTCGCCGAGCGCGGGCACCGGCCAGCCGTCCGGCTTAGAACGATCCTCGCAGATGCTTCGTCATCTCTGTCGCACGAGGTCCGGTCACCGAATTGCGACAAGACGTCATCAGCGTCGCACTGGGTTCACCCAATCGATCTCCGAGAACCGGGCGAAGTCACTGTCTGCACTCACCATCGCAAGGCCGTGCTCGATGCAGAGCGCCGCGAGCGCGGCGTCGGAGACAAGGTTGGCTCGCAAGTCCAGGTCCCGCACCAGTCGGCCCAGAACCTCGCGGTGCGCTCGTCCAGGCACGGGTGTCCAGACGGTCGGCACATCTAGCCAGTCCTCGATAAAGGCCCACGCTTCAGCGGGCGTCATGGGATCACGCAGGGCACGAGGGTGTGTGGCGATGCGCACGAAGGCCGTGATCGACCGCCACGGAAGACCAACTCGGCGGGTAACGTTGAGCGCAGTCTCGAGCCAGTCCCGGGCGCGATCATGAAATGTGCTGTCGGTGTCGACCGCGTAGAGGAGCACGTTGGCGTCGACTAGCACCGTCAGCGAGCCTCTACGCCTTCGAGATCCTCTAGTGCAGCGGCCACGTTGGATACGTCGTTTCGGATACCCGTCGGTCGAGTTCGCTGCCGAAATGGTGGCGCCGCCGGGCGAGGGATGAGACCGCGCCGGATCAGCTCATTCACCGCTTGGCTTACGCCAATGCCGAGTTCTTGCCGCAGCTGTTCGACCGCCTTGGCGGTGTCCTCATCGAACTCCACCGTGGTGCGCATGCATCGATGCTATCCCTGAGGTGCGCGTGTGTATGCATGCATATGCGAGATGCAACGCACACACTCACAATGGCCGCGTCTGGCTCACGCCAGCAGGCAGATCGCTCGGTTCTGCCAAGGGTGTGCGCGGACGCCAACGGGCTGCTGGTGTGCGGTGTCTACATGCCTCAGAAGACCGCCAAGCTCCCCTACTGGGAAGCGCTGATCGCTCAGGCCCGCCTCAGCGGGATCGACCTGTTGATCGGTGACTTCAACACTGGCAACAAGAATCTCGATAAGGACTTGAAGGGATCGAAGTTCATCGGTCCGGAAATGCCTGGGCGACTCATAGACTCGGGGTACACCGACCTGTGGAGATCGCTACATCCTGGACTACGTGAGTACTCGTGGTACAGCTGCCCCGGCAACAATGGCTTTCGCCTGGACTACACCTTCGCCGCGCCCGAGCTCACGCGGCAGGCGTTCACGTGCGAGTTCGACCACGCTCCAAGGCTCGCTGGAGAAACCGATCACTCCGCGCTAGTGGCGTCACTGGGCTGGCCCTGAACCGGGGCGGACCAAGACCACGGACATGCACTCTGGGCACCCTGAAGCTGTCTCACGTTTCATGACCGATTGGTCAGTCGGTGGTCATCTCACATGGGATTTGGTCATGAAATATGAGAAGTCACATCTTCTTCGATCACTGCTTGGCCATATTCGCGAAGCGACTCAAATGCAGTTGGTGCGCAACGGTAATCGTCTTGGTCGGGCCGTTTCGGTGCTTACCGAGAATTAGGTCTGCTTCACCGCCGCGCGGATCGTCACGCTCGAACGCGTCCGGCCTGTGCAGCAGGATGACCATGTCCGCATCCTGTTCAAGGCTGTTATGCAAGCTAATTAAATTCGCGACGAAGTTGTGGGTGCCTTCCACTGTTCCGTCGTAAACATCATGCTCACCGATGCTTGTGATCTCCACGATTTTGTCCCAAAACACGTCGTTGGTCGCCAAGTCGTGAATCTCGTTGTTTTCCAACAAAGCTGCCGCTCGATGCAACCTCGCCCTGCTGGGTGCGTGCTTCCACATTGTCGATCCGCAGAACTGGGTGGCCATTGCGGCGGCGAACTGGCGATGCGTCATCTGCCGCTCGGTAAGTGCCGTCCGGACACGTTTCCACACTTCCTTTGGAACGGTGTCGAGATTCGTGTTACGCACCTTGCTCTCAAGCATGTCGATCACTTCTCTCGCTGCGACCGCCTTTTCACCGTTGACTCCGACATGTCTGAGGAAACGCAGTTGGTTCTCGGCGCCGTAGACGTACAGATGCCATCCATCGCGGTACCCCGCCTTGCACACCCGCTTGATGCGAGCGAACACTCCCAACCGCGCCAACAGAATGGCTACGTCGTCGACGAGCCGTCGACTCGTCGACGCGTAGTAGATGCGGCCTTGCCCCTGTTTCGCATCCCACGTCACGGATCCATCAGTCGACCACAGGTGATTCAGGAACAACGCGATCTGATCATTCGGCAGCGCGAAAACCTCTGCAGGAACGTACTTGTCGTAGCTGCGTTTCCCGAACAGACCCAGCTTGTCCAGCCATGCGGCAATCGGGTTCCGCTTGCCATGCGTCAAGTGATACGGCGCCGGCAACCGTAACGTCGTCACCCGTGCCGCCGGGTATTCGTCCCGCACCGCGGTCACTCCGAAGTGCTGCGCCGCAGAGGCGACCGCATGAAGATTCCATTCGTCGATGCTCGCGTACCGGATCGGCTGGTTCTTCACGCACGACCCGTCGCCGATCATGTGTGCCAGCAGGATGATCTCTGACTCGTCCATCCACTCGGTGTGCACCGGCTCCGGGACCCGCCGCGGCACGGCCACCCGGTCGCCAACCGTCAATTCGCCCAACGGTGTCCAGCCGTCGAGTGTCATGAACGGGTGATTGGCGGTCGCCTCGACCTCACGACCCGACGCCAACCGAACCTTGAAGACTTCCTTGTGCCCGCTGTAGAACACGTTCGTCATCGGCCGTGCGACCATCCGCTTGCGCTCATCCATCGACCACACCAGCGGCCGCTCCCCCGTGCGCATCAGCTCACCGAACGTCACCTCGGCGCCAGTGTCTGCCCGCAGGATTCGCGTATTCGCCGTAAGACAGCCCGACTCACGAAGATCCGACACCATCGGCTTCTTGTCCGTACGTTGCTCCGGGCCGCGGTTCAACTGGCTGATCGCCACTACCGGAACATCGAGTTCCTTGGCCATCAGCTTGAGGCTTCGCGAGAAGTCCGACACTTCCTGCTGCCGCGACTCGTACTTCTTGCCCGACGTCATCAGCTGCATGTAGTCGACGACGATCAACCGCAAGCCGGCCTTCTGACTCAGCCGACGCGCCTTGGCGCGGATCTCCATCATCGTCAGGTTCGGCGAATCGTCGATGAACAGAGGCGCCTCGCTGATCTCGCTCATCCGGCGCGCCAACCGCGTCCAGTCGTCATCACTCATCCGACCCGAGCGCATATCCGCCAGCTTGATCTTCGCCTCGGCCGACAAGAGCCGCATCACGATCTCGGACTTGCTCATCTCCAGCGAGAAGATGACGCTCGGCATCTGGTGCTTGATCGAGCAGGACCGCATGAAATCCAGTCCGAGCGTCGATTTGCCGACGCCCGGCCGCGCCGCGATGATGATCATCTGTCCCGGATGCAGACCGTTGGTCACCTCGTCGAGTTCGACGAAACCCGTTGGCACACCGCGCGCGATGCCGCCCTGCGACGCGATCGCGTCGATCTCGTCCATCGTCGGCTGCAGCAGTTCCTCGAGCGGGACGAAGTCCTCGGCCGTGCGCCGCTCGGTGACGTCGTAGATCTCCGACTGTGCGCGGTCGACGATCTCGTTGACGTCCGCGCCCTCGGCGCCCGCGTAGCCGTACTGCACGACGCGCGTGCCCGCCTCGACCAGCCGCCGCAGCAGCGCCTTCTCCGCGACGATGCCCGCGTAGAAACCGGCGTTCGCGGCCGTCGGCACAGTCGAGATCAGCGTGTGCAGGTACGGCGCCCCGCCGATGCGGCGCAGCAGCCCGCGCCGGTCCAGCTCTGCGGCCACCGTCACCGCGTCCGCCGGCTCACCGCGGCCGTAGAGGTCGAGGATCGCGTCGTAGACGTTCTGGTGCGCCGGGCGGTAGAAGTCCCCCGGGCGCAGCTTCTCGAGCACGTCGGCGATGGCGTCCTTGCTCAGCAGCATCCCGCCGAGGACGGCCTGCTCCGCGGCCTGGTCTTGGGGAGGCTGGCGCCCGAAGTCCTCACTCGGTGGCGGCGTATCCATCCCCGGATGGCCAAGGTCATCCACGACGGCCACGAAGCGCTCACCCCCTCTATTCATCATCGAACGTACATTCGATACCCGGCCGCCGCGACTATAAGCCAAGCCGCTGACATAACCGCTTCTCGGCGCCTGACCCGTCCCGCCGACGGCTTACGCTAGACGTTGCTGGCGGGGGCGCAACCCGGCCCTGTTCATAGACCTGTGGATGGGGTGTGGATAGGTCTGGACAGCCATGTTGAGTCGTTGGGGAGAACCTGTTAATTAACCACTTCGCTCACTGCATCTACGCAGATAGCCGCACCATAAACCCTGTGTGATGCTGTGGATGAGAAATGCCTCGGCGTGTCGTGCCGGGTTGCCGTTTCGGGCGTGTTGTATTGCGCCCAGGGACCGACCAGGTTAACGGCCGGTTATCTTCGCTGTGCGGATAACGGCGCACCGAGTTCGCCAGCGCGCACAGCAACAGCCGGGTGAAGTTCGATCGCGACTCCACCCGGCCGTACTTGACGCTGTAGTTACTTTGCGGCGACGACTTCCAGCGAAACCGTCGCGGCGATCTCCGGATGGAGCCGCACCGCGATCGGATGGGTGCCGGTCGACTTGATGTGCGCTTTGGGCAACTGGACGGTGCGCCGGTCCAGGTTCGGGCCGCCGGCGCTCTTGATGGCCGCGACCACGTCGGCCGTGGTCACCGAGCCGAACAGCTTGCCGCTGTCGGCCGCGGCCTTCACGGCCACCTGGACCGAACCGAGGTTCTCGATCGCGGTCTTCAGCTCGACGGCGTGCTCGCGGCCCTGAATGGCCTTCTGCTCACGGGCCCGGCGAATCTCTTCGGCCTGGCGCTCGGAGCCGCGGGACGCGACGACGGCCAGCCGGCGCGGCACCAGGTAGTTACGCGCGTAGCCGTCCTTGACCTCGACGATGTCGCCCTGCTGGCCGAGGTGTTCGACGTCGGCGGTGAGAATCAGTTTCATCTTCTGTGTCCTGCCTATCGCGTCGACGAGGTGAACGGCAACAGCGCAACCTCGCGCGCGTTCTTCACGGCGATCGCGATATCACGCTGGTGCTGAACGCAATTGCCGGTGACGCGACGGGCGCGAATCTTGCCGCGCTCGCTGATGTACGTGCGCAGCAGCGCCGTGTCCTTGTAATCGATGGTCTGCCCCTTCTTGGAGCAGAACACGCACTTGCGGGTCTTGACCGGCTTCTCGGGAGCCGGCCGACGCTTGGTGGCCTTGGCCATGTGTCTTTCTCTTTCTTGCTACTTCGTGGATCAGTTGTGGATCAGAAGGGTGGCTCGTCGTCGGCGCCGGAGAACGAACCCGATGCCGGGGCGCTGCCCCACGGGTCGTCCTTGGGCTGCTCGGCGGGGCGCGAACCTCCGCCGCCCCCACCGCCGGAGCCGCCGCCTCCGCCGCCGCTGCGGCTGACCTTGTTCACCTTTGCCGTCGCGTACCGCAGCGACGGGCCGATCTCATCGACCTCGAGCTCGACCACGGTGCGCTTCTCACCCTCGCGGGTTTCGAACGAACGCTGCTTGAGCCTGCCCTGCACGATCACCCGCGAACCGCGAGTGAGGCTTTCGGCCACGTTCTCGGCGGCCTCGCGCCAGATGTTGCAGCGCAGGAACAACGCCTCGCCGTCTTTCCACTCGCCGGTCTGGCGGTCGTAGATGCGGGGCGTCGACGCCACGGTGAAATTGGCGACTGCCGCACCCGACGGCGTGAAGCGCAGTTCGGGATCGGCGGTCAGGTTCCCGACGACGGTGATGATGGTGTCACCAGCCACGATGTCCTCCTGGTTCGGTCTTCGGCTCTTCGCGCAAGCGCTCATCGCTGGCGGTGTAAGTCTTCCGAGCGGTCGCAGGCGAGCCTACGGAAGCGCTCCGACGCTTACAGCCTGTTCTTCGGGACTAGTGCTTGTCCGCCCGCATGACCTTGGTCCGCAGCACGGACTCGTTGAGGTTGAGCTGACGGTCCAGCTCGGTCACGGTGGCGGGCTCTGCCTTCACATCGATGACGGCGTAGATGCCCTCGGCGTGCTTGGCGATCTCGTATGCCAACCGGCGCCGGCCCCAGATGTCGACCTTGTCGACACTGCCGCCGTCCTTGCGGATGACGTTGAGGAATGTTTCCAGCGACGGAGACACGGTGCGCTCGTCAAGGGTGGGGTCGAGAATGACCATGATTTCGTATGGACGCATGAAGACCTCATCACCTCCTACGGTCTGATCGGCCACGGACTGTCCGTGGCAGGAGGGTCGCCTGCGTCGGCAACCGGCCCAGGCTACAGGAAACCGTGCTGATCTGCGAAATCGTCCTGTTCCCGGCTCTACACTTCCGCCATGTTCTCCGAGACGCGCTACGCGCTGAACGGGGACCTGCGCGTCGCGTACCGGGCGTCGCCGCCGGGCGAACGCGACATCGTCTTCGTGCCGAACTGGTTCACCTGTTGCGAACTGGCACCCGAGTTGCCGTCGCTTCAAGGCTGGGTTGCGGCTGTCACGTCGCTCGGACGGCTTATCTTCTTCGACCAGCCGGGTGCAGGGGCGTCGGACCCCATCACCCCGGAGGCGCTTCCGACATTGGAGCAGTGGTCCGACAGCATCACCGCCGTCCTCGACGATCTCGGAAGTACCGAGGCGGTCCTGCTGGCCGCCGACGGCGCGTTCGCCTCCGCCGCTCTCTTCGCCGCAACACATCCGTCCCGGACCGCCGCGCTGGTGGTGCTTCAGGGCTACGCCGATCCACCTGTCGAACGCGCGGAGGGGCCAGACCTCGAGCAAGTCAAAGCGGCCTGGGTCGCGATGTGGGGAACCGGGGAGTTCCAGCACATCATCAATCCGGACATGCCATGGAACGAGGAGATCCGGGCGTCGTGGGCACGGCACGAGCGTCTGGCGGCCAGCCCGGCGACGGTGTCCATGCTCTTGCCGCTCGTGACCGAATTGGATGTGCGGGCGATTCTTTCGAGTATCCGCACCCCAACGCTGGTCATCCAGCATGCCGGCGACCAATTCAACCTTCCGCAGTGGGGCAAGGCCGTCGCCGATCACGTACCCGGGGCGAAATACGTTGAGCTGCCTGGCCGCAACATGTACCAGTTCGTCGAGCCCTGGCGTGAGTCGTTCCAGGCGATCTGCGAGTTCCTCACCGGGCACCAGTCCGATGTGGCCGACGACCGCGTGCTCGCCACCGTGCTCTTCACCGACATCGTCGACTCCACCCGCCGCGCCGCCGAGATCGGCGACCGCGACTGGCACGCCTTACTCGACGCGCACGACGCCGTCGTCCGCGCACAACTGACCCGCTTCCGCGGCCGCGAGGTCAACACCTCCGGTGACGGCTTCCTCGCCATGTTCGACGGTCCGCAACGAGCAATCCGCTGCGCCATGGCCATTCGCGACGCGGTCCAGGCACTCGGCATCGAGGTGCGCGCCGGCCTGCACACCGGCGAATGCGAGGTCCGCGGCGACGACATCGGCGGCATCGGCGTGCACATCGGTGCCCGGGTCAGCGCGCTCGCCGGCGCCAACGAGGTTCTCGTGTCGAGCACGCTGCGCGACCTGGTCATCGGATCCGGCCTGACGTTTGAGGATCACGGCGCTCACGACCTGAAGGGCGTGCCCGGGGAATGGCGGCTGTTCGCCGTTGCCTCCTGACGCCCCGGCTTGTGAATCTGGCGACGCTTCAGGGCCGTTGGGCGTCGCTGGATTCACACACGAGCCAGCGGCGCATCGGATCCGCGTTCTGTGCGCGGTCTCGACGCGTCCGGCCGCAGCCAGTCCGGCAGCCACCGCGGCGGTGCGTCCGGCGCCCGGTCGAACACCCCGCCCGCCGGGTCGTCGACGGCACCGCGGGCGCGCACCAGGTCCAGCTCCGGCCGGTAGATCTGGCGAATGACCAACGCGCACAGCGCGACGACGGCGATGTCGCGCAGCAGCACGGTGATGGTGAACGGTTGCTCCGGCAACCCCTTGTTCGCCTCACCGTAGAGGTACAGCATCCGCGGCACCCACACCAGCGCGTCGATCGTCATCCACACCAACAGGATTCGGCGATGGGGCAATGCGAGCACCGCCAGCGGCACCAGCCACAGCGAGAATTGCGGGCTCCACACCTTGTTCGTCAGCAGGAACGCCGCGACCACCAGGAACGCGACCTGAGCCACCCGCGGCCGACGGCGGGCGGTCAGCGCGATGTAACCGATTGCGATGCAACAGGACACGAACAGGATCGCCGACACGGTGTTGGTCACCGTCGGCGGCTGCCAGTAGCCCAGATCGGGATCGAACCCGCGCCATCCGGTGAACGACTTGACCACGTTGTAGATCGAGTCCATGTCGTCGCCGCGGCGGGTGTTGAGCCGGAAGAACTCCGACCATCCCCTCGGGAACAGCACCATGACCGGCAGGTTCACCACCAACCACGCCACCACCGCGGCGGCCGCCGTCTTGCCGACCTCCCGCAACCTGCCGGTGCGCACTGCCAGCACCGCCAGCGGCGCCAACAGCAGTAGCGGATACAACTTCGCCGCCACGCCCAGCCCGATCAGCGCGCCGGCCAGCACCGGTCTTCGACGCGCCCACGCGAGCAGCGCGCCCGTCGCGAAAGCCGTTGCCAGCGCATCGAAATTCGTGAAGATCTGGAAGATCACCAGTGGGGAGGCCGCCACCAGCGCCGCATCCCACACGCGCCGCGGTCCCGCCAATCGCGACGTCGCCCACACGGTGGCCAGCCACGCCAACGCCAACCCCAGCGCGGCGATGTTGAAGAACATCACCACCTCGGCGATCACCGGTACCGACACCAGCTTCGTCAACGCGCTGTACGTCTTGGCCAACGACATCGCCACGTACTGATAGATGCCGGTCAGCACCGGATATTCCATGTAGCGCACCGCGATGTTGCCGTCGTACTGGATGTGTGGTTGGCCGGTGGCGTCCTTCTCGATCCAGCTCGACTTGTACGGGAACTTGCCGAGGTTGAGCAGTTCGGCGGTGTACAGCGGGACGGTGTCCGAGTAGCAGAGCTGGAAGTACGCGCGCTGATTGCTCCAGTCGGCCACGCGCTGATCGGCCGTCCCGGTGCCGGTGGTCTGCAGGCACGCGGCCTTCGTCGAGTAGCCGAGCGCCAGGAACACCAACGCGATGATCAGAATGACGCGCAACGGCGTCAGGAACCGCTGCCTGCCGATCAGCGCGTGCCTGCCGACCGGTCCCCCGATGACGTCGGACATCGCGGCACCGATGACATCTGTGCGGCTCGGCATATCGCGCTCATCGAAACTGCGGAGGTCTTCCGCCGGCGGAGCCGGCGATGTGAGTTCCGCCGGCTGAGCCGGCGATGTGAGTTCGGCGGGCGGAGCCGGCGATGCGACAGCCGAACGCGCCGACGACTCGTGCTCCCGCGCCGGCTCGGCCGTCTCCTCGCCCCCCACGTCGGTCACGGAGGCGGTAGCGGCGCACCCGGCGCCGGGGGTGCTCCGACGGGCGCGGGCGGTGCCCCGACGGGCGCGGGCGGTGCCCCCACGGGCGCGGGCGGTGCTCCGAACGGCGCCGGCCCGGGCGCGGGTCCCGGCGCGACGCCGCCCGGCGGCGGCGGGGCGACCGGGACGGTGGTCGGCGGACCCCACGGGATCGTGATGCCCGGCGCCACTTCGATGGTCGGCTGGATCACGGTCTGCGACGGCGACGTCGTCTCGGACGGGGGAGCCGTCGTCGACGGCGGCGGCGGCGCCTGCGGCACGCCCGCGTACCCGCCGATCTCCTCGGGCTTGGGGAACGACTCGTTCTCGGTGTCGTCCAACGCGCCGTCCATCGTCGCCTTCCAAATGTCGGATGGCAGACCGGAACCGTAGATCGGCGAGCCCCACTTGGTCTCCAGCGGCTTGGTGCCCTCGGTGGTGCCGACCCACACCGCGGTGGACAGCGACGGCGTGTAGCCGACCATCCAGGCGTCACGGTTGCTGTCGGTGTCGCCGAGCTGGTTGGTGCCCGTCTTGGCCGCCGACGGCCGGCCGCCGGCCAGCGCATGCCCGTTGGAGTAGGCGGCGATCGGCTGCATCGCCGAGGTCACGTTGTCGGCGACCTTCTTCTCGATCCGCTGTTCACCGGAGTTGTCCTGCTGCGCCGCGTCGAACAACACCTCGCCCTCGGAGTTGACGACCTTCTGCACGAAATGCGGCTTGTGGTACACCCCCGAGGCGGCCAGCGTGGCGTACGCCGACGCCATGTCGATCACCCGGGACTGGTACTGCCCCAACACGACTCCGTTGTTGGGCGGGCCGCCCTGGCCGTCTTCGGACAGCGTGTGCTCGACGCCGGGGAAGCTCTCGGCGATGCCGGCCTGGTGCGCGGCGTCGGCGACGTCCTGCGGGCCGTTCTTCAGCTTGAGCATCAGCCGGTAGTAGCTGGTGTTGAGCGACCGCTTCAGCGCCTCGGCGATGTTGCAGGTCCCGCAGCCGGCGCCCTCGACGTTGGAGATCTTGATGCCGTCGACCTCCAGCGGTGAGCTGTCGACCTGGGTGCCCAGGCCCATCCCCTGCTGCAGCGCGGCGACCAAGGCGAACACCTTGAACGACGACCCCGTCGGCAGCCCCGCCTGAGCGAAGTCGAATCCGTTGGCGTCGCTTCCGCCGTAGTACGCCTTCACTCCGCCGGTGCGCGGGTCGATCGACACGATCGCGGTGCGCATGTCGGGATCCTGGCCCTCGAGGTACTCCTGCGCGGCCTCTTCCGCGGCCTTCTGCGCGTTCGGGTCGATGGTCGTGGTGATCTGCAGGCCCTCGGTGTTCAGCGTCTGCTCGTTGATGTCGAACAACTCGAGCAGTTCCTTCTGCACCTGCCGTTCGATCAGGCCGTTGGGCCCGGTGGTCTGGTTCTGCGAGCGCGCCAGGTCCGGAGGGACCGTCGCCGGGAACACCTGCGCCGCCCGCTCCTGCGGGGACAGCGCACCGATCTCGACCATGCCGTCGAGCACCCAGTTCCAGCGCGCGGTAGCGCCCTCGGGGTTGACCGCCGGGTCCAGCGCCGACGGCCGCTGGATCAGCGCGGCCAGCAGCGCGCCCTCGGCGACGTTGAGTTGTTCGACCGGCTTGTTGAAGTACGCATTGGACGCCGCGGCGATGCCGTAGGACCCGCGACCGAAGTAGATGATGTTCAGATACGACTGCATCACTTGGTCTTTGGACCACTCGCCGGACATCTTCGTCGAGATGACCAGCTCCTTGGCTTTTCGGATCAGCCCGCCGACGCCTGAGCGCTCGGAGCCGACGAGCGCGTTCTTGACGTATTGCTGGGTGATCGTCGAGCCGCCCTGCAGGTCGCCGCCGAACAGGTTGTTCTTGATGGCGCGGGCGAAACCGGTGAACGAGAAGCCGGGGTTCGAGTAGAAGTCGCGGTCCTCGGCGGCCATCACCGCGTTGCGCGCCTGCACCGGGATCTGGTCGATGCCGACGTCGACCCGATTGCCTTCCGGCGGAACGATCTTCGCCAACTCGCTGCCGTCGCTCGCCAGGATCGTCGACACCTGGTTGGTGCGGATGTCTCCGGGCTTGGGGACGTCGACGATCATGTACGCCATCGCGAAGGTGATGATCGGCAGCACGATGAACACCGCCGCCGCGATCAGCCCGCCGCGGCGCACCCACTTCCAGTTGATCTGGTTGGGCAGCCCGCGACGCGGGCCCGACGGGCCGCTCGGCGGTCCGCCACCGCCCGGTGGGCGCGGCGGCGGAGGGGGCGTCGAGGGCTTGCGCGCGGGCGTGCCGTCCAACGCCGCCTTGACGACGTCGACCGGGTCGCGCAGGTGTGGCGGGCGCGCCTCACGCACCGGCGGCAGCACCGAGGTGTGCCGATCGTCGGGCGGAAGCGGACGAGTCTGGCGGTGCTGCGGCGCGTCAGCCGCCGGGCGGCGCGGGGCGCCTCCGCCGTCGGAGTGCTTGGGTCCTGATGCGCTCACGCCATCAGCACCGTGTCCCGAGCGGACATCGTTGCCTGAGGGGTCGTGGCGCCTTTCGCTATTCACTGGCCGTGCGCGCACGGGAGCGCGCTGTCCGAGTGCCGGGGGACCCCTTGGGAGGTGGGACCGCGCCGAGCACGTACGACTTGACCAGATGATTCCAGCTGCAGGTGCGGCATACCTCCACCACGTGTACGGAGAACTCGTCGTATCGGGACGCCAGCAGAACCAACTCCTCGGCAGTTCGCGCGGAACCCGATACCGGGCCAAGATGATCACCGAATACCCACGACACCAGGGTGAGCTGCTCCTTGCGGCAGATCGGGCACGTCACCGAACTGGGTTTGCCGTGGAATTTGGCGGCGCGCAGCAGGTAGGGATTGGCGTCGCAGACCTCCGAGACGCCGGTGCGCCCCGAATAGACCTCGGCCAGCAGGGACCGTCGCCGAAGTGCGTAGTCCACCACCTGTCGCTGCAATCGCACGAGGACCAGAGTACGTCGGTGATGCGACCACCGGAGCGCGACGGCACGGTCGCGCCCCTCTCTAAGGTGTTTGATCTGGACCGACGGCGACGGCAATCGGCCGTGTGCGCGTGACCCTCAGGAGATCAGATGCTGGACGGGCAGGACTTCGCCCTCGACGGCGGGCCCGCCGGTGAGGGTTCGAGCCGTTTCACCCGCGAACTCCCCGAACGGTGGTGCTTCGACGGCCGGGCGTTCGGCGGCTATACCTCCGCGCTCGCGCTCGCGTCGATGTTCGAGCACAGCGGTCGGCCGGCGGCGGCGTCGCTGTCGGTGACCTTCGTCGAGGCGGGGGCGCCCGGGCCTCTCCGGATCGACGTTCGCAGCATCCGCGGCGGCCGCACCGCCGCGGCGGTCGAGGCGACCCTCCACCAGAACGGCCGCACGATCCTGATCGCGAGCAGTTGGTTCGCCGACGGCTGGCTGGGACCGCCGTCGGTCGATGCACCCGTCCCGTTCGAGCGCTACCCGACCCCGCTCCCGGAGCCGCAAGAGGCACCCGCGCTGGACTGGATCGGCGAGGAGTATCCGTCGCTGCGGTTCGCCCATCGGCGCGGCGTGGACTACCCGGCGAGCCTCACCCGCTTCGCCGACCGCCGGCCCGAAGTGGCGTTGTGGGTGCGCGCCGACAGCGGCGATACCACCGCCGACCCGCTGCCCCATCCCCAGATCGCCGACGTCCTGCACGCCGACGCCCACCTCTTCGACGCGCCGGGCAAGGTCAGCGGATTCGTCGACGCCTGGTTGCTCAGCCTCGACCTCAGCCTCGTGTGGCAGCCCGGGGCCCACCTGGTTCCGTCCACCTCGTGGCGACTGCTGGAGGCGCGCGGTTCGGTCGCCAGCGGAGGCGTTTCGGCATACGGTTCGCTGCGCGGCTCCGACGGATCGCTGCTGGCGGTGATGACTTCGCAGGGCCTTATCCGCTGAGTACTCGCCGATCTTTACTTCTACGATCGTCGCGTGGCGACACGGCAAACATCGGGCACGCGGGCGAAGGACAGCGACCGCAACGACACGTGCCAGATCCTCGACAGCGCGCTGAGCGAAGGTCAGCTGTCGATGACCGAGCACGGTGAACGGGTCAAGGCGGCGACCACCGCCACCACGCTGGGTGAGCTGCAGGCGCTGGTGGCCGATCTCCAAACCAACAACGCCCCCGTCCGGTTGCCCACGCTGAAGAAGCCGCGAGCGCTGCCGATGGCGGGCAGCGGCTGGGGCCTGCGGCTCGCGGTGGCCGGTGTGCTGGTGGTGTTCGGCATCGCCATCGGCTGGGGTCTGTACGGCAACACGCCCTCGCCGCTGAACTTCACCTCCGACCCCGGCGCCAAGTCCGACGGCATCACGCCGGTGGTGCTCACACCGCCCAAGCAGTTGCACTCGCTCGGCGGGCTGACCGGGCTCATCGAGCAGATGAAGCAGCGCTTCGGCGACACCAACGGCTACCGCCTGATCGTCTATCCGAACTACGCGTCGCTGACCCGTCCCGACCCCGACGAGGAGCGCCGCGAACTCAACTACACCTACCGCGGCGGCTGGGACGATCCCACCTCCACCTCGAAGACCAGCGACGCCGTCGAGGTCGACCTGAGCAAGTTCGACGCCAAGGCCGTCGTGGGCGTGCTGCGCGGGGCGCCCGAGACGCTCGGCATGAAACCCGAGGACGTCAACAGCACCTACTTGACCGTCGATCCGAGCGCCGACCCGACCACCCCCGGCGCGGTGGCCGTCTCGATTTACGTGTCCAGCGACTACGGCAGCGGGTACATCGAGCTGGCCGACGACGGCAGGGTCAAGCAGGTTCACTACCCCGGCTGACACCCGAGCGTTCGCCCGACGGTCACCCATCATTCGCGTCGAATATATCGGCGCGATACTATGGTGCGAGGTGTCGAACCGCCGTAACGGACGAGCAAAGGGGGTGTCTCGGTGCTGGAACTGGCCATCCTGGGACTCCTGCTGGAATCGCCGATGCACGGCTACGAACTTCGCAAGCGATTGACGGGGTTGCTCGGCGCCTTCCGTGCATTTTCGTACGGATCGCTGTACCCGGCCCTGCGGCGCATGCAGAACGACGGGCTGATCGTCGAGGACGCGGCGCCGGACGGCACCCCGAAGATGCGCCGGGCCAGGCGGGTCTACCAACTCACCGAGAAGGGCAAGCAGCGCTTCTCCGAGCTGGTCGCCGACACGGGCCCACAGAACTTCTCCGACGACGGATTCGGTGTCCATCTCGCCTTCTTCAACCGCACCCCGGCCGAGGCCCGGATGCGGATCTTGGAGGGGCGTCGTCGTCAGGTGGAGGAACGCCGCGAGGGTCTGCGCGAAGCCGTCGCGCGGGCTAGCAGCTCGATCGACCGCTACACCCGCCAGCTGCATCAGCTCGGGTTGGAGTCGAGCGAGCGCGAAGTCAAGTGGCTCAACGAGTTGATAGCGGCGGAACGTCTGAGCCAGGGGCGCTCAGATAACACAGTGCAGCCCTAGGCAGCACCGAACCCAATTACGACAGGGATTACGAAGGGAAGAGTCGTCATGTCATCCAACGGAGAGGTGCGGGTCGCGATTGTCGGCGTGGGCAACTGCGCGTCGTCGCTCGTACAGGGCGTGCAGTACTACCACGATGCCGACGAGACGGCGACCGTGCCCGGCCTGATGCATGTGCGCCTCGGCCCGTACCACGTGCGCGACGTCAAGTTCGTCGCCGCGTTCGACGTCGACGCCAAGAAGGTCGGCTTCGACCTGTCCGAGGCGATCTTCGCGTCGGAGAACAACACCATCAAGATCGCCGACGTGCCGCCGCTGAACGTCACGGTGCAGCGCGGCCCGACCCTCGACGGGATCGGCAAGTACTACGCCGACACCATCGAGGTGTCCGACTCCGACCCGGTCGACGTCGTGAAGGCGCTCAAGGATGCCGAGGTCGACGTCCTGGTGTCCTACCTGCCGGTGGGCTCGGATGAAGCCGACAAGTTCTACGCGCAGTGCGCGATCGACGCCGGCGTGGCGTTCGTCAACGCGCTGCCGGTGTTCATCGCCTCCGACCCGGAGTGGGCGAAGAAGTTCGAAGACGCCGGGGTGCCGATCGTCGGCGACGACATCAAGAGCCAGATCGGCGCGACCATCACCCACCGCGTGATGGCCAAGCTTTTCGAGGACCGCGGCGTGCAGCTCGACCGCACCATGCAGCTCAACGTCGGCGGCAACATGGACTTCCTCAACATGCTCGAGCGTGAGCGGCTGGAGTCGAAGAAGATCTCCAAGACCCAGGCCGTCACGTCCAACCTGCAGCGCGAG
This sequence comes from Mycolicibacterium malmesburyense, assembly GCF_001050015.1. The sequence goes on from NZ_CVTB01000324.1 coordinate 25,353, forward strand.
TTCAAGACCAAGGACGTGCACATCGGTCCGTCCGACCACGTCGGCTGGCTCGACGACCGCAAGTGGGCCTACGTGCGGCTCGAGGGCCGCGCGTTCGGTGACGTGCCGCTGAACCTGGAGTACAAGCTCGAGGTGTGGGACTCGCCGAACTCCGCGGGCGTCATCATCGATGCCGTTCGCGCGGCGAAGATCGCCAAGGACCGCGGCATCGGCGGCCCCGTCGAGGCGGCCTCGGCCTACCTGATGAAGAGCCCGCCCAAGCAGCTGCCCGACGATGTCGCCCGGGCGGAGCTCGAAACCTTCATCGAGGGTTAAGCACTTAGTTGTCGCCGAAACCGACGTTTTGGTCGATTCGCTCCAGCGCGATCCGCCATTACGTCGGTCTCGGCGACACGGTTAGATGAATTTCGTGACCGATATCTCTGCTGACGACGAGCTGGCCACCCTCGACGAGTTCATCTTCCTTCCGGAGAACGCGCGGCAAGCCGGTGTGGAGGCGATACCGCACGCCGAACGCATCGACTCCGGGCCGATCAGCTCTCTGAGGTTCGGCGGCGCTGCCCCGCGCGTGGTGTTCCTGCACGGCGGTGGGCAGAACGCGCACACCTGGGACACCGTCGTGGTCGGTCTCGGTGAGCCCGCGCTGGCCATCGACCTGCCCGGACACGGCCGATCGGCCTGGCGGGAGGACGGCGACTACGGGCCGAAGAGCAACGCGGTGGCCGTCGAATCGGTCGTGCGGTCACTGGCGCCGAGCGCCTCGCTCGTCGTCGGAATGTCGCTGGGCGGCCTGACGGCATTACGCCTGGCCGTGGAGGCACCGGATCTGGTGCGCCGGCTGGTGCTCGTCGACGTGACACCGTCGGCGCCCGAGCGGCACACCCAGATGACCGAGGCGCAGAAGGGCACCGTCGCCCTGGTGCAGGGCGATCGCATCTTCCCCTCGTTCGACGCGATGCTACAGAAGACGGTCGCCGCGGCACCGCACCGCGACCGGGAGTCGTTGCGGCGCGGCGTGTTCCACAACGCGCGGCGGCTCGAGGACGGCACCTGGACCTGGCGCTACGACGAGATGCGCAAGGGTGAGGGCTTCGACGGGCTGTGGGATGACGTCCCGCGCCTGGAGGTGACGACGACGCTGGTGCGCGGCGCCAACTCGTTCTTCGTCAACGACGATGACGCCGCCGAGTTCGCCCGCCGCGCACCGGGATTCAAGGACGTGCACATCGTCGAGGATTCCGGGCATTCGGTGCAGAGCGACCAGCCGCGCAAGTTGACCGAGATCCTGAGGGCGGTGCTGGCCGAGTAGGCCTCAGCGCGAGCGACCGCGTATGTCCGCAGAAAGACGGCGTGTCGGCGGGCGGACACGGCCGCTCGCGGGGGTTGGCGGTTGCGCTTGGCGGTTCGCGCTTGGCGGTTGCGCTTGCGGTTGTCGGGTGCGGTTGGCGGGTTGGGAGCGCGCCGAGCGTTAACCTGCTGCTTGCCGATTGCTCACCGAACTGTCCTAGGTTTCCGCCGTGGCCCTCATTCCCCTGAACCTCCTCGTCAACCACGACGGCAGATCCAAGCGTCAACACGTCACATGCCTCTACAAGTGTGGCGACGCCTGCTCGAAGCCCGTGCCAAACACCAGCGACAACGAATACTTCGGTGACGTCGTCAAGACCGTGTCGCGGCGGTCGATGCTCCAGGCGGGCGGCGTCGCCGTACTGGCCGTCGGCGCGGGATCCGTCCTCGCCGCGTGCGTACGCGACGAAACGGCTGCGCCGACAACGACATCCGCTGCCAGCCAGCAGCCACCCCCCGGCATGAACTTCACCTCCGTTGCGCCCAACAGTGAGGATGTCGTCGTCATCCCCGACGGCTACCGACAAGCGGTGGTCATCAGCTGGGGCGACCCGATTCTCGAGGGCGCCCCGGCGTTCGACGTCAACGCGCAGACGGGCGCGGCGCAGCGCGGTCAGTTCGGCTTCAACAACGACTTCGCCGGATTACTGCCGCTCCCCGGCCAGCAGAACCGCTTCCTGCTGGTGACCAACTTCGAATACGTCGACCCGGTTTTCATGTTCCCCGGCTACGACGAGGCCAAGCCCACGCGCGAGCAGTTCGACGTCGAGATCGCCGCCGTCGGCATGGGCGTGGTCGAGGTCGAGCGCACACCGCAGGGGCTCAAGCCGGTGATGGGCCGTTACAACCGCCGCATCACCGCCGACACCCCGATGGCGCTGGCCGGTCCGGCCGCGGGCACCGACTTCGTCAAGACGTCCGCAGACCCCGCGGGCCGTACCGTCGCAGGCACCTTCGCCAACTGCGCCGGCGGTGTGACGCCCTGGGGCACAGTGCTTTCCGGTGAGGAGAACTTCCAGGACTACTTCGGCGCGCCCGAGGGGGCGGCGGCGGCGAATCCGGTCGATGCCGACCGTCTCAACCGTTACGGCGTCTCCCTGGAACCGACCGCACTGCTGTGGGAGACCTTCGACCCGCGCTTCGACCTGACCCAGAACCCCAACGAGCCCAACCGATTCGGCTACGTCGTCGAGCTCAACCCGTGGGATCCGCACTCGACCCCGGTCAAGCATTCCGCGCTGGGCCGGTTCAAGCACGAGGGCGCCAACGTCTATATCACCGGCGACGGCACAGTCGTCGTCTACACCGGCGACGACGAGCGTTTCGATTACATGTACAAGTTCGTCTCGAGCAAGAAGATGCGGCCGGGCGCTCCGGATGACCCCGCGGCCATGGCGCACAACATGACGCTGCTCGACGAGGGCACGCTGTACGTCGCCAAGCTCTCCGGCGACATCCCGGCCAACGAGATCGACGGATCGGGCAAGCCGCCGTCGAAGGGATCGTTCAGCGGCACCGGCACCTGGATCCCGCTGCTGCGGTCGGGCCCCGACGGGCAGGCCGAATCCCTGGTCGACGGCATCACCGCGCAAGAGGTCGCGGTGTTCACCCGGATGGCCGCCGACAAGGCGGGCGCCACCAAGATGGACCGGCCCGAGGACTTCGAGGCCAATCCCAAGACCGGCAAGGTCTACGTCGCGCTGACCAACAACGACGAGCGCGGCGCGGCCGGCGAACCACCGCCCGACGCGGCCAATCCGCGCAACGACAACAAGAGCGGGCAGGTCCTTGAGATCACCGACGACCACGCCGGCACCGACTTCACCTGGGAGCTGCTGCTGGTGTGCGGCGACCCCGCGGCCGCCGACACCTACTTCGCCGGGTTCGACAAGTCGAAGGTCTCCCCGATCTCGTGCCCGGACAACCTCGCGTTCGACAATCACGGCAACCTGTGGATCTCCACCGACGGCAACGCACTGGACTCCAACGACGGGTTGTTCGCCGTCGCGCTGGACGGCCCGAACCGCGGCGAGACCAAGCAGTTCCTGACCGTGCCGCTGGGCGCGGAGACGTGCGGGCCGGTCATCACCGACGACCTCGTCACGGTGTGCGTCCAGCATCCCGGTGAACACGACGACAACAGCATCGACGATCCGCTGTCGCGCTGGCCCGAGGGTGGCAACGGCACCGCACGGCCGTCGGTGGTCGCGGTGTGGAAGGACGGCGGGACTATCGGCACCTAGCCTGCACCAGCGTCGAGACCGACGGAATGGCTGCTTTGCGGCCGGTTTTGCAGCCAATTCGTCGGTTTCGCGGGCTGTTGGGGGTCAGTAGGCTCGCTTGGGTGAGCCATCCGATCCGAGTCGGCGTGCAACTGCAGCCGCAGCACTCCCCGAAATACAGCCATATCCGCGACGCGGTCCTACGGTGTGAAGATCTCGGGGTCGACGTCGCCTTCAACTGGGACCACTTCTTTCCGCTCTACGGCGATCCCGAGGGCGCCCACTACGAATGCTGGACCATGCTCGGCGCCTGGGCCGAGCAGACGTCGCGCATCGAGATCGGCGCGCTGGTGACCTGCAACTCCTACCGCAATCCCGAGCTGCTGGCCGACATGGCCCGCACCGTCGACCACATCAGCGGCGGCCGACTCATCCTCGGCATCGGGTCGGGTTGGAAGCAGAAGGATTACGACGAGTACGGCTACGAGTTCGGCACCGCGGGCAGCAGGCTCGACGACCTGGCCGCCGCGATGCCGCGCATCACCTCGCGCCTGTCCAAGCTCAACCCGCAACCCACCCGGGACATCCCCGTCCTCATCGGCGGGGGCGGCGAGAAGAAGACCCTGCGCCTGGTCGCCGAGTACGGCGACATCTGGCACAGCTTCTCCGACAGCAACGAATATCCGCGCAAGGCCGAGGTTTTGGCGAGACACTGCGCCGACGTGGGTCGCGATCCGCAAGCCATCGAACGCTCGGCAGGTGTGTCGGGCAAAACCACCGAGGCGTTGATCGCCGAGGCCGATGCGCTGGCTTCAGTCGGCGTCACGATGTTGACCGTCGGGGTCAACGGACCGGACTACGACCTGACCGAAGCCGAGGCCTTGGTCCGCTGGCGCGACCGTCGCCGAAACGAAGGCGGCTGAAGCGGCGTAACCCCTCCCGGTGGGGCGTGGTGCGTGAGAGACTGTCGCCGCCATGCCCAAGAAGTATGGGGTCAAGGAAAAGGACCTTGTGGTCGCGCACGTCGTGAACCTCGTCCTGACCGGCAAGCTCCGGTCCGGCGATCGGATCGACCGCAACGAGATCGCTCACGAACTCGGTTTGTCACGCGTGCCGATTCAAGAAGCCGTCGTGCAGTTGGAACACGACGGCATCTTGTCCACCCGGTATCACCGCGGCGCCTTCGTCGAGCGCTTCGACGAGGCGTTCGTGCGCGAACACCACGAACTGCACGGGTTCTTGACGGGGATGGCCTCCGCGCGCGCGGCCGCCGACGCGGACCCCCGCATCGTCGACCGGCTGGGCTCGCTGACCGAGACGCTGCGCAGCACCCGGGATTCGCGCGCCTTCTACGACATGGCCTGGCAGTACCGGACCGTGATCACCGATGCATACGCCGGCCCGCGGCTGACCGCGCTGATCCGGTCGGTGCAGGCGTTCACGCCGCGGGCGTTCTGGGTGCAATACCTCAGCGACCACGACGAGATGCTGCCGTTCTACGAGGACGAGACCGCCGCGATCGGCCGGGGCGACGAGGACGCCGCGCGCACCGCGTGTGTCACCCGCAGCGAGGCGATGGGCCGCATCATGGTCGGCGAACTGGTGCGACGGGGTGTGCTGCGCGGGGCGGGCGCCTCGCCGGTCGTGTTCTGATCGCGCCCGACTCGGCGTAGATCCGCCGATGCCGGATACGTTGCACAGATGACCCCGTTCGCGCGGCTCTGCAGATTTTTCGTGGTGGCCCTCATCGCGGTGCTGGTGGGCGGTGTGGGCCTGGCCGGACCCGCGCACGCCAACGTCGACCAGTGCGCACCGCCCGGCGTCGAGAGCGCCAGCGCCCTGCCGACCAACCTGGCCGCGGCGGCGACCGGTCCCGCGGAGGACCGCTACACCACCCCCGACGTCGAACCGCTCTCGGCGATCAACGTCGAGGCGTTGGGACTGATCCAGCCCGGCACGCTGACCGTCGGCACCCTGTCAGATGCGCCGCCGAGCATCTGCATCAACTCGGCCGGGGAGTTCACCGGCTTCGACAACGAGGTGCTGCGCGCGGTCGCCGACAAACTCGGCCTGCAGATCAACTTCGTCGGCACCGAGTTCTCTGGGCTGCTGGCGCAGGTGGCGGCGCGACGCTTCGACGTGGGGTCCTCGTCGATCACGACGACCGAGCCGCGGCGCCGCACGGTCGGTTTCACCAACGGCTATGACTTCGGCTATTTCTCGCTGGTCGTCCCGACCGGCTCGCCGATCACCGGCTTCGATGAGCTGGGCCCCGGGCAGCGCATCGGCGTGGTGCAGGGCACCGTGCAGGAGTCGTACGTCGTCGACACCCTGCGACTGCAGCCGGTCAAGTACCCGGACTACAACACCGTCTATGCCAGCCTGAAGACGCGGCAGATCGACGCGTGGGTGGCCCCGTCCCAGCAGGCGTCGGGCACGGTGCAGCCCGGCGACCCGGCCGAGATCATCGAAAACACGTTCAGCTTGGACAATTTCGTCGCGTGGGCGGTGGCCAAGGAGAACCGGCCGCTGATCGACGCGTTGAACTCCGGGCTGGACGCGGTAATCGCCGACGGCACCTGGGCGCGGTTGTACTCGGAGTGGGTGCCGCGCGCGTTGCCGCCCGGGTGGAAACCCGGGTCGAAGGCCGCTCCCGCGCCGCAGCTGCCGGACTTCAACGCGATCGCCGCCGAGAATCAGCAGGCCCCGACCGGACCCGCGACGCCGAAATCGGCGCTGGCGCAACTGAAAGACGCGTTCCTGAACTGGGACCTGTACCGTCAGGCGATCCCGGACCTGCTCAAGACCGGCCTGCCGAACACGCTGATCCTGACCGTCAGCGCCGCCGTCATCGGCCTGGTGCTGGGGATGGTGCTCGCGGTCGCGGGGATCTCGCGGCACCGCTGGCTGCGCTGGCCCGCGCGGGTGTACACCGACATTTTCCGCGGGCTGCCCGAGGTGGTGATCATCCTGTTGATAGGTCTCGGGGTCGGCCCCGTCGTGGGCGGCCTGACGGGCAACAACCCCTACCCGCTGGGCATCGCGGCGCTGGGCCTGATGGCCGCGGCGTACGTCGGCGAGATCTTCCGCTCCGGCATCCAGAGCGTCGAATCCGGTCAGCTGGAAGCCTCGCGCGCACTGGGTTTTTCGTACAACGCGTCGATGCGGTTGGTGGTGGTGCCGCAGGGTGTGCGGCGGGTGCTCCCCGCGCTGATGAACCAGTTCATCTCGCTGCTGAAGGCGTCGTCGCTGGTCTACTTCCTGGGCCTGGTGGCCGACCAGCGCGAGCTGTTCCAGGTCGGGCGCGACCTCAACGCGCAGACCGGCAACCTGTCCCCGCTGGTGGCCGCGGGCTTCTTCTATCTGCTGCTGACCGTGCCGCTCACGCACCTGGTCAACTTCATCGACAACCGGCTGCGGCGCGGACGAAAACCGTCCGAGGAGGATCCGCTTCCGATGGCCGCGTCGCAGGAGATGATCTGATGAGCACGACGAGCTTCGATCCGGTGTCGTTGAGCGCCAACGACATTCACCTCGCGTTCGGCCCGAATCCCGTGCTGCGGGGGGTGGACATCGACGTGCCCGCGGGAACGACTACGGCGGTGATCGGGCCGTCGGGGTCGGGGAAGTCGACGCTGCTGCGGACGCTGAACCGGCTGTACGAACCCGACCGCGGCGACATCCTGCTCGACGGCCGTTCCGTGCTTCGCGACAATCCCGACCAGTTGCGCCAGCGCATCGGGATGGTCTTCCAGAACTTCAACCTGTTCCCGCACCGCACCGTGCTCGACAACGTGACGCTGGCCCCGCGCAAGCTCAAGCGGCTCAGCGCCGATGAGGCCCGCGAGCTCGGTCTGGCGCAGCTGGACCGCGTCGGTTTGCGCACGAAGGCCGACGTGCGGCCGACGACGCTGTCCGGTGGGCAGCAGCAGCGGGTGGCGATCGCGCGGGCGCTGGCGATGGCGCCCCAGGTGATGTTCTTCGACGAGGCGACCTCGGCGCTCGACCCGGAACTGGTCAAGGGCATCCTCGCGTTGATCGCCGACCTCGGCGCCGACGGGATGACGATGGTCGTGGTGACCCATGAGATGGGCTTCGCCCGGTCGACGTCGGACGCCGTCGTGTTCATGGACCACGGCAAGGTGGTCGAGGCGGGCCAGCCGGAGCAGATCTTCGACGCGGCCGAGACCGAACGCCTGCAGCGGTTCCTGTCGCAGGTGCTCTGAGGCACGAGTTTGAACTAACGCGTCCGTCACGCGTCCTGGCACCGGCTGACAGGTTAGACTGCCGAAATTATGGCGGAAGTCGTCGAACCGCAGGTCGCGGAGCTGTCAGGCGAGCTGCAGCGGGTCCTCTCGAGGGTGTTCTCCGTGCTGCGGCGCAGCGACACCAGCCGCACCGACGCCGGTGACCTCACATTGGCCCAGCTGTCGATCCTGCTGACGCTGCTGGAGCAGGGCCCGATGCGGATGACCGACCTGGCCGCCCACGAGCGCGTGCGCACGCCCACGACCACCGTCGCGATCCGCCGGCTGGAGAAGTTGGGCCTGGTCAAGCGCTCCCGCGACCCGTCCGACCTGCGCGCAGTGCTCGTCGACATCACCCCGGAGGGCCGCGCTCAGCACCAGGAGGCGCTCGAGGTGCGCCGCGCACATCTGGCCAGCCTGTTGGCCAAGTTGAGCCCGGAGGATCTCGACACGCTGACCAAGGCCATCGAGCCGCTTGAGCGGCTCGCCGAGTAGCGGATCAGCCCAGCCAGTCCAGGACCGCGGCCGCCGTCCACGACTGCTGCATGCTGCCCAGCGGCTCGCCGGTGAAGGGCTCGTAGTATTCGGCGAACGATCCGTCGCTGACCTGGCGTAGACCTTCCTGGCGCAGCAGCCGGGCGCGTTCTGCCCAGCCGCGGCGCGCGAAGCACCACGAGAACAGCCACGTCATCACCGGCCACACCGGGCCGCGCCAGTACTCGCGCGGGCGGAAGTCCCGCGACACCGGGGAGGTGGACGGAATGCTGGCGTACCTCAGGTCGGGGTGCGTGCAGAACCGCGGCCCCTCCAGCAGCTTCACCAGCGTGCGTTCCTTGTCGTGCGGCAGGCCGCCGCACAACAGCGGGGCGAACTGGGCGACCGTCTCGGTGGCCACCCACTTGCCGGCCCGGACATCGAAATCCCTCGCCGCGCCGGTTCTCTCGTCCGCAGCGTCGACGACTCCCGCGCGGAACCGCCCGGCCCATGCGTAGAGGTCGCGGACGTCGGCACGCGGGCGGCCGTAATCCTCGCCGATCTCGGCCAGCACGTCGCAGGCGACCGCGAGAATGGCCGAGACGAACACGTCCTCGACCGCGAAACTCATGACCTTGGGCAGCAATTCGTCGTCGTAGCGGGCCGACTTCATCTCCTCGAGCAACCACAGGTAGCGGTCGTACTCGAGGTCCGACGGGCGTTGGGTGGCATCGGTGACGATGGTGTTGTCCTCGCGCTGGTACTCCGGCACGTTGCCCGGAATCACGTTGGCGTAGGCGCTGTCCCACCGCGGCGAGTTGTCCATGCCGGATTCCCAGCCGTGGTACAGCGTGACCCGTCCCCGCTCCTTGGGGTCGCGGGCCTCGGCCAGCCAGCGGTGCCAGCGGACCAGATCGGACCAGCGCCGGTCGAGAAACGCCTCGGCGACGGCGCGGGTGGACCGGCCGCGGGTGCGGGCGTGATCGAGGATGCGCTGCACGGCGATCGCGTGCACCGGCGGCTGGGTGATACCGGAGGTGTGCCGGTTGCGCGGGGCGTGCGCGGCGAGCGCGGACGTGGCCCAGCGGGCCGGGCCGGGGAAGTAGCCATCGACACCGTTGGCGAAGACGATGTGCGGGATCATCCCGTTGGTCCACTGCGCCGAGAGCAGCGTGTCGAGTTCGACGACGGCGCGTTCGACGCTCAGCGGCGACAGCCCGATCGCCACGAACGCGGCGTCCCAGCTCCACATGTGCGGGTACAGCAGCGGGGCCGCGGTGGTCATGGTGCCCAGGTCATTGCCCCGCAGCAGATATGCGGCGCGGGCCGCGAGTTGGGTCGGAGCGAAGCTGTGGTCGATGGGCATCGGTTCCATGATGCGACGCTTCGCCCCAGATCGCAGGTCGGTAGGGTTTCGACATGCCGACCGCGATGATCACGGGTGCCTCGCGAGGGCTCGGGACGGCGATTGCGAGGGCGCTCGCCGACAGCCACACGTTGTTCCTGGCGGGCCGACCGTCGGCGGCGCTCGACGAGGTGGCCGCGGAGTTCGGTGCGACCACGTGGCCGATCGACCTCGCGGATGTGTCCGGGATCGAGGCCGCCGTCGAGCCGATCGTCGAGCTCGATGTGCTGATCCACAACGCGGGTGTCGCGTTTCCCGGCCGGGTCGCCGAGTCAACCGTCGACGAGTGGCGCACCACCATGGACGTCAATCTCATTGGGGCGGTTGCGCTGACGCTCGCGTTGTTGCCGGCGTTGTGCGCCGCGCGCGGACACGTGCTGTTCGTGAACTCAGGATCGGGCATCAACGCGTCGCCGGGGCTGGCGTCGTACTCGGCGAGCAAGTTCGCGTTGCGGTCCTTTGCCGACTCGTTGCGGGCCGACGAACCGTCGCTGCGGGTGACGTCGGTGCATCCGGGCCGGATCGCCACCGAGATGCAGGAGGGCCTGGTCGCCTACGAGGGTGGCGAGTACGACCCGTCGCGGTTCCTGAGCCCCGAGAGTGTGGCGAAGGTGATCGCCGACGCGGTGCACACCCCGCCGGACGCCCACCTGCACGAGGTCGTCGTCCGCCCGCGCAAGTGGTGATTTCGGTGCACTACCTATCGCTCATCGACTGGTAGCGCACCGAAGCGCCTCGCGAATTGTGGCGATCACCCGCTTGGGATAGATCGTCAGGTCCAGCCACGTGAAGCGAAGGACCTGCCAGCCGAGCAGGGCGATCGCGTTCTGCCGCTTGCGGTCGACCTGGAAAACCTCGGCGTCCGAGTGAAACGCCCAGCCGTCGGTCTCCAGCGCGATCTTCGCACCGGGGAATCCCACATCGACCTTGTAACCGCCGACGGGATAGTTCGCCTTCCAACCCGTGATCCCCGCCTCACGCAACAGCTTGACGAGCAGTCGTTCGGCGGCCGAGCGCGCATCATCGGCCGCCGCTTGCAGGAGGATTCGTGCGGCGGGAGAACCGTAGCGGCCCTTGTTGCGGAGCTGAGCTCGCCATAGGTCGCGCAGATCAACGTGCCGTTGCAATGCACTGTCCATCAGCTTGGCGCCGTCGCGCCTTCTCGTCGCCGCTTCGAGCACAGTCAACGGTTTCCCGGTGGCGCGCAGTCGACGCACCTCCGTCACATCTCTCGGGTCGAGGTCGCGCCGCCGCAGTCGAGTGCCACTGTGGCAACGCCCAGTCGCAGTCCGCCCCGCGGTGACCTCAACGAGGTCCGGCGCGTACTGGGTCAGACCGTGCCACCACGCCGCGGTGAGACCACTGGCGATCGCCGTTTCGCCGTACCCCCAGACTCCCGCCCGCACCCTCGCAGCGTCGGTGAACTCGCGGTCGTCTGCGAAGTAGACCCCTTTTGCGCATCGCCTCCACTGGCCGGCCCTCACCCGGCGTTGTACCGACTCATCACTGAGGCCGGCCACCCTAGCCTGAGCGGAAGTGATCACGCCGTCCTGAATGCGCAGAAAATCCGCAAGCACGCTTGATTGGACGGATGGAATACCCGCGGCGGTTCCCTCCCGGGCGGCTTCGGTGCACTACCGATCGCAAAACGACGGGTAGTGCACCGAAATCACACGACGATGTTGACCAGGCGGCCCGCCACCACGATCACCTTTTTCGGTGTCGCGCCGTTGATGAAGGCCTGCACCTTCTCGTCGGCCAGCGCGGCCGCCTCGAGCGCATCGGCGTCGGCGTCCGCGGCGACCATCACCCGGCCACGGACCTTCCCGTTGACCTGGACGGGGTATTCGACGGTGTCCTCGACGAGGTACTGCGGGTCGGCCACCGGGAACGGGCCGTGCGCCAGCGTCTCCTCGTGGCCCAGGCGGTGCCACAGCTCCTCGGCCAGATGCGGGGCGAGCGGGGCGACCATCAACACCAGCGGCTCCAGCGCGCCGCGCGCGGTCACGCCTTGCTTGGTCAGATGGTTGGTGTACTCGATGAGTTTGGCCGCGGCGGTGTTGTTGCGCAGGTTCGTGTAATCGTCGGACACGCCGGCGATGGTGCGGTGCAACAACTTCAGCGTCGCGTCGTCGATCGCCTGGTGTTCGGCGATGCGGGTGGCGCCCGTCTCCTCGTCGACCACCAACCGCCACACCCGCTGCAGGAACCGGTGCGCGCCGACGACGTCCTTGGTGGCCCACGGCCGCGACGCCTCCAGCGGGCCCATCGACATCTCGTAGACCCGCAGCGTGTCCGCGCCGTAGTTGTCGCAGATCTCGTCGGGTGACACCGAGTTCTTCAGGCTCTTGCCGATCTTGCCGAACTCCTGGAAGACCTCGATCTCCGGGCGATTCTCCCCCTCGTGGCCCGCCCAGTAGAACTTTCCGTCCCGCTCGACGACCTCCGCGGCGGGAACATACGCGCCGCGCGAGTCGGTGTAGGCGTACGCCTGGATGTAGCCCTGGTTCACCAGGCGGCGATACGGCTCGCGGGAAGTCACGTGCCCGAGGTCGTAGAGCACCTTGTGCCAGAACCGGCAGTACAGCAGGTGCAGCACGGCGTGCTCGACACCGCCGACGTACAGGTCGACACCGCCGGGGTCGTTCTCACCGTGCTCGGCCGGTCGCGGGCCCATCCAGTACGCCTCGTTCTCCTTGGCGCACATGGCTTCCGAGTTGTGCGGATCGGTGTAGCGCAGTTCGTACCAGGAGCTGGCGGCCCACTGCGGCATGACGTTGGTGTCGCGGGTGTAGGGCTTGGGGCCGTCGCCGAGATCCAGTTCGACGTGCACCCAGTCGGTGGCCTTGTTCAACGGCGGCGACGGTTCGCTGTCGGCGTCGTCGGGATCGAACAGCACCGGCGAGTAGTCGGTCACGTCGGGCAGTTCGACCGGCAGCATCGACTCGGGCAGCGCGTGCGCGCGACCGTCCTCGTCGTAGACGATCGGGAACGGCTCGCCCCAGTACCGCTGCCGCGCGAAAAGCCAGTCCCGCAACTTGTATTCGACGCGCGGGCGGGCACGGCCCTGCTCCGCCAGCCGGTTGGTGATCGCCTCCTTGGCCGACGCGATGCTCAGCCCGTCGAGGTACTCGGAATTCACGATCTCGCCGTCACCGGTGTACGCGGACTGTGAGATGTCGCCGCCGGCAACGACTTCCACGATCGGCAAGCCGAACTGGTTGGCGAACTCGTAGTCGCGCTGATCATGTCCCGGAACCGCCATGATGGCCCCGGTGCCGTAGCCCAGCAGCACGTAGTCGGCGATGAAGACCGGCACGCGTTGACCGTTGGCGGGATTCGTCGCGTACGCGCCGACGAACACACCCGTCTTGGTCTTGTTCTCCTGGCGCTCGAGGTCCGACTTCGCCGCGATCGCCGACCGGTAGGCGGCGACGGCGTCGGCCGGCGTCGCAGCGCCATACGTCCATCGTTCGTCGACGCCCTCGGGCCATTGGTCGGCGACCAGCCGGTCGACGAGTTCGTGCTCGGGCGCCAGCACCATGTACGTCGCGCCGAACAACGTGTCGGGCCGGGTGGTGAACACCTCGATGTCGCCCGCATCGGTGGCGAACAGCACGGCGGCGCCGGTGGACCGGCCGATCCAATTGCGCTGCATGGTCTTGACCTTCTCCGGCCAGTCCAGCAGCTCGAGGTCGTCGAGCAGGCGGTCGGAGTACGCGGTGATGCGCATCATCCACTGCCGCAACCGTTTCCGGAACACCGGGAAGTTGCCGCGCTCGCTGCGGCCGTCGGCGGTGACCTCCTCGTTGGCCAGCACGGTGCCCAGCCCCGGACACCAGTTCACCAGCGAGTCGGCCCGGTAGACCAGGCGGTACGAGTCGATGACATCGGCGCGCTCGTCCTGCGAGAGCTCCGCCCACGCCCCGCCGCCGTCGAGGCCGCGGGAGCCGGATTCGAACTCGTCGATCAACTCCGCGATCGGCCTGGCCTTCTGCGCGTCCGGATCGAACCACGCGTTGTAGATCTGCAGGAAGATCCACTGGGTCCACTTGTAGTAGTCGACGTCGGTGGTGGCGAAGCTGCGCCGAGGGTCATGCCCGAATCCGAGCCTGCCCAGCTGGCGCTTGAAGTTGACGATGTTGGCCTCGGTCCGGATGCGCGGGTGCGTCCCGGTCTGGATGGCGTACTGCTCGGCGGGCAGCCCGAACGCGTCGAATCCCAAGGCGTGCAACACGTTGCGCCCGGTCATGCGGAAGTACCGGGCGTAGACGTCGGTGGCGATGTAGCCCAGGGGGTGCCCGACGTGCAGGCCCTCCCCCGACGGATACGGGAACATGTCCTGGACGAACATCTTGTCGGCGGGCACCGGCGATCCGTCGGCCGGTGCGAGGGATCCCACGGGGTTCGGCACGTTGAAGGTCCCGGCGTCGGCCCACCGCTGCTGCCAGGTGCGCTCGATCTGCCCGGCCAGGTCCGCGGTGTAACGGTGCTGCGGGGAGTCGGTGGTCGGCGCTTCTGTCACGTGAACAGGGTATAAGCACGCCTATCCGGGGTTGCTCGGCCACGGGTCGGTCTCGGTTGCATTGCGGGGAAGTCAGAACACGGTTGCAGGTCGATTCCGACGCTGGTGGCCGTGCTTCGCGGGTCGATACAGTCAGCGCCTGACCTCCCCCCGTGCAGTTCGGAAGGACCGACGCAGATGATCGAGATCGCCCCTCGCTGGCGGATTCTGGCCGCAAGTGCGGCCGCCGCCGCCACCGGCGTCCTCGGCTTCGCGGGCACGACCGCATCGGCCGAACCTCTCGTTCCCCAACCGCCGCAGCCCGCGCCGGCCACCGTCACGCAGACCGTCACGGTCGCGCCGAACGCGCAGCCCCTCACCCAGCAGGGTGTGACTTCCGCCACCGCCCCGGCCGCCGCGGCGGGCACGCCGGCGGGCATCGCGCCACCGGCCCAGGCTGCGCCGGCCGCCACGGCGGCTACACCCGCCGGCACCGCCGCGGGAGCACCCGCGGGAGCCGCCGCAGGAGCACCCGCTGCCGCAGCCCCCGGGCTGGTCGCGCAGCCGGTGCCCGCCGCTCCGGTCGCGACGATCGTGCCCGCCACCTCCGGCACGCTCACCGAGTTCTTCGGGGAGAAGGGCGTCACGCTCGAGCCGCAGAACAGCCGCGACTTCAAGGCACTCAACATCGTGCTGCCGATGCCGCGCGGCTGGGCGCACGTTCCCGACCCGAACGTGCCCGACGCGTTCGCCGTGATCGCGGACCGGGTCGGCGGAAACGGGCTGTACACCTCGAACGCGCAGGTGGTGGTGTACAAGCTCGTCGGCGATTTCGATCCCAAGGAGGCCATCAGCCACGGCTTCGTCGACAGCCAGAAGCTGCCCGCGTGGCGGTCCACCGACGCGTCGCTCGCCGAGTTCGGCGGTATGCCGTCGGCGTTGATCGAGGGCACCTACCGCGAGAACAACATGACGCTGAACACCTCGCGGCGGCACGTGATCGCCACCGCCGGGCCGGACAAGTACCTGGTGTCGCTGGCGGTCACGACCAGCGTCGATCAGGTGGTCCCGGCCGCTGAGGCCACGGACGCGATCGTCAACGGTTTCCGGGTCACGGTCCCCGGGGCACCCGGCGCGGCACCCTCCGCAGCGCCGGCCGCCCCAGGTGCGACTCCCCCGGCCGCTCCCGGCGCGGCATCGCCGGTGTCGAATCCGCCGTCGTCGGTGACGGCTCCGGCCGCCCCGCAGTTCCCGAGCGCGACCGCGCTGGGAACCCAGCCGGGCCTGCCGGGTTAGGCCCGTCCCCCGGGCGAAGCCTGGCGCCCGGGGGACGTCCCAACTCTCGCCGCCGCACGGATCTCGTTATCCTGTGGCGCATGCTCATCGCCGCGGTTCTCTGCCTGTGCGCCGCCGGCGCGACCGCCGCGGTCGGCACCTGGTTGCTGCGGCGCCCGCATACGGGAGACCCGGTGCTGACGGTGTTGCGGTCGGTGGTGCCGACACAGCTGGCGGCGGCGGCGATGCTGGCCGCGGGCGGAGCGGTGGCCCTGGTTGCCGACCCCGGCACGGCCGTCGTCGCGTTGATCGTCTGCGTGATCGGGGCCGTGGGAACCGTGGGCGCCGGGTGTTGGCAGAGCGCGAAGACCGCCCTCGGTTTGCAGAGCGCCGCTCGGAGCGAGGCGGCGGCGGGCGCCTCGGATGGCTGCGGCGGCGCCTGCGCCACCTGCACGTTGTCCTGCGGCTGACTAGTTTCGGCTGACGTCGATCGGGTGGGTCGCCAACAGCGACAGCGGCAGCGGTTGCCTGCGCAGCACCCGCGACCACAGGTCGACCCGCGGTTCCACCAGAACGTCGGACGGCAGCGCCGACAACACGATCCAGTCGTCGCGTTCGATCTCGCCCTCGAGTTGGCCGATGGTCCATCCCGAGTAGCCGGCGAAGATCCGGATGCCCTCCACCACCGGGGCGATCGAATCGGGGTCGGCGTCCAGGTCGACCA
The DNA here is from genome assembly GCF_001050015.1 of Mycolicibacterium malmesburyense. Next base: position 41,551 of record NZ_CVTB01000324.1, read on the forward strand.
TCACCATCCGGCCCTGGACATGGCGCAGACCGGGAGCATCCGAGGGCTCCATGCCCACGCGCAGGGTCGCCAGGCACAGCGCCGCATCGCGCTTGACCGGTCCGCCGATGAACATCGTCTTCGGTTTGGCCGCCAGCTTCGCCCACTGCGGCAAGACGTTGTAGACGGCCGTCTCGCTGGCCCGGTTCAACACGACGCCGAGCGTGCCGCCGTCGTTGTGCTCGACGACGTAGATGACGCTGCGGCGAAACGTCGGTTCGAGCAGGTCGGTGTTGGCCAGCAGTAGCGTTCCCGCCCGCACACGCGGCGGGGCAGGCGCGATGAAATCCTCCGGGTCCTCTGACTGCGCCACTCATCCATCATGGCACCGGCAGCGCCCACCGTGGCGGACAAGCGCGACGCCGCTCCGATATTTGTACTGTGGATGCGGTCCGATCCCCGCCTCTGAGAACGTGATCCCCCGTGCCCGATTTCCGCGCGCCCGTCGCCGTCTGGCGGTCGGTGCGCGGGCTGCCCGAGTTCCGGCGTCTGTTGGAGCTGCGGCTGGTGAGCCAGTTCGGTGACGGCCTGTTCTCGGCTGGACTGGCCGGCGCGATCCTGTTCAACCCGCAACGCGCCGCCGAACCGTGGGCGATCGCCGGCGCGTTCGCGGTGCTGTTCTTGCCCTACTCGTTGCTCGGGCCCTTCGCCGGAGCGCTGCTCGACCGTTGGGATCGACGGCACGTGCTGGTGGCGGCTAACGCCGGCCGGCTGGTGTTGGTGCTCGCCGTGGCGCAGCTGCTCGAAGCGGGAGCGGGCGATCTGGCGGTCCTGTGTTGCGCGCTGATCGTCAACGGGTTCACCCGCTTCGTGTCGTCCGGCCTGTCCGCCGCGCTTCCCCACGTCGTGCCGAGAGATCAAGTAGTGGCGATGAACTCCGTCGCGATCGCGACGGGCGCGGCCGCCGCTTTCCTCGGCGCGAACTTCATGCTGCTGCCCCGGTGGTTGTTCGGCGCCGACGACGCCGGCGCCGCGGTGATCATCATCATCGCGGCCGTGCCGGTGGCCCTGGCGTTGTGGCTGGCGTGGCGCTTTCCGCCGCGGCTCCTGGGGCCCGACGACAGCGCGCGTGCGGTGCACGGCTCGGTGGTCTACGCCGTCGCCACCGGCTGGGTGCACGGCATCAAGACGGTGGCCGCGGTGCCCGCCGTCGCGGCGACGCTGACCGGGTTGGCCGCGCACCGGATCGTCTTTGGGATCAACAGCCTGCTGGTGCTGGTCATGGTGCGGCACACCGACACCCACCAGGTCGCCGGGCTGGGCACCGCCGTGTTGTTCGTCGCGGCGACCGGCGCGGGATCGTTTCTCGCGGCCGCCGTCATGCCGGTGGCGGTGCGACGCTGGGGCCGGTACGCAACGGCCAACGGCGCGTTGGCGTTCGCGGCGCTCGTGCAACTCTCGGGCTCCGGTCTGCAGCTGCCGATGATGGTGGTGTGCGGGTTCCTGCTCGGCATGGCGGGTCAGGTGGTCAAGCTGTGCGCGGACAACGCCATGCAGCTCGACGTCGACGATGCGTTGCGCGGGCACGTGTTCACCGTGCAGGACTCGCTGTTCTGGATGACGTTCATCGCCGCGATTGCGTTGGCGGCGAGCGTGATTCCGCCCGACGGACGGCAACCCGCACTCGCCTTGGCCGGCGTCGCCGTCTACCTCGCCGGCCTGGCCGCGCACGCCACAATCGCCAGACGGGCGCCGACACCGGGCTAAGGTGACCGGCATGGCTGGTGCCGAGCCGATGGTGGCCGATCTGCGCGCCGAGAGCGACGAGCTCGACGCCGTCGTCGCCGATCTGCCCGCGGCGCGATGGGCCGAACCCACCCCGGCGACGGGCTGGACCATCGCCCACCAGATCGCGCACCTGTTGTGGACCGACCGCGTCGCGCTCACCGCGGTCACCGACGAGGCCGCGTTCGCCGGGCTCCTCGAAGAGGCGGGTAAGAACCCGACCGGCTTCGTCGACGCCGCCGCCGAGGAGTTGGCGGCTACTCCACCGCCGGAACTGCTCGCCGACTGGCGGGCCACCCGGACCCGCTTGCACGACGAACTGCTGACCGTCGCCGAGGGACGCAAGCTGCCGTGGTTCGGCCCGCCGATGAGCGCCGCATCGATGGCGACGGCCCGGCTGATGGAGACCTGGGCGCACGGGCTCGACGTTGCCGATGCGCTCGGTGTGCACCGGCCGCCCACGGCGCGGCTGCGTTCGATCGCCCACATCGGCGTGCGGACCCGCGACTTCTCGTTCGTGATCAACGGCCTGCAGCCGCCGGCCGAGCCGTTCCGCGTCGAGCTGCGCGCCCCGGACGGGTCGACATGGTCGTGGGGTCCCGAGGACGCCGCGCAGCGCGTCACCGGTTCGGCGGAGGACTTCTGCATGCTGGTGACCCAGCGGCGGCCGCGCACCGAACTCGAGGTGCACGCCGAGGGCGCGGACGCCGAACGGTGGCTCGGCATCGCCCAGGCGTTCGCCGGTCCCCCGGGATCCGGCCGCGGCTAGCTTCCCAGCTCGACGGCCGAGTCCGCCCGGCCGTCGCCGTCACCGTCGCTCAGCTTGGTGTCCCACGTGCCGTCGGCGTCGGCGTCGACGTAGGCGGTCTCGCCGGCCAGCACGCGGTCGGCCAGCCCGTCGCCGTCGTTGTCGACGAGTCGGTCGTCGGATTGGCCGTCGGCGTCGAGGTCGACCAGCGGCCCGCCGTAGCGCTCGACGCCGTCGAGCCCGAACCACCGCAGACCGCGTTCCGCGCCGACCGTCCACGTTCCGGTGCCGTCGTCGGTGAAATACGTTGCGCCGTCGGCGTGGTCGCGCACCAGATGGTCGGCCACACCGTCGGCGTCGAGGTCGGCCATCGCGTCGTCGAGCAGCCCGTCGCCGTCGAAGTCGAGCCCGACCGCGTCGAACGCGCCGTCACCGTCGACGTCCACATCGGGTGCCCCAGACCAGATGGTCGCCGAGCCGTCGCCGTCACCGAGGCAGTAGTCCATGCCTGATCGGACGCGCCAGCCCGCGCCGAGGTTCCACCGCGGCCACCCGCTTGTGCGAGCGACCGTCTTTGTACGCGCGCTAGCGGCGTGTCGGCGTGCAGACGCGGGCGCTCGCGGGGGTCGGTCGGCGGGTTACCGTTCGCCCCGCGCGTTCCACCACGCCAGCAGTTCCTCGACCGCCTCCTCGCGCGACAGCGGTCCGCGGTCGAGGCGCAACTCCTTGAGGTACTGCCAGGCCTGGCCGACCTGCGGCCCGGCGGGGATGCCGAGGATCTCCATGATCTCGTTGCCGTCGAGGTCCGGCCGCACCCGCGCGAGATCCTCCTTCTCGGCGAGCTCGGCGATCCGCTGCTCGAGGTCGTCGTAGTTGGCCTGCAGCCGGGCCGCGCGACGCTTGTTGCGCGTGGTGCAGTCGGCGCGCACCAGCTTGTGCAGCTGCGGCAGCAGCGGGCCGGCGTCGGTCACATAGCGTCGCACCGCCGAATCGGTCCACTTTCCGCCGCCGTAGCCGTGGAACCGTAGGTGCAGGTACACCAGCTGCGACACGTCGTCGATCATCTGTTTGGAGTACTTCAGTGCGCGCAGCCGCTTGCGCGCCATCTTCGCGCCGACCACCTCGTGGTGGTGGAAGCTGACCCCGCCGTCAGGTTCGTGTTTGCGGGTGGCGGGCTTGCCGATGTCGTGCAGCAGCGCCGCCCAACGCAACACCAGGTCGGGCCCGTCGTCCTCCAGGTCGATCGCTTGGCGCAGCACGGTCAGCGAATGCCAGTAGACGTCCTTGTGCTGGTGGTGCTCGTCGATCGCCATGCGCATGGCGCCGACTTCGGGCAGCACCACATCGCCCATCCCGGACTGCACCATCAGGTCGACGCCCGCGACGGGGTCGGCGCCGAGCAAGAGCTTGTCCAGTTCGGCGGCCACCCGCTCGGCGGTGATGCGGCCCAGTTGCGGCGCCATCGCCACCATCGCGGTCACCACCCGCGGCGCGACCGTGAACTCCAGTTGTGAGACGAAGCGCGCGGCGCGCAGCATGCGCAGCGGATCGTCGCCGAACGACACCTCGGGCGCGGCGGGGGTGTCGAGCACCTTGGCGCGCAGCGCCGCGAGCCCGTCGAGGGGATCGCGGAATTCGGCGGGTCCGTCGGCGGTGACGCGCACGGCCATCGCGTTGGCCGTGAAGTCGCGTCGCACCAGGTCGTCGTCGAGGTTGTCGCCGAAACGCACCTCGGGATTGCGGGAGACCCGGTCGTAGGTGTCGGCGCGAAACGTGGTGATCTCGAGGCGCTTGCCGCCCTTGCCGACGCCGAGGGTGCCGAATTCGATGCCGGTGTCCCACAGCGCGTCTGCCCAGGGCCGCAGCAACTTCTGCATCTGTTCGGGACGGGCGTCGGTGGTGAAGTCGAGATCGGTCAGCCCGCGACCGAGCAGCGCGTCGCGGACGCTGCCGCCGACGAGATACAACTCGTGGCCGGCGTCGGCGAACAGCCCGCCGATTCCCCGCAGCACCTCGCCGTGGCGGTTCAGCTCCACTTGCGCGGTGGCAAGCAGTTCGGCGTCGGTGGAGGGCGGCACGTTCGGACAGCCTAGTCAGGCGACGATCAAGCGGCCTCCAGGCCGCGTTGTGGGGGTACCGCCCACGCCCGGAGGCCGCGTTGGGAGCCGGACGATTCAACCGGGTCAGGCGACGATCAAGCGGCCCCCGGGCCGCGGACTCACACAAATGTGCAACGGCTCTATCACGACCGGTGAGTGCGGCGGGGCACAAAATGCGTGGCAGCTACTATCGCTTGGGTGTCGGACGGCGAACAGGCCAAACCACGACGGCGCCGGGGGCGACGTCGTGGCCGACGCGCGGCGGGTCCTCCCGAGGCCTCGCCCGATCCATCGGCACAAGCACGTAACCGCCCCGTTCCCCAGCCCCGTCCCGGCGACCGCACCAACAACGCCGCCGTCAAGAACGACGCCGCCAAGAACGACGGCGTCACCGTCAACGGGAACAAGGCCAGCAAGGGCGGGCAGTCCAAGAAGTCGCGCCCGCGACGGCCACCGGACCGGCTGCGCACCGTGCACGAGACGTCAGCGGGCGGTCTGGTCATCGACGGTATCGACGGCCCCAAGGAAAGCCAGGTCGCGGCGCTGATCGGGCGCATCGACCGGCGGGGCCGCATGTTGTGGTCGCTGCCCAAGGGCCACATCGAGATGGGTGAGACGGCCGAACAGACCGCGGTGCGGGAGGTCGCCGAGGAGACCGGCGTGCAGGGCAGCGTGCTCGCCGCGTTGGGCAGCATCGACTACTGGTTCGTCACCGAGGGCCGCCGCGTGCACAAGACCGTGCACCACTACCTCATGCGCTTCCTCGACGGAGAGCTCTCCGACGAGGACGTCGAGGTCACCGAGGTCGCGTGGGTGCCGCTGAAGGAGCTGCCGTCGCGGCTGGCCTACGCCGACGAACGCCGCCTCGCCGAGGTCGCCGGGGAGCTGATCGACACGCTGCACGCTCACGGCCCCTCCGCGCTGCCGCCGCTGCCCCGGTCCTCGCCGCGGCGCAGACCCCAGACGCATTCGCACGCCCGCAACCGTCGTCCCGACGAACGCGCCCAGCCGTCTCCGGGCGCCGAGCGGTGGGGGCACCACCCGCCCGAAGGGCAGGGGGATGAGTGGGGAAAGACGCAGCCCGGCCGCCGGACGAACGGTTGCGGACAGGGATCGTGACCGCCGCAGCGCTGCCGCGCGCGCTGGCCGCGCTGATCGTGCTCGCGCTGAGCGCCCTGCCGGTCCTCGCGGCCGGCCCCGCCACGGGCCAGACCGAGTCGACACCGTTCCTGCAGGTGCGCGTCGACCGCGTCACCCCCGACGTGGTGACCACCACCAGCGAACCCGTGGTCACCGTCACCGGCGTCGTCCTCAACGTCGGCGACCGGCCGGTGCGCGACGTGGTCGTACGACTGGAGGACGCCGCCGCGGTGACCACCTCCGCGGGTCTGCGGACCAACCTCGCCGGCGATGTCGACCAGTTCGAGCCGGTCGGCGACTTCGTCCAGCTTTCGCCGGAACTTCCTCGGGGACAGGAGGTTCCGTTCACCCTGTCGTATCCGCTGCGCTCTGCCGACCGGCCGTCGCTGAGCATCGACCAACCCGGCGTCTACCCGGTGATGGTCAACGTGAACGGCACCCCCGACTACGGCGAGCCCGCCCGCCTCGACGACGCCCGCTTCCTGCTGCCGGTGCTCGGTGTGCCGCCGGATCCGGGCGCCGACTCCGCCGGCGACGCGGTGACGGCCGTCGAGGCGCCCGACACGTCCAAACCGGTCCCACTGACGCTGCTGTGGCCGATCGCCGACCGGCCTCGGTTGGCCGCGGGTGCGCCCGGCGGCACCACCCCGGTCCGGCTGATCGACGACGACCTGGCCGCCTCGCTGGCCGCCGGCGGGCGCCTGGACACCCTGTTGTCGGCCGTCGAATTCGCCACCAGCCCGCAGGTCGATCCCGACGGACGGGTGCGGGCGGCGACCTGTCTCGCGGTCGATCCGGACCTGCTGGTCACCGTCAACGCGATGACGGGCGGCTACGTCGTCAACAACGGCCCCGACGCCGGGCCCGGCACGCCCACCCGCCCCGGCGCCGGGCAGGACGCGGCGGTCGCGTGGCTGAACCGGCTCAAGGGGTTGGCGACGGGGATGTGCGTCGCCTCCACCACCTACGCCCAGGCCGACCTCGACGCGCTGCGCCGCGTCGGCGACCCGGGGCTCAGCCGCATCGCGACCACCTCCGCGGGCGACATCGTCGACCAGATCCTCGGCGTCACCTCGGTCCGCGGCGCCAACCTGATCGGCGACGGCCCGCTGACCGGGCCTGCGGTCAGCCTGCTCTCCGCCCAGGGCGGCCAGACGGTGGCCATCGCGCCCGCCGAATCGGGCTCCGAGGACGGCACCGACGCGGGAGGCTCGGACACCACGCCGGTGCGCTTCACCCCGCAGGTCGTCGCGGCACCCTTCGATCCGGCCGTCGGGGCGGCGCTCGCCGGCGCGGGCACCGAACCCGTGACCCCGGGCTATCTGGACCCGTCGCTCAAGTTCCCGCTGCAGCAGGATTCTGCGGTGGCCCGGCGCCAGGATGCGCTCGGCGCCCTGCTGTGGCGCGGGCTCAACCCCGACATCGCCCCGCGCACCCAGATCCTCATGCCGCCGCTGGCGTGGAGCCTCGGACCCGACGACGCGCGTGCCGTGTTCACCGCCGTGGCCACCGCGATCAATGCCGGGTTGGCCCAGCCGCGTGCGCTGCCCGCGGTCATCGCCGAGACCAGCGCCGTCCCGAACGAAGACATGGCCCCGCTGCCCGACGATGAGCTCGGCGATCCGGACGCCCGGTTCGACGACGCCGTCGTGTCGGGCATCGCGGGCGTCACGGGGCGGCTGTGGGGGCTGACCGCCGCGCTGACCACCGACGAACGCACCGGGCTGACCGGATACGGCTACACTGCCCCGCTGCGCGAGGACATGCTGCGGGCGCTGAGCCAGTCGGTGCCGCCGGACACCCGCAACGGCCTTGCGCAACAACGACTCACGACCGTCGGACACACCGTCGACGACATGTTCGGCGCGGTCACCGTCGTCAATCCGGGCGGGTCGTACACGCTGGCGACCGAACGCAGCCCGTTACCGCTCGCGTTGCGCAACGACCTGCCCGTGCCGATCCGCGTCCGCCTCGACGTCGACGCGCCGCCGGGGATGACGGTCACCGACATGGGCGAGATCGTGCTCCCCCCGGGCTACCTGCCGTTGCGGGTGCCGATCGAGGTGCACGTCACCCAGCGGTTCGCGGTCGACGTCGCGCTGCGCACGGTCGACGGCCTGCCGCTCGGCGAACCGGTGCGGTTGTCGGTGCACTCCAACGCCTACGGCAAGGTGCTGTTCTTCATCACGCTCTCGGCGGGCGCGGTCCTGGTTCTGCTGGCCGGCCGTCGCCTGTGGCACCGGTTCCGCGGTCAGCCCGACCCCGCCGACCTCGATCGGCCCGATCCGCTCGAGGTGGCGCTGCGGTATGACGACGACTCCACCGACGCGCCCCTGAGCCGGGCCGGACGCAAAGGCAGCGCCGGGCGGGACGGTGGCGGATGAACGCCCCCGGGCCACGGCCGCACCCGCCGGCGCCGTCACCGCGGCGAGCACCGCCGGTCGGCCAGGTCCCCCCTCCCCCACCACGCCGGCCACGACGCGAACCCCCGCCCCGGCTCCGCCGCGGGCCGGCCCCCCGGCGCCGGGCCGGACGCGAGGAACTGTCCGACGCCGCGGTGGTCTCGCGTTCGTGGGGCATGGCGATCGCGACACTGGTCAGCCGGCTCACCGGGTTCGCCCGCATCGTGCTGCTCGCGACCATCCTCGGCGCGGCGCTCACGAGCGCCTTCTCGGTGGCCTACCAGTTGCCGAACCTGATCGCGGCCCTGGTCCTCGAGGCGACCTTCACCGCGATCTTCGTGCCGGTGCTGGCGCGCGCCGAACGCGACGATCCCGACAACGGAACGGCGTTCATCCGCCGACTGGTCACCCTGACGACGACGCTGTTGCTGATCATCACCGCGCTGTCGGTGGCGTCGGCGCCGATGCTCGTCGACCTCATGCTCGGCGGTGATCCGGAGGTCAACCGCGACCTCACCACCGCCTTCGCGTATCTGCTGCTGCCCCAGGTGCTGTTCTACGGGTTGTCGTCGGTGTTCATGGCAATCCTCAACACGCGCAACGTGTTCGGGCCCCCGGCGTGGGCACCGGTGTGCAACAACCTGGTCGCGATCCTGACCCTGGTTGCGTATCTCATCGTCCCGGGAGAACTCTCGGTCGACCCGGTCCGGATGGGCAACGCGAAGCTCCTCGTGCTGGGCATCGGCATGACCCTCGGGACGGTGACCCAGGTGCTGGTGCTGCTGGTGGCGATCCGCCGCGAACGCATCAGCCTTCGCCCGCTGTGGGGCATCGACGAACGGATGAAGCAGTTCGGCGCCATGGCGGCGGCGATGGTGCTGTACGTCTTGATCAGCCAGGTCGGGTTGATCGTCGGTAACCGGATCGCCAGTGGCGCCGCGGCTTCCGGGCCCGCGATCTACAACTACACGTGGCTGGTGCTGCAGTTGCCGTTCGGCATGATCGGCGTGACGGTGCTGACCGTGGTGATGCCGCGACTGAGCCGCAACGCCGCCTCCAACGATCTGCGCGCGGTGCTCGCCGACCTTTCGCTGGCGACCCGGCTGACGATGGTGACGCTCATCCCGATCGTGGCGCTGATGACGGTCGGCGGCCCGGCGATCGGCAGCGCGTTGTTCGCCTACGGCAACTTCGGCGAGGTCGACGCCAACTACCTGGGCATGGCGATCACCCTGTCGGCCTTCACGTTGATCCCCTATGCGCTTGTGCTGCTTCAACTTCGGGTGTTCTACGCGCGGCAACAGCCGTGGACACCGATCCTGCTGATCGTCGTCATCACGACCGTCAAGATCATCGCCTCGCTCATCGCGCCGCATCTCACCGACGACCCCGATCTGGTGGCCGGCTATCTCGGCACGGCCAACGGGCTGGGCTTCGTCGCCGGTGCGGTGGTCGGTTACTTCCTGTTGCGCGCGAACCTCGATCCGCCCGGCGGCCGGTTGCTCGACCTGCAGGTGGTGCGCACCGTGCTGGTCACCATCGCCGCCGCGTTGCTCGCCGCGATGGCCGGCCAGGTGGCCGACCAGTTGTTCGGTCTGGAGTCGCTGACACGGGACTGGGGCGGCGGCGGCTCGCTGCTGCGTCTGGCGGTGCTCGGCTTGATCATGGTGCCCGTCATCGTCGGGGTCCTGCTCGGCGCCCGCGTACCGGAGGCCGAGGCCGCGCTCGCGGCGGTCCGCCGCCGCCTCGGGTCCCGCGCCGCCCCCGCTCCCAGGCGTGGAGCGGTTGCTGCCGGGGCCGCCGACCGGCCACGGGCGCGCGCCTCACTCACGTACCCTGATCAGAGGAGTTCGTCCGGGCCAGGGCGTCGGCACCACCCGCCGAGCGTCCGGCGCGGACCACCTGACCCCGTTGCCAGGGACCGGATGCGGAAAGGACCAGCGGTGAGCGACGAACCCGCAGGCGGCTCCGCGCCCACACCCGACACCACCGCCACCACCAAGCTCCCGAGCGGTCAACCCGACGTCGTCGCCGACGACCTGCAGCCCGACGTGCCCGACCACGGCGAGACCACCGAGTTCGCCGCCGAGAACGGCACGACACGGCTCCCGGTGTCGGGCCGGCCGCCGTCCGACTACGGCGGCGACCCCAGCCGCGAGCCCCTCGCCTTCGACGCACCGCGCGAACCGGCCATCGAGGCCGCAACCTCCGACGCGGACGTCCACCTCATCCCCGGGGCGATGGTCGGCGCCGGCCGCTACCGCCTGCTCGTGTTCCACGGCGGGCCGCCCAACCTGCAGTTCTGGCAGGCACTCGACACGGCCCTCGACCGCCAGGTGGCGCTCACGTTCGTCGATCCCGACAACACCCTGCCCGACGAGACGCTGCGCGAGATCCTGACCCGCACCCGCAAGCTGAGCAGCATCGACATGCCCGGCGTCGCGCGGGTGCTCGACGTGGTCAACACCGGATCGGGCGGGCTGGTGGTCTCGGAGTGGATCCGCGGCGGCTCGCTGACCGAGGTCGCCGACACCTCGCCGTCTCCGGTCGGCGGGGCCAGGGCGATGCAGTCGCTGGCCGCGGCCGCGGAAGCCGCGCACCGGGCGGGGGTCGCCCTGTCGATCGACCATCCGGGCCGCGTCCGCGTCAGCATCGAGGGCGACGTCGCGCTGGCGTTCCCGGCGACGCTGCCCGATGCGACACCCGAGGACGACATCCGCGGGATCGGGGCGGCGCTGTACGCGCTGCTGGTCAACCGGTGGCCGCTACCCGAACACGGCGTGCGCAGCGGCTTGGCTCCCGCCGACCTGGACCCGGCCGGCCAACCGGTCGAACCCCGCGCCGTCGACCGCCAAATTCCGTTCCAGATCTCGGCCGCCGCCGCACGCGCCGTCCAGGAGGGCGGCGGCATCCGCAGCGCGCCGACCCTGCTGAACCTGCTGCAGCAGGCCACGGCGATCGCCGACCGCACCGAGCTCATCTCCCCCGTCGACGAGCCCGACCGCCCCGTCGCCGCGGGTATCGGTGCCGCCGACGACCCGGAGACGGCGGCGCGTCGCCGCAAGGCCCTGATGATCGGGCTCGGCGTCGGCGGCGCCATCGTCGTGGTCGCGCTGGTCGTGCTGGCGACCGTGTTGAGCCGGATCTTCGGCGACGTCGGCGACGGCCTCGGCGGCGACCGGCTCGGCCTCAACGACCCGACCACCACCGAACAGGCCGAGGGCGGCGGCAGCGGCGATGTCGTGAAACCGACTGCGGTGACGGTCTTTTCGCCCGAGGGTGAGGCCGACGCCCCGTCGGATGCCGGTAAGGCGATCGACGGCGACAAGTCCACGGTGTGGCCGATCGACACCTATACCGACCCGGTGCCCTTCCCGAACTTCAAGAACGGCGTCGGGCTGATGCTGCAGCTGCCGCAGCCGACCACGGTGGGTGAGGTCGACATCGATCTCAACAGCACGGGCACGGCGGTGGAGATCCGCTCGGCGCAGTCGCCGACGCCGTCGTCGCTGACCGACACCACCGTGCTGACGCCGGCCACCCAGCTCAAGTCGGGAAACAACACCATCAAAGTGGAGAACGCCTCGCCGACGTCGAATCTGCTGGTCTGGGTGTCGACGCTCGGCCGGGTCAACGGCCAGAGCCGCTCCGACATCGCCGAGATCACCGTCAGGTCGGCGTCCTGACCCGTTCATCCCCAGCCCGGCAAAGATGTGTCGGGAGGCACCCGCGTGGCCGTTTAGTGTTCGGCTGTGGGGACGTTCGGGGGGCAGTCCGGCCGACAACGCAGTGACGCGGAGCTGCTCGCCGCACATGTCGCGGGCGACCGGTACGCGTTCGAGGAGCTGTTCTACCGCCACCACCGGCAGCTTTACCGCATCGCCAGGATCACCAGCCGCAACCCCGACGACGCGGCCGACGCGCTGCAGGACGCCATGCTCAAGGCGCACCGCCGCGCGCCCGCCTTCCGGTACGACTCCGCGGTGAGCAGCTGGTTGCACCGCATCGTCGTCAATGCCTGCCTGGATCGACTGCGGCGCAACAAGATCCGCGCCGCCGACGCGCTGTCCGACGACATCGGGCACGTCGGCGACCCCGCCTCCCACGTCGACACCGCGATCGTCGTCGAGCGGGCCCTGATGCGGCTGCCCGTCGAACAGCGCGCCGCCGTGGTCGCGGTCGACATGCAGGGTTATTCGGTGGCCGAGACCGCCCGCATGCTCGGCGTGGCCGAAGGCACCGTCAAGAGCCGATGCTCCCGCGCCAGGGCCAAGCTGGCCGAGGCACTCGATTTCTTCGACGCACCGACCGCGGCGTCGACCGATTGAGCGGAACCGTCGGCACATCCACCGCGTCTTATGTGTCGTGGTGGAAACTGGCTAGCGATGCAGACCGGAACGGACGACGGCTCGGATGGGCAGGTCGAGCGGGTGCGCCGCGGGCTGGAACGGTTGGCGCACGACGAGGCGTCCGCGCCGGACGTGCCCGCCGGCGTCGCCGAGCGCATCGGTGCAGCGCTGCGGTCGGCGCGCGCACCCGGACACGCCGTCGAACGGCCGCGCCTGCGCCACGTCCACGTGCTCGGGCTGGTGTTCGGCCTGGTCGCGGCCGTGGCGGGGGTGGTCATCGGGACCTCGATGCTGATGCGCGAGCCCACCCCGCGGTTCTCCCAGCCCGGTCTCACCGCCGAGCGCATCACGGTGGCCCGGCCCTCGGTCCCGCTGACCGGCCCGCAGCTGGTCGGGTTGCTCGCGACGCCGCCCGAATACGGCCCGCTGTCGGATCCTGATCGCCGCGCCGCCTGCCTGGAGGGGCTCGGCCGCTCCGCCACCACGCCCGTCCTCGGCGCCGAGGCCGTCGACATGGGCGGTCGTCCGGCGGTGGTGCTGCTGTTGCCCGGGCAGGCCGCCGACGACGTGGTCGCCGTCGTCGTCGACGCGGGGTGCCGCGCGGCTCACAGTGGGCTGCTGGCCGAAACGGTGGTCAAACGACCGTAGTCTGTCCCCCGAGGTTGTTCGGAATGGCCGGGGAACACCACCGCCTACGCTGGTGTTTATACCGGTGCCGCAAACAAGCGGCGGAAAGGCGCTCATGACCACCACATCCACGGTTCACGACCTGATCGTCATCGGATCCGGTCCGGCCGGCTACACCGCGGCGATATACGCGGCGCGTGCGCAGTTGAAGCCCTTGGTGTTCGAAGGCGTCCAGTTCGGCGGTGCGTTGATGACGACCACCGAGGTGGAGAACTACCCCGGCTTCCGCAACGGGATCACCGGCCCCGAGTTGATGGACGAGATGCGCGAACAGGCGCTGCGCTTCGGCGCGGACCTGCGCATGGAGGACGTCGACGCGGTCGACCTCGCCGGCCCGGTGAAGAAGGTCACGGTCGGCGACGAGACGCATCAGGCCCGCGCGGTCATCCTCGCGATGGGCGCCGCGGCGCGACACCTCGGCGTACCCGGGGAAGAGGCCCTGCTGGGCATGGGCGTCAGCACATGCGCGACCTGCGACGGGTTCTTCTTCCGCGACGAGGACATCATCGTCGTCGGCGGCGGCGACTCGGCGATGGAGGAGGCCATCTTCCTGACCAAGTTCGCCCGCAGCGTCACGCTGGTGCACCGTCGCGACGAGTTCCGCGCATCGCGCATCATGCTCGACCGGGCGCGCGCGAACGAGAAGATCACGTTCGTGACGAACACCGAGGTGCTCGAGATCGAGGGCAGCCCGAAGGTCAGCGGTGTCCGGTTGCGCAACACCGTCACCGGCGATGAGTCCAAGCTGGCCGTCACCGGCGTATTCGTCGCGATCGGTCACGATCCCCGTTCGGACCTGGTCCGCGGCCAAATCGACCTCGACGAGGACGGTTACGTCCTGACCGAGCGGGGTTCGACCAGCACCTCGATCGAAGGTGTCTTCGCCGCAGGCGATCTCGTCGACCGCACCTACCGCCAGGCCATCACCGCGGCGGGTACCGGCTGCTCGGCGTCCATCGACGCCGAACGCTGGCTCGCCGAAATCGGTTCTGGCCCAAGCGATGAAACCACTGAAACCCCCGTTTGATAGGAGCCCCTTGATGGCCGAGACCACTGGAACCACCGTTGCGGTGACCGACGATTCGTTCTCCTCCGATGTGTTGTCCAGCAGCACACCGGTACTGGTCGACTTCTGGGCGACCTGGTGCGGTCCGTGCAAGATGATCGCCCCGGTGCTCGAGGAGATCGCGACCGAGAAGGCGGGGTCGCTCAAGGTCGCCAAGCTCGACGTCGACGCGAACCCCGCCACGGCGCGCGATTTTCAGGTGGTGTCGATCCCGACGCTCATCGTGTTCAAGGACGGCTCCCCCGTGAAGCGGATCGTCGGCGCAAAAGGCAAGGCAGCGCTGCTGCGCGAGCTCGCTGACGTGCTCTGATCGTCGGCTGATTCCACAATCCGGGACGCGGACACCGGCCTGGGGTTTTCTTGATTCACCCGGGTGTCTGCGACAATCGTGCCTAGCCCGTCAACTTGGTCGGCGCCCTCGCGCAGCTGACAACCGTGACTGAAAGGCCGCATATGTCCAGTCTGCGTCGCGGTGACCGCGGGTCCGCGGTCACCGAGATCAGGGCTGCACTGACGGCGTTGGGCATGCTCGAGAACTCCGACGAGGAGATCACCACCGGCAGGCATGTCGCCCTCGACGTGTTCGACGAGGAACTCGACCAGGCCGTGCGCGCCTTCCAGCAGCATCGCGGGCTTCTGGTTGACGGAATCGTCGGTGAAGCGACTTACCGTGCGCTGAAAGAGGCGTCGTACCGGCTCGGCGCCCGCACGCTCAGCCACCAGTTCGGCGCACCGATGTTCGGTGACGACGTCGCGACACTGCAGGCCCGCCTCCAGGATCTCGGCTTCTACACCGGCCTCGTCGATGGACATTTCGGTCTGGCCACGCACAACGCGTTGATGTCCTATCAGCGCGAGTACGGGCTGTACCCCGACGGTATCTGCGGCCCGGAGACGTTGCGCTCCTTGTACTTTCTGGGTTCGCGTGTCACCGGCGGATCCCCCCACGCGATCCGCGAGGAGGAGTTGGTTCGCAGCTCCGGTCCCCGCCTCTCGGGTAAGCGGATCATCATCGATCCGGGCCGCGGCGGCGATGACCACGGACAGATCATGCAGGGTCCGAACGGCCCCATCAGCGAGTCGGACATCCTGTGGGACTTGGCAAGTCGGCTCGAGGGCCGAATGACCGCCATCGGCATGGAGACCTTCCTGTCGCGGCCGGCCAACCGCGCACCGTCGGATGCCGAACGCGCCGCGACCGCCAACGCCGTCGGCGCCGATCTGATGATCAGCCTGCGCTGTGCAACTCAGCCGACACCGGCCGCCAACGGGGTTGCCTCGTTCCACTTCGGTAATTCGCACGGTTCGGTGTCCACCATCGGACGCAATCTCGCCGACTTCATTCAGCGAGAAGTGGTCGCGCGCACCGGTTTACGTGATTGCCGCACCCACGGGCGCACCTGGGACCTGTTGCGCCTGACCCGGATGCCCACGGTGCAGGTCGACGTCGGCTACATCACCAACCCGCACGACCGGGCCACGCTGGTGTCGACCCAGGCCCGCGACGCCGTCGCCGAAGGCATGCTCGCCGCCGTCAAGCGGCTCTATCTGCTCGGTAAGAACGACCGTCCGACAGGCACTTTCACGTTCGCCGAGCTGCTGGCCCACGAGCTATCGGTCGAGCAGGCCGCCGGCCGCGTCAGCCCGTCCTGACGTCCGGCCGCGCTCAACCCCACCGAACCCGCCCCGGCTCCGACCGGTTGCCGCAGCTGCGCGAACTCGAACAGCCGCTCCAGGGCCGCCTCGACATCGGCCTTCCAGCCCAAACCCTGTTCCAGCTCGAGCCTTAACCGCGGGAAGTAGCGGTGCTGGGCGACGACGACGAAACCCGCGTCCAGCAGAAGGTCGGCGTCGAGCACGCACTGTTCGACCGAGCAGTCACCGAGAACCTCGAGCACCGGTCGCAGTTCCGGTGCCACCACACCGGGTTCGGCCAGCTCGCTGACTTCGGCGGTGTGCGCGAACGCCTCGAGCGCACGCGCACCGCGGCGGACCAGGTCGCCGACGACGGCGGCGATCAGTGCGCGCGATACCGCCGCGGTGTCCTCACCGGATTCGATACCCAGCGACGTGAGCAGTACCGCGTCGGCACTCACGGGTGCGGTCGGAAATCGGCGTGCCCGCGGTACGGATCCCGGCGGTGCGTAGAACGCGTAGCCGAGGCACGCCTCGTCTCCCCGCAGCGGCGCGAGACCGTCGTCGGAATCGGCGTCCACACACTGCACGGCGACCTGACCGCACGACCCCCACTCGAGCATGACCATCGACAGCCAGGCTTCCTTCTCGAACTCCGGGTCGGACAGGTGGTCGTCGACGCCCGGGACGGCGGCGCCGGCCGCGTCCCGTCCGAGGGTGAGGGGGTCGACCTCCCAGTACACGCAGCGACGGGCGTGCTTGGGCAACTGCTCGAACGCTTCGAGTCGCAGGGGCGTGATGCGTGCCGACACTAAACTTCCTGAGTCCTTCGCGATGCCGCGGTATACAGCTGCCACTCCAGGATAGAAGGGTCTGGGCACCTCGACGCTCCGATTCGCGGGCCTCTCCCGGTCCGGGACGAAACGTGTTGTGTCACAGGTGCTTTCCTTCGGAGGACGCTGTCAACGCCGGCGCGACCCGGGTTGTGTCACAGTGACGTAATTACCCGGTGTGGTGGGTCACTGATCGGATGCGCTCATCAGTTCGACTATGCGTTGCAGGTCGTCCACCGAGCCGAACTCGACGACGATCTTGCCCTTACGTTTGCCCAGGCTGACGGTCACCCTGGTGTCGAAGGCCGTCGACAGGCGTTCGGCCACATCCTGCAGTCCCGGCATGTTGATCGGCTTGCGCTTCGGCGCCGAGGGCGGCGGTGTACCCGCGCGATTGGCCAGGGTGACCGCCTCTTCGGTGGCCCGCACCGACAGGCCCTCCGCGACGATCCGCGCGGCGAGCTCCTCCTGCTTCTCCGGTCCCCCTTCGAGCGACAGGAGGGCGCGCGCGTGACCCGCCGAAAGCACTCCCGCGGCAACGCGGCGCTGTACGGCGATCGGCAGGCGCAGCAGCCGGATCATGTTGGTGATCACCGGGCGCGACCGCCCGATCCGTGAGGCGAGTTCATCGTGGGTGACCCCGAACTCGTCGAGCAGCTGCTGATAGGCGGCCGCCTCTTCCAACGGGTTCAGCTGGACGCGGTGGATGTTCTCCAACAGCGCGTCGCGCAGCATGCTGTCGTCGGTGGTCTCCCGGACGATCGCGGGGATGGCCGCGAGGCCGGCCTGCTGGGCGGCGCGCCACCGCCGCTCCCCCATCACGAGTTGGAAGCGCGCGGATCCCGGTGCGCCGGGCGGCAGCTCGCGCACGACGATCGGTTGCATGAGGCCGAACTCACGGATCGAGTGGATGAGCTCGGCGAGCGCCTCTTCGTCGAAGACCTGGCGCGGCTGACGCGGATTCGGCTCGATCGACGACGGGTCGATCTCGCGGTACACCGCGCCGACGTCGGAGGGCGTGGCCGTGTTGCCGTTCGATGGTCCGCCGATCACGACGTCGGCCGCCGCGTCGCCCATCCGCGGACCGAATCCGGTGTTCTCCCCATCGGCGGGACCGGTCGGGATCAGCGAGGCCAGGCCGCGGCCGAGGCCGCTGCGCTTGCGTGTTGGTTGGCTCATGTCTTCTCCTTAGCGCAAACGCTCATCGGTTGTTTCGGTTTCGGCCACGCTCCGCGATCTCGCGGCTGGCATCCAGATAGCTCATCGCCCCCCGCGAGCCGGGGTCGTAGCCGAGGATCGTCATCCCGTAGCCGGGCGCCTCGGACACCTTGACGCTGCGCGGGATGACGGTGCGGAGCACCTTGTCACCGAAGTGGGCCCGCACATCGGAGGCCACCTGATCGGCGAGCTTCGTCCGGCCGTCGTACATCGTCAGGATCACCGTGGTCACGTCGAGTTGCGGATTGAGGTGCGCCTTGACCATCTCGATGGTCCGCATCAACTGGCCGACGCCTTCAAGCGCGTAGTACTCGCACTGGATCGGGATCAGCACCTCCGGTGCCGCGACGAACGCGTTGATCGTCAACAGGCCCAGCGATGGCGGGCAGTCGATGAACACGTAGTCGAAGGCGAAGTCGGTCAGCGACGCCAGCGCGCTGCGCAGCCGCCCTTCGCGGGCCACCATGCTGACCAACTCGATCTCGGCGCCGGCCAGGTCGATGGTCGCCGGTACGCAATAGAGCCGTTCGTTGTGCGGGCTGCGCTGCAGGGCATCGCGCAGGGGGAGGTCGCCGATCAAGACCTCGTACGACGACGGCGTGCCGGGCCGGTGCTCGATGCCCAACGCCGTGCTCGCGTTCCCCTGCGGATCGAGGTCGATGACAAGCGTCTGCAGTCCCTGCAGGGCGAGCGCCGCCGCGACGTTGACGGCCGTGGTCGTTTTGCCGACGCCGCCCTTCTGGTTGGCGATCGTGAAGACCCGCTGTCGGTCGGGCCGCGGGAGGCTGCCCTTCGACGCGGCATGGAGCAGCCGCACCGCGCGTTCGGCCTCCGCCCCGATCGGGGTGTCGAATCCGGCGGGGTCGTCCCACCCGCCCTGGGGGTTCTTCTCCGACCACGCCTCGCGAGCGGCGTCCGGCTTTGTTTCACGTGAAACGTCTGCCGGTCCGGTTTCACGTGAAACATCGGCCGCGGTGGTTTCAAGTGAAACCGTCGCCTCCCCAGAGGACCGCGTGCCGTTCTGGGCAGCCGCACGGTTCGAGGCACTCGGCGTGCCGCCGTTCGGGGCGCCTGGAATCGCGCCGTTCTCGGGTGACGTCATCCTCGTCTCCTGCCCGTTGGCCGGTGCGCTACCGCCTTCTCCCGCCGTGCCACGACGACGGTCGCGGGTGGATCCAAGTAGTTCGCGCCACACCTCATCACCTTTACATCGGCCGCGCCGAGCGACGCCATCACACGCCGATGGTCGCGGATCTCCTCTTCGGCACGCTCGCCCTTCAGCGCGAGCATGTGGCCGTCGACGCGTATGAGCGGCATGCTCCATCGCGTCAGCTTGTCCAGGGAGGCCACCGCCCTGGACACCACGATGTCGATCTCCCCCACCTGCTTCCTCACCCCCGGCTCCTCGGCCCGACCCCGGACGACCGTCACGTCGATGCCGAGTTCGTCGACCGCCTCGCGCAGGAACTCACTGCGGCGCAGGAGCGGTTCGATCAGGGTCACACGGAGGTCGGGTCGGGCCAACGCCAACGGTATCCCGGGAAGGCCGGCGCCACTACCAATGTCGGCGACGCAAAAATCCGGGTCGATGAGTTCGGCCAGGGCCACGCTGTTCAGGATGTGGCGGTCCCACAACCGATCGACCTCCCGCGGGCCGATCAGCCCGCGCTCCACTCCGGCGCCCGCGAGCGCGGCGGCGTATCGCTCCGTCAGCTCGAGGCGCTCCCCGAACAAGGAGGAGGCCACTTCCGGCGGCGCCGACACCTCCCCATGTTTCACGTGAAACATCCTCCGGATCGTCGCGTCGGACGGACGACGCCTATGAACTACACGGCTGTAACTCTGCGTCAGTCGGCCAGGACGACGACGCGGCGCGAGGGCTCGACGCCCTCGCTCTCGCTGTGCACACCGTCGACGGCGGCCACCGCATCGTGCACGATCTTGCGTTCGAACGGCGTCATCGGGGCCAGCTCTTCGCGCTCCCCGGTCTCGAGCACGCGCCGCGCCACCTTGTCGCCGAGGGCGGCCAGCTCGTCGCGCCGCCGACGCCGCCAGCGCGCGATGTCGAGCATCAGCCGGCTGCGCTCCCCCGTCTTCTGGTGCACGGCCAGCCGCGTCAACTCCTGCAACGCGTCGAGCACTTCACCCTTGCGCCCGACCAACTTGTTCAGGTCGGTGCCCCCGTCGATGCTCACCACGGCGCGGTCGCCCTCGACGTCGAGATCGATGTCGCCGTCGAAGTCGAGCAGGTCCAACAACTCCTCGAGATAATCGCCCGCGATCTCGCCCTCGGCGACCAGCTTCTCCTCGAGGTCATCCTCGGCAACCGTCGCGGACGCATCTGTCAGTTCGTCACGCTCGGTCGTCTCGGCGTCAGTCATGTCGTTCTCTCCTCATCCCGCCGGGATCCCCCGGTCACCGTTTACGTTTCTTGGGCCGCGCCCCGGGGCGCGGGGTCGCGCCGGGCCGCGGTGCGCGGTTCGCTCCGGTCGCCGCCTTGCCCGGGCTACTGCCCGTCGGCTTCTTGTCGGCCGCGCCGTTCTCCGATGCGGTCTCGGTGTCTTCGCTCTCGTCGTTCGCCGCCGGCTCCGCGGACTTCGCCGCGCCAGCCTTGCGGTCCCGTTTCGGCTTGGCCCCCGGCGGCGGCGCGTTCTTGGCCTGCCGCTCCTGCGCCTCGAGCTTCTTGGCCTCTTCTTCCTTCTCGATCTTGCCGAAGACGTAATGCTGCTGACCGAAGGTCCAGATGTTGTTGGCGAGCCAGTACATGATGATGGCCAGCGGCAGGAACGGCCCGCCCACGACGACACCGAGCGGGAAGACGTACAGCGCCAGCTTGTTCATCATCGCCGTCTGCGGATTGGCGGCGGCCTCGGGGCTCTGCCGTGCCACCGACGCGCGGCTGTTGAAGTACGTCGCGATGCCGGCCAGGATCATGATCGGCACGCCGACCGCGATCACCGCCGCCCGGTTGAATTCGGTGAACGCGTCCAGACCGGTGGTCTGAATCATGGTCGCGCCCAACGGCGCACCGAACAGATGGGCGTCGAGGAAGTTCGCCACATCGGTCGGACTGAAGACGTAGTTGCCGGTGGCCCGGTTCTGCTCGACCGACAGCTGGATCTGACCGAACCCGCCCTGCGTCCGGTTGAACGAGCGCAACACGTGGAACAGCCCGAGGAACACCGGCACCTGGGCGAGCATCGGCAGGCAGCCGAGGATCGGGTTGAACCCGTGCTCGCGCTGCAGCTTCTGCATCTCCAGCGCCATCCGCTGGCGGTCCTTGCCGTACTTCTTCTGCAGCGCCTTGATCTGCGGCTGCAACTCCTGCATCTGCCGCGTCGTGCGGATCTGCTTGACGAACGGCTTGTAGAGGATCGCGCGCAACGTGAACACCAGGAACATCACCGAGAGCGCCCACGCGAAGAAGTTGGAGGGGCCCAGCAGCAAGGCGAACAGCTTGTACCAGACCCACATGATCGCCGACACCGGGTAGTAGATGATGTCCAGGCTGAACCAGTTAAACACGCGTCTCGCTTCCTGCTCGCAATGCTCGGTGCCCGCCACTGGTGTCGGCAGCGGTGTCCCGATCCTCCGAGGACTCGCCCGCGCGAGCACCCGACGCCTGCGCGTCGCCTTGCTCGTCGGGCGCGGGACGATCCGGTATCGGGTCCCATCCTCCCTTATGCCACGGCCCGCATTTCAGCAGCCGTACCGTCGCCAGCCAGCCGCCGCGCACCAACCCGTATTCGGTGAGGGCATCCACCGCGTACTGGCTGCAGGTGGGGCTGAATCGGCACGTCGGCAGGCGCAGCGGTGAGATCGTGTGCCGGTACAGCTGGATCACGTAGATCACGGCGCGGGCCGTTCGCGCTCCAGCCGACCGCATCGAGATCCTCATCGGGACGCCTCGACCCTCGGTTTGGTGCGGCGCAACGCCGTCCGCAGTTCCTGTTCGAGCCGCGCGGAGATGGCATGCCGGCTGCTGGGCAGTGCTCGGATCACCACCCGATCGGCCGGGTCCAGTTCGTCGAGGAGGTTGCGCGCGACATGACGAAGCCGCCGCGCGACGCGGTGGCGTTGCACGGCGGTGCCGACAGCTTTGGAGACGACCAATCCGATCCGCGGGCCCGGTTCGGAGGACTCGGACCGCAGGGCGTGCACGACGAGATCGGGCTGTACCGCACGCACGCCTCGGCCGACGGTGGTCCCGAACTCGCTCGACCGCGTCATCCGGTGCCGCGCCGGAAGCACAGCGTCAACTCCCGCTCGAAATCACGTGGGAGTCACGCGGTCAGCTTGCGCCGACCCTTGGTGCGCCGGTTCGCGACGATCGCCCGTCCTGCCCGGGTGCGCATCCGCAGCCGGAAGCCATGCACGCGCGCCCGGCGCCGGTTGTTCGGCTGGAAGGTCCGCTTGCCCTTGGCCACGGCTGTCTCCTTGTTGCGTTTGGCACCCGCATCCCCCACCGACGACGTACGAAATCGGTTTGGACGCAGTTGCCGTTGGTAAGCTCGTCCATCTTGCTAGCCGGCGCGGTCCCCGGTCGATGCCCGGGTCGCAGCCGTATCACCTCGTACGGGCGACTGTTCGAGGGTACTGAGCGGATTTCGCTGGGTCAAACCTGGCCGAATGACAGTGGGGTCAGCCACATTTGCAACACCCGTCACCGCCGACCGACGGCCGCAAAGTTCCGTCCGCTCAATGTTGCAGAACGGTTGGCACCCGCGAAGAAAACTGTTAGCTTCTGCCAATGCCGATTCGATAACGAAACGGCGACGGACAACGAAGCGAGGATGCCCGACCAGTCGTGCGCCCACAGGATGTCTCGCATCTGTGATGAGCCCCGGCCCGCGGCGTTCCCGCCGGTGTAAAACAGAACGACGACGACTGTCCAGTCTCCACAGCCTGTGGATAACTTTGTGGACAGATCGTCATCGTTCCTTTGGTCGTCTCCGGACCGGCCGCAAGGGGGTAGTCGTCGTTGACAGCTGACCCCGACCCCCCCTTCGTAGCCGTGTGGAACACGGTGGTCGCCGAACTCAACGGCAGCCCGGGCAGCGATAACGACGGCATCGCCGGCCCCACGCTCACACCGCAGCAAAGGGCCTGGTTGAAGCTGGTCAAACCGCTCGTCATCACCGAGGGCTTCGCCCTGCTGTCGGTACCGACCCCGTTCGTCCAGAACGAGATCGAACGCCATCTCCGGGAACCCATCGTCACGGCGCTCAGCCGCCAGCTCGGCCAGCGCGTCGAACTCGGGGTGCGCATCGCCGACCCCGGCCCGGACGACAACGACTCCCCCCTCAACGGACTGTCCTCCGTCAGTGACGCCGACGAGGTCGACGAGGATCTCGAGGCGCGCGCCAGCGCCGAGAAGAGTTGGCCGACGTACTTCACCAGCCGGCCGCCGAACACGTTGGCCGACGACACCACGGCGGTCAATCTCAACCGGCGCTACACCTTCGACACGTTCGTCATCGGCGCCTCGAACAGGTTTGCCCACGCCGCGACGCTCGCGATTGCCGAGGCGCCGGCGCGCGCGTACAACCCGCTGTTCATCTGGGGCGAGTCCGGTCTGGGCAAGACGCACCTCCTGCACGCGGCGGGCAACTACGCCCAGCGGCTGTTTCCCGGCATGCGCGTCAAGTACGTCTCGACCGAGGAATTCACCAACGACTTCATCAACTCCCTGCGCGACGACCGCAAGGCGTCGTTCAAGCGCAGCTACCGCGACATCGACGTGTTGCTGGTCGATGACATTCAGTTCATCGAGGGCAAGGAAGGCATCCAGGAGGAGTTCTTCCACACCTTCAACACCCTGCACAACGCGAACAAACAGATCGTCATCTCGTCGGACCGCCCGCCTAAACAG
This sequence comes from Mycolicibacterium malmesburyense, assembly GCF_001050015.1. Next base: position 65,364 of record NZ_CVTB01000324.1, read on the forward strand.
CTGGCCACCCTCGAGGACCGGCTGCGCACGCGGTTCGAGTGGGGCCTGATCACCGACGTCCAGCCGCCCGAACTCGAGACACGGATCGCCATCCTGCGCAAGAAGGCGCAGATGGACCGGCTCGATGTTCCCGACGACGTCCTCGAGCTGATCGCCAGCAGCATCGAGCGCAACATCCGCGAACTCGAGGGCGCCCTCATCCGGGTCACGGCATTCGCCTCGCTGAACAAGACCGCGATCGACAAATCGCTCGCCGAGATCGTGCTGCGCGATTTGATCTCCGACGCCAGCACCATGCAAATCAGCACGGCGACGATCATGGCGGCCACCGCCGAGTACTTCGAGACGACCGTCGAGGAGTTACGCGGCCCCGGGAAGACCCGCGCGCTCGCGCAGTCCCGGCAGATCGCCATGTACCTGTGCCGCGAACTCACCGACCTGTCCCTGCCGAAGATCGGCCAGGCGTTCGGACGCGACCACACCACTGTCATGTACGCGGAGAAGAAGATTCGCGGCGAAATGGCCGAGCGCCGTGAGGTCTTCGATCACGTCAAGGAACTCACGACGCGCATCCGCCAGCGTTCCAAGCGCTGACACCGCGGCACCTCCACTCCCCCTTTCATGGGGCTCCGTCGCGCCCTCATGCGGTCCGAGTGTGAAATTTTTTCCGAAAATCTTCTGCACCGCCGGCACCACCAGTCACACGCTCGGGTTGTGCACACCCGTGTGGAGAACCTGGGACCAACCGTTGAACTACGGACGGATTCCTACACAATCGGCGGCGGGTCCACAGTTCGTCCTGCTCGACGCCCACTTCATCCACAACTACCCCACAGCCCCGCACGCGCCCGAGCAGCGCGGACATGTATTCATCCCCAACATCCACAGGACCTAATACTGTTGCTTGAATATCTCTCAAGAATCTCCTTCGAAGAAGGCGGTTGGGGAAGCACGGAACCGACGCACGTTTGGCGCACCGAACACCGGCGATGTCGCCCGGATCGATTAGCTTTCAAGTTGGGGCGGAAAGCTCTACGGTGATTCATCACAGCCGTTACGGTCGTCGGGGACGCATCGGTCAGACGCGTGGTGAGACACCGAGAAACCGCTGCTTGAAGCTTGTCGTGATAGTGATCGAAGGGACCCTATGGACGTGGCGACGACAACGGTTGGTGTCACCGATCTGAAGTTCCGCCTGGTGCGGGAGGACTTCGCCGACGCGGTTGCATGGGTGGCCCGTAATCTGCCCACCCGTCCGACGGTTCCGGTGCTGGCCGGGGTCCTGCTCACCGGCTCCGAGGACGGCCTGACGATCTCGGGATTCGATTACGAGGTGTCCGCCGAGGTGCGGGTGCCGGCCGAGATCGCTTCACCCGGCAGCGTTTTGGTGTCCGGTCGGCTGCTGTCCGACATCACCCGGGCCCTGCCGGCCAAACCGATCGACGTCAGTGTCGACGGCACCCGGGTGTCGCTGACGTGTGGCAGCTCGCGCTTCTCACTGCCGACGATGGCCGTCGAGGATTACCCGACCCTGCCCGCGCTTCCCGAGGAGACCGGCGTCATCTCCGCCGAACTGTTCTCCGAGGCGATCGGCCAGGTCGCCATCGCCGCCGGCCGCGATGACACACTGCCGATGCTGACCGGTATCCGAGTCGAAATCGCCGGGGAGAAGGTCGTTTTGGCGGCGACCGACCGGTTCCGTCTTGCGGTGCGCGAGCTCACCTGGTCCACCTCGGGTTCCGATTTGGAAGCGGCGGTGCTGGTGCCGGCCAAGACGTTGTCGGAAGCGGCCAAGGCCGGCGCCGACGGCGGTGATGTCCACCTGGCGCTGGGTGCCGGGTCGGTGGTCGGCAAGGAGGGACTGCTCGGTATCAGCAGCGGCGGCAAGCGCAGCACCACGCGCCTACTCGATGCGGAGTTCCCGAAATTCCGCCAGCTGCTGCCCACCGAGCACACCGCGATGGCCACCATCGGGGTCGCCGAACTCACCGAGGCCATCAAGCGTGTGGCCCTGGTGGCCGACCGCGGCGCCCAGGTGCGCATGGAGTTCTCGGAGGACTCCCTGCATCTCTCGGCGGGCGCCGACGACGTGGGCCGCGCGGAGGAGGATCTTCCGGTCAGTTTCGCCGGCGATCCGCTGACCATCGCGTTCAACCCGACGTACCTGACCGACGGCATGAGCTCGCTGCACTCAGAGCGGGTGACCTTCGGTTTCACGACGCCAAGCCGTCCCGCGGTGTTGCGACCGGCCGGTGACGACGACTCCCATGTCGGTGCGGCGGGACCGTTCCCCGCCGAGCAGACCGACTACGTCTACCTGTTGATGCCGGTGCGGCTCCCAGGCTGACCGGCCCGACGCCACGGAAGGGGCGCAGATGCAACTCGGTCTGGTCGGTCTCGGCAAGATGGGCTTCAACATGCGCGAGCGCCTGCGCGAGGGCGGCCACGAGGTTGTCGGCTACGACCCGAGACCGGAAGTCACCGACGTCCCCACGCTCGCGGCCCTGGCCGACGCGTTGGAGTCGCCGCGGGTGGTGTGGGTGATGGTGCCGTCGGGTTCGATCACCCACGACACCATCACTTCCCTCGCGGACGTGCTCGGTGCGGGCGACCTCGTCATCGACGGCGGCAACTCGCGCTACACCGAGGATGCGCCGCACGCAAAACTGTTGGCCGACAAAGGTATTTCCTTCATCGACGCCGGCGTTTCCGGCGGGGTGTGGGGACTGAAGGAGGGTTACGGCCTCATGGTCGGCGGCAGCGACGCCGACGTCGAGCGCGCGATGCCGATCTTCGACAACTTGCGGCCGCCGGGGCCGCAGGAGGATGGGTTCGTGCATGCGGGCCCGGTAGGTGCCGGGCACTTCGCGAAGATGGTGCACAACGGCATCGAATACGGCCTGATGATGGCGTACGCCGAAGGGTATGAGCTGCTGGCGGCCGAAGAACTCATCACCGACACCCAGGCCGTCATCCAGGCCTGGACCAACGGCACCGTGGTGCGGTCGTGGCTGCAGCAGCTGCTCGCGAGGGCTCTCAAGGAAGACCCGGAGTTCGGCGAAATCAGCGGCTACACCGAGGATTCCGGTGAGGGCCGGTGGACCGTCGAGGAGGCGATCAGCCACCGGGTGCCGATGCCGGTGATCGCGGCGTCGCTGTTCGCGCGGTTCGCCTCGCGGCAAGAGGACTCGCCCGCGATGAAGGCGGTCTCCGCGCTGCGCAATCAGTTCGGCGGGCACGCGGTCAAACGGGTCAGCGAGTCCGGGTAGGCGGCTGCGTAGTGTATGTCCGTCGGCTGGCGCTGACCGACTTCCGGTCGTGGCCGCGCCTGGAGCTGGACCTGGAGCCCGGCCGCACCGTATTCGTCGGTCCGAACGGTTTCGGCAAGACGAATATCATTGAGGCGCTGTGGTATTCGGCGACGCTCGGATCACATCGCGTGGCCGCCGACGCGCCGTTGATCCGGACGGGTGCCGAACGCGCGATCGCGTCGACGATCGTCGTCAACGAGGGCCGCGAGCTCGCGGTGGATCTGGAGATCACCCCGGGGCGCGCGAACAAGGCGCGCATCAACCGCTCCCCCGTTCGCTCCGCCCGTGAGATTCTCGGCGTCCTGCGGGCCGTGCTGTTCGCCCCGGAGGACCTCGCGCTGGTCCGGGGGGACCCGGGTGAGCGGCGCCGCTATCTGGACGAACTCGCCACCACACGGCGGCCGCAGGTGGCGGCGATCCGCGCCGACTACGACAAGGTGCTGCGCCAGCGGACCGCGCTGCTCAAGACGGCCTCGGGGGCCCGATTCCGCGGCGACAGAAGCGTTTTCGACACCCTCGATGTCTGGGACGGCCACCTTGCGGAGAAGGGCGCCAAGCTGATCGCCGCACGCGTCGACCTGGTGAACCAGCTGGCGCCCGAGGTGGAGAAGGCCTACCAGCTCCTGGCGCCGTCTTCGCGGCCGGCCGCGATCCAGTACCGCAGCCGGGTGGAGGTTGTGGAGTCCGAGGCGGCCGCCGGAACCGCGGACGCGGAGATCTTCGAGGCCGCCCTGCTCGACGCGCTGGCGCGACGACGGGACGCCGAGCTGGAACGCGGTGTCTGCCTGGTGGGCCCGCACCGCGATGATCTCGAACTGCGGCTGGGCGACCAGATCGCGAAAGGCTTTGCCAGCCACGGCGAATCGTGGTCGATGGCATTGTCGCTGCGGTTGGCCGCCTACGAGTTGCTGCGGGCGGAGGGAAGTGACCCGGTGTTGTTGCTCGACGATGTGTTCGCCGAATTGGACAAGGCGCGCAGGCAGGCGTTGGCCGCCGTCGCGGGCTCGGCCGAGCAGGTGCTGGTGACGGCGGCGGTGTCCGAAGACGTTCCGGCCGACTGGGGCGCGCGCAGGATCCCGGTGGCGATGCGTGACGACGATTCAGGGCGGATCTCGGTGGTGGAGCAATGACGTCACGTGACGATGAGACCGGCCCGCCGGAGCACCTCGCGCATCTGCGCGGGATGGATTTGGTGCGACGCACCCTCGAGGAGGCGCGGGGTGCCGCGCGCAGTCAGGGCAAGGACGTCGGCCGTGGTCGCGGGGCCGCGCCGCGAAAGATCGCAGGCAACACCCGTCGACGGTGGTCGGGGCCCGGGCCGGACGCTCGGGACCCCCAACCGCTCGGTACCGCCGCGAGCGACGTGGCCCGCAACCGCGGGTGGTCGGGGCGCGTCGCCGAGGGTGCGGTGTTCGGCCGCTGGGCCGGCGTGGTCGGAGAAGGGATCGCCACGCACGCGACGCCGACCGCGCTCAACGACGGGGTGTTGACCATCTCGGCGGAGTCCACCGCCTGGGCGACGCAATTGCGGATGGTGCAGGCGCAGGTGCTCGCCAAGATCGCCGACGCGGTGGGCGACGGCGTCGTGAAATCCCTGAAGATCGTCGGTCCGGTGGCCCCGTCGTGGCGCAAGGGCCGCTACCACGTCGCCGGCCGGGGACCGCGCGACACCTACGGATAGCAGTCGGCTGAAAGCCGCGAGGACGGCGCGATCTTACTTCTCAAGCGTCTTCAGGCACCTGTGATCGAGAAATTCCCCAGACGGCGCAAATAGGTGTGTAGAAACGCCGCCTCAGAGTCGGTCCTGTCTGGCTCTGCCGGTAGGATGGAGGTAGATCGCGGGCGGTGGTCCGAACCGCCCAGCCAGCCTTCCCCGGCAAGAGACCAAGGAGACCCGTCCAACGTGGCTGCCCAGAAGAAGAGTGCTCCCAAAGAGTACGGCGCCGATGCAATCACCATCCTGGAGGGTCTCGAGGCGGTCCGCAAGCGCCCGGGCATGTACATCGGATCCACCGGTGAGCGCGGCCTGCACCACCTGATCTGGGAGGTCGTCGACAACGCGATCGACGAGGCGATGGCCGGTTACGCCACCAGCGTCGACGTGCGCATCCTCGGCGACGGCAGCGTCCAGGTCACCGACGACGGCCGCGGCATCCCGGTCGAGAAGCACAAACAGGCCGGCATCCCGACCGTCGACGTCGTGATGACCCAGCTGCACGCCGGAGGCAAGTTCGGCGGCGAGAACAGCGGTTACGCGGTCAGCGGCGGTCTGCACGGCGTCGGTGTGTCCGTGGTCAACGCGCTGTCCACGCGGGTCGAGGTCACGATCCTGCGCGACGGCCACGAGTGGTTTCAGTACTACGACCGTTCGGTGCCCGGTGAACTCAAGCAGGGCGGCAAGACCAAGAAGACCGGTACGACGGTGCGGTTCTGGCCGGATCCGGACATCTTCGAGACCACCGAATACGACTTCGAGACGGTCGCGCGTCGCCTGCAGGAGCAGGCGTTTTTGAACAAGGGCCTGACCATCGAGCTGACCGACGAGCGGGTGACCGCCGAAGAGGTCGTCGACGAGGTGGTCAGCGACACCGCCGAGGCACCGAAGACCGCCGACGAGAAGGCCGCCGAGTCCTCCACCGGCCAGCGGGTCAAGCACCGCGTCTTCCACTACCCCGGTGGGCTCGTCGACTTCGTCAAGCACATCAACCGCACGAAAACGCCCATCCAGCAGAGCATCATTGACTTCGACGGTAAGGCCGCCGGTCACGAGGTCGAGATCGCGATGCAGTGGAACGCCGGCTATTCGGAGTCGGTGCACACGTTCGCCAACACGATCAACACCCACGAGGGCGGGACCCACGAGGAGGGTTTTCGCACGGCGCTGACGTCGGTGGTCAACAAGTACGCCAAAGACAAGAAGCTGCTCAAGGACAAGGACCCCAATCTCACCGGCGACGACATCCGCGAGGGACTGGCCGCGGTCATCTCGGTGAAGGTGTCCGAACCGCAGTTCGAGGGTCAGACGAAGACCAAGCTCGGCAACACCGAAGTGAAGTCGTTCGTGCAGAAGATCTGCAACGAGGAACTCACGCACTGGTTCGACGCCAACCCGGCCGAGGCCAAGACCGTTGTCAACAAGGCGGTTTCGTCGGCGCAGGCCCGCCTGGCGGCACGTAAGGCGCGCGAGTTGGTGCGACGTAAGAGCGCCACCGACATCGGCGGGCTGCCGGGCAAGTTGGCTGACTGCCGCTCCACCGATCCGCGCAAGTCCGAACTGTATGTGGTGGAGGGTGATTCGGCCGGCGGTTCGGCCAAGAGCGGGCGCGACTCGATGTTCCAGGCGATCCTGCCGTTGCGCGGCAAGATCATCAACGTCGAGAAGGCCCGTATCGACCGCGTGCTCAAGAACACCGAGGTCCAGGCGATCATCACCGCGCTGGGCACCGGCATCCACGACGAGTTCGACATCTCCAAGCTGCGCTATCACAAGATCGTGTTGATGGCCGACGCCGACGTCGACGGCCAGCACATCTCGACGTTGCTGCTGACGCTGCTGTTCCGGTTCATGAAACCGCTTGTGGAGAACGGGCACATCTTCTTGGCCCAGCCGCCGCTGTACAAGCTCAAGTGGCAGCGCAGCGAGCCCGAGTTCGCCTACTCCGACCGCGAGCGCGACGGGCTGCTGGAGGCCGGGCGCAAGGCGGGCAAGAAGATCAACACCGACGACGGCATCCAGCGCTACAAGGGTCTGGGCGAAATGGACGCCAAGGAGCTGTGGGAGACCACGATGGACCCCTCGGTGCGGGTGCTGCGCCAGGTCACCCTCGACGACGCCGCCGCCGCCGACGAACTGTTCTCCATCCTGATGGGCGAAGACGTCGAAGCACGCCGCAGCTTCATCACCCGCAACGCCAAAGACGTTCGCTTCCTTGATGTTTAAGGCGAGATTCCTCTAGAGCCGAAGGCAGACAATGACTGACACCACGTTGCCACCGGGCGACGAAGCAGGCGACCGCATCGAACCGGTCGACATCCAGCAGGAGATGCAGCGCAGCTACATCGACTACGCGATGAGCGTGATCGTCGGCCGCGCGCTGCCCGAGGTCCGCGACGGCCTCAAGCCCGTGCACCGGCGCGTGCTCTACGCGATGTACGACTCCGGCTTCCGGCCGGACCGCAGCCACGCGAAATCCGCGCGCTCCGTTGCCGAGACGATGGGCAACTACCACCCGCACGGTGATGCCTCGATCTACGACACCCTGGTCCGAATGGCCCAGCCGTGGTCGCTGCGCTACCCGTTGGTCGACGGGCAGGGCAACTTCGGCTCGCCGGGCAACGATCCGCCCGCGGCCATGCGGTACACCGAGGCGCGGCTGACTCCGCTGGCCATGGAGATGCTGCGGGAAATCGACGAGGAGACAGTCGATTTCATCCCGAACTACGACGGGCGTGTGCAGGAGCCGACGGTCCTGCCCAGCCGGTTCCCCAACCTGCTGGCCAACGGCTCCGGCGGTATCGCCGTCGGGATGGCCACCAACATCCCGCCGCACAACCTGCGTGAACTCGCCGAGGCGGTCTACTGGTGCCTGGACAACCACGACGCCGATGAGGAGACCACGCTCGCCGCGGTCACCGAACGGGTCAAGGGGCCGGACTTCCCGACGCACGGGTTGATCGTTGGTTCCCAAGGCATCACCGACATGTACACCACCGGCCGCGGATCGGTCCGGATGCGTGGTGTGGTGGAGATCGAAGAGGACAGCCGCGGCCGCACCGGCATTGTGATCACCGAGTTGCCGTATCAGGTCAACCACGACAACTTCATCACCTCGATCGCCGAGCAGGTCCGCGACGGCAAGCTCAACGGCATCGCCAACATCGAAGACCAGTCCAGCGATCGCGTCGGGCTGCGAATCGTGGTGGATCTCAAGCGCGATGCGGTCGCCAAGGTGGTGCTGAACAACCTCTACAAGCACACCCAGCTGCAGACCAGCTTCGGGGCCAACATGCTGGCCATCGTCGACGGTGTCCCGCGCACGCTGCGCCTCGACCAGCTGATCCGCCACTACGTCAACCATCAACTCGACGTCATCGTGCGGCGCACCCGGTACCGGCTGCGCAAGGCCAACGAACGGGCCCACATCCTGCGCGGTCTGGTCAAGGCGCTCGACGCGCTCGACGAGGTGATCGCGTTGATCCGGGCCTCGGAAACCGTCGACGTCGCGCGCCAGGGCTTGATCGAGTTGCTCGACATCGACGACATCCAGGCCCAGGCGATCCTGGACATGCAGCTGCGCCGGCTGGCCGCCCTGGAACGCCAGCGCATCGTCGACGACCTGGCCAAGATCGAGGCCGAGATCGCCGACCTCGAGGACATCCTGGCCAAGCCCGAGCGGCAGCGCGCGATCGTGCGCGACGAGCTCAAGGAGATCGCCGACAAGTACGGGGACGACCGGCGCACCCGGATCGTCGCCGCCGACGGCGAGGTGGCCGACGAGGATCTGATCGCCCGCGAGGACGTCGTCGTCACGATCACCGAGACCGGCTACGCCAAACGCACCAAGACCGACCTGTACCGCAGCCAGAAGCGCGGCGGAAAGGGCGTACAGGGCGCCGGCCTCAAACAGGACGACATCGTCAACCACTTCTTCGTGTGCTCGACGCACGACTGGATCCTGTTCTTCACCACCCAGGGCCGGGTCTATCGCGCCAAGGCATACGACCTGCCCGAGGCGTCGCGCACCGCGCGGGGTCAGCATGTGGCGAACCTGCTGGCGTTCCAGCCCGAGGAGCGCATCGCGCAGGTGATCCAGATCAAGAGCTACGAGGACGCGCCGTATCTCGTGCTGGCCACCCGCAACGGCCTGGTGAAGAAGTCGCGGCTGGTCGACTTCGACTCCAACCGCTCCGGCGGCATCGTCGCGGTCAACCTGCGCGACGGCGACGAACTCGTCGGCGCGGTGCTGTGCTCGGCCGACGACGACCTGTTGCTGGTCTCGGCCAAGGGCCAGTCGATTCGGTTCTCGGCAACCGACGAGGCGCTGCGCCCGATGGGCCGTGCGACCTCCGGGGTGCAGGGCATGCGCTTCAACACCGACGATGCGCTGTTGTCGCTCAACGTGGTGCGGCCGGATACGTATCTACTGGTCGCGACGTCCGGCGGCTACGCCAAGCGCACCGCAATCGACGAGTACCCGGTGCAGGGCCGCGGCGGCAAGGGGGTCCTGACGATCCAATTCGACAAACGCCGTGGCAATCTTGTGGGAGCGTTGGTCGTCGACGACGACACGGAGTTGTACGCGATCACCTCGGGTGGAGGCGTCATCAGGACCGCGGCTCGCCAGGTTCGCAAGGCCGGGCGGCAGACCAAGGGCGTTCGGTTGATGAACCTGGGTGAGGGCACAACACTGATAGCCATCGCGCGCAACGCCGAGGAAGGCGACAGCACCGACGAAGTCAACACCGACCCCGGTGCCTGACCCAGCGACGGGACCAGTGAGGAGCCGTAGGTGAGTTCACCGAACGAGCCGGGACGCCCCCGCGCGGGCGATGGAGCAGGCGGCGCCAACGGCTCCGCGGCCAACCACGACGCGCGGCCCGAGGTCCCCGAACGCGCCGAGGTGCCGCCGTGGCAGCGGGGTCCGGCGGCGCGAACCGCACCGCCGGGGCAGCGCCCGCCCGAACCTCCGCGGCGGGCCCCCGGTCCCGGCCCGCGCGGTGAAGGTGCCGGCGACGAGGGTTATGCGCCCGAGCGGCCCGGCGACGACCAGCGGGGAAATCCGAATAACTCCCCCAACGTCGGCGCCAGGGCGAACCGGTTCGTGCCGGGTGGTCCGACTCCGACCGAAGAGGTGCCGACGCGCAACGAGAGGTCCGAGGCGCCGCGCCAGGAGACCTACGCCAGCGAGCTGCCCGACCTGTCGGGGCCGATGCCGCGCTCGCCGCAGCAGCGCAAACCCGCCGACCGTCCGCAACCCGAGCCGGCCAGCCGCCCGTCGCCGGGCGGGCGCATCCAGGTCGGCACCCGACACAAGGGCCCGGTGCGGGCCAGCATGCAGATCCGGCGCATCGACCCGTGGAGCACGCTGAAGGTGTCGGCGGTGCTGTCGGTGGCCTTGTTCTTCGTCTGGATGATCGCGGTCGCGTTCCTGTACCTGGTGCTCGGCGGCATGGGCGTGTGGAGCAAGCTCAACAGCAACGTCGGGGACCTGCTCACCAGCGCGGGCGGTGGGTCCGGCGGTGAGCTGGTGTCCAGCGGCACGATCTTCGGCGGCGCGACGTTGATCGGGTTGGTCAACATCGTGTTGCTGACGGCGATGGCCACCATCGGGGCATTCATCTACAACCTGACCACGGACTTGGTCGGCGGAGTGGAAGTCACGCTCGCCGACCGGGACTGAGTCGCGCCGACGGGACCGAAGCGCACACCGCGGTTTGGGCGGGAGCCCACGATTGCGGTAATCTCGTCGCTCGGCCAACACGGCGGTACGGGGCTATAGCTCAGGCGGTTAGAGCGCTTCGCTGATAACGAAGAGGTCGGAGGTTCGAGTCCTCCTAGCCCCACGGAAAGGTTCACACCATGAGGCGGGTGCTGCTGATCGCCGCGGCGGTCGTGGCCGCAGCCACCGTCGCCGTCTGGCGCTCGCGCCACGGCATCGAGGTGTGGCATGTGGCGCCAGATGCGCCGCCCGCGGACCAGGGGCCTTAGCTCAGTTGGTAGAGCGCTACCTTTGCAAGGTAGATGTCAGGAGTTCGATTCTCCTAGGCTCCACTTCTCACTTCTCTTGCGCCCGAAGCTGATTCCTCAGGGCTTCGGCGACACTTCCACACTCGGCGGCAGTGGCGAGGGCTCCGGCTGCGTGGAACGGCGCACGATCGAGAACGCCACCGCTCCCCCGGCCACCCCGACGACGCCGGCCGCGACGATCAACAGCCGCCGCCTGCGCTGCTTGGACTTCGCCGCGCGGCCGGGGCCCGCACCCGCCAACACCTGTGAGACGACCTCCTGCGCGGCGGCGAGCTCCTGGGCGATGGTCTCCTGCGCGGCGGCCAGATCCTCGCTCAGCTGAGCCTTGATGCGGCCGCGGCGATACCGGTCGCCCACCCACGCCGCCGAGGACTGAGCCCCGTTGAGCCCCAGCGCCAGAGCGCCGCGCGTGACGTCGACCGGACCCACCGCCGTGTACTTCAGGCCGCGGCTCAACCGCTCGGCAGGGGTCAATCGGATCTCCGTCTTGGCGCTCATGGGCGTACCTTTCTCGCGGCCGGGGTGCGACCACAACAGCCTGCCATCTACCCGAACGCAACGGCGCCGGATGGGCGCCGAACGCGGCGTGGCACACTGACATCCCGTGACGAGCCCCATTCAGACAGCGACCGCGACCCTGCACACCAACCGCGGCGACATCAAGATCGCACTCTTCGGTAACCACGCGCCCAAGACCGTTTCCAACTTCGTCGGCCTGGCCCAGGGAACCAAGGACTACAGCGGTGAGAACGCTTCGGGCGGCACGTCCGGACCCTTCTACGACGGCGTGGTCTTCCACCGCGTCATCGACGGCTTCATGATCCAGGGCGGCGACCCGACCGGCACCGGCCGCGGCGGCCCGGGCTACAAGTTCGAGGACGAGTTCCACCCGGAGCTGCAGTTCGACCGGCCGTACCTGCTGGCGATGGCCAACGCCGGACCGGGCACCAACGGCTCCCAGTTCTTCATCACGGTCACCAAGACGCCGCACCTGAACCGCAAGCACACCATCTTCGGCGAGGTCGTCGACGCCGAGTCGCAGAAGGTGGTCGACGCCATCGCCACGACGGCCACCGACCGCAGCGACCGCCCGACCGATCCGGTGGTCGTCGATTCGATCACGATCGCCTGATCTGAGCCTGTCATGACCCGGGGCCGGCATAGCCGGCCTCGGTCAGGGCGTCGAGCACGTGCAGCGGGTCGGTGCCCAGATCCCAGCGCGTGAACACCAGCAGGTCCCCGCTTGCGGTGTCGATCTCGAGTAGCCGGACTTTGCGGGCCAACCGGCGGAACTCGGTGATCCGGATCACTTTGATCTCGCCGCGCGGCAAAACCCTGGTGCCGAACCAGCCGCGGTTGACGAGGGCGTCATTTTTGATTGCCAGCTTCGGCCGGGCTCGCCACGAGAAGATTGCAAACACGATCAAACCCACCCCGGCAACGCCGCCCAGAAGGCGGCCGGGAGGGTCTGTGATCAGGCTCACAGCGGTGGTAGCCAAGATAATTCCGCCTATGCCGCACGCTGCGATGCCGGCGGAGGGCGGGCTCCATTGAGTTTGCTGCACGGGTTCTCCACACCCTTTCACCGCGGGGTATGCGGTTATCCACAAGTGCTATCCCCAATGGGGATGAATCACAACCGTGTGAGTTGATTACCGCGAGGTTGCTGGCAGGGTAACGCGTGGCGACGGGGTTGAATTCATTCCAACGAACGGGATCTCAGCGCCACCGCATGGTGAGCAACAGGCCGGTGATCATGAAAGCAAACGCGATAGCGTAGTTCCACGGACCGAGCTCGGCCAGGAACGGGATGGCCGACGACGCCAGCTGGAAGACCAGCAGCCAGACCAGGCCGATCAGCATCAGGCTGACGAACAGCACGACGAACCAGGTGCTCGACGGCCCGGCCTTGACCTTGACGGGCGTGCGGCTCACCGGGTTGGCGGTGAAGTCGTTCTTCTTGCGGACCTTGGACTTGGGCATGGGTGACCTTCGGGACTACTTCGGAACTACTTGAGTGCGACGATGTACTGACGAGCCTAACGTAGGTACGGCACCGGATCGTCAAGGAAGCCAGGTAGGCAGTTGCAGCGGTCGCATCGTCCGAAGCCGACGGCCCACGCGGTGAGCCGCCGCTCGACAGTGTGGCGGTTCGGCGTGCCCGTCGTCTGTCTGCTCGCGGGGCTGCTGCTTGCCGCCACCCACGGCGTCTCCGGCGGCGGCGAGATCCGTCGCAGCGACGCCCCACGCTTGGTCGACCTGGTCCGCGAGACCCAGCAGTCGGTGGACCGGCTCAGCGCCGAACGCGACGCGCTCGCCACGACCATGGACAGCCACCACGGTGGCAGCCCTGGCGCGGATGCGGCGCTGGCCGCGATCACCGCCCGCGCCGACCGCCTGTCTGCCCAGGCCGGCCTGGAACCCATGCGCGGTCCGGGCCTCGTGGTCCGGCTCGACGATGCGAAGCGCGATGCGGAGGGCCGGTTCCCCCGCGACGCCTCTCCCGACGACCTGGTGGTGCACCAGCAGGACATCGACGCCGTGCTGAATGCGTTGTGGAGCGCGGGGGCCGAAGGCATCCAAATGCAGGATCAGCGCATCATCGGCACCTCGGCGCCACGGTGCGTCGGCAACACCCTGCTGCTCAACGGGCGGACATACAGCCCGCCCTACGTCATCACCGCGATCGGCGACGCGCAGGCCATGCAGGCGGCGTTGGCGGCCGCTCCCCTGGTCACCCTCTACCGCCAGTACGTCGTGCGGTTCGGTCTGGGCTACGCCGAAGAGCCCCGCTCGTCGGTGGAACTGGTCGGCCACAAAGAACCCCTGCGAATGCGGTTCGCCAGACCGGCTGGGCCGATCGGGTACTGACCCCGGTGTGGTGAGAGGCACCCGGCGCGACCGGGTACGCCGCAGTCGTAACCAGTAACCTGGGCTGATGCAGGTCTTGGTCGTCGACAACTACGACAGCTTCGTCTTCAACCTGGTGCAGTACCTCGGTCAGCTCGGGGTGCAGGCGCAGGTGTGGCGCAACGACGACGACCGCCTGGCCACCGACGCCGACGTCGCCGAGGCCGCCGCCGGCTTCGACGGCGTGCTGCTGTCCCCCGGCCCCGGTACGCCCGAGCGCGCCGGGGCGTCGATCCCCCTCGTCAAGGCGTGCGCGGCCGCCGCTACCCCGCTGCTCGGCGTCTGCCTCGGCCACCAGGCGATCGGCGTGGCGTTCGGCGGCACCGTCGACCGCGCACCCGAACTGCTGCACGGCAAGACCAGCGTCGTACACCACACCAATACCGGTGTGCTGCAAGGGCTTCCGAACCCGTTCACCGCGACCAGATACCACTCGCTGACCATCCTGCCCGACACGGTGCCCGACGAACTCGAGGTCATCGCGCGCACGGAGGGTGGTGTGATCATGGGGGTGCGCCACGTCGGACTGCCGATCCACGGCGTGCAGTTCCATCCCGAGTCGATCCTGACCGAGGGCGGACATCGCATGCTGGCCAACTGGCTGGGTTACTGCGGCGCCGCGCCCGCCGAGGCGCTGGTCCGTCAACTCGAGGACGAGGTCACCGGCGCCATCGCCGCGGGCCGGGAGGCCGCTACGACGCGAAGCTCAGCGTGATCGTCGCGCCGAAGTTCACTCCGCTGCCCGGCGACGGGTTCTGAGTCACGACCGCGTTGGTGCGCTGACCGCTGTTCTGCACATCGGCGCCCTTGTCGAGGAAGCCCGTCCAGCCCAGCGCCCGCAGCCGCGGTTCGGCGTCCGCCCAGAACATGCCCCGCAGGTCCGGCATCAGGAACTGGTTGCACGCCGACAGCTGCAGCTGGATCGGCGAGTCGACCGCCGACTCCTGCCCCGCCGCGGGCAACGTCCCGATGACCTGTCCGCAGGGTTCGGAGCTGTCGACCTGGACCGGCACCACGTTGGTGAATCCGGCCGCGGTGAGGATCTGTCGCGCCGGCGCCTCGGGCTGGTTCTCGACGTTCGGCACCGAACGGCTCTGCGGTCCCGAGCCCAGGATGATGGTGATCTCGTTGGTGATGGCCGACGTCTGGTTGGCGGGCGGATTGGTGCCGAGCACCTTGTCCTTGAGCTCGGGCGTCGACGGCGACGACGACGACTTGAACTTCTCGAAGCCGGCCTCCTTCAGCCGCTGCGTGGCCTCGGAGTAGGTCAGGTTCTTGACGTCGGGGATCTCGCGCTGCTGCGGGCCGGTGGAGACGTTGAGGGTGACCTCCTCGCCCGCCTCGACCGACGTTTCGGCGCCGGGGTCGGTGCTGATGACGTGGTCGGGCGGCACCTCGGAGTCCGGCCGCTGCTGCGTTCTGATCTTGAAGCCGCGGTTCTGCAGCTCGGCGATGGCATCGGCCGACGGCTGACCGCTGACGTCGGGCACCTCGACGCTGCGGGTGCTGCCGCCGAACATGTTGATCGCGACCGTCACCACGACCGTCAGGACGGCCAGCACCGCGACCGCGGCCAGCCACCGGGCCACCGAGCCGCGGCGGTCGCGTTCGGCAAAGTCGGGAGCCGGCACCGGAGGCATCGGGTCGATCGGTTCGGTGCGCTCGTGGGGCGTAGGCGACGACAGCAGCGAGCTGCGCTCGGCGTCGGTGAACACCTTCGGCGCCTCGGGCTGCTCGCCGCTGTGCACGCGGACGAGATCGGCGCGCATCTCGGCGGCGGTCTGGTATCGGTTGTCGGGGTTCTTCGCCAGCGATTTGAGCACCACCGCGTCCAACTCCGGGGTGATGTCGGGGTTGCGCTGTGACGGCGGCAGCGGATCCTCGCGGACGTGCTGGTAGGCCACGGCCACCGGCGAGTCACCGATGAAAGGTGGTTCACCGGTGAGGATTTCGTACAACACGCAGCCCAGCGAGTAGACGTCGGAGCGGGCGTCGACCTTCTCGCCGCGGGCCTGCTCCGGCGACAGGTACTGCGCGGTGCCGATGACCGCGGCGGTCTGGGTGACGCTGTTGGCGTCGGCCAGCGCTCGGGCGATGCCGAAGTCCATCACCTTCACCGCGCCGGTCTTGCTGATCATGATGTTGGCCGGCTTGACGTCGCGGTGGATGATCCCGTGCTGGTGGCTGAAGTTCAGCGCCTGGCAGGCGTCGGCGATCACCTCGATCGCCCGGCGGGCCTCCATCGGGCCGTCGTTGTGGACGATGTCGCGCAGCGTGACGCCGTCGACGTACTCCATGACGATGTAGGGCAGCGGACCCTGCGGGGTCTCGGCCTCGCCGGTGTCGTAGACCGCCACGATCGCCGGATGGTTGAGCGCCGCGGCGTTCTGGGCTTCGCGGCGGAACCTCAGATAGAAGCTGGGGTCGCGGGCGAGGTCGGCGCGCAACACCTTGATCGCGACGTCGCGGTGCAGCCGGACGTCGCGTGCGAGGTGGACCTCGGACATTCCGCCGAAGCCCAGGATCTCCCCGAGCTCATAGCGGTCTGACAGGTGTTGCGGGGTCGTCATTGCAATGTCTGTTCTGGAGCCGAAAGCCGCTGGTAGGGCTCCTGTGCCGGGGGCGAAGCGGGTACCGGCGGCCTTGCCGGTGACGCCATCGCCTGCGCTGTGGTTACCCCCGATTGTCTCCTACCACCATCGCTTCCCTCGCGGACGGTCCGGTCGGGAAGCGCCGCGGGCGACTCGAACGGCGTCGTCTCGGTGATCGTGTTGGTGATCGTCGGCGGCGGAGGTTGCCGGTCTTGGCGGTCCTGCGCGTTGAGCACGATCAAGATCGCGATGATGATCGCCAGCGCGCCGAGCACCCCCGCGGCCCACAGCAGCGCGCGCTGCCCCGAGGAGAACGAGCGCCGCGGCGGCGGCGGGCGATGGCTTCCGCTCACCGACCGGGGGCGGGCGGCGGTGGCCGGGGCGCGCCCGGTCATGTCGGCGGCGGCGCGGGCCTGCGTGGCCGACGGCACGGCCGTGGGCGCGGCCCGTCCGATCGAGGGCGCCGCGTTCGGCCGCGGCGGGCGGCGTCCGGCCCGCACCGCGGCGACGGCGTCGGCGAACGCCCCACCGGAGCGATACCGCATGCCGGGGTTCTTGACGAGGGTGATCTCGATCAGCTCGCGCACATTGGGCGGCAGATCGGCCGGCAGGGGCGGCGGGGTCTCCTTGATGTGCTTCATCGCCACCGTCAGCGCCCCGTCGCCGGTGAACGGCCGCTTACCCGAAACCGATTCGTAGCCAACGACGCCCAGCGCATACACGTCGCTGGCGGCGGTGGCGTCGTGACCCAGCGCCTGCTCGGGGGCGATGTACTGGGCGGTGCCCATGACCATGCCCGTCTGCGTCACCGGGGCTGCGTCGACGGCCTTGGCGATGCCGAAGTCGGTGAGCTTCACCTGGCCCGTCGGCGTGATGAGGATGTTGCCCGGCTTCACGTCGCGGTGCACCAGTCCCGCGGTGTGGGCTACCTGAAGGGCGCGGCCGGTCTGCTCGAGCATGTCGAGGGCGTGGCGCAGCGACAGCCGGCCGGTGCGTTTGAGGACGGAGTTCAGGGGTTCGCCGTTGACGAGTTCCATCACCAGGTAGGCGGTGCGCCCCTCGCCGTCCATGTCGGTCTCGCCGTAGTCGTACACGCTGGCGATGCCGGGATGGTTGAGCATCGCGACGGTGCGGGCCTCGGCGCGGAACCGCTCGACGAACTCGGGGTCGGTGGAGTATTCGGCCTTGAGCACCTTGACCGCGACCCGGCGACCCAGCCGGGAGTCCACGGCCTCCCACACTTGGCCCATGCCGCCGGTGGCGATCAACCGCTGCAACCGGTAGCGCCCGGACAGCGTCACTCCCACGCGAGCCGTCATGCGGCCCCCCGGGCGGTCGCGCGGTTGCTCATGAGCCCTCCCGCAGGGCGGCGGCGATCGTGGCCCGGCCGATCGGAGCGGCCAGTTCGCCACCGGTCGCCGACAGCCGGTCACCGCCGTTCTCGACCAGCACCGCGACCGCCACCTTGGGGGCCTGAGCCGGGGCGAAGGCGATGTACCAGGCATGCGGAGGGGTGTTGCGAGGATCGGTACCGTGCTCCGCTGTGCCGGTCTTGGATGCGATCTGCACGCCGGCGATGGCTCCCTTCTGCTGAGTCACCTGCTCGGCGGCGACCATCAAGTCCGTAAGTGTATCCGCGACCTGCTGCGACACCGCCCGGCGCTGTTCCTGCGGCGCCGTGGTGGCGATGTTCGAGAGGTCCGGTCCCTTCAGGTTATCGACCAGATAGGGCTGCATCGCCACCCCTTTGTTGGCGATGGCCGCGGCGATCTGTGCGTTCTGCAGGGGGGTCAGCGCGACGTCCTTCTGGCCGATGCTCGACATGCCCAGCGCGGCGGCGTCCGGGATGGGCCCGACGCTGGACTCGACCACCTCGAGCGGGATCGGCGGCGCCGGCGCGTCGAGTCCGAACGCGCGGGCCGTGGAGCGCATCGCGTCGGCACCGGTGTCGATGCCCAGTTCGACGAACGCCGTGTTGCAGGACCGGGCGAACGCCTCCCGCAGCGACGTGGTGGGGCCGCCGCCACACGACGCGCCGCCGAAGTTCTCCAGCGTTGCGGTGCTGTCCGGCAACGGAATTCGCGGTTGCGCGGTCAGTTGGGTGTTCGTCGTCGCACCGCGCTGCAGCGCCGCGGCGGTGGTGACCACCTTGAAGGTCGACCCCGGCGGGTAGGTCTCGGAGATCGCCCGGTTCAGCAGCGGCGATTCGGGGTCGTCGCGCAACCGCTGCCATGCCTGGGTCTGTGCGGCCAGATCGTGGGTGGCCAGCAGGTTCGGGTCGTAGCTCGGCGACGAGACCATCGCCAGGATCTTGCCCGTCGACGGCTCGATGGCCACGACCGAACCCTTGCAGGGCCCGTCGCAGCCCTCTTCCATCGCGTCCCACGCCGCCTGCTGAACCTGCGGCTTGATGGTGGTGTCGACGTTGCCGCCGCGCGGGTCGCGGCCGGTGAAGAAGTCGGCGAGCCGGCGGCCGAACAACCGCTCGTCGGAGCCGTTGAGGATCGAGTCCTCGGCGCGTTCCAGGCCGCTGCTCGAGTACTGCAGCGAGTAGAAGCCGGTGACCGGCGCGTACGTCAGCGGGTTGGGGTACACCCGCAGGAAGCGGAACCGGCCGTTGGTCGACACCGAATACGCCAGCAGCTGGCCGCCCGCGGAGATCTGCCCGCGCTGGCGGGAGTACTCGTCGAGCAGCACGCGCTGGTTGCGCGGGTCCGAGCGCAGCCCGTCGGCGGTCAGCACCTGCGTCAGGGTGGCGTTGCCCAACAACAGCACGATCAGGGCCATGACCGTGACGGCGATGCGGCGCAGCGAGGTGTTCATACCTTCTCGATCACCTCGGTACTGGCCGCCGCGATCGGGGTCGGGGTCTGGGGCCCGGCGATGATCGGGCGGCGGGCCGCGTGCGAGATGCGCACCAGGATCGCCAGCAGCAGATAGTTGGCCAGCAGCGACGAACCGCCGTAGGAGAGCCACGGCGTGGTCAGTCCGGTCAGCGGGATCAGCTTGGTGACGCCGCCGACGACGATGAACAGCTGCAGCGCGAGTGTCGTGGCCAGGCCCGCGGCCAGCAGCTTGCCGAAGCTGTCGCGCACGGCGATCGCGGTCCGCAGGCCGCGGATGATGACGATCGTGTAGAGCATCAGCACCGCGGCCAGCCCCACCAGACCGAGTTCCTCGCCGACGGCTGCGATGATGAAGTCGGTCGATGCGGCGGGCACCGTGCCGGGCTGACCGTTGCCGAGGCCGGTGCCGAAGATGCCGCCGGTGGCGAAGCTGAACAACGACTGCACCATCTGGTAGCCGGCCCCGTCGGGATCGGCGAACGGGTCGAGCCACGTCTGCACGCGCACCTGCACGTGATCGAAAAGGTGATATGCGGCAACGCTTCCCGCGGCGAACAACGCCAGCCCGATGACGACCCAGCTGAGCCGGTCGGTGGCGGCGTACACCAACACCAGGAACGACGCGTACAGCAACAGCGAGGTGCCGAGGTCCTTTTCGAAGATCATCACGCCCACCGAGGCGATCCACGCGGCCAGCAGCGGCGCGAGATCGCGGGGGCGGGGGAGGTCCATGCCCAGGACGTGCTTGCCGGCGCTGGTGAAGACGCTGCGCTTGGACACCAGGACCGCAGCGAAGAAGATCAGCAGCAGGATCTTGGAGAACTCGGCGGGCTGAATCGAGAAGCCCGGCAGGCGGATCCAGATCTTGGCGCCGTTCTGTTCGGACATCGCGCGCGGCAGCACCGCCGGGATGGCGAGCAGGACGAGCCCGCTCAGACCGCAGATGTAGCCGTAGCGCGCCAGCAGCCGGTGGTCGCGAAGAAAGATCACGACGAGCGAGAACCCGACGACACCGAGCAGCGTCCACAGCATCTGCTGGTTGGCCGAGCCGCCCACCCCGTCCTGGGACAGCTCGCCGGCGGCGAGGTCGAGGCGGTGAATCATGACCAGCCCCAAGCCGTTCAGCAGCGCGACGACCGGCAGCAGCAGGGGATCGGCGTAGGGGGCGAAGCGGCGGATCGCGAGGTGCGCACCGCTGAACAACGCCATGTACGCGACCGTGTACTGCGCGAGGTCCCAGTGCAGACCCTGCTCCTGGTTGGCCTCGACGAGCAGCAATGCCAGGGTGGTGATGACCGCGGCGAAACCCAGCAGAAGCAGTTCGGCGTTGCGCCGGTTGGGAAGTGGCGGCGCGACGGAGACGGCTGACTGCGGTTGGGTCGTCATGACACTTCCCGGCACGTGGTCCCCGGCTCGGGCGGCGGCGGAGGCAGCGCGGTGACGGTCGGGGGAGGCGGCGGTTTGGGTGTCGGAGACTCCTCGGGCGGCGGCGGTGCGCCCGGTTCGGCCCGCGGAGATTCCGGCGCGGGTGACGGCGGCTTCGGCGACGGCGGTGGCGGTGGCGGCGTCCGCGGCGTCTCCGGCGTGGGGGTCTGTTCACCGCGGTTCGGCGGATTGTTCGGCAGGCCAGGCGAATTCGTCGGCGCCGGGCTGTGCGGCACCGCGCTCGTGCGCGGCGCCGGGGGAGGAGGTGGCGCGCAGATCGGAAGCAGCGAGTCGCGCACCAGCTGGTTGATCTGGGTGATGGCCTGGTCCTCGGACCCCGTCGGCAGACCGGAGATGACCTGTCGCTGCTCGGACGGTTTGAGGTCGGTCACCTTGAGCAGTTCGCAGTCGCGCGGCTCCTGGCCGGGATTGATGAGGGTCAGGCCGTTGCGTCCGGTCAGGCAGCCCTGTCGGTACGGCTCCTGCAGCGGGTAGCCGAGGATCGATCCCGGCACACCGCGCATGATCGAGACGACGCCGTCGTGGGCGGCGACGTAGAAGTTGCTGCGGATGATCTCGCGGCCGACGGCCAGTCCGGCCAGGATGACCAGGACCACGAGGGCGGCGGCGATGAACATTCGCCGCCGCGACTTGGGCGGTCGCGGCGGTTCCTCCGGTTCCGGTAGCGCGCGCTTGGTTTCGTTGCGTCGCGGGTTGAACGCCGACGCGCGACCGGCTGCGGTGTTGGGCGGCGGCTGGTCGTCCTCACCCGATACCGCACCGGCGATGATCGGCTGGGTCTGCCCGTAGTCGTAGGCACCGTTGTCGATGACGTCGGCCACCACGACGGTGACGTTGTCGGGTCCGCCGCCGCGAAGGGCCAATTCGATGAGCCGATCGGCACTTTCGGCGGCGTCGGGGATCTGCAGCGCCTCCAGGATGGTCTCCTGGCTGACGGGATCGGACAACCCGTCGGAGCACAGCAGGTACCGGTCGCCGGCGCGCGCCTCCCGCATGATCAGCGTGGGCTCGACCTCGTGGCCGGTCAACGCGCGCATGATCAGCGACCGCTGCGGATGGCTGTGGGCCTCCTCGGCGGTGATGCGGCCCTCGTCGACCAGGGTCTGGACGAAGGTGTCGTCCTTGGTGATCTGGGTCAGCTCACCGTCGCGCAGCAGGTAACCGCGTGAGTCGCCGATGTGCACCAGGCCAAGTCGGTTGCCCGCGAACAGGATTGCGGTCAGCGTGGTGCCCATGCCCTCGAGCTCGGGATCGGCCTCCACGTGCGCGGCGATCGCGGAGTTGCCCTCGCGCACGGCGGCGTCGAGTTTGCTCAGCAGGTCGCCGCCGGGTTCGTCGTCGTCGAGGTGCGCCAGCGCCGCGATCACCAGTTGGGAGGCGACCTCGCCCGCGGCGTGGCCGCCCATGCCGTCGGCGAGCGCAAGCAACCGGGCACCGGCGTACACCGAGTCCTCGTTGTTCGCCCGGACCAGGCCGCGGTCGCTGCGCGCGGCGTAACGAAGCACCAGTGTCACGGGCGCAGCTCGATTACCGTCTTGCCGATCCGAACCGGCGTGCCCATCGGAACGCGTACCGCCGTCGTCACCTTCGCCCTGTCGAGGTATGTGCCGTTGGTCGATCCTAGGTCTTCGACATACCATTCCGAACCTCGCGGCGACAGCCGCGCGTGGCGCGTCGAGGCGTAGTCGTCGGTGAGAACCAACGTCGAGTCATCGGCCCGGCCGATCAGCACCGGCTGACTGCCCAGCGTGATGCGGGTACCGGCGAGCGCGCCCTCGATGACCACGAGATGGCGGGGCACGTTACGGCGGGCGCGGCTGGGCAGCAGCGAGGCGCGCAGCGGCAGCCCGCGGCGCACCATGACCGAACCCGTCGGGGCGTAGAGATCCGTGCGCAGGATCCGCAGCACCGACCAGATGAACAGCCATAGCAGCAACAGGAATCCGACGCGCGTCAGTTGCAGTACCAACCCCTGCATCCGACGTCCTCTCCGTCTCCATCCCCGTTTCAGTCGCCTTGGCAACGCAGCCAGCCTCGGCACCGTCACGATACTTGGACGGTTACCGACATGAGGGGGAAGCGACAGCTTCGCGCCCCGGCCGATGCTCAGTGCACGCGGACGACGATCTCGGAGTGGCCCAGCCGGATAACGTCGCCGTCCGCGAGCTGCCACTCCTGGACCGGCGCGTTGTTCACGGTCGTCCCGTTGGTGGAGTTCAGGTCGGACAGCAGTGCGACCTGACCATCCCAACGGATCTCCAAGTGGCGCCGCGAGACCCCGGTGTCGGGGAGCCGGAACTGTGCGTCCTGGCCACGGCCGATGACGTTGGTGCCCTCACGCAGCTGATAGGTGCGGCCGCTGCCGTCGTCGAGCTGAAGCGTGACCGTCGCGCCGCCGGCGCCGTAGTCGCCCTGGCCGTAGCCGCCGTAGCCGGCCGGCTGGCCGTAGTCGTAACCGCCCGCGGGCTCGGCATAACCCGGCTCGGCGTATCCGCCCGCGGGGGCGTCGCCGTAACGGCCGTAGTCCGGCGGGGCGCCGTACCCCTGGTCCTGCCGCCCGTACGGCTGGCCGCCGTAGCCGCCCTGGTCGGGGTAGCCGCCCTGGTCTGGATATCCGCCCTGATCGGGGTAGCCGCCCTGGTCCGGATAGGCGGGGCGGGGCTCGGGACGGCCCTCGGGACGGCCCTCGGGACGGCCATAGCCGCCCTCCTCGTGCCGGCCGGGGGCCGGGGGACGCCCGTAGTCGTAGTCACCCGCGGGTGCGCCGCCGTAGCCGGGCTGCCCGCCGGGCGGTGGACCGTAGCCACCCGGCGCCGGGCGATAGCCCTGGTCGGGGTAGCCGCCCTGCTGCGGCGGGCCGTAGCCGGCCGGGGGCCGCTGCTCGTAGGACGGCGGCGGGTCGCCCTGGTCGGGGTAGCCGCGCTGGTCGGGGTAGCCGCCCTGGTCTGGGTAGCCGCCCTGGTCGGGGTAGCCCTGGCGCGGCGCGTAGGGGTCGCCCTGCGGCGGATAGCCACCCTGCTCGTGCGGGGGGTACTGGCCGCGGTCGTCCGGGCGGCCGTATGGATCGTCGTGCGGACGGTCTTGGGGACGGTCTTGGGGACGGTCGTAGTACTCGTCGGCGGGCCTCCCCGGCCCCTGGCCGCCGCGGTAGGTCGGGTTGTCGCTCATCGGTGGTACTCCTGATTCTGCGCTGGACGCACGTACATGAGGTGGTGGGGCGGGTTCGCCAGTGGTCGAGTCGGGATTGACCGCTCCACGCGCGCGAAACTGTCCGGTGTGCAGGGTGGGTGATTGTTCGAATCTGACGACCACATCACCATACGTTTGCCACCCCTGCTCACGGATGTATCCCTCCAAGTGCTTGGCAAAAGTCGCTGACGTGAGGTCTGGGTCGGCGCTCACCTTCTGATAGTCAGGCACACTGAGGGTAATGACGTAGTCGTTTGGTGCCAAAACCTGGCCGCCGAGCACTTCGCGCGCGCCGGTGTCGGCCTCCCGGCGGAGCATCGCCTCGACCTCCTGCGGGACGATCGATCCGCCGAAGACGCGCGCGAAGGCATCACCGACCGTCGACTCGAGCTTGCGCTCGATGCGGTCGACTAGACCCATGTCACCGCCCGCCTCACTCGTCGTCGTACGTCGGCCCTGCTCAAGGCACGCCGTGCCAGCGTGTCGCCTGGCCACAATGCTCATGTGCATGGTATCGGCCAAGCGCCGGGCAGCGGGACCAACAGAACTCTGAGAATCGGATCACTGCAGTTCAACGCGCCGGATCACGATCGGCCGAACGCGTCGGTGCGGGTGGCGCGGGCCAGCCGGTACGGTTGGGGAGCGGGGTGGCCTGCGTGATAGGCTCCCCCGGTTGTTGGGGCGAGTGGCGGAATGGCAGACGCGCTGGCTTCAGGTGCCAGTGTCCTTCGGGACGTGGGGGTTCAAGTCCCCCTTCGCCCACAAGCAATAGAGACGAGCCACCGAATTCCGGTGGCTCGTCTCATTTCTATGACGTCCGCTCGCGGCGTCGGCACGCCTGGAACTCACGCCCGATCGGCGCGGGTAATTTTGCCGGCATGCGGAACGCGATCCTTGCGCTCATCTCTGTCGTCGCGCTGCTCGCCACGGCGTGCACCTCGACCGTCGAGGGATCCGCGGTGAAGGCCGGTGGGCCGTCGGGCCCCGCGCTCGACTTCGACCGGCTGGACCCGGGACGGTTCCCCACCGAACCGCGGGATCCGCTCGGCAGCGCGGGCGACCCCATGCTCGGCGTGGTGCTCGAGGGCCAGCGCCTGGCCGATCACGTCATCGGGCCGTGGGAGGTCGACCCGGCAATCAAGGACTGGTTCGGCCTGGGGGCGATGGTGCTGCCGCGGGCCGAGGCGCTGGCGATGATCGGGCCGATGAACGTCGCCGCGGCGGCCGCCCGGCACGACTTCGTCACCGGCTTCGCCACCACGCGGACCGAGAAGAACAAGCAGATTCTGCTCAACGCGGTGCTGCGTTTCACCGACGATCGCGCCGCCAAGGCCGCGGCCGACGACATGGGGGAGGCGGTGTCGCAGCCGCAGGGGCCCGACGGGCCGTCGCCCAAGCTGGAGATCCCGGGCCATCCCGACGCGCGGGCCAGCAGCCACACCGGCACCGACCGCAACATCGGAAAGTTCGGCGCGGCACGGTCGTTCACGGCGCACGGGCCCTACGTGCTGATGCAGCTGGCGCAGGCGACCGCGGGTGTGGACGCCGCCGCCCGGCTGGTCAGCAAGAGCATCGACCGGCAGGCCTCCGCGATCGACAAGTTCCGCGCGACCGACCCGAGCGAGCTGGCCGACATCTCGATCGACCCGACCGGCCTGCTGGCCCGCACGCTGCCCCTCGACGGTCGCGACCCGACGTTCACCAAGGGCGGCACCTACGAACGCCGTGGTGCGCTGCACTTCCAGTCCGATCCCGTCCGGTCGTCGAAGCTGTTCTCCGACACCGGCGTAGACCTCGTCGCCATGGCGGGCACAACGGTCTACGAGGCCGAGGACGGCGCGGGAGCCGAGGGAGTGGTCGAGGAGTTCGCCGACGAGGTGTCGGCGACGGCCAAGCCGGCCAACCCGGTGCCGGACATGCCGAACAGTCGGTGCCTGCGCACGGACGAGGGCAGCTTCTACTGCCTGGCCACCGCCGACCGGTATGCGATCGAGACCAGCGCGCCGACTTTGCTTGCGGCCCAACAGATGACGGCCGCGCAGTACATCATGCTGATGAGCTAGCCAGCACGCCGTTGAGCACCAGCGCCGCGAGTTCGTCGGCCGCGGCAACTCCTGGCTGCACAACGTGGCGCCGCTGATGAAGGGGCGCGACCGTTGCACGCTGTTGATGCACACCGACGACGCCGTCAAGCGTGGCGTCGCCACCGGCGACCGCGTCCGCGTGAGCTCCGCCGGGGGCGAGGTCGAGGTGGCGGTCGAGGTGACGGACGCGATCAAGCCCGGCGTGGTGTCCATGCCGCACGGCTGGGGTCACGGCAAGCCCGGCACGCGGATGTCCGTGGCGAACCCCGGTGACGGTCGTCGCCGCCGCCACCTGACAAGATCATCCATCGTGGGCAAGAACGAACGCGCGAAGATCGTCATGTCCGACGACGAGATCGCCGAATTCATCGAACGCAGCCGCACCGCCACGCTGGCGACCGTGCTGCCCGACGGGCGGCCGCACCTGGTCGCGATGTGGTACGCGGTGCTCGACGGCGAGATCTGGTTCGAGACCAAGGCCAAGTCGCAGAAGGCGGTCAACCTGCGCCGCAACCCCACGGTCACCGTGATGATCGAGGACGGCCACACCTACGACACGCTGCGCGGCGTCTCGATCGACGGCAGGGCCGAGATCGTCGACGACCCGGAAACCGTTCTGCGCGTTGGCATCAGCGTGTGGGAGCGCTACACCGGACCGTATTCCGACGAGATGCGCCCGTTTGTCGACCAGATGATGAACAACCGCATCTGTGTGCGCGTGGTGCCGCTTCGCACGCGCAGCTGGGACCACCGCAAGCTCGGCATGCCGGAGATGCCGCTGGGCGGCACCACGGCCGAGTACTTAGGTTGATCGCATGGACCCGAACAACAAGCCCAAACAGCTGAACTCGCCCGTCGTGTCGAAGGTGATGAAGTACGCGGGCAAGGCGCACGTGTGGGTGTACCGCCGCACCGGCGGCAAGATCGGCGCGAACTGGCGGGTGGGCGCGGGGTTCAAGAAGCCCGTTCCGACGCTGTTGCTCGAGCACATCGGGCGCAAGTCCGGGAGGCGGCTGGTGTCTCCGTTGGTGTACATCGACGACGGCGACGACGTGATCGTGGTGGCCTCGCAGGGCGGCCGCGACACCGATCCGCAGTGGTACCGCAATCTGGTCGCGAACCCGGACGCCTACATTGAGATTGGTTCGGACCGCCGGCGGGTGCGCGCGGTGACCGCGAACCCCGAGCAACGAGCCCGGCTGTGGCCGAAGCTGGTCGAGGCGTATGCGGACTTCGACACCTATCAGTCGTGGGCCGACCGCGAGATTCCGGTGGTCATACTGCAGCCGCGCTGACGACACGCCGACTGCGATCCATCTCACACTCCCGAAGCGTTCGGCGGCCCCCGCACGGCGGGTAGCCAACTGGACAGGTGCACCCCAGCGCCGACCAAAACTGTCAACGCTTAAGGGGCGAATTTCTTTATGAGTACCACTACTTTGCTGAACCAGCTGCGCACGATTCTCGACCTCACCCACACCGAGATCCAGGTGGCCGAGACCCGGATCACGCAGGCCCGGACCGAGGCGGTCCGCCGCGAGCTGACCGAGAACGCCGAGAACGGCCGCATCCGCGCCGAGGCGATCCAGAAGGCGATCCGCGATCTCGGCGGTTTCCCCGACACCATCGGCCCGTTCCTGGGTCGCGCCGCCGCCGCGGTGAAGGCGCTGACCGAGCAGGCCCAGCCGTTCGACGAGGCGCTGTTGGGTGACCTCGCGCTCGAGGATCAGCTGCTCGATCGCGCCCGCTACATCAAGGCGCTCGCGGTCGCGGCGAAGAAGCCCGACATCCAGGACCTCGCGGACCGCCTCATCACCGCGCACTCGGCGACGGTGAACTGGCTGACCACGGTGCTGGCCGAGGACGCGCTCGGTGGGCCGGCCGCGCTGCAGCGCACCCCGCTGCAGGCCGCCGCGGGCACCGCGGTGAAGTTGGTGAACCTGCCGGGTCAGTGGTCGGCACAGTCGGTCGAGCGGTTCGCGGAGCTGCTGCGGTCGGCGGGACCGGCCGTCGAAGATCTGCGCGAGCGGGCCCAGCGCGCCAGCGAGATCACGCTCAAGGCGCTCGGCGCGTCGCGTGACGGTGCGCTGCGCAGTGCGGAGAAGGTCGTCCGCCGCGAGGGCGCCGGTGACGCGGCCGACGCGCTGCACAAGGCGCGCGCCGAGGGCGGTGTGGTCGACGCCGACGAGCTGCCGATCGCCGGATACGACGAGCTCAACCAGACCGACGCGGTCGCCGCGGTGAAGGATCTGGACGATCCGTCCGACATCCGCACGATCATCGCCTACGAGGAGATGCACAAGAACCGCCAGCGGTTGGTGTCGGCGGCGCAGACGCGCCTGGCCGATATCGCCCAGGAGGTCGTCGGCATCAGCTGACCCAGACCACACGGATGGCACGAAGCACCCCGCGGGAAACCGCGGGGTGTTTCTTGTGCCGCGGGCGTTTTCGGGCTGGGGGGCCGCCGACATCCGCGCGTCGCCCATTTCTGCGTAGGGCTGTGGGTCGTCGACGATCCCGACCCCGCGGCAGTACTCGAGGCGCAAATGCGAGGCCGGGGGAGCCGCGCGGTTACATGCGGGGTGGGGCGAAGCCGGGGTTCGCGAGGGCGTTGGCCACGCCGCTGCCGATGGGCCCGTACTCGTCGACGATCGTCGCGGTGCCGGTCGCCACGCCCGCGTCGCTGAAGTGCGTCAGCGCGGCCAACCCGAGGTACGAGCCCCGCGGCAGCCGCGACAGCGACAGGGTGTAGTCGGCGTTGATCCACTGCAGGCCGCTCGGCCCGAAGTGCGTCAGCGAGCTGACCATGTCGCCGGCCATCGCGGCGCGGGTGAACGGCGTGAGGTCGACGCCCTCGACGAGGGGCCGAAAGTCGCGGACCCACAGGTGCTTCGGGCCCGCGTGCTGCCAATTCGCCAGGCCCTCACCGGGGCCCGGTTCGCGACCGTCGCGGCCGTAGGTCCATACCAGCGTCGACAGCTCGCGGGGGATGGGGTCGGGCGTCGGGGGCAGCGGCGGCATGGTGACCGGCGACGTCCAGACCTCGTCGGCGGGTTGCTCGCCGCGACGCAGGAACAGGGCGGTCGCCCGCGCGACGGTCGTCTCGCCCTGCGTCATCAATGCATCGATCAGCTTGAGGCGGCGGCCCTGCCGGACGACGGCGGTCTCGACCCGCACCGGTTCCAGCGCGGCGGGACGGAACAGGTCGACGGTCAGACGGGCGGGCTGGAAGTCCGGATCACCGGCGTCGCGTTCGATGACGTGCCCGAGCAGGCCGCCGGCGTAGTTGCCGCTGATCGTCTGACCCCACGGGCCGCGCGCCATCGCAGCGGGCACGAAGGCCTCGCCATCGGGGGTGAAGAACGCGGCCGCCATCGCGATGACGATAGCGGGCTAGCCGCACTAACGATTCGCCAGCCACTGCTCGACGTCGTCCGACACCGGATCGACGATGTCGTTGTACTCGTCGTGCTTGTCGACGTAGGACGCGACCATCTTGCAGACGGGCACGATGCGCATTCCGGCCTCGCGGGTCTTCTGCAGCGCCTCGCCGATCAGGATCGTGGCCAGGCCGCGGCCCTCGTAGTCGCTGTCGACCTCGGTGTGGGTGAAGACGCGCTGACCGTCGCGGTCCGCGAACTCGGCGAGTCCGACGTTCTTCTGATCGACGGCGATGGTGTAGCGGTCGGTATCGGCGGTGACCTCGGTGGGCGCGCCGGTTTTGTCGGTCGTCATGGTTTCTCTATACCCGCGGCTTCCGTCGGGGACGCAGGGTCGCGTTGGGCAGCGGGGGAGCGGGCAGTCGCGACACCGCGCCGCGATACCCCTGCACGGCGCCGAACCGGTCGTCGCCCTCTTCCCACAACCTTCGGTAGGTCGCGATGTCGTCATGGCTGCGGCCGACGAAGTTCCACCACATGATCAGCTCCTCGGGGAACGGCGGCCCGCCGAGCAGCACCAGGCGGGCCGGCTCGTCGCCCCGGTTGGTCAGGTGCAGCCGGTCGGCGCCGGCCGCCTGGAACGCCAGGTCGGCGACCTCGAGCGCGGTGCCGCCGACCGCGACGTCTCCGTGGTCGAGGAGCACGCCGTGCTCGAAGCCCGGGTCGACCTCCAGCGCCAGCTCCGTCCCGGGGTCGACGTCGACCTGCGCACCGAGCAGGGGTGTGAATGTGTGCACAGGTGAGCGCAGGCCTTCGAGCTCACCGATGAACACCCGTAGCGTCGCGCCGTCGAGCGCCCGCGGCTCCGGCGCGAAGTGCTCGAAGCCGCGCTCGGTGTCGCGTGCCTCGCTCGGCAGCGCCACCCACAGCTGCACCCCGTGCAGGACGGTGGTCGCGCCGGCCGACACCTCCGAGTGGCAGATGCCCGCGCCGGCCGTCATCAGGTTGAGCTCGCCGGGCCGCACCATCGCGTGCACGCCGCCGCTGTCGCGGTGCTCGACCTCGCCGCTGAACAACCAGCTGACGGTCTGCAGTCCGGTGTGCGGATGGGGCGGCACGTCCATACCCGTGCCGCCGCGCACGTCGTGCGGACCGTAGTGGTCGGCGAAGCACCACGCCCCGATCAGCGACCGCTCACGCTGCGGCAACGTCCGCCGCACCTGGATTGCCCGCGGCCCGCCCAGCGGCACCTCCCGCGGATGCAGCACCCCCGCGAACGGGACTGCCGCGCAGGCGACTTCGGCAGGGGCCGGGTCGGTGTTGCTCACCAGCCCACCGTAGGTCTATCCCGCGCCCGTCATCGCCGAACGGATCACCTCCAGGTCGACGTCGCCGATCTTGAAAACCCCGAAGCGGAACTTGTAGCCCCACCGCGACTTGTCCTCGATGAAGTCGAGCCGCTCGATGAGCGGGCGGATCGGCGTCTCGGTAGAGTCGAGGAAGTCGACGTTGCGCCGCCATCGTTCGGCGTCGTCTGTCGCAGGATCGAGGTAGGGCTCGTCGTCGGCGACCCGGCCGATCGCGGTGAACGCCTGCAGCGGCGGACCGTCGGGGTAGACGGTGCGCGGTGAGTAGAAGACGAGCCAGTCGCCGCGCGCCATCCTGCGCAGCATGGTCGGCTTGCCGTGATTCGCTTGCGTGAAGCGGCCGCGGACGCCGAGTTCGACGTGGTCGCGGCTCACTGTGTTGATCCAGTTCGTCATGTCCGCACGCTAAGCGCGGTGGCCGACACTGCGGGACCCCGCGAGAAGTGCCTGTGGATAACTTGGCGCGGCGTCGCGTGATTAGAGTCGGACGCCGTGACCGACGAGTCGCTGCGCGACGACCACGCCGAACTGTTGCGGCGCCGCCAACTCACCGAGGACGCGGCCCGGCCGGACGCTGTGACCCGCAGGCACGAGGCGGGCGGCCGGACCGCCCGGGAGAACATCGCCGACCTCATCGACGACGGCTCGTTCGTGGAGTACGGACGGTTCGCGATCGCGGCACAGCGGCACCGCCGCGACCTCGACGACCTGATCGCCCGCACCCCCGCCGACGGTCTGGTCGCCGGGACGGCGCGCATCAACGGCGACCTTTTCGGCGACGAGCGCAGCACGTGCGCGGTGCTGTCCTACGACTACACGGTGCTGGCCGGAACGCAGGGCGCGCTGGGCCATCGCAAGAAGGACCGGCTGTTCGAGCTGATCGAGCGGATGCGGCTACCGACGGTGTTCTTCGCCGAGGGCGGCGGCGGTCGGCCCGGCGACACCGACTATCCGGCCGTGTCGTCGCTCGATGCGCGCGCGTTCAAACTGTGGGCGACGCTGTCGGGAGTGGTACCGCGCATCGCCGTCGTCCACGGCCGCTGCTTCGCGGGCAACGCCGTCATCGCCGGATGCGCGGACCTGATCGTCGCGACAGAGAACACGTCGATCGGCATGGGCGGGCCCGCGATGATCGCCGGCGGCGGGCTCGGCGACGTCCCACCCGACGAGGTCGGGCCGATCAGCATGCAGGCCCCCAACGGGGTGGTCGACGTCGTGGTGCCCGACGAGGCCGAAGCGGTCGCGGTGACCAAACGCCTGATCGGCTACTTCCAGGGCACCACCGAGCCGGGACCGGTCGCCGACCAAACCCGTTTGCGCACAATCGTTCCCGAGCGGGCCCGCCGGGCGTATCAGGTGGCACCCATCATCGAGACGCTGGCCGACGAGGGTTCGGTGACGTTCCTGCGGACCAAGTTCGCTCCGG
Source organism: Mycolicibacterium malmesburyense (assembly GCF_001050015.1). The sequence goes on from NZ_CVTB01000324.1 coordinate 97,661, forward strand.
AGATGGTGACGGCGCTGGCTCGCATCGACGGCCGCCCGGTCGGCGTCATCGCGAACAACACGATGGTGATGGCGGGGGCGATCACCGCCGCCGCGGCCGACAAGGCGGCCCGCTTCCTGCAGCTCTGCGACGCGTTCGGGCTGCCGGTGCTCTCGCTGGTCGACTGCCCGGGCTACATGGTGGGACCGGCGGCGGAGTCCGAGGCGCTGGTGCGGCGCGCATCGCGGATGCTGGTGGCGGGCGCGGCGCTCGAGGTGCCGCTGGTCGCCGTGATCCTGCGCCGCGGTTATGGATTGGGCGCGCAGGCGATGACGGGCGGAAGCCTGCACGAGCCGGTGCTGACGGTGGCGTGGCCCGGGGCGCACCTGGGACCGATGGGCCTGGAGGGCGCCGTCAGATTGGGAATGCGCAAGGAACTCGACGCGATCGCCGACGAAGACGAGCGCGAGGAACGGGTGCGGCAGGCGACGGCCGCCGCGCAGGAGAACGCCAAGGCGCTCAATGCCGCTGCGCTGTTCGAGATCGACGACGTGATCGACCCGGCCGAAACCCGGGACGTCGTGATCAACACGCTGAAGGCGGCCACCGCGCACGCGCCCCGGCGCGAGGGTCGACGGTTCGTCGACACCTGGTAGCCGGGAGAAAAAAGGGGGACGGTGCCGCCTGCGCCTCTCGGCGAGTGGTCGCTCGAAGCGACGATTGTGGTTGGGGCCCGGGGCATGCCCGGCACCGTCGCATCAGTCAACCGGAGCCGGCCGTGAGTTATTCCGGCTGCCCGCCGCCGACCCCCCGATCCGGCGGCGGGCGGACCGGAGGTCAGGCGGATTCCGCGTACAGCCGACGTTCGCGGACCGGTTGGCCGTGCCGTTCGGCCAGCGACTTGAGCTGCCGCAGAGCAAACGTGCGGCCACGGCCGCCCTCCGGCACGTAGATCCCCGCCCAGAGGCCTTCGGCGCGCGGAAGCTCGCAGGCTTCCCGGGCGCAGAGCCAGCGGCGGGGGCAGGCGCGGCAGATCGCCTTGGCCTGCTCGTCGGCCGACGTCGTCCACCGCTCCGGATCCCGGGTGCAAGCGCCGACGGGCATCTCGTCCGATTCAGTCGTGTGCATTTCTGAAGCTCCTCTGTGCCGGGGTGCGGCGCGCCGGCCGCGATGGCGGAAAACGTAGCGCATAAACCGTAGCGTTGCAACGGTTAGAACAGATTCGCGGACACGCGTAGCGTGATCGTGCGGCTGACGAGCGTGTTTGCGTCATCGTAATCCGCTAGGAAACCGTAGCGACCGTCGCGAGCACCGGCGATAACCGGAGCGTTGCCACGAATCAGGGGACGCCACGCCGCCCCAAGCCGTAGCACGCAGCACCGCGACGGATACGATTGCGGCACCGTCTCACCCCGCCCGCCTCGAGGACCAGCCGCCCCATGACCAATCCGGAGTCGATCGACGGTTCGGCCGAGGCGCTCGATCCCGGCATGGTCCGAGCGGGTGCGGCGGCCGCCGCGCGGCGCCGCGAACTCAACATCAGCCAACGGGGCCTCGCCGCCGACGGCATCATCAACGCCGGCGCGCTGATCGCGTTCGAAAAGGGCAGAAGCTGGCCGCGGGAACGCACTCGAGCAAAGCTCGAGGAGGTGCTGAAGTGGCCGCCGGGCACGATCGCCAAGCTCCGTTTGGGAGAACCGGTCGGCGAGGAGCGCCCGGCGACGACGCCCGCTAGCGACGAGGTGCCGTTGATCGCCGAAGCGGTGATCACCGCCGCGAGGACGTTCGATTCGGCGATCGCGGCGCTGCCGGAACCGCAGGACCCCGAGTTCGGCCGCAGAGCGGCGCAGATCCTGACCGACCTGCGCCAATTGGAGGCGGTTGCCGCGCGGGCGGCCCGGATCAACCGGGTGACCCCGCCGCTGATCAAGGCGTTGAGTGCGGTCCGGTCACGCTACGACGATCTGATGTTGCGCGCGGCGCGATCCCCGGGTGCGACGCTGGGTCAGCGGCTCTACGCGGCCCGGCGCCGCGCGAACCTCACCATCGCCGAAACCGCCCAGGCGGCAGGGGTTTCCGATGATGACATCGTGCACGCCGAGACGGGGGAACAACTGTCGCCCGCGGCCGCGGAGGCGATCGCCGCGCTCGTCGACCAACTCACTTGAGCGTCAGTAGCGTTCACGATTGCGGTCGTCGTCGGCGGGGAAGTGCTCGGCGAGCGCCGCGGCGATCTCCAGGAACCGGCGGCGGGCCTTCGGAGACATCTCCGCGGTTCCGCTGATGACGCCGCCCGGCCGCAGATGTCCGTCGAACGGCACCTCGATGACCTTCTGTCCCTGTCCCGAGAACTGTTGCGCCAGAACCGAACGCGTCCGCTTGTCGGCGTGCCCGTCGGAGTCGTTGAGGACGATGACGGTGCTCTGCAGCAGCCTCGTCAACCCCCGAGCGGCCAGCCAGTCCAACGTCTGGCCCGCCGCGGCCGCGCCGTCGACCCACGGCGAGGACACCACGACCATTGCGTCCAGGTCGCGCAGCACCTCCTGGGTGACGGGGGAGTCCATCGTCGAACTGCAGTCGATGATCGAGATCGTGAAGTAGCGGTCCAGGCGCGAGGTCGCCTCGCGATAGATGGCCGGGTCCAACACACGGCGCCGTGCGGGCGTGCCTTCACCGGCGAGCACGAACAGCCCGGCGGCGTTGTTCCCGACGCGGCTGCGGACGTCGGCGAAGGTTTCCAGGTGCTGGTCGGACGCCAGCTCCCAGTACGAGCCCGGGGCCCTGGGGTCGACGCGGCTGCCGAGCTTGCCGAACGCGGTGTCCGCGTCGATCGCGACGACCCGGTCGTCTTGGCGAAGTTCGGCGAACACCGAGCCGATGCTGGCCGAGACCGTCGTCTTACCGACGCCGCCCTTGCCCATCACGCCGATCTTGTAATGACCCCGCAGCACGCCGCGAATCTTGGCCTCCAGCTCGGCCTGTCGCACCTCGTCGGGGCCAGGGCCGAGGTTCACATAGCCGAACGTGGCCCGGTAGAGGGCGAATCGCCAACCGCGCGTCGGCGCCGGTTTGCGCGCCGGAACCAACTCGTCGGGCCGAATGCGCTCGGCGTAGGACCCGGTCGGTCGTGGGGGAGGGGGCGCGCCGTGGAGACCCGGCCCCTGGGGGCTGGAGCCCGACCACTGGCCGGGCGCCGGGGGGCCGGGCTGCGGGGCCGGCCGGGCGGGCGGTTGGGGCCGGACGGGGTGGCCCCACATCCGGGGATCCGGGTGGGTCGCGGCGGGTACCGGTCCGGTATCGCCAAGGGAGTCCGGCGGTGGGCCGAACCGGGCAGGCTGTTCGCGAAAGCTGGCGCGCGGCGCCGGTGGATCCGGGAATCCCGGTGGCGGCGCCGGCTCGCGGTCCGGTGGCGTCGGCTCCCGGTGGTCCGAGGGCGGCACCTCGGCGGAGGCCTCTTCGGAGTTCTCCCAACCGAGTTCTCTCCGCAACGCGTCATCGCGGTCCGTCAAAGCGATCGCCTCCAGCTCTTGTACGCGGTCCCCGCCCAGTATCAACCACGGTTCCAGGTGCCCGTTCGTCCACACTTCCAGCAAACACGCCAGGAGGTGTTTTCAGAAGGGTGTCAGCATGCGGGGATGGCCATCGGCGTAGGTCTGAATTGTCGCCGGCGTAACTTGCCGACCACCACGGCTTGCCGCCAGTTCAGCACGCAAGATCGTTGACGGAGTCGGCCGAGCTAGTTTGCCAGAACTGCCATAGGTGCAATTATTCCGGCGAGATCCCAACCTTGCAATTAGCTGCGGGATCGCGTACCCGGGGAGGGTATGGAGCGCGGTAACGAAAAATCTGTGCAATCAGCAGTGCTGAACCGCTGGTACGCTGACTCGCGGCAATGAGGCCTGCGTACTCGCTTCCTGCCGTGTGTCGGTGATCCGCGGCAAATATTCGAGGTCTGTGCGCAACCGGCGGTGCCGACAGCCGCCTGTCACCGCATGACGAGGGAGAGGGGCGAAGAGCCATGTCCGGCGACGATGTTCGCGTCACCGCCGCTCACCTCGGCGATCTGGCGGCCCGTCACGCCCGCACGGCGTCCGACGCGAATGCGGCGGCGCGATCGGTCGACGAAATCCCCGCGTCGGTCATGACCACCCACGGCACGATCGCCGCCTCGACCACCGATGCGCTCGCTGCCGCGCTGGACTCGCGTGACCGTGCGGGCGCCGCGGTCGTCGACACGTCCGCCGTGCTGTCCGACAAGCTCACCGAAGCCGCCGCCCGGTACGACCGGACCGATGAGGCGGTGGCCTCGGAACTGACCGCACAGATGCGGACGGATCAGGCATGAGCCCGGACGCCACACACATCGACGACGTCGTCGGCGTCGAGGTCACCATCGACGGGATGCTGGTGATCGCCGACCGGCTCGGGCTCATGGAATTCCCGACCGCGTTGGGCATCCGCCAGAACATCCCCCAGCCCGAACTGCGCGACCGGGTCTGGGAGCAGGTCGCCCGCGACCTGACGGCCCAAGGCGTGGTCGACGTCTTCGATCAACCCCACCCCGAGGTGGCGGCGATGGTCGACACGTTGAGCCGGGCCGACCGCACGCTGGAGGCCCGGTGGTGGCGGCGCGACGTCGGTGGCAAGCTGATCCGGTTCGTGGTCTGCCGTAAGGGCGACCGCCACGTCGTCGCCGCGCGCGACGGCGACCTGCTGGTGTTGCAGCGGGTGGCCCCGCAGGTCGGGCTGGCGGGGATGGTGATGACGGTCTTGGGCACCGCGACACCGGCGGACGTCGAACCGCTGACGGGTGTGGCGAGCAAACTCGCCGAGTGTCGCGACGCAAACCAGATCGCCGCCTATGGCATCGGTCCCTCTTCGGCCCGCGCGTACGCCGACATCATCGCCGATCCCGAGGGTTGGGCGGAGATCACCGCGATCGAACGGCACCCCGGCGGCACGTTCACGCAGGCCGATGTCGCGGCCGGCATGCTCGACTCGAGGTACGGACGGATCGTGTCCATCCCGCGGCGCGTCAACGGAGAACTGTATGGGAGCTTCCTCCCGGGCAGCATCGACAACCTGCAGCGTGCTCTCGACGGGTTGATCGAGTTTCTGCCGTCGGGAAAGTGGTTCGACCATGCGACGCTCGATTCAGCGGAGGCCGTACATGGTGGATGAGCGATCGTCACGTGACGCCGACGACGAGCACGACGACATGGCCGCGCTCGACTTCGGCTCCGCAGCAGCGGAGGATTCCGTCCTCGACATGCTGGATGTCTACGCCCCCGCCGAGTCCGACAACGTCGATCCGCCGGATTCCATTGTGACAGTGACAAATCCGCCCGGCACCGTCACCGTCAGCGCATTCCTCGACGGCCGCATCAGCCGGATCGAATTGTCGGGCGAGGCCGGCGAACTCACGGAGGCCGACCTGGCCGACGAGGTCGTCGTCGTGGCGGGGCTCGCCACCCACCAGGCCAAGTCGACGCAGTACGCGAGCATGCTCGCGGGGATGCGCGAACAGGGCCACGACGACGCGGCGACGCGCGACTTCCTCACCCGCGATCTCGGGCTGCCGAGTCCGGAGCAGGCCAGCATCGAACGCACACGCGTGTTCGCGACTCGATATGCCGGTGGTCATGACTGAGCATCTCGCGAGCCTCTTCGGAAGTGCGGTCGGCATGCTGGCCAGCACACCGGCGCGCTCGTTCGAAATCTTCACCGAGATCACCAATTTCGACGAGTCGGCCTGCGATGCGTGGGTGGGCCGCATCCGCTGCGGGGACACGGACAGGGTGACGTTGTTTCGGGCGTGGTACTCGCGTGCGAACTTCGGTCAACTCGCCGGTGCGGCGGAGATATCGATGAACAGCCTCGGCGCGCGGGTGCCGATCGGGGGGCGATTCGGCGACATCACGTACCCGGTCAATTCGCCGCTGGCCATCACCATGGGCTTCGCGGTCAACGAGGCGTCCGTCGGCAACAACGCCGATGCGATGGAGGCGCTCGAGGACGCCCCGTCGGCCGGCGCCGAGCACCTGGTGTCGTGGATCAAGGCGGTGATCTACGGCGCCGCGGAACGCTGGACCGATGTGATCGACGAGGTGCGCGGTGCCGGCGCCTGGCCCGACAAGTTCCTCGCCGCCGCAGCGGGTGTGGCGCACGGCGTCGCGGCGGCCAACCTCGGCCTGTTCACCGAGGCCGAACGACGCCTCACCGAGTCCAACTCCTCACCGGCCGGGGAAGCGTGCGCACCGGCCATCGCGTGGTTCCTGGCGATGACGCGCCGCGGCCAGGGCAACGAGGAGTCTGCGCTCGCGCTGCTGGAGTGGCTGCAGGCCACTCACCCGAATCCGAAAGTCATTGAGGCGCTGCGCGACCCGTCATACCGGCTCACGACCACGACCGCGGAGCAGATCGCCGCACGCAAGGATCCGTGGGATCCCACCAGCGTGGAAGCCGACACCAGCGGCCGCGAGCGGTTACTCGCCGAGGCCCAGGCCGAACTCGACCGCCAGATCGGGCTGACCCGGGTCAAGGAGCAGATCGAGGCCTACCGTGCCGCGACCCAGATGGCGAAAATCCGTGCGGCGCGCGGGATGAAGGTTGCGCAGACGTCCAAGCACATGATCTTCGCCGGGCCGCCCGGCACCGGAAAGACGACGATCGCCCGCGTGGTCGCCAATATCCTGGCCGGCCTCGGCGTCATCGCCGAACCGAAGCTCGTCGAGTCCTCCCGCAAGGATTTCGTCGCCGAATACGAGGGCCAGTCGGCCGTCAAGACCAGCCGCACCATCGACCGCGCGCTCGGCGGCGTGCTGTTCATCGACGAGGCCTACACCCTGGTGCAGGAGCGCGACGGCCGCGCCGACCCATTCGGCACCGAAGCGCTCGACACGCTGCTGGCCCGTATGGAGAACGACCGGGACCGGTTGGTGGTGATCATCGCCGGCTACAGCGCCGACATCGACCGGCTGCTGGAATCGAATGACGGCCTGCGTTCGCGATTCGCCACCCGCATCGAGTTCGACTCGTACACCCCCGACGAGATCGTCGAGATCGCCGAAGTCATTGCGCGGGGCAATGACTCGTCGCTCGACGGACAGGCCGCCAAAGAGGTGCTCGAGGCCGCCACCCTGCTGAGCAGCCGCACGCTCAACGGCAAGCCGGCACTCGACATCGCCGGTAACGGCCGCTACGCCCGCCAGCTGGTCGAGGCCGGAGAGCAGAACCGCGACATGCGGTTGGCCCGGTCGCTCGACATCGACAGCCTGGGCGACGAGCAGCTCAGCGAGATCAACGGTGAGGACATGACCGCGGCGATAGGCGCGGTCCATGCACGGCTGAGCATCGGCGTGTAACCATGGGTTTCCGGCTCACCACCAAGGTTCAGGTCAGCGGCTGGCGCTTCCTGCTGAGACGCGTCGAGCACGCGATCGTGCGCCGGGACACCCGGATGTTCGACGACCCGTTGCAGTTCTACAGCCGGGCCGTCTTCGCGGGCGTGGTCATCGCGGTCGCCGTCTGCTTGGGTGCCGCGCTGCTGGCGTACTTCAAACCTCTCGGAAAGCGCGGGAACGACACGCTTCTCGTCGACCGCAGCACCAATCAGCTCTACGTCGTGCTGCCGGGGAACGGGCAACTGCGGCCGGTGTACAACCTGACCTCGGCACGGTTGGTGCTCGGCAACGCCGGAACGCCCTCGGCCGTCAAGTCCGACGAGCTGAACCGGATGCCGAAGGGCCAGCCCATCGGAATACCCGGGGCCCCGTACGCAACTCCGGTGGGCGGCGCCAATTCCATGTGGACGCTCTGCGACACGGTCACCAAGCCCGAGAGCGTGGTGCCCAACCTGGAATCGTCGATCATCGTGCGGCCGCTGGTCACCGACGCCTCGGTCGCCCCGATGCGCCCCGACCAAGGGATGCTGGTCTCCTACGAGAACGACATCTGGCTGGTGACCGAGGGCGGCAGGCACGATATCGATCTCGCCGATCGCGCCGTCACCTCGGCGGTCGGAATCCCCGTGACGGCACGGGCGACGCCCATCTCGCAGGGATTGTTCAACGCGCTCCCCAACGCCGGACCGTGGCGTCTGCCCGACATACCGCTGTCCGGTACCCCGAATTCGGTTGGGCTGCCGCCGAATTTGGTGATCGGCTCGGTGTTCAAGGCGCTGACCGAGGACGGCGAACAACACTTCGTGGTGCTGCCAGACGGTGTCGCGCGCATCAACGACACCACCGCCGCGGCGCTGCGGGCGACCAATTCGTTCGGGCTCGTCACACCCCCGTCGGTGGAGGCCAGCGTTGTCGCGAGGATTTCCGAGCACGTGTTCGCTTCACCGCTGCCCGACAAGCCACTGGAAATCCTGCAGCGCGCAGACGACCCGACCCTGTGCTGGGCGTGGCAGCGCGAACCGGGCGACCAGGCGCCGAAGACGACGGTCATCGTCGGCAGGCACCTGCCGATCCCCCCGTCGGCGATGAACACCGGGATCGAGCAGATCGGCGGTGACGCAACCGTTTACATCGACGGTGGACAGTACATCCAGCTGCAGTCGCCCGATCCGCGGTACGGCGAGAGCCTCTACTACATCGACCCGCAGGGCGTGCGGTACGGCCTTCCCAACGAGGACACCGGGAACACGCTCGGGCTGAGCGGCCCGACCACCGCCCCGTGGCAGGTGGTGGGGCTGCTGATGGACGGACCGGTGCTGTCGAAGGAGGCGGCGCTGGTCGAACATGACACTCTTCCGCCGGATCCCAACCCGCGCAAGGTGAATGGCGCCGCCCAACCGGCGGCCGCGCCCACCGGGGGTGGCGGCGGATGAGCACCAAGAAATTCACCCCGATCATCAAGCGCGGGCCGAGGCTGACGCCGGGTGAGATCAACGTCGCGCCGCCCGAAGATCTGGGCGTCGAGGTCCCGCCGTCGGGCATTCAGAAGGCGCTGCCCTGGGTGATGGGCGGCGGCATGCTCGGCATGGTCGCGATCATGATCTTCACCGGCATCCGGCAGCTTTCGCCGTACATGCTGATGATGCCGCTGATGATGATCATGGCGACGGTCGGATTCATGGCCGGGGGCGGACCCGGCGGCAAACGCGTCCCCGAGATCAACGCCGACCGCAAGGAATACCTCCGCTATCTGGCCGGGCTGCGTACGCGCGTGACATCATCGGCGGCCGCGCAGGTGACGTTCTTCAACTACCACGCCCCGCACCCCGAAGACCTGCTGTCGATCATCGGAACCAACCGCCAGTGGTCACGACAGACCAATGCCGACTTCTACGCGGCGACGCGCATCGGGCTCGGCACCGAGCCCGCGGTCGACCGTCTGCTCAAACCGGCGGTCGGCGGGGAACTGGCGGGACCGCAAGGGGCACCCGCACCGCACCTGGAACCCGTGAGCCACATGTGGGTGACGAAATTCCTTCGTACGCACGGCCTCATTCACGACTGCCCGAAACTGCTTCAGCTGCGGACATTCCCGACCATCGCCGTGGGCGGCGACCCGGACGGGGCGGCGGGTCTGGTCGCGGCCATGATCTGTCACCTTGCGGTGTTCCACCCGCCGGACCTCCTGCAGATGCGGGTGCTCATCGACAACCCCGAGGACCCGAACTGGGCCTGGCTCAAGTGGTTACCCCATCTGCAGCATCAGACGGACACCGACGCGGCCGGTCCCACCCGGATGATCTTCACCCGGCCCGACGGCCTCAGCGACCTGGCGGCACGCGGCCCCCACACCGCCGATGCGGCACCGAGCGGGCCGTACGTCGTGGTCTTCGACCTCACCGGCGGGAAGGCCGGATTCCCGGTCGACGGCCGGGCGGGCGTCACCGTCATCACGCTCGGCAATCACCGCGGTTCGGCATACCGCGTCCGGGTCGCCGACGACGGCACCGCAGACGACCGGTTGCCCAATCAGGCGTTCCGGCTCATCACTTCGACCGTCGACCGCATGACGCCCGATCAGGCCGCCCGCGTCGCGCGCAAGCTGGCGGGCTGGTCGATCACCGGCACGATCATCGACAAGAGCGTCCGGGTGCACAAGAAGGTTGCCACCGAATGGCATCAACTGGTCGGGGCCCAGACGATCGAGGAGGTGACGCCCGCGCGGTGGCGGATGTTCAGCGACACCGACCGCGACCGATTACGCATCCCGTTCGGTCACGAGCTCAAGACCGGCGACATCATGCACCTCGACATCAAGGAAGGCGCGGAGTTCGGTGCCGGCCCGCACGGGATGCTCATCGGGACCACGGGATCGGGCAAGTCTGAGTTCCTCCGCACGCTGATCCTGTCGTTGGCGGCGACCCACCATCCCGACCAGGTGAACCTGCTGCTCACCGATTTCAAGGGCGGCTCGACGTTCCTGGGCATGGAGAAGCTGCCGCACACCGCCGCCGTGGTCACGAACATGGAGGAGGAAGCCGAACTGGTCAGCCGCATGGGCGAGGTGCTCAGCGGCGAACTCGACCGCAGGCAGTCGATCCTGCGGCAGGCCGGTCTCCAGGTGGGTGCGGCGGGTGCGCTTTCGGGCGTGGCCGAGTACGAGAAGCACCGGGAACGCGGTGCCGACCTACCGCCGCTGCCAACGCTTTTCGTCGTGGTCGACGAGTTCGCCGAGCTGCTGCAGAACCATCCCGACTTCATCGCGCTGTTCGACCGCATCTGTCGTGTGGGCCGGTCGCTGCGGGTGCACCTGTTGCTGGCGACGCAGTCCCTGAACACCGGCGGTGTGCGCATCGACAAACTCGAGCCGAACCTCACCTACCGGATCGCGTTGCGGACCACGAGTTCCGCTGAGTCCAAGGCGGTGATCGGAACGCCGGAGGCGCAGTACATCACGAACAAGGAGAGCGGCGTCGGCTTCCTGCGTGTCGGCATGGAGGATCCGGTCAAGTTCCACAGCGTGTACACCGGCGTCAACTACGTCCCGACCGCCGCGCGACAGGACAACGGGGAGGCCAGGCCGCAGACCAACGGCCAGCGCCGGGTGCGGATCCGGCCCTTCACCGCCGCACCGATCCCCGAGCCGGTGGTGGGCTCATGAGCATCGAACCCGACCAGCGCGTCCTCCGCGAGGTTGTCCTCGATCAGCTGACCACCGGAGAGACCCGCGCCTATCGGATGTGGTTGCCTCCGTTGGCGAATCCGACGCCGGTCGACGAGCTGATCGCGAACGACCGCCTGCGCCAGCCGCTGCGGTTCGGGCTCGGCATCATGGACGAACCACGCCGGCACCGCCAAGAGGTGTGGGGCATCGACACGGCCTCGGCCGGTGGCAACATCGCCGTTGGCGGCGCGCCGCAGACCGGCAAGTCGACCTTCCTGCAGACGCTGATCCTGTCGGCGGCCGCGTCACACACGCCTCGGCAGGTGCAGTTCTACTGCGTCGACCTCGGCGGCGGTGGCCTGATGTATCTGGAGGACCTGCCGCATGTCGGCGGAGTGGCGACCCGGTCGGAACCCGACCGGGTCAACCGCGTCATCGCCGAAATGAAAGGCGTTCTGCGCCAACGCGAAGCGATGTTCAAGCAGTACCGGGTCGGCTCGATGGCCGCGTACCGCCAGATGCGCGACGACGCCAACCACCCGCTGGCCGCCGACCCGTTCGGCGACGTGTTCCTGGTGATCGACGGCTGGCCCGCGTTCGTCGCGGAGTTCCCCGACCTCGAAGCCGTCGTCCAGGACCTCGCCGGACAAGGCCTGCAGTTCGGCGTGCACACGGTGATCTCGACGCCGCGCTGGACCGAACTCAAGGCGCGCGTGCGCGACTACCTCGGCACGAAGGTCGAGTTCCGGCTGGGCGACGTCAACGAGACCCAGATCGACCGCATCACCCGCGAGATCCCGGCCAACCGGCCCGGACGCGCGGTGTCGATGGAGAAGCACCACTTGATGATGGGGGTGCCGCGGCTCGACGGTGTGCACAGCGCGGACAATCTGGTCGCCGCCATGTCCGAAGCGGTGCAAGCCGTTTCGGCACGCCACTCCGACCAGGCGCCCAAGGTTCGGGTCCTGCCCGAGCGCATCTACCTGCATCAGCTGGATCCGAACCCGCCGGGGCCGGACGCCGACTATCGCAGCCGGTGGACGGTGCCGCTCGGCCTCCGCGAATCCGACATGGGCGTCGCCTACAACCACATGCACACCACGCCGCACCTGTTGATCTTCGGCGGACCCAAGTCGGGCAAGACGCGCATCGCCCATGCCGTCGCACAAGCGATCTGCGCGCGCAACAGTCCGGATCAGGTGCGGTTCATGTTGGCGGACTACCGATCTGGGCTGCTTGACGCGGTTCCGGAGTCACACCTGCTCGCCGCGGGTGCGATCAACCGCAACAACGCCAGCCTGGAAGAGGCGATCAAGGCGTTCGCGATCAACCTGCAGAAGCGGCTTCCGCCAGCGGATCTCACCACGGCTCAGCTGCGTGCGCGGTCCTGGTGGAGCGGGCCCGATGTGGTGCTGCTCGTCGACGACTGGCACATGATCGTCGCCGCCAGCGGTGTCGTGCCGCCGATGGCTCCGCTGTTTCCGTTGTTGCCGGCGGCCGCCGATATCGGCCTGCACATCATCGTCACCTGCCAGATGAGCCAGGCGCATCGCGCCACCATGGACAAGTTCGTCGGCGCCGCCTATGGCGCCGGGTCTCCGACGCTGTTCCTCTCGGGGGAGAAGCAGGAGTTCCCCTCGAGCGAGGTGCGGCTCAAACGCCGGCCGCCCGGTCAGGGATTCCTGGTCTCGCCGGATGGGAAGGAGGTCGTCCAGGCGGCGTACGTGGATCCGCCGGAAGAAGTTGTGTGATGAGCATCCGCGAACCGCGGTTAGTATGGTTCGAGGCACACGCCAGCAAATTCGGTGGCGCGGCGCTGGCAAATGGGTCGGGGGAACGGTTCCTGAGCTGACCCGACAACCGTATTCGAACGTCACAAGTTCATACGCATCGAATTCATAGCCAATGAGGAGATTTTTCGAATGGAACCGTTGATGCACAACCCGGGCGCCGTGGGCATCGGGACGCAGGTAGTGGCTAACGGCACCCGAGGGCTCGCCGTGGGCACGACCGCCGGCGCTGCCGTCACCGCTCTGGTTCCGGCGGGAGCCGACGAGGTGTCGGCGCAGGCTGCGGCCGCATTCGCCGCCGAGGGCGTCGAGACCCTCGCCATGAATACATATGCGCAGGAAGAGCTGGCGCGGATGGGCGCCGCCGTCGTCGAGAGCGCGGGCATCTACAACGCCGTGGACGGCGCGAACGCCACGACCTTCTGATCGCGATCCGACGAACCAGGGAAGCCCCAGACGATGTTCTGGCATGCGATGCCGCCAGAATTCAACACCGCCCGGCTGATGGCCGGCGCGGGCGCCGCGCCGATGCTGCAAGCCGCCGCGGGCTGGGAGGCGTTGGCCATCTCGCTGGAGACGCAGGCCGACGAATTGGCCGCGAGCCTGGCTTCCCTGACGGCGGTGTGGAGCGGCTCGGCCAGCGAACGGGTTGTCGCCGCAACCATGCCGATGGTCGCCTGGCTACGGACCGTGTCGGCTCAGGCCCAGAAGCGGGCGTTGCAGGCGACCGCTCAGGCGAACTCCTACAGCCAGGCGATGGCCACCACGCCGCCGCTTCCCGAGATCGAGCAGAACCACATCACACACGCGGTGCTCGAAGCCACCAATTTCCTTGGCATCAACACGGTTCCGATCGGGGTCAACGAGTTCGACTACTTCGTGCGCATGTGGAATCAGGCGGCCGGGGCGATGGATCTCTATCAGGCCGAGACCGCCGTGAACCTGCTCTTCGAACCGATCATGCCGCCGAAGCCGATCGTGATCCCCGGTGTGGCCGCCGGTGGTGCGGCCGTCGCGGCCGGCTACGCCGCGGCTGCGGCCCCGGCCACCGCTCTGCGCAACGCCGTCATCACCCAGGTGAGTACGCAGGCGTCGATGGAATCGGCGGTGCTGCAAGGTGGACGGGCGACCTCTCAGATGGGCATGGCGGGTCAGCAGGCCGAGGGTCAGGTGCAGAAGGCCGAGAACCTCACGCAGCAGGCGCACCCGAGTCAGCCGATGCAGATGGGCATGCAGATGGCATCGCAGCTGGGCTCGACCCTGGCGCAGGTGCCGCAGCAGGGCATGCAGATGGTGACGCAACCGGTGCAGCAGATGACCCAACCCCTTCAGCAGGTCACCTCGCTGTTCACCCAGCTCGGAAGCAGCCTGGGCAGCGAGAAGATGCAGGTCGGTCTCGTCGGCGCCAGCCCGCTGTCGAATCATCCGCTGGCCGGTGGTTCGGGTGCGACGTCCGGCGCGGGACTGGTTCGCGCCGCGTCACTGCCCGGCGCCGGCGGGACGATGGCCCGCACCCCGCTGATGGCCGAGCTGATCGGGCAGCCGTCGATGGCGGTCGGCGCATCGGGTGCTGCCGCGGGCGGGAGCGGAGGCGGTCTGGCCCCGGTCGGCGCCGCCGGTGGCGCCGGCGCGCCGATGGGTCACATGGGTCAGCGGTCGAGCAGCGGGGGAAGCAAACACGGCCTGACGGCACCGCGGGTCCTACCCCAGGACCTCGGTGAGGACGAGGACGACGACTGGTGATCGTCCACAAGAACTTCCCGGTCATCCGACCGGAAAGACTCGCCATCGATGGTGAGGACAGAGGAAGAGAGAAAGAGTATCCAGCATGGCAATGAATACTGACGTTGCTGTCCTCGCCAAGGAGGCAGCCAACTTCGAAAGGATCGGTGGAGAGCTGCGGGCGGTCATCGGCCACGTCGAGTCGACGGCAGGCGCCCTGTCGGCGCAGCTGGTCGGTGAGGCCGGTTCGGCCGCGCAGGCGGCCCTGATGCGCTTCCACGAAGCGGCGGTTCGTCAGGTCCAGGCGCTCGACGACATCTCGGCCAACATCCACTCGGCAGGCGCCCAGTACGCCGCGATGGACAGCGACGGATCCGCGGCGCTGTCGTCGGCGATGCAGTTCTGAACCCACCGAGACGAACGGAGAACATGACATGAGCGAAAAGGTTTACAACTACGCCGCGATCGACGCGTCGTCGGCAGAGATCAGCACCGCCGTGGGCCAGACCGAGGGTCTGCTCGAGGAGGGCAAGGCGTCCCTCGCCGCCCTCGCCGGCGTGTGGGGCGGTACCAGCTCGGAGGCCTACCAGGCCGTCCAGATGCGTTGGGACACCGCATCGGCGGAACTCAACGCCGCGCTTCGGCAGCTCGCCGCCACCATCCAGGAGTCCGGTGGCACCGGGGGCACCATGTTTCAGGCCGACAGGCTCATCGAGGGCTCGTTCGGCGGATAGAAGCCGCACGCGGGTGGGCAAGCGCACCCCCGTCGGGGACTTGCCCACCACCGCGTGCGCCCGCTTGTTGACTACATAGAGAGGTTCCCATGTCGGCAGACTATGACCGGCTTTTCCACTCCGCGGGAGACGCTGTCCAAACAGCCGACGACGCAGTCGATCGCGATGCCGCAGGCTCGCCCACGCCCGCGCCGATGCCCACCGGTCACGCACCCGTCGAGATGACCGGGCCGACGGCGCCCGTAGGACCGACCAAGGTGGCCCAGGCGCCGCCGCCGCAGCAGAACGAGATCACCACGCAGATGCCTGCGGCACGGCCGACAACGCCTCCGCGGCAACCGAATTCGATGATGCGCGTGCCGACGGCAGGCGCACCGGCCGGCGCGAGGTTCGAGCAGCCGCGGTCGGCGCCCACACCGGCGCCGCGGCCGGCACCCGCGCCCGCTCCGAGCCAGCATTTCGCCGAACACCAGTCCGAGAACAACGGGGCCTTCGCCGGTGGCGCACCAGCGCAGACGTCGGCGGCGACCATCGGCAACCACCGCGCCATCGACGCGCTGTCCCATGTCGGGGTGAAGTCGGCGGTGAAGATGCCGTCGCGGCGCGGCTGGCGTCACGTGCTTTACATGCTGACGCGGATCAACCTCGGGCTGTCGCCCGACGAGCTCTACGAGATGGAGCTGCACACCCGGATCCGCCGGAATGCCCGGGACTCGTACCAGATCGGCGTGTTCGGGCTCAAGGGGGGCGTCGGCAAGACCGCGGTGACCGTCGCGCTCGGATCGGCCATGAGCAAGGTCCGGGGCGACCGGATCCTGGCCGTCGACGCCGACCCCGACGGCGGTAACCTCGCAGACCGCGCCGGTCGCCAGTCAGCGGCCACCGTCGCCGATCTTCTCGCCGACAAGGAACTGCAGCGCTACAACGACATTCGCGCGTACACGAGCATGAACGGCGCAAACCTCGAGGTGCTCTCCAGCGAGGACTACAGCGGCGCCCGCCGCGAGTTCAACGACGAGGACTGGAAGGGCGTCACCGACATCGTGTCGCGCTACTACAACCTCGTGTTCGCCGACTGTGGCGCCGGACTGTTCCAGCCCGCCGCCCGCGGAGTGTTGGCGACGGTCTCGGGGCTGGTCATCGTGGCGAGCGCCTCGATCGACGGCGCCCGCCAGGCCGCGATGACCATGGACTGGTTGCGGCAGAACGGATATCAGGATCTGCTCAGCCGCTCGTGCGTGGTGATCAACCACGTCGTGCCCGGCAAGCCGAACATCGACGTCGAGGATCTGGTCGCGCAGTTCGAGCGCCACGTCCCGCCGGGCCGGGTTGTCGTGCTGCCATATGACAAGCACATCGCGGGTGGCACCGAAATCCAGCTGGATCTACTCGGCAAGACGTTCCGGCGCCGGATCGTCGAGTTGGCCGCCGCCTTGTCCGACGACTTCGACAGGCTCGAACGTCGGTGACGTCAACCGCCGCAGCAGCATCCGCGTCGAGTGTCACCCCCGGGCGGCCGTCGACCACTCGGGTGACGATCCTGACCGGGCGGCGCATGACCGACCTGGTACTGCCCGCGACGGCACCGATCGAGACCTACATCGACGAAACCGTGTCGGTGTTGGCCGAGCTGCTCGAGGACACACCCAAGGATGTGCTCGCGGGGTTCGACTTCAAGGCGCAAGGGGTGTGGGCGTTCGCCAGACCCGGTGCGCCGCCGCTGAAGTTCAGCGAGTCGTTGGATGATGCGGGGGTCATCGACGGGTCGCTGCTGACGTTGGTTTCGGTCAGCCGCACCGAGCGCTATCGTCCGCTCGTCGAGGACGTCATCGATGCGATCGCGGTCCTCGACGAGACGCCGGAGTTCAACCGCTCGGCGCTGAATCGCTTTGTCGGGGTAGCTATCCCGCTGGTCTCCGTGATCGTGACGGTGATGGCGATGCTGGCCTGGTCGCGGGCGGGTCACGACTGGTGGTGGGCGGTCGCGCTCGGCGTCCTGGGGCTGGGCCTGCTCGGCGGCAGCGCACTGGCGACAAGTCGGTACCAGAACATCGACCTGGCGGAGAGCCTGCTGACGGCGGCGATACCGACGCTTGCGGGCGCGGTGGCGCTCGCCGTCCCACTGCCCCGGGGCGTCGATTCGCTCGGCGCACCGCAGATCGCGGGTGCCGCGGCAGTCGTTCTGTTGTTGACGCTGGCGACCCGTGGCGGGCCGCGCCGGCGGGCCGAATTGGCATCGTTCCTGGCGGTCGCGTCCATCGCGGCGACAGGCGCCGCCGTCGCGTATGGGTACGGTTGGCAGCACTGGGTCCCCGCGGGGGCCATCGCGTTCGGCCTGATCGTGGTCACCAACGCGGCGAAACTGACTGTCGCCGTGGCGCGTATCGCGTTGCCGCCGATTCCCGCACCGGGCGAGACCGTCGCCAACGACGAATTGCTCGATCCCGTCGCGACGGCGGGCAGCGACGAGGAGTCGCCGACCTGGCAGGCGATCATCGCCTCCGTTCCGGAGTCGGCGGCGCGGTTACACGAACGCAGCCAGTTGGCCAGGCTGCTGCTGATCGGGTTCGTGACGGCCGGGGCGTTGGTGCTGTCGGTGGGTGCGATCACCGTCATCGCGCAGGGCCACTTCTTCGTGCACAGCATGATCGTCGCGGCACTGATCGCGGTGATCTGCGGGTTCCGCTCCCGTCTGTACGCCGAAAGATGGTGTGCCTGGGCGTTGTTGGCCGCCGCGGTCGCAGTGCCGACGGGTGTGATGGTGCGGCTGTGCCTGTGGTACCCGGATCGATCCTGGCTGGTGCTGGCGGTGTACGTGCTCGCGGGCATCGTCGCGTTGATAGCGGTCGGGGCCACCGCGAGCGTGCGGCGGATCTCCCCGGTGACCAAGCGGATCCTCGAACTGCTCGACGGCGCGGCGATCGCGGCGGTGATCCCGATGCTGCTCTGGATCGCCGGCGTTTACGACCTGCTGCGCAATCTGCGTTTCTAGCTCCACTGCGTCGACGGACGCTCCTGGCGCACACCGTCGACGGTGACGTCGACCCGCTCGTCGAAAAAGCAGATGTGGTCGCGGATGCGCGCGCCGTCGGGCAGCGGATCGCGGTACGTCCACGCGACGTCGCTCGGACCGCCGGGCATCGAGAAGTACGATGCCCGCCCCTTGTACGCGCAGTGGCTGATGGTGTCGCTGTCGTCGAGATCGGCGACGACGTCCTCACGCGGCAGGTAGTACCGCACCGGAAGGTTGGTCTCGAACAGCAGCAGCGGGCGCGTCGACTCCGCGAGCGGGCGGCCGCCGGATTCGATGCGGACGTGGCGGCTGCTGTTCAGGATGTCGATGCGGTGGTACGGGTCGTGGGGATGGCCGACGATCGGCTCGTCCTCTTCCTGCCACTCGAACGCGCCGAAGCCCAGGACCGCGTAGTCGGCGAGGTCGGGGTCCTCGGGTCGGAAGGCCGCTGCGGGTGCCGTTTCTTCGCCCGCGATGACGTCGAACTCGGCGCCGGGACACGAATGGGCGCCGAACGGAACCGTCGGGTCGAGCACCGCGCGGTCGGCGTCGTCGTCGCCGGATTCGGCGCCCGCGGGCACCAGCTGACCGGAGAGCTCGGAGACCGGGACCGCGTACGTGGGCACGATGCGTTTGGGTTCCCACACGAGCAGCGCGTGGCGGGTGTCGGCGACGGGTTCCCCGGCGAGGGCCACGCGGATGCGCTTGGCGGTCGGTTCGTACCGGAGGGCATCGAGGCTTCCGCGCAGCAGGTCGGCCATCCGAACGGCCATCGGGCACCTCTCATCCGTTACTTGCGGGGCGGTCGCAATACGTTCATCGCCAACCGCATTATCGGCGCGGGCACGCGATCCTTGGCCGAAAGGGCGGCATCGGCCGCCCGTCCCCGCAGCGGCGTGCCGCGGCCGAACATCTTGTTGATCGGTCCGCCCGTGGGTTCGAGGTCGAAGTGCAGCGGCGGCTTGCCGTCGGCGGCGCCGAGCGCGTTGGCGATGACGACGCGCTGGATCTCGCTGGTTCCTTCAAAGATGGTGTACAGCTTGGCATCCCGATACCACTTCTCGACGGGATGATCCTTGATGTAGCCCCAGCCGGCCATCGTCTGGATCGCGCGTTCGGTGGCACGGACGGCGACCTCGCTGGCCGCGAACTTCGACATCGAGCCCTCGCCGCGTTCGAACGGGATGCCGCTGGCGGCCATCCACGATGCGCGCCAGGTGAGCAGGCGGGCGCCGTCGAGTGAGGTCGCCAGTTCGGCGAGCGGGAACGCGATGCCCTGGTTGTCGATGATCGGGGCCCCGAACGCCTCGCGCCGATTGGCATACTCGGTGGCGTATTCCAGTGCGGCCCGGGCGATTCCGAGCGCTTGGGCGGCGACCATCGGCCGCGTCTGCTCGAAGGTGCCCAGCGTCGCCGAGCCGGAGTGTTTACCGCCTTCGATGGCCTCGCGGGCCTTGGCCAGTTTGTAGTCGAGCTTCTCCTGGCCGCCGAGCAGGTTCTCGGCGGGAATGCGGACGCTGTTGAACTTCAGTTCCGCGGTGTGTGACGCGCGGCAGCCGAGCTTGTCGAGCTTGCGGACCATTTCCAGGCCCGGGGTCCCGCCGGGGACGATGAACAGCGCCTGGCCCTTGTGCCCGAGTTCCTCGTCGACGACGGCATTGACGACGTGCACGTTGGCGATGCCGCCGTTGCCGATCCACATCTTGTGGCCGTCGATGATCCAGTCGTCGCCGTCCCGACGGGCCGTGGTGCGGAGATTGCGGACGTCGCTGCCGCCCTCGGGTTCGGAGATCGCCAGCGCCGCCAGCTTGAGATCGCCTGGTGTGCCGAAGCATTCGGGCGCCCATTGCAGCATCTGTTCAGGTGAGGCGGCCTGGCCGATCGCCGACAGCGCCAGCGCGGGCATCACCACGGCGAGGCCGATGCCGGCGCACCCCCAGAACAGTTCCTCCATGAACATCGGCAGGGACAGCCCGGTCGGATCGCCGATGAGGTCACGGTAGAACAGGGGGCTGTAGAAGCCGCGGGTGGCGGCTTCCTCGAGGACCGGCCAGGGGAATTCCTGGCGCTGGTCGTAGTCGAGCGCGACGGGCCGGACCACGTCTTCGGCGAATTCGTGGGTCCGCCGCGCGAGGTCGTGCTGCGCCTCGGTGGGTGTCAGGTCGAAGGCCACGAAAGGGAGTTAGCCGCGCGTCGGCGTTCCGAAACACTTGTTCGCTGAAATGGACAAGCCCCCGGATGGCTAGGGGTTCATCCGGGGGCTTGTCGGTGGGTGAGCTACTTGACGTCTACATAGACCGTCTTGTTGATCACCCGAGTGTTGCGGTCACCGCCGACGCCCAGGCTGTCCGTCTGGGTGTAGACCTGACCGTGGCGGATCGCCACTACGGATGCCTTGTCCAGCGGGGCGTTACCGATGCGGTTCACGATCACGTGATACCCCTGCGATTCCAGCTGGCTGATGGTGTCCTGCGCGCTTCCCGGTCCAGACGGTGCGGCCTGGGTGGGTGCGGCGAGTCCGATCAGGGCGGCGGCAAAGGCGCTAGCGGCGACGGTAGCGATACCAAACTGCTTCATTTTTGAGCCTTCTTCTTTTGTTCCGTTCGGTGTCCGAGCCGTGGCATGTGTCGCGGTTCGTAGCTGCAGCTGATCTTGGAAACCACGTGGTCAGAGGTTTTAATTCCGATGGCAGAAATTGATTGCCTGATGGCAGGAATCCTGCTGTGGGACAGTCGATTGCCCATGTTCGGGCGTCCGAATCGGCCCACCGAGGACACTGAGACGATGGATCTGGCCGGACTGCGGCTGCGGCAACGCGACGGCGTGACGTGCGGTCCCACGGTCGCAGTGGTGGCCGGTGCGCTTGTTGACGCCGACCGGCGTGCGCGGCTCGGCGAGCCGGGATGGTTCGCGGCGGAGCAGGCGCGGGTGCATGGCGACGTCAACCGGCTCTGGCCGAGGCGGCTGGGAACCAGGCCGTGCGGAATGGTGCGGGCGCTCAACGAGCGGAGTGCGCAGTTCGGTGTCCGGTATCGGTGGAGGTTGTTCCGCGGGCGGCGTGACTCGCTTACTGACGTGGCGGGTTGGGTGGCCGGCGGGTGGCCGGTCCCGATGCTCGTCGGTCGGTTCATCCCGCGGCATTGGGTGCTGATCGTCGGCACGCGGAGCGGCCGCTTCGAGTGCTATGAGCCGACGTCGGGGGTGGTGCGAACCGTCGGAGTCGACAGCGTGCGACGGGCGCGGTTGGCCGGGCTGGGGTTCCGGCGACCGTTCGTGTTCGTCTTACCGCGTTCGAACGTATGATCGAATCGTGGGCGAGCTGAAGGGCATCGGGTACAACGGGCAGCCCGTTCAGCAAGCCTTCCGCCGCGTCGATCCGCCAGTCGCGGTGCTCGTCGACCTGGCCGCGGTGTTCCCCCGCGAACCGCATGCCGTCGGCGGCTACAACCCCGCCGGTCTGCAGATGCACGCGGTGGTCGAGGGGCGCCTGACGTGCTGGGGTCTGTGCGAGCAGGGCTACTGGTGGGGCTGGGTGACCTACGAGATCGCCTACGGCGCCCGTCGGAAAGCGGTGACCCATTGGATCCCCGCCTGGACGCTCAAGCCCAAGGCCGAGTAGTTGAGTAGCCGAGTGGCGGACGCCCTTCTGGGGCGGTCGCGCCGACGGGGGCGCCAGGCGACGGACGACGGACGACGGGCGACGGGGTTCAGGGTCCTTCGCTGTCTTTCGGTTGGTCTTCGGGGCG